>JAXMHN010000016.1:0-102857 GCA_046346765.1 Verrucomicrobiota bacterium | reverse complement strand
AAAGTCGTGTGCTGCCTGCAAATTATTGAGCCGCATTCACTTGGTAAGTCGCCCAATTTGTCAATGTCCCCTCCAGAAAGCCGGCTGGCGCGATAATCGGCCTGTGACCACGGTCATGGTCAGGATCGCGCTCGGGACATCTCCTTCAAGAGATATCGGACCATTGACTTCGAGGAAAGCCAGGAATGCAGGTCGGACGACTGTTTGTGGCAATCTCCACCCTTCGCTCCTATCTGCGGAGGCACCTCGGCAAAATCGCAAGGTCGAAACAGCCCATCCCGAAAAGAGAAGAATTTGGGGTCGAACCCGTGGCTGGGGCGTCGCCCGCATCCTGGATGGAGTTCGCTACGACACCTGCTACTGGCGGCCATTCAATTTCCGGGCGGACGACGCCGCGCGGCGGAGTCGTGCTATCCAGGACATGACCTGCCTGAATTTGCCGAACCCCGTTAGTAGAAGTATTCTGGAGTCGAAACGCACCATAGGAACAAGCCGGCAGCTAGACACTTCGAGTATGAAGGGATTGCGATATCCATTGATCGGGGCTCTGATCCTTGGCGGCTTTGGCCTCGCCGCCGGCTTTTTCGGCCCGATCATCTTCACGCCGGCAGCAAACCAAGGTCCGCTCCTCGGAATCTTTGTCACCGGCCCGGTGGGGGTACTCATTGGGTTCATCGCCGGAGGGATCTACCAAAGCCGCCAGCGGCGCAAATGGAGCTCGCCTTTGGCAACCAGAAACCCGCCGGGGAAGACAAGCTCGAACTTCTAGCAACTCGCGCTGTTATCAACGTCGACAGGAAGAGCACTCCCGGTCGAGAATTCCTGGGCGAGGACGAGGCGCTTGCGTTTATTTCTTGGAAACCCGGTAACCGAAATTCCTCGGCATGAGTAGATGGCCCTTACTGGGGCGGAAGTGTTAGATGAATATGAGGAATTGTCTCGAGCAAGCGACGCTTTCTAAGATCTCCCGAAGCGAGCCGCGGCCCGAGCTTTGGCTTTTGCGACTTCGTCTTCTCGGTTTCTCGGTGGCGCCGTCGTGTCTAGCGAACGAAGAAGACGGAGTGAGACCGCCGAGATCTCGTCGAGCGCAGCAAGAAAGACCGCTTCGTTGGCCTTGGATGGTTTATTGAAACCGGTTATTTTCCTGACAAACTGCAACGATGCCGCCCGGATCTCTTCATCCGTCACAGGTGGATCGAAGTTGAACAGCGTTTTAATGTTCCGGCACATGACGATCACCTCCGTCTTTGGGAAACACAGAACTCGCGTGAAAGCGGGTGACCGTATCATCGCCGCATCAGGTTGGTCAAATTGTTTTCAAAGTTGCCTGCGCTGGAACGTTGGGAAGCGCTTGTCGAACCGCTCCCCCGAAAGCCAACCTCTTGCTTTCGACAGATGATGGCGGCGTTCATCAACACTGACCAATAACGAAGAAGTTACTGCATCGTTGGGCAGCAACAGTGGTCTTCGGCGGCGCGTTGGCCCTCTGGGAAGAGAATTCCGGTTGACCGTTTCGCTTCGGCTAGTTCCTTTCGGAACGCCGCCGCCGCACACGAAAAACCCTTTTCCGAAATCATACGTGTAAGTACAAATCGGTTGCCAAATAGCGGAGTCTAAACGATAGTGGCGCCGCAATCGGGCACGATCGCATGCAGTTCCTGGCTCCCAAAGTGGCAAGAGCAATCGAGACTGGCGCAGTCATATTGTGCCTAGCCATTTGGGCGCCTTTCGGCTCTCCCGTCTCAGGAGCCACCCAGGCCGATGCGGCCAGCTGGCCGATGTTCCGCGGCAACCCGGCGCTAACCGGCGTCGCAGCCGGCAAGCTGCCGGATTCCCCCGCCCTTCTCTGGAGTTACAAGACGGAGGGGCCGGTGAAATCATCCGCCGCCGTAGTCGACCGACGCGTATTCGTTGGGTCGGATGACGGTTCTCTTTACGCGCTCGATCTCGCCACTGGGCGGAAGGTCTGGTCTTTCAAGACGCAGGGCCCGGTCGAATCTTCGCCTCTGGTATTGAACGGCAAAGTCTTTTTCGGTTCGACGGACGCGTTCCTCTACGCCCTGGATGCAGAGACCGGCAAACAATTGTGGAGGTATGAAACTGGAGACAAGATTCTGAGCGGACCAAACTGGTTTCAACCGGAGGGCGGCAAGAGTCCCTGGATCGTCGTGGGCAGTTATGATTTCAAATTGCACTGTGTTGATTCGATGACAGGCCAGACGAACTGGGTATATGAGACCGGCAATTATATTAACGGTTCCCCAGCCATTGCGGGCGGTAAGACCGTCTTCGGAGGTTGTGACGCGGTTGTCCATATGATTTCGCTTGTCGATGGACAGAAGGTGAAGGAGATCGAGGCAGGCGCTTATATTGCAGCATCGGTCGCGGTGGCCGACAATCGAGCCTACTTTGGTCACTATGAGAACGAGTTTCTCTGCGTCGATTTGGCGGGAGGAAAGGTCGCCTGGCGTTTCAAAGACAGGCCATTTCCGTTTTTTTCCTCGCCAGCAGTGGTCGGCGACCGGGTATTGGTTGGGGGACGAGACAAGCGTTTGCATTGCTTGCGCAAAGCTGATGGGAGCGAAGTCTGGGCTTTCAGCGCCCGAGGCAAAGTCGACAGTTCACCGGTTGTCTGCGGCGACAAGGTGGTGGTTGGTTCAGACGACGGACGCCTCTACATCCTGGCACTCGCCACAGGTAAAGAACTGTGGGCCTACGAAATTGGGAAGCCGATCTCAGCATCGCCCGCGGTGGTGGATGGCCGGGTCCTGATCGGCTCTGAGGACGGGTTCATTTACGCGTTTGGAGCCAAGGGGAAATAGCCGGGAAACGAATTGCCTATGATTGTCAGCAGCATCCCTGAAGCTCCTCGGAACCCGGCGGCGGCGCCGGCTGCGAAGGACACGACGGTCGGAAATTACTTCGTCTCCAAGTATCCACCCTATTCGTTCTGGAAGCCGGAGGCGACCAGCGAGTTCCTGGCTGCTCTGGATCGGGCACCGAAGCCGGGCACAGATTTAGGGGTCTACTTGCACATTCCCTTCTGTCGAAAACGTTGTCACTTCTGCTATTTCAAGGTCTATACGGACAAGGATTCGGCGGCGATTCGAGCTTACATCGAAGGGGCTTTAAAAGAACTGCGTCTCTATTCCGATCACGCCTTCATCTCCGATCGTCGGCCCACCTTTGTTTATTTCGGCGGCGGAACGCCCAGTTACCTGTCGGTTGACCAGTTACGACATCTGACCGACGGAATGAAAGGTTTGCTGCCGTGGGACAAGGTTGAAGAAGTGACGTTTGAATGCGAGCCAGGCACGCTGACTGATCACAAGCTCAAAGGCATCCGTGACATGGGTGTCACTCGGCTCAGCCTCGGGGTCGAGAACTTCGATGACCGCATCCTTGAAATAAATGGACGGGCGCATCACAGCAAAGAAATCGCGCGCGCGTACGCTTTCGCGCGGGAACTGGACTTTCCACAGATCAACATCGATTTGATCGCGGGGATGGTCGAAGAGACGGAAGCCAATTGGCGCGAATGCGTGCGCAAGACGATCGAACTCCAACCGGACAGCGTCACCATTTACCAAATGGAGGTGCCCTATAACACGACCATCTACAAACAAATGAAGGCGGAGGGACGCTTAGTCGCGCCGGTCGCTGACTGGGAGACGAAGCGTCAGTGGGTCGCCTATGCGTTTGCAGAGCTGGAGTGTGCCGGTTACACCGTTGCCAGCGCCTATACGGCGGTCAAAGACAAATCAAGGACGTCGTTTGTCTACCGGGACCGACTTTGGGCAGGCGCGGACCTGCTCGGTCTCGGCGTGGCGTCGTTCGGGCATATTGGGGGGACCCATTATCAGAATCACCACGAGTTTGAACCGTACATGGCAGCACTCACGGATGGGCGCCTGCCGGTTTATCGCGCCTTAACTCCCTCGGCAGACGAGCGGCTTATTCGCGAGTTCATTCTGCAGCTGAAGCTCGGTCGGACCAGCATTGCTTATTTCCTACGGAAGTTTGGAGTCGACGTTCGGCAACGGTTCGCGATTCCCCTGCGCACCGTCGGCGAGTGGGGATTTCTGACGGTGGATGACGATACGATCCGCTTAAACCGCGAAGGATTGCTGCAAGTGGACCGACTCCTTCACGAGTTCTTTCTCCCGCAACATAACGCCGCTCGTTATGCCTGATCTTCCCAATTCCGGAGGCCCGGGACCGAGAGGCCAAAGTTCCGTCCTTACGGAATCTGGGACCGATACGTTGAGAGCATTGCCGGCAGCCTACCCACTTGATGATTTTTACGCGCGCGCCCGTTTGCCATTGCCGGAAATTGAAATGATCGAGCCGGCGGAAATGCCTGAGCCATATCGGCGATTGTTAGTCCATAACAACGATATGACGCCGACCCTCTCCGCCTATCATGCCAGGGTCATTCATCTCCGTGTCTTGGGTCGCCAGTATCGGGACGATTACTACTTTCGGGAAGTGGTCCTGGTCACCGATGAAACCGAACTACCAGTGGAATTTGGTGCAATTCGCATCAATCTGGCGCTGTCTGATGCTGCCGCAACATTCTCGACGAGCGGGTGCCGCTGGGTGACTTGCTGCGGGTGCGTTCGGTCCCGCACTCCGGTCGACCCAAAGCGGTACCGAGGCCAAGGCGGATGACGTAATGGTCCGACCTTGAGCTTGTCCGAACCGCAGGGTTGCTTTGTTCAAGCGGAACACGTTGCGCGATACGGTGGGGCGAGCCGCTTTAGCCGAGGTGGTCGAAATCCTGCCTCTTCCGACTCCGATCCCCGCGGCGCATCCAGCGATAAGGAGATTGATGAAAATGGCAAAGCGATTAAGGCCACCGTCCGGATTCGGAGAACGGATAGCCAGTGGCGGGTGCTTTGGCGGCCAGCTGAGTCGAACGCAGCACCAGCTTAACCGCGCGATGCGTCGCGCAGTTGCTGACATGCTGGCCGGACGCGGACAAGCCATAATTCGGTGGCGCTGGCAACTGTGCGAAGCAAGGCCTCCAGCGGAGGCGGAACCAGTTCCACGGACCGATGGTGAATGCAGGCACGTGACCTGATTGAGACGACGATTCCCCTCGTGGAGGGACCGCGACCACCTGCGCTGAAAGTCGTTCGGTCACCCCGGGAGCTGAGGGCATGTATTGCGGCGGCTGCTTTCACGCGACAAACGCGCTTGTCGCCGCGTGGCGCAAACAGGGGACATGAAGCGGTCATGGTTCCACTGCCATCTTCCCATGACGCTCGATGAGGAGGATCGAAGCCGGCATTCCTACTTTTCGGCAGGATCAATGTCTTCCTGCAACAGAAAGCGCCCCTGTTCGGCAAGCTTCCGGCCTGGGCTCACCGCCTGCTGAATTCGCCTCGGCTGCTGAAGTGGGCCTCTGGTTCAGCGGCCAAGACGCGTCCGCAAGACGTCGGCGCGCTGACCGTGTCGATGCTCCAGGGAGAGCGCGGGCATCGAACTCGCGAGTTGGAAGACCTGGTTCATTGGCTGAAGAGCCACTATAAGCCCGATGTCATTTGCCTTTCCGACGCTTTTTGCTAATGGGGATGGCTCGCCGGCTGAAACGGGAGATGCGCGTGCCGATCGTGTGTCTCCTTGCCGGAAGACAGCTTCCTGGATTCGCTGCCCGAAGCCTACCGGGCGGCCAGCTGGCGGGCGGCCCAGGAAAGGGCCAGGGATATCGATTGGTTCCTGCCCACGAGCCATTACTTTGCCGGAGTGATGATGCGGCGGCTGCAGCTTCGCCCCGAGCGGGTTAAGGTCGTTTACAGTGGGATCAATCTGGAGGGTTACCAACCCGTTGTTCCTCGAATCCCCCGGTCACAGGCTACTTCGCGCGCATGTGCAGGAAAGGGGTTGCACACGCTGGTAGATGCTTTCATCGAACTTGAGGCGCAGAGACCGGGTCAAACAGCTCAGATTGCGCATCGGCGGTGGGTTGGGTCCCGTGGACGAGGCAGGCCTCGTCAAAGGCTTGCGCGAACAGTTGCAGGCGCACGGGCTTTTGGGCGAGACGGAATTCTGCCCGAACTTAACCAGGGAACAGAAAGGTAGATTTTTATCGTTCGTTGTCTGTCCTCTCCGTGCCGGCTCTGTATGGGGAAGCATTTGGGCTTTATCTGGTGGAGGCCTGGGCCGCAATGGCGTTCGGTCGTGCAACCGCGCCATGGTTCGTTCCCCGAACTGCTGGCCATTTCCAATGGGGGCACCATTTGCGAGCCTGGCAGCGCCCTGACGTAGCTGATGCCCTTGAATCACTACTGCTTGACCCTGCTCGGCGACGCGTTCTCGGTGAATCGGGACGGGAGGCAGCTTTGAATCAATTCGGCATCGAACGGATGGCGGAGCAGACCATCTCGCTATTCCAGGAACTAAGCCCAACTGGCCAGACTGTCAGGTCGGTCATGTCCGACCCCGTGGCCAGCAGTTGCTGATGGCCTACGAATTCAAATCACACGGCGCGTCGAGTTTTCCGAAACGGACATGGCTGGAATCATGCACTATTCAACTTTTTCCGTTTTCATGAAACGGCTGAGCACGGGTTTTACCGTTCGCTCGGGTTTTCCGTTGTGCTGGCACATTATAGCCCTCCGCTCGGGTTCCCGAGGGAATTGCATGCCAGTGTGACTTCAGCAGCCGCTCCGTTTTGAGGACATGGTGGAGGTTCAGCTGCTGGTGCAGGAGAAAAAGGCCAAATCCCTCACCTCTACGCGTTTCGATTTCGGAACCTGAGCGCCACGCCCAACGAAGAAGTCACTTGCGCGGGCTGGTCACGATCGTATGTGTCGCTTTGCAGCCTAGTGGCAAGATGACCGCTGTGCCGATCACGCTGAGATCGCGGATTTGATCGAAGTGGCTCCGCCGTCGTTGACCGAGTCGACGGAGCGCCCATCGCCAACCCGACGGCGTCTGGAAGGGGCCTAACGCGGGGGGACTCTTGTGGCATGGCGGTTGTTCGACGGTTGAAATTGCCGTGTCCAAATGCGATAAATCGAGTGCGGCAGGCATAATCCTTCATCTCGAAGGTAACCAGTTCAAACGCACTTGCCTGCTGCTTCGATGCCACTACGACCTGATCTCTTGTGGACACCGGTTTGGTGACTGCCGTCACCGTAGTCGTGAGCAATTCAAACTGGCTAGCCGGGCTTGCCGCAAGCTGATACCTCGCTCTTGACCGTTGCTTCCTGGGGTGTTTACGGGGTCTTTCTTCATACGGGACAAATGGCCATGGGCGACCCGGTCAACGGACGCTACAAGGCATTCCTCTTCGTTGGTATTGCCTATTTCCTGACAACGGTCCGCGCCCCTGCTTCTGCTGGTGGCAAAGGCGATTGGGCATATCCGGTGAGCATGGTTTGGTCCCTGGTTGCCGGGATCGTTGGCGCCATCAGGGCTTTTCAGGGTCTTGCTCGCCTTCGGCCGCCAAGGCGGTCCATACCGTCATGTCGATCGTCTTCGCGGGCGCACCGGTCGTCAATGCCCCCTTTACTCCTTGTGGTTGCATCCGCCGGCGGGCGGCTGGGGCACATTGCGGCCCCAGTTCGTTCTTGGGATCATGCTCGCGGCATTGGGCGGTTGTCTCAGCTCACGTTTTTACAAACCCGCTCCTTTACCGGCAAAGCCCACTGACCTCCGCTGCTCCAGCTGGCGCAGCCAAAGCGCTAGTCGTCAGAGCATCTCCGGGCAGTCGCTCGCCGCAGTCGGCGGAAGGCTGTGCTCTCTGTCTCGAGGCTTCCGCCAATTCATCGCCATGTGCAAGTCGGACGACCAGACGCCAAATGCAGCAAGAGAGCTGGCGACGTATCGCGTCGACAGGCTCCAGGAGCTTCTCGATGCGATTGGGACCGACAACCGGTTTTATGCGCATAAGCTGCAGACCAACGTCCCGCAGAGGATCACCAGATTAGAGGAGTTTGCCGCATTTCCGTTTACAACCGAGCCGAGCTGGTGCAGGATCAGGTACTACATCTCCTTTGGCACCAATCTGACTTTCCGCTTTCCCGTTACACTCGAATGCGCATCTGAACGAGTGGAACTGGCTCAACCTCTCCGTTGGCTGGATACGGAGGACAGCTGGAGTTGGATGGTCGACGCTGGCACAAAGTGCCGAGACGCTGCTAGTGTATGGGTTTAAGACCGCGTCGCGTTTTGCCTTTTCTTTAGCCGTTTTGCTCAGCTTTTGGCTTGCCTTTGAAGCGGCAGCTCAGCTGGGAGCTCTCTGTCTTCCCGCAGGGCTCAGCAGCGTGGCCCGGTTGCACAGTTCTGGACACTCAGGCGACGATCCTATGCTGCACGCCTACCTATGCGCTCCACCTCGCTGAAATACGGCGGTTGAAAGGATCGCGCTGGCGGGCAGCCAGATCCGCTACCGGTGTAGCCGGTGAAGCCGGCGGCGACGGCATTCCAGCCACCCGCGCCCGACTGGAAAGCCTCTGGCCGGGCGCGCGCGTATTCGATCATCATGGCGTGACCGAGACGGGACCCGTCGCGCGGTACCCTCTTCGACCGGGCTGCTTGCACGTCATGGAGGATGCCTATCTCGCGGAGGTGATCGACCCCGTCAGCGGATCGACCGTCGCCCCCGGCAGCCAGGGCGAGCTGGTCCTGACAAATTTTGGACGCCTCGGCTCTCCGTTGCTGCGCTACCGCACCGGCGACTTGGTGAAAAGCGAACAAAGGCCGAAAGGGCTTGCCTGTTCCTGTGGCCGCCCCGATTTGGTTTTGGAAGGCGGGATTTTGGGCAGGGTAGATGACATGGTCATCGTGCGCGGCGTCAATGTCTACCCAATCGCACTCGAAGAAGTGGTGCGATCCTGCAGAGGACTTGCCGAGTACCCAGGTCGAGTCGGCCAGCACGCATCAGCTCACGGAGCTGAATCATCATCAGGCCTGCCGACAGGTAGAGCAACGTTGGCGCGTTGGTCAACCAGGTTACGAGCCGACTGCAACACTGCTTCAGCGCGCATCTCGGTGAAGGTCGCGCCGAGGATCATGCCTTCGAGATGAAAACCAGCGTTGATCTTCGAGTCGTAGGTCCGCCTGGATAGGTTTCGCCGATCACTGGGTGGCCCAGACTTGCCCGAGACCCCAGCGTGCCCTTCACCTTGGAAGGCGATCCACCTCGGTGTAGTTCCGCGCCGCCCGCGTCATCACGCCGCCGCCGGCGCAGCGGGTGGCCGGCGCGGATGTAGTTGGTTGGTGGTGTTTTGCCACGTTTTAGTCATCTTGATTGGCGGGCTGGTTTTGATTGTGATGGCTCAAAGCAGTCTAGGCTGGTCGCTGGGCCGGACTGGGCGCCAAACAGGCCGATGGCTCGAAGAGGTGACCGTCGAGAGCAACGGTTCCAACAACAAGGTGGCGATCATCGATGTGGAGGGGATTATCACCAGCATGTCCGTCGGCCACCGCGGGCGCAACATGGTTGATCTGATTGAAGATCAACTGAAAATGGCGGCCAGGGACGAGGATGTTCATGCGGTCATCCTCAAAGTGGATTCACCAGGCGGCGAGGTCTTGGCTTCCGACGATATTTCACGCGCATTATTAGATTTTCAAGAAAAGCACCGTAAACCGGTGGTGGCGGCTATGGGTGGCCTCGGCGCGTCAGGAGGTTACTACGTGTCCGCCCCCTGTCAGTGGATTATCGCCAATGAACTGACCATGACCGGCAGCATTGGGGTCATCATGAGCACCTTTAACTATCGTGGGTTGCTCGACAAGGTTGGCGTATACCCACAAGTGTTCAAGAGCGGCCGATTTAAAGACATGCTTCGCGGATCGAAAAAGCCGGAGGAGATCGACCCGGAAGAGCAAAGGATGATTCAATCCATGATCGACGAGACCTATTCCAAGTTCGTCGCTGTCGTGCAGGCTGGTCGAGACCGGGCCAAAAAAGAAAATAAAGGCGAAGGGAAGGTCTTGGCTTCCAACTGGAAAGATTACGCGGACGGACGCGTGCTCACAGGTCGGCAGGCCTTCGACTTGGGTTTCGTGGACGAGTTGGGCGGTTTTGATGCCGCCGTGCAGAGAGCCCGCAAATTGGCCAAAATACCCGATGCCAACCTGGTTCGCTATCAAGAGCCATTCGGTCTGGGAAATTTTTTGAGTTTGTTCGGGAAGTCTGACGGGAGCGGCGTCAAGGTCGACTTTGGGTTTCAACTTCCAAAGATCCAAGCTGGTCGCCTCTATTTTTTATCCCCTACCGTTCTGCATTGACGACCGAGCGAGTTTTTTGCCTTCATTCCATTTCTGGAAAGCGGCGGTGAAGCTGGTCGGCGCCGTCGGGCCACGTTGTGAACAGCCGCTCGAGTGTGCCTTGTCCCGAGTCGGAATGAGCCGGGGACTGAGCCGGTTTGGCACACCTCAAAACCTTATTGAGCGAAGCGCCCAAAGATTTGTCAAATCCTGGTTTGGCACTATTTTGGCTGAAAACGAGGGGTAGCTGGATTCTAGAAGCTGAGATGTCGTAACCTTGGCGGGGTTCGAACGGTCCTGACAAGGATGGGGAACTCGAAAATAGCTCGAAGTTGATCATATGCTAGCGGTGCTCATCTTAGACCAATATTGGTGGTTTTTTCTGCCGGGCCTGCTCTTGGGCTTATACGCTCAATTCAAGCTCACGGGGACCTACAACCGGTTCATTCGCGTCCCGAATGAAAGCGGCTTGTCAGGGGCGGAAGCTGCCAGGGAAATCCTGGACAGCGCCGGGCTTTCCGAGGTTCCCGTGCAGGAAGTGGGGGGCCGCCTTTCAGACCATTATGATCCAACCAAGAAGGCCTTATTCCTTTCTTCGGACAACTTTCACGGGCGGTCGATTGCAGCCGTGGGAGTTGCCGCTCACGAGGCTGGCCACGCCCTGCAGCACAAAGTTGCCTATGCGCCTCTCCATCTGCGGATGGCCTTGGTCCCAGTCACCAACTTCGCAAGCCAAGCCGTGTTCTGGATCATGATATTGGCCATGTTCCTGCATTTAACCAAGCTCGTTTGGCCGGCCATCATCGCCTTTTCTGTTATTACGCTGTTTCAGCTGATCACTCTTCCGGTTGAATTCGACGCCAGCCGAAGGGCCAAAGAACAACTGGTTCGCTTGGGCCTTGTCCAAGGGAAAGAGGTCGGGGCCGTCAGCCGGGTCTTAAGTGCGGCGGCGTTGACATACGTCGCCGCCCTGGTCGCCTCCGTGTTTGACCTTTTGCATTTTATTATGATTGCCAGAGCTGGAGAGCGTGATTGAGGTGCTCCAAGCCTTCGCGCGGTGCGACCAAGCAAGCCGATACGGTGTTGATCAAAGTATGGCGACCAAGAGCAAACCATCAAAGTTGGCCAAGAAAGCCCGCGTGGTAAAGCCGGTCGGAGAGGCTGCTGGGGCTAAAAGGCTATCGCTTGCCCTCCGCGGTCTGCGGCCGAAGCCGATGGCTCCCGTTCCAGCGGAGGAACCGACCCACAGCGTGCAGGCTAACGGAGACCGTGAACCGCTCAAAGAGACACCTTCCAACGGCAAGGCTCCCAATGGCGAATCGATCGACTTGGAGGAACCAAGCGTGCCAAGAGATGCCGACTTGGGTCTTCCTAATCTCAAGGAACGGACCTCTTACGATGCCGATACAGCCATTAAACTGTACCTTCGAGAAATCGGGCAGGTGCGGCTGTTGACGCCGCAGGAAGAAATCGACCTGGCTGCGCGCATTAAGAAGGCCGACAAGAAGGCGCGCGAGCAGATGATCAAGGCCAACCTTCGATTGGTCGTCAAAATTGCCCACGATTACGAAGGGCTGGGTTTGCCCCTGCTCGATCTGATCAATGAAGGCAATATCGGCTTGATGAAGGCCGTGGAGCGCTTCGATCCAGCCAAGGGCGGCAAACTCTCCACTTACGGCTCATGGTGGATCAAGCAGTCTATCAAGCGCGCCCTCGCCAACCAGTCCAAAACAATCCGGCTCCCCGTCCATCTGGTTGACAAGATTTCGAAGATGCGCCGGACGGCGATGAAGTTGCAGGAGGAATTCGGACGCGAGCCGACCGACGAAGAACTTGGCGAGGAGTTAGGCATCTCGGCCGCTCGCGTGGCGCAATTGAGGACCGCAGCCATCCGGCCGGCTTCGTTGGATGCCCCTATTGGAGACGATGATTCGAACAACTTTGCCGAGGTCGTGCAGGACGAGAACGCCGACACGCCCTACGAGCAGTTGGAAGAGAAAACCGTCAACAAGATGCTCCACGAGATGATCAAAACCCTCGACCCGAGGGAAGCGACCATTCTACGGTATCGCTTCGGCTTGGATGGCGGAACCGAAAAAACTCTCGAGGAAGTGGGGGAGAAGTTCGGAGTGACACGCGAAAGAGTTCGCCAAATCCAGAACATTGCTCTAAACAAACTGCGCAAAATGATCGAGAAGCTGGAAGCGGTCCAAAAGTAAGCCGCCCTCCTTCCGTCAAGAGGCGCATCGATGAGAAAACCAGAGTTATCCGCGGCTGACCTCGCGTCCGTGGTTCGGAACATTCCCGACTTTCCCAAGCCGGGCATTCAATTCAAAGACATCACCCCTGTGCTGGCGGACGCACGCCTCTTCGCCGGATGCATTGACCTGCTAACGGCCAACGTGGCTCCAGGTTCCATCGACACCGTCGTCGGAATTGACGCTCGCGGTTTTATCTTCGCGGCCGCGGCGGCTCTCAAGCTCCGCGCCGGCTTCGTCCCAATCCGCAAGAAAGGCAAGTTGCCCTACGCGACGCACGAGCAAAGTTACGACTTGGAATACGGCACGAACACGGTGGCGATTCATACCGACGCGCTTAAACCAGGAACCCGGGCGTTGATTATCGACGACCTCCTGGCTACCGGAGGGACAGCCGCCGCCGCAGCAGCCCTGGTTCAGAAAGTGGGCGCCCAAATCGTCGAAGTTACCTTCTTTATCGAACTGGCGTTCCTGAAAGGGCGCGAGCGCTTGGCCGGCCTTCCTGTCCGTTCCCTGGTGGTTTATTGACGTGGCAGCAGCGGCCGATCTTTTCCCAGGGCTTGGTTGCTTCTTTGGATAACGCCCAATCGCGTAATCGAATGGAAAGTCTGGCCTCGCTCGATGCCTCTCTGTTTCGCTTTATCCGACAGGACAAGAATGACTTCTTTGACGCCGTTGTCCCCTTCTTCAACTCGAATGTTCTCTTTGCTCCGGTCCTGGCGATTTTAGGGATCTGGATGCTTTGGACGGGCGGGCTCCGGGCCAGGTTGCTGGTGTTTTTTCTCCTTCTGACATTTGTCATCGGCGATCCCGTGATTGTGAACTCGATGAAGAAGGCGATTGCGCGGCCACGGCCGTTCATTGCCATGCCGGATATCTACCTGCTCGTCGGGCGAACTGAAAGTGCGAGCATGCCTTCCGGACATGCGGCCAACTGGTTCGCGGCGATGGTGGTCGCATTCATCTATTACCGCCGGACGATCTGGTTCATGCTTCCGATGGCGCTGATGGAGGCTTTTTCGCGGATGTACCTTGGCGTCCATTACCCGGGCGACGTTCTCGTCGGCGCGCTCTTGGGAATCACTTACTCCCTCGCGATCATCTGCGGCGCCGACGCCCTTTGGCGATTCGCGGGCCGCCGCTGGTTTCCACTCTGGTATGCTGCCCTGCCCTCTTTAATCAACCCGACCGCGCCTGTCTGTCTTGTCCCCCAACAATCCGCCAACCGCCACACCAGCGATGACAGAACAGCTCCGATCTCCGCACCGCCCGCTGCAGTCCGTTCAGAGCTCACCGCGGACGGCCATTGGGTCCGACTAGGCTACGTGCTGATCGGCATCATTTTGCTGGGGCACTTGGGCTATCTGGCCACGGGCAAGATTCAGCTAAGCGAAGACGAAGCCTATCAATGGCTCTGGTCAAAGCATCTTGCGCTTTCCTACTACAGCAAGCCGCCGCTGATCGCCTATACCCAGTTCCTCGGCACGGCCCTCTGGGGCGACACGGCTTTCGGCATTCGTTTCTTCTCGCCCATCTTGGCAGCGGTGGCGAGCGTCCTGGTGCTGCGCCTGCTCGCGCGCGAAGCCAATGGCATGGTCGCGTGTCTCTCGGTTCTCGCGACCACGGCCGTGCCGATGTTGATGGCTGGGGCCACACTCATGACGATTGATTCTCTCTCGGTTTTGTTCTGGATCGCGGCGCTGGTGAGTGGATGGAAGGCGGTGCAAATGGACTCCACGCGCGCCTGGCTCTGGACTGGGGTATGGGTTGGCCTGGGCTGTTTGAGCAAATACATCGCCCTTTTTCAATGGTTGTGCTGGGGCATGTTCTTCCTGTTTTGTCCGTCGGCGAGGAAGCAACTGCGTCGGCCTGGGCCGTATCTCGCGATGTTGATCAGTCTGATCCTGTTGCTACCGGTGGTAATCTGGAACTGGCAGAACGGCTGGATCACTCTGGTTCACCTGGCCACTCGAGGCGGGCTCGATTCGAAATGGCAACCGACGCTTCGTTTCATCACCGACTTCGTGCTGGCGGAGGCGGTGCTCCTGAATCCGGTTTTTTTCGTCGCGATGCTTTGGGCTGCGGTGGATTTCTGGCGGAGGCCAGTTCGTGATCGCTTCGCGGTTTACCTTTTCACTATGGGAGGGCCGTTGGTTCTGTTCTACCTCATTTACACCCTTCGAGCTAGAGTGCAGCCGAACTGGATTGCACCGGCGATTATTCCGCTGCTGTGCCTGACCCTCATCTACTGGCAAGGGAAACTGCAGCAAGGCGCTGCCTACGCGCGGCACGGGCTTCTGGCCGGGTTCGCCCTGGGATGGTTGGTGGTCGTTCCGCTTCACGATACCCGTATTATCGGCAAACTTGCCGGCACGCCGCTGCCGGTCAACCTTGATCCGCACCGCCGCGTTCTGGGCTGGTCGGAGATGGCCAGAGCGGTGAACCAAGTCAGAACCGAGCTGTTGGCCGAAGGCAAGCCCACGTTCGTCATTGGGAGCCATTACGGGACGACGTCCTTGCTCACCTTCTATATTCCCGAGGCCCGTTCCGGCGTGCCGGATCGTCCGCTCGTTTATTACCTGACCGCTCCGGAACCGAGGAACCAGTTCTACTTCTGGCCGGGCTATCAAAATCGGAAAGGACAGAACGCCATCTTTGTCGGTCCGGTTGACCGGGACGAATCGACGCCTCCCGAGAGTTTGCGACAGGCATTTGCTTCCGTGACCCCGCTGGGAACTCGGGATATTGTT
The DNA here is from genome assembly GCA_046346765.1 of Verrucomicrobiota bacterium. Taxonomy (GTDB): domain Bacteria; phylum Verrucomicrobiota; class Verrucomicrobiia; order Limisphaerales; family SIBE01; genus JAXMHN01. The sequence goes on along the minus strand of JAXMHN010000016.1, from coordinate 87,625 downwards.
TATCGAAATCGTGTCTTGCACCGAATCCAGCTCTTTGCCTGCCGGGATCTGCGGTAGCGTTCAGACCCCATATCAGAAGCTCTGGCCTGTTTGCCACTACGATCTCGCCGGCACGCTGAGTTCCGGACAAGCCTTTCGCTGGCGGCCCCAAAAGGGCAGTTGGGAGGGCGTGCTCCGCAACCGCTGGGCGCGACTCACTCAATTGCCGGAAGGCATCCAGGCCGAGACACTTGAAGAGGTTCCCTCGTGGACTTGGCTGGAGGACTATTTGCAGATCCACGTCAATTTGGACGACGTCCTCCTGGCCTTTCCAGCCGATGAACCGATGCGGCGAGCAGTCCAGGCCTGTCGAGGTCTCCGCTTGCTCCGCCAGGATCCGTGGGAATGTCTCGCCTCTTTCATTCTCTCGTCCACCAAACAAATCGTCCAGATTCAGCAGATTATTGGGTTGTTGTGTGAACGCTTTGGTCAACCAGTGGCTGTGCCCGCCGGCAATAGCCGGCAGTTCTCCTTCCCGACGGCGCAAGTATTGTCACAGGTCCCGGAGTCGGATCTGCGGCTCTGCAAAATGGGATTCCGGGCGCCTTACCTTCGCAGCGCCGCCACCGCCGTTGCTGCCGGTCACCTCGACCTCGAGAGGCTCGGCGGATTGAGTTCATCCAAGGCTCGGCAGAGCCTGGTCGAGTTACCTGGCGTCGGCGAGAAAATCGCCAATTGTGTGCTGCTGTTCGCGTACGGATTTCAAGAAGCGTTTCCGGTGGATGTGTGGGTGACCAAAGCCCTACGCCAGCTTTACTTTCCCAAGAGACGAGTGGATCCGAGGCGATTGTCCCGCTTCACGCAGACGTATTTCGGCCCCTATTCCGGCTATGCACAGCAGTACCTTTTTCACTACATGCGAACCGAGGTGGGCAGGGCGTTCCGTGGTAGGCAAAATTAGGGCGTCACATTTTCGTTTGGAAGATGGCCGGAACGAGGCACTTGCGAAAACCGAGCCAAATGCGCAGCAATTTGCCGAATCCTTCGCATTAGCTTGATAGGAAAAGGAGCGCTCTCGGCCCCCCCGCAACCCTCAGATCGCCAGCATTCGCCAAATCAGAACAAATCCATGCGCAAATTCCGTGGGCCGTTCTTCGATCCATGCTGTAATTCGATCCGAGGCGAACCAGCCACCCGTCTCGATCTCCTCAGGTTGCAGGATAAACGGGCCCTCAGCCTGGCATCGGTAAACCCAAACAAACTCCTGCCCCGTCGCGGCGCAGGCATCGATCTTGAACAGACGCTCCGGGACGTTAGGCAGTCTGTATCCGAGTTCTTCACCAACTTCTCTGACGGCGCAGGCGTCGTATTCTTCGCCGGGCGCGAGATGCCCGGATGCGGAGGAATCCCAGGCTCCTGGCGAGCAATCTTTCAACCGGGAGCGCTTCTGAAGAAAAAGCTCTCCGCGTTGGTTGAAGATGAGGACATGGACTGCTCGGTGGCGCAAGCCAAGCCGATGGACGTCGCCACGCCGGCGCCTCTCGATGACTCGGTCGTGCTCGTCGACCACGTCAAACATCTCATCAGCGGTGTTTGGCAGGGGGGTCATAGAGTCAGGAGCCTGGTCAACTCAACGAACTGTTCCAGAGTCACGGTTTCGGCGCGCGCCTGCGCCCCGATTCCGGTCGCCGCAAAAGCTTCGGTTAGCCTGCTGAGCGGCCAATCCGCTTTGAGCAATTTCATCATCATCTTCCGCCGTTGGGAAAATGCCCGCTTCACTATCTTGGTAAATGGGCGGAGCTGTTCGAGCCCCAACAAGAGGCTGGAGCGTCGCCCCAGCGTGACGCAAGCGGAATCCACGCCTGGGATGGGAAAGAAGCAGCTTGCCGGAATCTTGAACGAGGCTCTTGGCTCATAGCGCACTTGAACAAGCAGGCTCAAAACCCCGTAGGCATCGTCTCCGGCCTGGGCCATCAAGCGCTCGGCAACCTCCAGCTGCAACGTGACGACGATGAGGGCAGGGGGACGGGCCAATTGGGCCAATTCCACGAGTATGGGAGAAGCGACGGAATAAGGGAGATTCGAGACGACCTTCCAATTGGACCAATCGGTCTGGGAGCGTCGCAAGTAATCGAGAGCATCTTCGTTTTGAAGGTGGAGTCGTTCCTTGTTTCCCAAGCTGTTACGAAGCGAATCGAACAGGCGCTGATCCGTCTCCAAAGCCAGCCAGTGTGGGTTCTTTTCCAACAAGAGATGGGTTAATGCCCCCAGGCCTGGACCGATTTCCAGGATTTGATCAGCGCTGGAGACTTCTGCTTGGCCGACGATTCGCTGGAGTTGGTGGTGGTCGTGGAGGAAATTTTGCCCCAGCGACTTCGAAAGCTGTATTTTTTGCCGATTGAGAACTGCCTTGATCTCCGAAAGATTCATTCGAATCGCTGGCGGGCTGCTTATCAGCAGCTTTTGGACGGAAAGGGCAAGCGGCCGTAGAAATGACCGTATTTACGGGGTAAACAATTCCCTGACCCGATGCGACGTATTTTTTCGTAGCCCATTTTACTAGACAATAACCTCGTTGGACTGGAATTTGCTAAAGCAGCAGGCGTTATGCAAATGATAAATCATCACCAGCAGCCAAGCCCGGAGGCTGCGTCCCCGTGGCAAAGCAAGAGGGATGATTCAGTGCAGCGTGAGACAGCCCAGTTTCTTTCCCGTTTGGATTTTCGGCACTTTTCCAGCCATATCAGCCAGAAGAAGCCCGGTTACTACCTGATCCTTTTGCGGAACGAACTTCGCCATCGATCCCTTCGGGATAAGCCCGCCTTGAACGACTGACGCCCCCCACAGCGGTCGGGATTCTTGACCCCTTCCAGTCCGACTTCAGGACAGTGTCAGGAGTCGTTTTAAGACAGCCCCCGCCTTCTTCACCTCCTTTTCAGTAATCGTCAACGGAGGGGTAAATGCCAGAACGTTCGCCGCTTCGCCTTCCGGCAACAGGATCATCCCCTCCCGCAGCATTCCCTTGAGCAGGCTTAAGGCCTTCTCCGTCGCCGGACGCCCACTTTTCGTAGTGATTTCAAGGCCCACAAGCAAACCCATCCCCTTCACTCGAAAGGAGAAACCGTCCGGCGCCTTGAGGTCGGCCAAGATGTTCCGTAAGAGACGGCCTATTTCGCGCGCCCGTTTCGGGAGCCGTCGGGTGTTTATCTCATTGATTTGGGCCAGCGCCATGGCACAGCCAACCGGATGCCCCAGAAAGGTGCTGGTATGGATCGCTTCCCCATGGCTAGGTGGCCACGCTCTGTCCATCAACACGGCGTTGCCAACGCAGACAGACAAGGAAACCCTCCCGTCAGCGCTTTGCCGAGGCAGATGATGTCCGGAACCACCCCGGCGTGTTCGCAGGCCGACCAGCTCCCGGTGCGGCCGAATCGGTATGGTCGTCGAAACCAGCAACGCCCCCATCTCGGCGCACAACCGGCGGAGCAGCGGCAAGAAGCCCGGCGGAGGGACGTGAATTCCGCCGCGAGTTTGGATCGGTTCCACCAGCACAGCACCTATGGCGTTTCGGCCCATCACATCTTCGAGCCTCTGCTCTAATCGCGTCAGGCTGGTCGTCTCAGTTGGGAAATCGAGAAAATGACCAAAACCAGCTAACTGTCGCTGAAACGGTTCCCGGAAATGCGCCCGGTGGGTCACGTTCAACGCCCCGTAGCCTAAGCCATGATACGCCCCTTTGAACGCAATCACCTCGCGGCGGCCAGTCACCAGAATCGCTGTTTTCAATGCCGCTTCGACCGCCTCGAACCCAGAGTTGCAGAAAATTACTTTCCCCTCCAGCCTTCGGCCGGTGGACGCGGATTGCTTGCGCGACCATCGTTCGAATGTCAGGGCGCTCAGCCTGGCCGCCAATGCCGCTTTCAACGCATGAGGATGGACGTCGCCCATCGCATGGAGCAGTCGCTTCATCTGGACGCAGCCGGCCCTCACTACCCGTGGATTCGCGTGGCCGGCCGCCGCCACCCCAAAGGCAGCGGTCAGGTCCAGATATTTTCGCCCTTCCGCATCCCAAACGGAGGTGCCATTCGCCCGAGACCAGACGATTGGCCAAGACCCATCTGGATCGATGAACGTCACGTTGCGAGATTCAAAGCGCTGCAGGAGCCGCAGGATCTGTTTGGTTGTGGGCTGCACGGTTCGAATGGCTAAACGCCACGGGCGTCCGGAGCCCAGATAACCTTATGCATTTGGACCTGGAACCGGACTGGCAGAGCGTCCGCTACGATCTGTTCCGCAAGTTCGCGCCGAGTCATCGGACTTTGGCCGGCAGGAACCGTCTTTAAGGATGGGTCTCGCTGTTCATCGGTCAGTGGGGCGGCCCAGGATAAGAGCACCGCGCACTTTTCAGACAGCCGATGCTCAGCAATCACCGTCTTGGCCCAGGCATAGTCCTGCCAGGTCGCGATCACGAACTTGATTTCGTCGCTGGATCGCAGGTGAAGGAGATTCGCATAGCGATTTCGGCTCACCTCTCCGCTGCTGGGGCATTTCAGATCGATGATCCGGTGAACCCGGTCGTCAACCGGAGTGACGTCATGGGCGCCGCTCGTCTCCACCAGCACCTTGAATCCGCGATCGCACAGTTGTTTCATCAGATCAATGGCAAGGCGCTGCAACAACGGCTCACCTCCTGTCAATTCGACGAGTGGCCATCGGGGGGCGCCCGCAGCGGGCTTCGTAAATGGCAGAGCGAGCCGATCGATTTCAGCCAGAACCGCGGGGATGGAGAGCTTGTGTCCTTGCTTGAAAGCGTAGGCGGTATCGCAATACGAGCAGCGCAAGTCGCAGCCGGTCATTCGCACAAAAATGCACGGCAAGCCTGCGAAGGTGCTTTCGCCCTGCAAACTCAAATAGATCTCATTGACCAGGAGCGTTTCGGCCATGACCTGCCCAATCTACGGCGCATCCTGGTTCAGCAAAAGGATTTCCCGCCCTCGCATCGTCGAGTAAACTCCCGCGGTGGACATCTACGATCATCCGACCTTCCGCATGGCCTGTCAGCAATTCGACACCGTCGCCGACTACCTGCAGATATCCGATTTTGAACGAGAGCGTCTGAAGTTCCCCAAACGGTCGATGACCGTCGCGCTGCCGGTGCGGCGGGATGATGGCAGCACACAGGTTTTCGCCGGCTACCGGGTGCAGCATCACCTCAGTCTCGGCCCGAGCAAAGGCGGCCTGCGGTATCATCCGGAAGTCACCCTCGGCGAAGTCGCAGCCTTGGCGATGTGGATGAGTTGGAAATGCGCCCTTGCAGGACTGCCCTACGGCGGAGCGAAAGGTGGGATTTCCTGCGATCCGAGCGGTCTCTCGATTGGTGAACTGGAGCGCCTGACACGCCGCTATACCCAGGAAATGATTCCGTTCATCGGCCCCCAAGTGGATGTCATGGCGCCCGACCTGGGCACGAATGAGCAGACGATGGCATGGATGATGGACACCTATTCGGTGCACGCTGGACACAGCGTCCCGAGCATTGTCACAGGGAAGCCAGTTGTCCTGGGCGGATCGCTCGGACGACGGGAAGCCACCGGCCGTGGAGTCGGTTATCTCATCAATCGCGCGATGGACACGCTCGGCTTGGAGATGAGCGGAGCGACTGCCATCGTCCAAGGGTTCGGCAATGTCGGGTCGGTCGCTGCTTATTCGTTGGCCAAGTACGGCGCCAAAGTCATTGGGGTCAGCGATGTTGGCGGAGGCATCTATAACCCCAAGGGCCTGGATATATGGAAGCTGGAAAAGCATGCCAGCGACCATAAGTCGGTCGTCGGTTTCCCCGACGCCGAAGCAATCACCAACCAGCAGTTGCTCACGACTCCCTGCGATGTCCTCGTACCGGCCGCGCTCGAACGCCAGATCACCGCGGAAAACGCGGGCCGGATCAATTGCCGCATTCTGGCCGAAGCTGCCAACGGTCCGACAACCCCCGAAGCCGATCGCATCCTGGCGGAGCGCGACAACGTCTTCGTGATACCCGATATCCTGTGCAACGCCGGCGGCGTCGTCGTTTCTTACTTCGAATGGGTCCAAGACCTGCAGAGCTTCTTTTGGACAGAGACGGAAGTGGTCGACAAGCTCTTCCGCATCCTGGAGACGGCTTATATGCAAACCTTGACGCTCAGCCGCAAGCAGAAGATCTCGATGCGCCTGGCCGCCTTGAGCCTTGGCGTCAAACGTGTCCAGGAAGCCAAACGAGTCCGCGGCCTGTTTCCGTGAGCCGAAAGGGTCTGCCGCGCTTCCAGAGCAACGCGTCCGCCTTCGGCGGACATCGCAGCCCGCTGCCTTCACGTTCGGAGAGCGCGTTTTAGGTAATGACCTATCCCGCTGTGGGCGCGTGCGCGCGGAGAGCTAATCTACCCGTGCCGCTGCCACAAGGAGCAGCCACGCTTCTGCCCCTTGCTCAAATACCGAAGTCGAACTGGTCGATGTTGTCCTTTGTAAAGCGAATCGGCTCAGCCATGATGACGACTTTGGGATCATCTTTGCGCAGGACCAATTTGCCATAGCCCGGAATCTCCATGCCATCCTGGAGGGGTTGTCCCGCCACCAGGACCTGGGCCAGGCGGACAGTGAGAGCTCCCAGAGCCCGCGGGTCCCAGAGGTAAAACGATTGCAGCACCCCTTCCTTGATATAAGGCCGCATCTTGCCAGGGGTCGAATTACCCACAATCGCCACCTTGCCGATTTTGCCGGCGCGCTTAACCGCTTCGGAAGCGCCCGGGACCGAATTGGAATCGAAGGCCACAATCCCCTTCAAATTTGGGTATGCGTTCAGCAGAGTCTCGACCTTTTGGCGGGCGAAGTTTTCGTCTTCTTTGGTGACCTCGGTGGCAACCAACTTCAAGCGCGGGTACTTCTCCATGGCGCGGGCTTCGGCAAAATGACGCCAGATGTTTAGATTGGCGGCATCCAAGCTGGCGATAGCGATGGCCCATTCGCCTTCCTCCCCCATCTGCTGGGCCAGATCATCGATCAATCGTTCTCCGAGTGTCTTCTCATCCACCTGGTTGACAAACAGGTCGCGGCCGCTTTCCGGGGCGTCGCTGTCCCAGGTCAACACTTTGATGCCTTGGGCTTGGGCCTTCTCCACGAAGCGCCGGATGGTTTTCGGCTGGTTAGGTGCCACGCAAATGGCTTGCACCCCCTGACGCGTCCAGGTGTCGAAAAACTTGTTCTGTTCTGACCCGCTTGGTTCAGTGGGCCCGTCATAAATGAGCGTAACGCCGAGCTCTTCGGCAGCCTTGCTGGCCCCGCGTTTGCAGGCGTCAAAGTAATCGATATTGATCAACTTCGGCAGCATCGCGATCGTGACCTTGGTTTTGGCAGCATGGCCGGCCGTGCCGGCGATGGGCGTTTCCGTTTTTTGGCCGCAGGCGGTCAGGAGAAGCATCACGGCCGCGATGGCGCCGCCTACTGTTAAAGCTGGATTCTGACTCATAGGATCCGTCGGACTCGTGGATGGCGAACCTTAGGGACAACCAGCCAGGGCTGTCAATGTCCCGCATCGGGTGGCCTCCTCTCTTCGATTCGGACTATACACGAAGATAACGCGGTCCATATCCAGGTCGCATCCGAGTGTGACCCGAACCGATAGGTTCCTCTGGGGGCGCGAGAGGACCGAACGGTCGAAACCGTTTCATTTCTAGCGTAGACGCCGTGACGTGGCTGTTACGGCGGTCTGCCAGTGCTCCGGATGGCGCAGGCGAACGGATTGGATGGAAACCGTGAATTGAAGCAGCTTCTCCGAAAGGAAAGGAGCTGGGCCAGTTGGCGGAGGAACTGCCACTGGCGGCCGTTTGGCCAAGGGCCAAGGATGGAGCCGATCATTCCGGACAGGCGGCCCGTCATGCGCAGGAGGGAGTAAACGGTAGGCGTTGACGGTTTCAGGCTGAGCTCGTGCTTTTTCTACGGGGCTAACCACCAGGTTCGTCACGATGAAGCATTGGGGCAAACGCGCCACTCCGTCCAACACCGCAGCCAGCTCGGAACTAAAGCCTTGAAAGGTGATTTCGTAAGGCACCAAGATGGCAGTCGCATTCGTCGTCGCCGTCGTCTGGAGAAAGTCGCCACCCGCCTCCGCTTCGTCAGGAACGACCGGCACGCGCTTAATGCCCTCCAACGCATTCACCTTTGCATCAAACAGCACGTGACAAACGGTGTTAACCTCGGCCACTTCGAGCGCCAACGGCTGCAAGCTGCCGCTCGAAAAGTCAACCGTCCCCTTCTGCGCTTCGAAGCCGAACCAGTAGTTCGTCGGTATCTCCACCCCAGCGAGATGGGCTTGGGCTCGCAAGCGGCCGATGGTGGTGTCCAGATACGCGCGGAGAGTCATGTTGTTCAAGTCGGACGGATATTCGGCGGACGCAAAATGCTTCTCAACCTGGCCAACGAACTGCCGCACCCGCTCCCCTTCCCTCCGAGCCGCCTGGATATTCGCAGGCGTGGGCCCTGGATCGCGCAACATCAGCCGTTCGAGATCCTGGGTTGCATGGACAAGCGCGCGGGAGATTTGCCGCTGTCGAGCGAGACGGCCAGTCAGGAAGACGAAGGCCAGGGACAAGGCGCCGCACACGACGATCAGCGCGATTGCCGAAAACACATTGTGTTGCAGCCACTTCATACCCCCCCCAATTCACCTGGGTTGGGCCACGACCCGGTCCGAGGTTGGCGGACGGACGGCCAGCACCATCTGAAAAGTAAAGGTCTTATCCTGCGGACCGGCTTCCTCCAGCAAGCCGGTCAAGTGAGTCTCAACGGGGTCAAAAAAGGGACTTGATTGCAGAGCGGCCTGCACAGCGAAGGCCAGCGTGCTGTTCGCGGCGCTGTTTGCGGGGCGATTCAGGTTGGTGGCCCGAAACACGATCGGGATGTTCTCCCGGTGGCTGGGTTGCGGCCGTTGCGCTGGAGGCGCCTCCGCCTGGAGATAGCGCCGCCGGTAGTCGGGGTGCGCGATGAATCCGCCCGGCACGAGCGAGCCGTTGGAGTCGACACCGTCCGGCATGGCGAGAGCATTGGTGCCAAATTGCTCAATCCAGATCCCAACCTTTTGCCCTGCCAGGTCTTCTTCGAGGCTGGTTTCCGTGGCTAACAGGAGGCGGCGGAGTTCGGCCAACACATCCGGCCAATGCAGACGGCCGCGCAGCCAGCCTCGGAGCGCATCGCCTCGCTCGCGAATTTGGAGCAACTCCATTTCATGCCGCTTGAGCCTTCGTTCGTTGGCCAGGAGGGGTTGCAATTGCCGGTTGAACTGATCCAGGGAGGAGGCTTTGACCTGGGCGACGCGGTCGAAGAACCAGCCATAGGCGAACACGACCAGGATCAGGCTGAACACCGCCGCAATGAAATAGGGCTTCTTCTGGTCAAATTGCTGCCGTTTGCGAATGCTCTTGGGCACCAGATTCAACTCGACCGGGCATTGCGCCACGTTCCTCAGCCCCAAGCCCACAATCTCACCAAACCCGTGCGCCACCTTCGCCAAATCCTCAATGTCGATCGTCGGATCAATCTGCACATTGCGGAACGGATTGAAGTAATCGACCGAAATATTCAGCTTCTCCGCAAAGAACTGCGACGTATACGGCATGATCGACGCCCCTCCCGCCAGAAACAACCGCTGCGGCGCCGAACCCCCTTGCTGCCCACGGTAAAACTGGATCGTCTGGTTCACCTGAATGTGCAGCCGCGTCATCACCTGCCGCGCTATCTTCGAGATCGCTGCCTGGTGCGGGTTCTCCGGCTCCTCATACGCCCCGCCCAAACTCACGAACCCCTCCGCAATCTTCACCTTCTCCGCTTCGTTGAACCGCAGCTTCGATTCAGCGGCAAACTCCTGCGTGATCGAGTTGGCTCCAATATTGATCCCGCGCGAGTAGACCTTCCCCTTCTCAAAGAACAACAGGTTGCTCGTCTTGGCCCCGATATCCAACAACATCGTGCACCCTTCCAGGTCCCCGTAATTGAACCGAAACGCGTTGCACAACGCCGCCGGCGACACATCCACCAACTGCAAGCGCAGCCCGGTCGCTTCGGCCGTCCGAAACAGCCCTTCCACCACGTCGGACTTGATCGCCACCAACAACACTTCCAGTTCTCCACTAGGCGTCGTCCCCAGGATTTGATAATCCCACACCACCTCTTCCAGCGGAAACGGCACGTTCTGCTGCGCCTCATACTGGATGATCTGCGTCACTTTGGACGTGTCGACCGGGGGCAGCTTGACGAATTTCGAGAAAACGTGAAACCCGGGCGCGCACACATTGGCCCGCCGCGAGCCGAATCCTTTCTCGGCGAATAGGTCCTGGATCGCTTTGCGCAGCACCGTATCCCGGGCGCTCTCCTGCGAGCCTTCCAAACCCAGCGGACGCACTCCATACCGCTTGAGCAGCAGCGTCCCAGCTTCGTTCAGCTCAAACTCTGCGGCTTTCAGCGTCCCCGCCCCAAAATCAAGAATGGAAAAAGTCGTGCGCATCGACCCGATTCATTGAGGACGCCCGAGAGCCAAGCCGTCTCACCTTTGCATCTCGAGCGATCCGGTTATTGGCCTCGCGGCACACCGTCGCCTCCGACCTGCTAAGCGCATTAAGCCTGTTCCGTACCAGCGCCTACATCAGGGCCGAAGAGGTCAATGAGTGAGTGCGGAACGACGGAGAATTTTCGGCCGCTTGGGCGGATGGTCGCGAAGCGGCCGCAAAGGAGGACCGGATCGAGTTCGCGCAACTCATTGGCAGGGCAGCGGATCAAGCCGCCGCGCCCATGCGCTGGCGCCAATCAAGACAATCCCAGCCAAGAACACCGTCCTGGCGTGGGCGCGCGCAAATTTCACGCGCGGTGCGTGAAAACAGCTCTGCTTGCGGTTGGAGAGTGACGCTGGACCGAGGCCAGATCGCTAGTTCGAAGAACGCCTCCCGAAGCACCAATTCGCGCCCTAAAGGCAGGGCTGGCGCTCCGTCGCAAGCCGCTTGCTTGCTTTCCGCTCTTGGAGACGCGGGAAATCGGCGAAGTCTCTAGCCCGAAGCGGCGCTCTCGGAGGAGAGACGCCCTACCCCGCGCTGGGAGAGCGACCGGAACGTCCGAATTCCCAAAGCGGAGAACGGCGCCCAACTTTGCTGGATCAAGTCGGCATTTGACGCAGCTCAATGTTCCCCGGTAATCATAAGGTAGGTTGACCTCATACCGGACCCGCGTGGACCCGCTCGTTTGCCGCCGCGTCGGTTCTTGGAAGAGATGATGCCGATGAAACAGATTGTGACTGCGTCCCGAAAAAGAGGCTTCCGGAGATGCGATTGGGCCAAATGGGCTTTTGTTTTCTCGTGCTTCGCCACGGCGGTGGCGCACGCGGACTTTCAGGGGGCGAGCCATATGATGCCGTTTGATGAGGAAGGCATCAACTACAGCAAGACGAAGGATTCCGGGCCGATCGCGCGACTGCAAGCGCGCCTTGATCAAGGCAAGGCGGAGCTGGGTTTCGACGCGCGCTTTGGTTTTCTGCCAGCGCTCCTGAGGGAGTTGGGTATGGCTTCCAACTCGCAAATGCTGGTTTTCTCGAAGACTTCCTTTCAGCGGGAACGGATCTCGCCGCACACGCCGCGCGCTCTCTTTATGAGCGACGATGCTTACATCGGCTTTATTCCCGGCTCGCCGCTGCTCGAAATTAGCGCGGTCGATCCGACGCTTGGAGGCGTCTTCTATACGCTCGAGCAAAAGGCCGTGCCGAAACCGCGCTTCGTCCGGACGGACCAATGTTTGGAATGCCATGCTTCGGCCAAGAGCATGGGAGTGCCAGGCCACCTGGTCCGGTCGTTTATGACCGACGAAAACGGGGTGGTCGACTTGGCTTCAGGCATCTCGCCAGTGAACCATCGGACCCCGTTGGCCGACCGGTGGGGCGGGTGGTATGTTACTGGCAAGCATGGCAGCCAAACGCATCGTGGGAATTTAATCGGCCAGGCAGCGTTCGAGCGTCAGGCGCGAGAGCCAGGTTACGGTGGCAATGTGGTCGACCTGTCGGGTTTCTTTGAAACCAGCCGTTACCTGACTCCACAGAGCGACCTAGTGGCGCTGATGGTGCTGGAACACCAGACACACCTGCACAATTTCCTTACCCGCCTGCATTACCAGGCCAGCCTTGCCCTTCAGCAGTATGGACACGTCAATTACCTGAACAGCATCATCGAAGCGTTCTTGAAGTACTTGCTTTTCATCGAGGAGGCGCCCCTTTCCGGGACAATCGCGGGCACATCCGGCTATGCGGAATGGTTTGCGCGGCAAGGGCCTTGCGACAAGCAAGGGCGTTCCTTGCGACAATTCGACCTACAAAAGCGCTTGTTCAAGTATCCCTGCAGCTACGTGATCTACTCAGAGGCCTTCGATGCGCTGCCGGATGCGATCCGGGCGAAAATCTTTCGACGCCTCTGGGAGATCCTGAGCGGACAGGACGCGAGCGCTGATTTCGCACGGATTTCTCCCGAATCGAAGCGAGTGATTCTGGAGATCCTGGGCGAAACAAAGTCCGACCTGCCGGATTACTGGAAAGCTCCGGGGCGAAATTGACGGGGGCTCGCGCAGGAGGCGATGTGCTGGCGCGGCTATTTGAGCTTCTTGACTTTCTGCCACTGGCCGAGCTTAGCCGACTTCAGGACGGCGTCGCAAACGTATTGAGTTTCGAGGGCGTCTTTGAAGGTAGGTCCGGCGGGCTTGCCGTCCGCAAGACCTTTCAAGAAGTCAGCCACCTGGTGGACGAAGCTGTGCTCGTAGCCGATCTGCAAACCGGGGACCCACCATTTTTCCATATAAGGATGGCCACCGCCGTGATCGGTGACGTGGACGGATCGCCAACCGCGCAGCTTGCCTTCATCCTTGTGATCGAACCACTGGAGTCGATGGAGGTCATGCAAGTCCCAAAAGAGGGAACCATGCTCGCCGTTGACCTCGAAGGTATAGAGAGCCTTGTGGCCACGGGCATAGCGTGTCGATTCGAACGTCGCCAGCGCGCCGTTGCTGAACCGGGCCAGAAACGCGCAGGCATCATCGATGCCAACCTTCTCGACTTTGCCGGTCAGGTTGTGTTTGCGCTCCTTAATAAACGTTTCGGTAATGGCGTTGACTTTCTCGATGGAGCCGTTGAGCCATAGGGCAGTGTCGATGCAATGGGCGAGCAAATCACCAGTAACGCCGGAACCCGCAGCCTTGACGTCTAGGCGCCAGAGGGCGGTGCCGCCCTGAGGAAGATCCGGGCTGATGGTCCAATCCTGGAGGAACTTGGCGCGATAGTGAAAGATGCGGCCGAGGCGTCCTTCGTCGATGAGTTGTTTGGCGAAGGTGACGGCTGGCACGCGGCGATAATTATACCAGACCATATTCGGCACCTTGGCCTTTTCGACCGCCGCGACCATCTTCTCGCCCTGGGGTCCATCCATCGAGAGGGGTTTTTCGCACAGGATCATTTTGCCGGCCTTGGCCGCTGCAGTGGCGATCTCGGCGTGGAGATTATTCGGAACACAGATGTCGATGAGGTCGATGTCCTTTCGGTCGATGAGCTTGCGCCAATCCAGTTCGATCGATTGGTAGCCCCACTTATCTGCAAAGGCTTTGACCTTGCCTTCGTCCCGGGCACAAGCTGCTTTCAGGACCGGTTGGTACTCGAGGTCGAAGAAATGGTTGACCTTTTGATAGGCATTTGAGTGGGCCCGGCCCATAAAGCCGTAGCCGATGAGACCAACATTGAGTGTTTTCATGGTTTGGTTTTGAAATGGCGGGGTGAGGGCCTTGGCACGTCCGGTGACGAAAACAAGGAAGAGCTACTTCTGGCGGCCCTTCTTCATTTTGACAGATCGCATCGCCGCGCGGGGCACGGGTTTGCCGGCTTTGCCGCGGCCTTTCGGAAGCGGCTTTCGAACAGGCGCCTTCTTGCTCTTTGAAGTCGGTCGGGGAGCGCTCGGCTTTCGACGCAGGATCTTATCGCCCGCTTTCTTCAGCGGCTGTCGTTGGCGGACGGCCATCGGCCGCTTTGCCTTGAGTTCGATTTTAGCTTCACGCCTGGCTTTGCCGGCAGCGGCGCCATTCTCGGTCCAACCGTGGGCGTCGCGGACAGCGATCATAGCGGCGAGGATGTCGTTCCAGGTCTGCTGCTTCATCATGGTGTCATTGGCAAACATGCACCCGTCCCAGCAGATATGACGGAACGCCTTGGTTAAGGCTCCTTTTTCATTGCGCATCCAATAGCGCGCATGTCGCGGGATATTGAGTTTGCCGTTCGGATCGCCTGGGAGGCAATGATGGCCCGTTTTGTCATGGGTGCCGGAACCTTTGACGGTGGCATCGTTCTGGGCGATGTGGAAATCGATCGTCCACGGGCGCAAGGCGCTGGTCAGTGTCTGGAGGGCGGCATCGAGCCGGGCGGGATCGGACCAATTCCAGTCCGGCGGCAGGATGGCATCTTCTGGGGCGTTGTAGCCAAGGACATAAAGCAGCGTATGCGCCATGTCGGCCTGAAAGCCAATCTGTTTCGGCCGGTCGACCAACTCGAGCAATTCCACCATGGCTTTCCAGCTGTGCATACCGCCCCAGCAAATCTCGCCTTCGGCCGCTAGGCGTTCGCCGTAATCAGCCGCGACATCGCAGGCTTCGCGGAAGGTGTCAGCGATGCGGCGGGTATTGCCCTTCGGGTCTTTGGACCAATCCTCCACTCCGGAGGCTGAATCGATGCGGACCACTCCTTCCGGTCGGGCTCCGAGTTCGCGGAGTTTCTGCGCGATCCGACAGCCTTTGCGCACCTGACCGACAAACTTCTTGCGATCCTCTTCATTGCCCATCGCGGGCCCGCCGCCCGTCGGCGGCCAGATGGGAGCGACAACGGAACCCACCACCAAGCCGCGGCTGGTGATCTTCTCCGCGATGGTTTTTAGCCCATCATCGCTGATATCGATATTGATGTGAGGCTCAAACAGGAAGATATCGACACCGTCGAACTTGATGCCATCGACCTCCGCCTTGGCGGTCAGATCGAGCATCGTATCGAGGTCGATGCAGGGCTCCGCCCCTGGGCTGCCTTTGCCGACCAGTCCCGGCCACATGGCGTTGTGAAGCTTGGGATAATTGTGGTTGCTATGACTGCTCATGATCGTTCCTTTTCCTGCTGGGTACCCCAGCTGCATCAGTGGAACACACCATTCCGGAGCCGACCGGGACACGGTTCCACAGGCTTTAGTCGTGTTGCTGTGAGCGGGACCGTAGCAGGCGGGAGTCGCGGCGAAAAGTGATTTTTAGAATTCAGTGCCCTTTCGAGCGAGCGACCATTCGAATGCTCGGCCGCCGCTGGCTTGGGACCTTTTGACAGCTTCCACCGGCCTTGTCAGCGCCGTCGGCAGGCAAACGCCGGCACGAACCCGAGATCGGATCCCGAGCGCAGCATCGGCTCGCAGCCGCGATGAGCTGCTCAGCTGCGGCAGGAATTGATTTCGTTCGCCCTCATGCAACGTCTCGCCGCGGAGCTTCGGCGCCCCAGTATCCTTCCCGGCTGTAGTGTTTAAAGAGGCTCACTTCGTAGTCGCGAGTAAGAAGCGCTTCCGAATCGTATGGCGGGGCTTGTTCGATCAACGCCCGCGGCAGATCGGCGACGACCATGGATCGCTCCCAACTGACATTCTCGATCCAAGGAGGCGCCACCAAGACTTTCTTGCCTGGGAGCCAATTGCGGGTGTCCACCACCAGATAACGAATCGCCCAGGTCGCATCCTCCACCACCAAGTCAGCCACGTGCCCAATTTCCCCATCGCGGGCCTGGATATGGTAGCCAACGAGTTCTTTGACGCTTCGGAGGTGCGGGTTGGCTGGTTCCGGCTGGGTCTCGTTGATCATCGATGGCGGCGGCAGCGGCGCGAAGTAGAGCGGATACGGTCCAGGGCCCCAGAGAGAGGGACCTGTCCAGTAACCAGGCCAGCCATAATATTTAAAATACTCCTGCTCGTATTGGCGCGAGACCGGTTGGTCGGCAGTGATCGGCGGACTGCTTTCGATTTGCTGGCGACCCAGGCTGACCGATACGACGCTATTTTCGTCATCCACTTGCTTCAAGGCGTGGGGCGAGATCAGCACCAATCGATCCGAGAGCCAATACCCTGTGTCCGCCACGAGGTATCTAATTGCCCAAGTCCGATCATCGAAAAAGAAATCCTCCACCTTGCCGATTTCGCCGTCGGTCGCGCCAAGCCGGTAGCCACGAATCTTGCTGCAGTGTCGGAACATACCCTCTCCTTTCTTGCCCGCATCCGGCTGAACTTATATCCCTTCGGGGGCCGATGCAAATGGCGCGGCTAGGAAGGCGCCGGGACTTCCCATTCGCCGGTGAGCCGGCTGATGCTAGAAACAGGGAAACCCCGCATTGCAAAGGAAGCGTCTGTAACTACCGTAAGCTGGAAAGGAAGAGCATGAAAACACACCACATCGGGCTTAGTGCAGTTCTGCTGTCAATCTCCTTGGCAGGCGTCTTAGGAACGGCGACCGGTTGTGCCGGGTCCCGCGACCAACGCAGCACCGGCGCTTATATGGACGACACCGCCCTCGGCGCGAAGGTGAAGACGGCCTTGTTTAAAGACCCGCAAGTCAGCGGCTTCGACGTCACTGTCAATACTTACCGTGGTGAAGTTCAATTGAGCGGCTTCGTCGACAATCCCGAACAAAAGGACCGGGCCGCCGAAATCGTCCGAAATGTTCCGGGGGTCCAGGTCGTGGTCAACAACCTGCAAATAAAACCAGCACCGACGGAGGCTGTCGGAACTCCCGGATCCGCGGTGCCAGGAACCACCCGGACTGTCGTGCAGCCGCCACCCCCTCGGCCGGAACCCAATCCGCCGCCACCCGTCCGTGATGCCGAGGATCGCGTGACCGTCCGCCCCGAAACGTTGGCCGGCCTTCCGACCGGCGTGCGCGACCTGGAAATTTCGACGTCAAATGGGAAAGCGACCATTCGAGGCAAGGCGCCGACTGAGGCGGATAAAATGGAAGTTGAACGACATGTTCTGCAGATACCCGGCGTGCAGAGTGTCGATAACAAGATAGAAGTGCGCCCGCCGGCGCCAGTCCGGCAGTAGCTTCTACAGCGTTATCGGTTGGGAACGGTGAGCACCGGCTGCTTGGGCCGGTGCTCTTTTTTGAAGGAGAAGCTTGCCCTGCCTGACTGAGTCCGCGCCGAGGAAAAACTTGGAGGGCGAGGCGCGAACGAGGGACCATCCCCCACCAGCGGGCTGTGACTGAGCGAGCAACAAAGCCAGATGACTTTTCTTTGAAAACCATGCGGGCCGCCGGTCTTTTGTCCGCCGCCAGCGTTGGTTCAACCCTTACAGCCCACCGCGGGGGTGCGCAGGCTTCGCCGCCTGGGCCGCGGCACCCATCCCAGTTTTTCGACAGACTCCCAGCCGAACCTTACCGACTCGCCATCTTTAGAGCAGGTGTTTGCCCAGGTAACGGCCGTAGAGATCGCACCTAGGTCGGGCTGTCCGGGGCGAATCGCCTTTGATGAGGCCCGCAGCCCGAAGGCGATAAAAGGCTTCCACTGTTGGACAATTGCCCCCGCGAACAATAACCCGAACCGCTTCGAGCAGTTCCGGATCGCGAACCAGCCCCACCAGGATGCGGCGGAGGTGATCTCCAAAAATGCCTTCTTCCTGCGCAGCTTGTTGCTCGAAGGCGGACAAACTGAGTTTGTGTGTGGCCAGCTCATGCAAACCACGTCGAACCAGGAAAGGTTGGCCGCCCACCAGGGCCAGGAAATGAGCCAGATCTTCGCGACTCCGCAATGGCCTGCCGTAGCGGCCATTCAAGTCAGCCACTTGTTCGGCTGTAAAATCCTCGAGGACCAGCCGGGTGCCGACATTAAAGGGAGATTGCACCAGGTCGGAGATGAACAAATGGGCCTCGGTGGCATAAGCAATCGCGAGGGTGACGCGCGACCATGGCCCAGAGGGTTCCAAGGCACGCTGGTTGTGCCAGGAACGGAAAAGGGCAAACACCTCGCTGCTGAAAGAGCAAGTGAAGAGTCGGTCGACTTCGTCCATCCCCCAAATGAAATGGGTATTGGATTGGTCAAGGACGTGGCGGCGCAGGTAGCGTTCAAAGTTGCGGTTGGGACTGCGGCGCAGGTCCCACTCATCGCCGGGCAAGATGTCTAAATCCAACTGATCGGCGATCGATTCGGCCAAGGACAGGAAGAGCTTTTCGAGGGACGCAAAGTCGGCGGCGTTCAGCTTCTGGTAGTCAGTGAAGAGAACCCGCAGGTCGCTTTGTCTGGCCACCTGCAGGCCGCGAGCCAGCAGGGATGTCTTGCCCATTTGTCGGGCCCCTTTGATCAGAACGATACTATCCCGCTGTCGGATGGCTGTTTCAAACTGGCCATCCGCCGGCCTGATCACGTAAAAGGCCGAATCGAGCGGCACAGCTCCGCCGACGGTTTCCAATCGAGGGCGTTCCGGAGTCGGTCTGGGAGCGCGGGCGTTGAGCGCAGCGGTGATCTCGGTCAGAAGACGCGGCGTTGCCTGGTTTCCATCCCAGCGCAGCTGCGGTGAGTCGCCAATAAGAGGCGTCAATGGATCAGGCAATCCTCCCGTCAAATTGACACGAATACAGACCAGCGCCGGCTTGCCCCCGCGCTGATGCGCCGCGTCCCTCGCCATCTCCAGCTGGCAAGCGATCACTTCACTGGCTATAGAGGCCGGAGAAATGAGAACCATGGCCGCGTCAGCGGCGGCGATCTTCTTCTCCACTTGCCGGGCCCAATCCAAACCGCCCGTTCCTCGCCGATCTGCTTCCACCCTGATTCCTTGACGCGAAAAGTGGCCAACGAGCGCTTCGGCGAGCTCGTTGTCGAGCGGGATGTCGGGCTGATGGATCAGCGCCACCGATCGTATCCCAACCAGGCCCGAGGGATCCCGGGGTGCCAGCGAAGAAGAATCCGCGCTCAAGCTGGCCAATTGCGCATGGAGTTCTTCGGCCGATTGCGGGCGCTTGGCCGGGTCCAGATGACAGGCGGCCAGGATCAGAGCGTGGAGCTGGCGAAACCGTGGCTCGCCGCCAAGCCCGGGCGCGGTTTCGGCAAAATGCTGCAATCTCTGCCCCATCAATGCCTCATAGAGAAGCTTGCCCAGGCTGAAAATGTCGGCTAAAGGCTGGCCCGGTCCCTCGGGTGGCACATAACCTTCCGTCCCGACGAACGTGACCGACTCCCCAATGGTGGTCACCAAACCGATGTCGGCAAACTTGGGCTGCCCGTGCGAAAAGATAATATTGGAGGGCTTGATGTCGCGGTGAATCAGTCCGCTCCGATGGAGGTGGCTTAAAGCCGACGTGAGAGCCAAGCCGATACTGATGCACTCATCCATGGGCAGCTTTTGTCGCTCCAGGAGTTCACTGCTCAGCGTCTTGGGCATGTAGGCGTCCGGCTGGAAGTTTTGACCCGACTTTACGTCATCGGCCACTTCCATGACGTAATAGAAGTAGCCTCCGTCCCGGTTACGGCCCACATGAAGCACGCAGACAAAACCCGGATGGCTGCGGGAGATGGGCTCGAATCGCTCAATCCCGCTGAATTCCCGTTCAAATGGCCGGTCTTCGTGGAAGGTCTTGCGATAGACGATTTTCACGGCCCGGAACGAGCCCATGATATTCTTGGCCAACCAGACCACGCCATAGCTGCCGCGGCCAATGCAACGAAGGAGCTGGTGGTCGGGTATCTGGACGGGAGGACCGTCGGCTACGTGCGGCAGCCGTTCGGTGCGCTCCGGATTGTTTGGCGCCGGATGAGACATGGGCCGACGAAGTTCTACCAGCTGGGTTCATCCTCTGCAACAGGGCCGAAAAACAACCCGCCCCTCCTTGGAAGCGGGTTCAGCGTTGAAGAAGAAATGCTAGGCTGGTTTGTTATAGATCAGGCCGCCACCGAGGGATATCAGGGAAACCCTGAAAAAATCTTACGCGGATCGCCCGGACGCCGAAGCGGCCGACCGGACGGAGGAGACAGCGGTGTCGAGGGCGGACGGCGTGGCGGGCTCTTTTTTCCTTTGAATTCTGCCGCCGTTTGCCGTTGCCTTAAGCACTATGGCCGCGCCATTTGATACGAAGGGCTTCATCGCGGAGCACGTCCAGAACGTACCGCGCTCCGGCATTCGCGAGTTTTTCGACATAGTCCAAACTCAAGCCGATGTGATCTCGCTGGGCGTCGGTGAACCGGACTTCGTCACTCCTTGGCACATACGCGAGGCCGCGATCTACGCCCTGGAACATGGCAAGACCAGCTATACCTCCAACCTGGGGCTGCTGAAGTTGAGGCAAGCCATCAGCACTCATTTGGAGAGCCACTTCGGGCTTTCTTACGACCCCGGTAGCCAGGTCCTCATCGCCGTCGGCGTAAGCGAGGCTCTCGATATTGCCCTGCGCGCTTTGATCAACCCGGGAGACGAAATTCTCTATCACGAGCCCTGTTACGTGAGTTACTCACCGAGCGTCGCCTTGGCCCATGGGGTGGCCGTCCCCATTGCCTGCTCGGCTGAAAACGGGTTTTCGGTTCGCGCCGAGGCGATTGAGCAGGCGATCACGCCCAAAACGAAAGTGCTGGTCCTGAATTTCCCGACCAACCCCACGGGTGGAACCATGACCCGGGTGGAGCTGCTGCGCATCGCCGAAGTTGTCCTGCGCCACAATCTTCTGGTGATCACGGACGAGATCTACTCTGAACTGACGTTTGAAGGGGAACACGTCAGCATCGCCGCGCTTCCCGGCATGAAGGAGCGCACGGTCTTCCTGCACGGGTTCTCCAAGGCCTATGCGATGACCGGGTTTCGGATCGGTTATGCCTGCGGTCCGGCCGAAATCATCGATGCCATGATGCGCATCCACCAATACTCCATGCTTTGCGCGAGCATCATCAGTCAGGAGGCGGCATTGGAAGCCATCCAGCACGGCGAGCCCGACACGATCGAGATGCGCGACCATTACCGCTTAAGGCGGAATTACTTCGTCCGCGCCCTCAACGAGATGGGGTTGACCTGCCACCTTCCCCGCGGTTCGTTCTACGCCTTCCCCTGCATTCAATCGACCGGCTGCACCTCGAAGGAGTTTGCCATACGACTGCTGCAGGAGGAAAAGGTTGCGTGCGTGCCCGGGAGCGCTTTTGGGCCGAGCGGGGAAGGCTATCTCCGATGCTGCTTTGCGACTGCGCTGGACCAGATTCAACTCGCCGCGGAACGTATGGCGCGTTTTGTCGAACGTGTGCGCCGCCAGATCAAGGCAGCGTAGCGAAACCGAGGCAACGCGCCTCCGTCGTCCCACGAATCGACGTTTGATCTGATCAATCGGCCGGACGCGCGAAGATTTCGAATGATTTCTTCGATCGGGATTTCCTGAATGTCGATGTCGGTGATGGGCCACTCGTCGAGCAACGCTTTGCAGACTGGAATGACCTTGTCGCGCGCCACTTTCAGTTTGACGGTGGCGGCGGTCTGCTCCACGACCTCGCCGTAGACAGCCAACTCCTGCGGAGAGCGGCCTTCCAGATTCACTCCCTGCAATGTGATCAACTTGGAGTCGGCGAACCGGTCGAGGACTTCAGCGAGCCGGCCGTCGAAGAAGATCGTGCCTCGATCGATAATGATAACGCGGTCGCACAGTTCCTCGATATCGGTCATGTAATGACTGGTGAGAAGGATCGTGGTCTTCCGGCTGGCATTATGGTGTCGGAGAAACTCGCGCACGGTCTTTTGGGAGACCACATCCAACCCGATGGTGGGTTCATCCAGGAAGAGAATCTTGGGCTGATGGAGCAGCGCCGCAATTAATTCCATTTTCATGCGTTCGCCCAGCGACAATTCACGAACCATGGTGTTGAGTTTGTCCCCAACGCTGAGGAGGGCGGTCATCTCGTCGACCGTCTTTTGAAAGGTCTCCGCTGGAATGCCGTAGATCTTGGCGTTTAGCTCCAGGGATTCGCGCGCCGGAAGGTCCCACCAGAGTTGGTTCTTCTGGCCGAGCAGTAAAGCGAACTGCCGACGATAGCCGTCCTTGCGCTCCCACGGAACATAGCCCAGGACCTGGGCGGTTCCCGAACTGGGATAGAGTAACCCGGCAAGCATCTTGAGGGTGGTGGTTTTGCCGGCTCCGTTTGGCCCGAGAAAACCCACCAACTCCCCTTCGCCAACGGTGAAACTAACATTGTTAGCGGCGACCACCTGCTCGTGCTCGCGGCGAAAGAGACCCCGAACCGCCCCCCAGAGGCCGGGAAGCTTCTTGTAGGTGCGATAAGCCTTGGTCAACCGCTGGACGTCGATGACCACCGGCCCCCTCGAGGCGTTTGGAAGTGGCCCCTGGATCGGATCGAAATGGGAACGCCGCTCCACGGGCCGACAACCTAGCGCTGCAGCTGTTTCTCCAGATATTGCACGACCTGGCGAACGCTCTGGTCCACTTCCATTCTGTCTTTCACCAGTCTGCACGCGTGTAAAACAGTGCCATGATCCCGCCCGCCAAACGCCTCACCAATCGCATTGAGGGAACTTTCCGTCAATTGCCGCGAGAGGAACATGGCAATCTGGCGGGGAAAGGCAATGTTCTCCGGGCGGCGTTTGCTGGTCATATCCGCCAGGCGGATATCGAAGTGTTCGGCAACGCGCTTCTGAATGGTTTCGATGTTGATGGCAAAGCGTCCCTCTTCGTGCAGGACATCGTGCAGCAACGACTCGACCATCTCACTGGTCAACTTCTTTCCCGTCAACGAAGCGTAGGAGGCGACGCGGATAAGCGCTCCTTCCAGACGCCGGATGTTAGAACGGACCCGGGCAGCGAGAAAATTAATGATCTCGTCGGGCAACTCCACCCCCATGCATTTCTCCTTCTTCCGCAAGATAGCCATCCGGGTCTCGATATCCGGAGGCTGCAGATCAGTGACAAGCCCCCATTCGAACCGAGAGACAAGACGATGCTCGAGGTTCTGGATTTCGCCCGCGGGACGGTCGCAGGTCAAAACAATCTGTTTGTGGCATTCATGGAGCGCGTTGAAGGTGTGGAAGAACTCCTCCTGAATGCGTTCCTTGCCGGAGAGGAATTGGATATCATCAATGAGCAGCACATCCGATTGCCGGTACTTCTTTCGGAAGCGGACCAGCTGATTATTTTGAATCGCGTCGATATATTCGTTGGTGAACTTTTCGGACGAAACATATGCAACGCGGAACGTCCGCTGTTGCGAGGTGACATACTGACCAATGGCATGCAGCAAATGCGTTTTGCCCAAGCCAACGCCGCCATACAAAAACAGTGGATTATACGATTTGCCCGGCGCTTGGGCGACAGCTAGCGCCGCCGCGTGTGCGAAGTTGTTGTTGTTGCCCACCACGAATGTCTCGAAGGTGTTCTTCGGATTAAAAACAAAGTCGCGGTGATTATTGCGCGCGGCGAGTTCGTCCGGTTCCTTCGTTTTCGAATTCTTCGGCTCGACTGGAGTGGTGACTGGCGGGTGATCACCGCGCACGTGAAATCTGACCTTGAGCGGTTGCCCCGAAGCGTGCCCCAGGACGTCCTGGATCAAGCCGAGATAGTTGTCTTTCAACCAGAGCTCGCAAAAGTCATTGGCCACCGCAAGGGTGATGGTGTCGTGCTCCATGCCAGCAGCCTGGATCGGTGCAAACCACAGGTTGTAAATATCGGCATTGAGCATGGTCCGCAAAAGTTCCTGCGCGGCCACCCAGATTTTTTCAGCGGGAGATTGCATGGTGCAGGCTTAGAGTCCTACTTTCTGGCCGTATTTATTCACCTCGCCGTGTCACTGGTTCGTAACATCCTTTTCGACAGCTGCTTGCATCATCGCGCGGAGGGGGGAAGGCCACCCGGCCCGAAACGGAAGAGGAGAGCAGACGCGTTGCATACGGTATTGACTGTCAGGTATTTACATGCTTGCCAAGGTCGCATTTCGAGCCGAAACCGTCCCGGTCCTTACAGCTCCGCTCGTCTGGATGCGTTCCGATTTAGCTCCACGATGGCGTCGCTTGCGAGGACAACATATTAACTCTTGTTCACGACTTATTCACACGGACTTTCCGCAGGAAATCGCGACTTTTTACGGCCCGAGGCAAAAAGGCACCCGAGGCGTCAGCCTGAGTGCCCTTCCAGTTCACACCGCCCATTTCAGCAGTCGTAGTAGAGGAAGAATTCGTAGGGATGCGGGCGCAGGCGCAAAGCGTCGGCTTCTTTGCGTTTGTGGCTGATCCACATCTCGAGGAAATCGGTGGTGAACACGTCGCCTTTGAGGAGGAATTCGTGGTCCCGTTCCAAGTGGCCAATGGCTTCACTCAAGCTGCCCGGCACTTGCGGCACTTTGGCCATCTCTTCCGGCGGCAGCTCGTAGAGGTTTTTGTCCATCGGTTCGCCCGGATCGATCTTGTTCTGGATCCCATCCAGCCCGGCCATCAATAACGCCGCAAAGCACAAATACGGATTGGCGCTCGGATCCGGCGGCCGATACTCAATCCGCTTGGCTTTGGGATTCTCGCTGTAGGTCGGAATACGAATGGCCGCCGAACGGTTCCGCGAACTGTAAGCCAGGTTCACGGGCGCTTCATACCCGGGCACGAGCCGCTTGTAGGAGTTGGTCGTCGGGCTGCAGATGGCGCACAGGGCCGAGGCATGCTTGAGCAGCCCGCCGATGTAATAGAGAGCCATCTGCGACAAGCCGGCATATTCGTTGCCAGCAAAGAGCGGTTTGCCCTTCTTCCAGAGCGACTGGTGGGTATGCATGCCGGAGCCATTGTCACCAAAGAGTGGTTTGGGCATGAAGGTGGCCGTCTTGCCGTGGCGTTTGGCCACGTTCTTGACCACATACCGGTAAACCATCATGGAATCGGCCGCGCGCAGGAGGGTGTCGAAACGATAATCGATTTCAGCCTGGCCAGCGGTGGCCACCTCGTGATGTTGCCGTTCGATCTTGACCCCCAGTTGCTCCATCAACAGGCACATCTCCGTCCGGATATCCTGTTGGGTATCCCCCGGGGCGACCGGAAAATAACCTTCTTTGTGCCGGATTTTGTAGCCCAGGTTGGGCATTTCATCCCGGCCGGTATTCCAGACTGCCTCTTCCGATTCGACCGAATAGAAGGTGCCGTTGGATTTGTGATCGTACTGGACATTGTCGAAAATGAAAAACTCCGCTTCGGGGCCGATAAAAGCCTGATCAGCCAGCCCGGTGCTCACGAGGAACTTTTCGGCCCGCTGGGCGATGCCGCGCGGATCGCGGTTATAGGCTTCTTTGGTGCCCGTCTCGGAGATGGTGCAGGTGAGCGAGAGAGTGGGGACGGCGCAGAACGGATCGATGAAGGCCGTGTCGGGATCAGGCATGGCGAGCATGTCGGATGCTTCAATCGATTTCCACCCGCGGATGGACGAACCGTCGAAGCCGAAGCCTTCTTCAAACACTTCTTCATTTAACTCACCGATCGGACAGCTGAAGTGCTGCCACACGCCAAAGGTGTCGACAAACTTGATGTCGACCATCTTGGCGCCCTGCTTCTTGGCCATTTCAATGACGCTTTTTGGGGTGCTCATTTATTAGTTCTTTATGTTTCGAGGGTTCAGGAAACGCCGGCGCGCCTGTCAGCCTTCATTGACTGGGCCAGGCCCGCGCAGCGTTAAAGAGGAGGTTTCAGTGGGTAGGCTGGTCTAAGCTCCGTGGTAGGCCTCTTCGCCGTGTTCGGCCAGATCCAGACCAATGGTTTCGACCTCTTCGCTGACGCGGAGGCCAATGGTCGCTTTGATGATAGAGGCAATGATCGCCGTGCCAATGATTGCGAGGCAAAGGGTCAGACCGATCGCCTTGAGTTGCTCTAGCCAGAGCGTGTGCCCGACGACTTCCTTCAGGTTGAGGTCGAGGTTGGGATTGACTTTGTTCGTGGCCAAAAAGCCAGTGAGAAGCGCCCCGAGGGTGCCCCCCACCGCATGCACACCGAAGGTGTCCAAAGCATCGTCATACCCAAACCACGCCTTGATCTTGTAGCAGAAAAACCAAGGAACAATTCCAGCCGCTATCCCAATCAGAACTGCTCCGGTCTGATCGACGAAACCACAAGCCGGTGTGATCACGACCAACCCGGCAACCGCTCCGGAACAGAAACCCAAGACACTCGGTTTGCCTTTGATGATCCATTCGACCACCGGCCAGACAAAACTGGCTACGGCCGTCGCCATCGTGGTCGTCAGAAATGCATTGGCTGCAATGCCGTCGGCTGCAACTGCGCTGCCGGCGTTGAACCCGTACCAGCCGACCCAAAGCATGCCCGTGCCAACCATGCAAAGGGTCATGCTATGCGGCGCCATCACCTCCTTGCCGAAGCCCAAACGTTTGCCAAGCATCAGACAAACAACGAGCGCCGACCAGCCGGAGGACATGTGCACGACGGTCCCGCCCGCGAAATCGACTGCTTTGATGGCGGCATCTTTGTTCCAGACGCCATTCATCAAACCGTCAATTCCCCAGACCATGTGGGCCAGGGGAAAATAGACGACAAACATCCAGGCGGCGATAAACCCCAGGATGGCTGCAAAATCGCATGCGCTCGGCAATGGCGCCAATGATCAACCGGCGTAATGATCCTTGAACATCAGCTGATACATCGAGAACACGTTCTGCGACACCCAGGCGCTGTAGTCTGGATTCGGTTTGGAGTCGACTCCCCCGAAGGAACGCCCACTCCAACGAACCCCAAAAAGGCCGGCCCGCATGGAACGCAATCGAATAGCCACACAGCCACCACAGAATCGTCACCATGCCCGCCGCCCCCAGGCACTGCGCCAGGACCGAGAGCATGTTCTTGCGCCGAACCAATCCCCCGTAGAAAAGGGCCAGCCCTGGCAAGGTCATGAACAGAACCAGGGCTGCCGCGGTCATTTGCCAGGCGTTATGCCCCGGCCCGGCGGACTCCGCCAGGGCCGTCGGGCCGTTTGTTTGCCGGGCGCCATTGATTACATATGCCTCCAGATCGCTGACCCGGTCTGCCAGGCTCGGCCCCGTCTTCCCGGCCGCTTCCGTCTGGGCGGCACAGGGCCAGCTCATCAGCAGCAGAACGCTCAGCACTAACAGGCAAGTTCTCATGGCGCCTCGCAACCACACATGCTACCGCTTCAAACCGCTTCGTTTCGTTGGGTCCGCGTCCGGATAGCTTCCCCAATCCCACCGAAGCCGATCTCGGGCGCTTCACTCGGCCGTGACATATGGCCGCTCATCGAGCCGGCGTGGTAAGCTTCTTCGCCGTGTTCGGCCAGATCCAGACCGACCGATTCGACTTCCTCGTCGACGCGCAGACCAACGACTGCCTTAACCAGGTAAGCAATCACCGTGGTGCCAATGATGGCCATCACCAGGGTGAGGCCGATTGCCTTCATTTGCTCCAGCCACAAGGTGCTTCCCACAACACCCTTCAAGTTCAAGTCGAGGTTCGCGTTGACCGAAGGTGTGGCCAGGAAGCCCGTGAGCAGCGCTCCCAGGGTCCCGCCGACGGCGTGCACGCCAAACGTGTCGAGGGCGTCGTCATAGCCCAACCACCCCTTCAACTTGTAGCAGGCGAAGAAGGGAACCAGACCGGCGGCAATGCCAATGACCATGGCGCCGCTGGTATTGATGAAGCCGCAGGCGGGAGTGACGACAACCAGACCGGCGACGGCGCCTGAGCAGAAGCCGAGGATGCTCGGTTTGCCTTTAAGAATATACTCCGCCATGGCCCAGACAAACGAGGCGACCGCGGTGGCGAGCGTGGTGGTCGTGAAAGCGTTGGCCGCAATCCCATCCGCGGCCACGGCACTGCCGGCATTGAAACCGTACCAACCTACCCAGAGCATCCCTGTTCCGACCATGCAGAGGACCATGCTATGCGGGGGCATGGGTTCTTTGCCAAAGCCCAACCGCTTGCCGAGGATCAGGCAGAGGATGAGCGCCGACCAACCGGAGGACATGTGTACGACCGTGCCCCCCGCGAAATCGATCGCCTTGATGGCAGCATCCTTGTTCCACACGCCATTCATCAGCCCATCCACTCCCCAAACCATGTGGGCGAGCGGAAAGTAAACAACGAACATCCAAATGGTGACGAAGAGCATAATGGCCGAGAACTTCATTCGTTCGGCGATCGCGCCGATGATCAAAGCGGGGGTGATAATCGCAAACATCAGCTGATACATCGAAAAGACATTGTGCGACACCCACGCGCCGTAATCGGTGTTCGGCGTGGAATCCACTCCCTTCAAAAATGCCCAATCCAGGCTCCCCCAGAACGGCTTCCCGCTATGGAACGCGATGCTATACCCGCAGAGCCACCAGAGAATGCTGATCAACCCAGCAATCCCCAAGCATTGCGCCAGCACCGAAAGGACATTCTTCCGCCGAACCAGGCCGCCGTAAAAAAGCGCCAAACCTGGCAGGGTCATGAACAGGACAAGGGCGGCGCAGACCATCTGCCAAGCGTTGTGGCCGGGGCCGGCAACCTTCTCCAGAGCGGTCGGTCCGTTCGTTTGGCGCGCCCCGTTGGTCACATAGGCTTCCAGATCGGCGATCCGTTGTTCAAGCGTGGGCCCAGCCGCAGCATCGGCCGCTTGGACCGGATGGCTAAGGCAAAGCATGGTTGCTGCGAGCAGCAAAGTTGCGAGCAAGTGTTTCATAGTGTCTGGTACGATGGCGGTTCTTGACGGGTTGCGGGCTAGATCGCTAGCTCTCCTTTCTCTTCGGTTCGGATGCGAACGGCTTCGTCGATGGTCGAAACAAAGACTTTGCCATCACCAATCTTGCCCGTTCTCGCTGTTTTGATGATGGTGTTGACCGCGGGATCAACCTGATTGTCCGGCAGGACAAGTTCGATTTTGATCTTGGGCAGGAAGTCGACGGTATACTCGCTGCCTCGATAGATTTCCGTGTGCCCTTTTTGCCGGCCGAACCCCTTGACCTCGCTAACGGTCATACCCTCGATGCCGATGTCGCCCAGGGCATCCTTGACCTCCTCGAGCTTGAAAGGTTTGATGATCGCTTCGACTTTCTTCATATGATGTTTCGGAACTGGTTTGTGAATGAGCAACCTTTGACGATGAGTTGAGCCCGGTCGGCCATACCCTTTACGCCACCGACCCCTCAGAGCGACCGGGCTCTAAAGCTGGAAAACAGCCGCTTCCCTTCGCATGGGAATAAGCAGATTGGCGCCGGCTTGGATGCGGGAGACCTAAGAGCATGCCCGGGTTTAGCAGCCGAGATGCCACCGCCTCAGACGCTCGCCAGCGTCAATTGGAACTTGCTGGCTATGCGATGTTTGAGAGAGAAGGAGCGAGGGAATCCAGTTGCACCCAGGATGGATGCCGGTGTTGCTATTTGACCACCGAACAGCTTTTTAGCCAGGCCGGAACGCTACAGGAAACTCAGAGTCAAAACGGCTGACGCCAACGCCATCGCCCCACACTCCCAATTCATCAGCCGTGTATGAGCAGTTGAATATTCTCAGGCAGGCATTTGATGACTTCGCTGACCACGTCCCCCTTCAGGACCGACGCTAGACCGTGCCGATGCGATGCCCCCAGCATCAGGATATCGACTCCGAGAGTTGCGGACATATCAAGAATGGTCGCCGCGGGATTGTCGCTCACTGCGTAAAGGGGAATGACAGGGACATTGACCTGCTCACCGAGTTTGAGCATACCGTACATGATCGCTGCCGCTCGCGAATCATTCTGCCATTTCGCTGGTTCGGCCCGCTCCACCGGCCCCTGCAGAGTCACCGCCAGTTCCTTAACATAAAGCACGTAGAGCGTCCCCTGCCGCAATCGCGCTTCCTCTAACGCAAAACGCAGCACCGGCGTGAGACCACGGGCGGCCACCAAAATTGTCTGCCCCGGATTGTAATCGAACTCAAAGTCCGGCACTGATTCCGGCGCAACATGGGCCGCGACTTCTTCGGAAACCGTCAGCGTCCTAAGGCCCGCCCGCCGTTGGGCGTAATTGCGCAGCCCGAAACCGATCGCTAAGACGCAGCAGGCGAAGAAAAGGGCGTCGGGCTTGGTCTTGGCCACCGTCAGTTCCACGGCCGCGAGGATAAGGAAGGTGAAGCCCATCGTGCCCCTTTCGTACCAGCGCACCTTCAAGGCGCGATTGAAAGTGCAAGCCCCCAGATTGACAGCGATGGCGCCGACCACGCCGATCGCGTAGAGGCCCATCAAGCTCTCCAAGTTCCCGGCCAGTGTCACGATCAGGATAGGAAGCACGATCGCAATCGCCAATGGAACCCGCGGCACGCCGTGCGGGTTTAGTTTCGTGAAGCGCCGCGGCATTTCGCCGTCCCGCGCCAGCATGTAGCTCAACCCAATCATCGCTGCCACGGCCGTGTTGACGGCGCTCAGGAGCAGCAACCCAACCACCACGCCAACCGCCACTCCAAATGCCTCGCCGAACCATCCCCCGACCACCATCGACCCGTACTGCTCCGCCAGGACGCTGAGCATGTCCTGCCAACGATCGTGGAGAACCGGACTCACTTGCTGTGGCAATGAGAGCATCGCCCAGCCCAACAGCGAGGTCCCCAGGACAACTTCCACCGCCACCGGCAGAATGGCGCGCCGCGAGGTCTCAGCGACGCTCGGCCGCTCTAAATTGGCCTGCGCATCCAGCCGCATGACGCCGGTCAGATTGGCAATCGCTTCCACCCCGCTCAGGGCGAGGATCATCCCAACGAAAGCCTCCCAATTCCGGACCAAACTCGGTCCCAGGGGTTGCAGGTGAGCCCCGGAGAGCTTCCCAGAAAAGATCGCGAGCGATCCAATCACAATCACCGCCAAAACCATGGGCACGGCCAGCGACATCGCAACGCTGCCGCTGTGCTTCGGACCGAAGTAGTTAATCGCCCCGATCAACAGGATCGTCGCCACGGTCGCCAGGACAATGTGATTGGTTGGAATGCGCAGGTAACTCATCGCCGCCCAACCGCTCATCGCCGCCGTAACGGAAAAATTCGCGACCAGCAGCAGGGCGCCCATGACGGCGAGAAATCGGCTCTGATTGCGCGCCGCCGAATAGACTCCGCCGCCATCGGGAAAGTGCCTGCAGACGATCACATAATTGTAGGCAACCAGCCCGGTCAGCGCACAGACCGCCACGATAATGGGCAAGGCTTGATAAGGGTTAATCGCAAATCCGCCGCTGAATGCGAACCCAATCACATACGCCTTGCTCGTGCCCCAGTCGCCGTAGAGCAATGCCGCCGCCCGTTTCCAGTCCACGTTGCGTGGCCGGTGGATGCCGACATTGTCCATGGTTATGCGCCCGGGCGGCCGCGCCCGGCACCGGTCGGATTCGTCGCGCCGGTCCTTCGTAAGTGCACGCTAACCCCTATGGCGTCTTCCATTCGATCATAGCATACCAAGGCCAAGCGCATCATGACGATGCGCTATTTCGCGCAAGGAATTGTGAGTCGTAGACTTGCCGCAAGATCGGTTATTGTGGGGCCAAAGGCGAGGCGAGGTCAAACGAATGTCAGGACAGGGGTCTGCCCTTGGCGCTTCTGCCGGCCACGTCCCGGTCGATTTCTGTATAAACAACTGGAGCGAGGCTTGTTAAGTATTGCTCCATGCTTCGCGAACGACGGTTAAACCCTTTGATCTGCGTCATGTTTTCCCCACTTTGGATCTTGCAACTTAGTCTCAACTACCCTACTGTGCGGCCGTCATGAGCAGCAGAACGCCGCCTTCCCCACAGGCCGCCTTCCCGGGTTGTCCGAACCCGGCTTTGTGTCCTTTAAGTCAGATCCGCGCGGGCGCGGCGGTTCGCATCAAACACCTCGCGGCGCCTCCTGAGGTAAGTCACCGGTTGCGGGAACTGGGGTTTTGTGAAGATCAATCGATCCGTTTGCTCAGCCAACAGCAGAACGTTATCTGCCAAATCTGCAATGTGAGGCTTGGGATCAGTGCGCAGCTGGCCGAGACTATTTTGGTGGAGCCGATCACGGCGCCGAAGCCCCGATGACCCTTCCGGCGACGACGCAGCCTCTGAGTTCTCTTTCCGTTGGCCAGGCTGCGACGGTGGCTGAGATTCGGGTTCCTCTCGACAAACGCGCGCGGCTGATGGAGATGGGCCTTTTGGTCGGAACACCCGTCGAGCTGATCCGTTTCGCTCCGCTGGGTGATCCCGTAGAGATCAAAGTCCGCGGCTATCATCTCACGCTGCGCAAGCACGAAGCTGAGCAGATCCTGGTGCGCTGCTCCAAGGCGGACTAGCTGGGATCAGCCATGATCTCCGCTGCCCAAAAAACTACCTTGGGGACTCATGTCAGTTTGGGTCACGTCGTTCTGACGGGGAATCCTAATTGTGGCAAGACGACCCTCTTCAATGCTCTGACAGGTCTTCGGGCCAAGGTCGGAAACTATGCCGGCGTCACCGTCGAACGGAAGGAAGGCAAGATTCTGGGGAGTCCAAAAGAGCGGCCCATCCTTGCTCTGGACTTGCCCGGCACCTATAGCCTGAGTCCTCAGTCGCTCGATGAGCAAATCTCCCGAGATGCCCTTTTTCATCGCCTGCCCGAGTTGCCTCCGCCTGGATTGGTGGTGGTCGTCGTCGATGCGGCCAATCTCGAGCGGAACCTCTACTACACGACTCAGGTCATTGAGCTGGGCTATCCCACGCTTATCGCCTTGAACATGATCGACGTGGCTGCGCAGAACGGCCATGACGTCGATCCTGCCAGACTCTCCCAAGCTCTGCGGGTGCCGGTCTTCCCGATGACCGCCAGCACAGGCGACGGGGTCCAGAAGCTTCGGGAGCGCATCCTCGACCTCGCCTTGCCTGGAGCCGATAAGCCCCCGCCAGCCCTGTTCTGTGATTTGTCGCCCCTCTTGCGCGAAGAAGTCGACGCCCTCGCTTCTCTGCTCGGCCGGGATCGCGGGGAGAGGTCCGCCGCCGCACCTGCCGAAGCTCTATTGCTCTTGAGCGACGAACGGGCCCTGGACAAGAGCGCCTCCCACTACGGCCCGGAAGTGCATCGGGCCATTGGTGATGCTCGCCGCCGCCTGGCTGCAGCTGGGGAAGACTGTGCCGCCGGAGTGATTGAATCGCGGTATACTCGCATCGGTGCCATCTGCCAGGATGTCGTCCAGGAGAAGTTCGTTTACCAGGAGACCTTCAGCGATCGCCTTGATCGGATCGTCACTCATAAAGTATGAGGAATGGTCGTTTTGTCGCGGTGATGGCGCTGATGTTTCAAAGCATCTTCACCTTGGCGACCGTCCCGATGGATTGGATCCAAGCCTTCGTAGATCGAATCGGCGCCTGGGTCGGCAGCGCCATTCCTTCCGGCGAACTGAATAAATCCTGTTGGTCAGTGGTGTCATCGCCGGGGTGGGGGCCGTCGTGGTTTTTTTGCCTCAGATTCTGCTGCTCTTCTTATTTATCGGCCTGCTCGAAGATACCGGATACATGGCGCGGGCTGCCTTCTTGATGGATCGGCTCATGAGCAAAGTCGGTCTGCACGGGAAAAGCTTCATTCCCATGTTGAGCTCCTTTGCCTGCGCCATTCCCGGCATCATGGCCACGCGCACGATTGAGAGCCCAAAAGACCGTTTGGTCACCATCCTGGTGGCGCCATTGATGAGTTGCTCCGCGCGACTGCCTGTTTACACCCTCCTCATTGCCGCGTGCATTCCCGATCGGAGAATCTTCGGATTTTTAAAGCTCCAGGGGTTGACCATGCTGCTCATGTACCTGCTCGGGATTATCGTCGCGCTCTTCATGGCCTGGCTCTTGAAGCGAACCTTGCTCCGCAGCGGGCCCCTCTGCTCATCATGGAGCTGCCGCCTTACAAGAAGCCTGTCCTCAGAATCGTCTTCCGCCAGATGTGGGAGCGCTCCAAGATTTTTCTCCGCCGCGCGGGCACCGTCATCCTGGGCATCAGTATTCTGCTCTGGTTCCTCGCTACTTACCCCAAAAGCAAGGCCATCCAGAGGAGTTCGCCGCCCGACGTCAGGCTATCGAATCGGCCTTGCCCCAGAACGGAAGCAAAGAGATTCAAGCAACCAAGGCTGCTGCCTTGGAAAAACTGGCCAAAGAGGAAAGCGGTGCCAAACTTCGGCGCAGCTTCGCGGGCTGGATGGGACGGGCACTCGAACCGGTCATTCGGCCCTTAGGCTTTGACTGGAAGATTGGCATCGGCATTGTGGCCTCGTTTGCGGCCCGCGAGGTGTTCGTCAGCACCATGTCCACCGTCTATAATGTGGGCGATTACGATGACTCGCAGGAGACGACCCGAAGTTTGGCCCAGGCTCTGCGCGAACAGACCCGTCCCGATGGTTCCATCATCTACACACCCCTCACCGCTGTGGCCTTGATGGTCTTCTTCGTCTTTGCCTTACAATGCGTGAGCACAGTGGCGATCGTTCGCCGGGAAACGAATTCCTGGAAATGGCCTGTCTTTCAGTGGCTGTATATGGGCGCTCTGGCGTGGCTGTTTGCCTTCGTCACTTTCCAAGGCGGCAAACTGCTCGGATTCCACTGAGACCGGTTTTCGAGCCAACCGGTCGAGCTTGATTGAGCCCGATACCTTCGTCAACGGCAGCCTCGACTCACTGGCGGCAGCGCCGGACGAGGAAAACGCCCCCGGCGCATACCAAAGCGAAGAACGTCGCCGCGGACGCTGGCTCCGGCACGGGCGCCAGATTGTAGAGAGGGGATAACGTGGCGCTGGAAGTCCCGGTGCCGAAGGCGCCCACGACAATATGGTCGACCTGCTGCAAGTCGATGTCTCTTGACGCGATCACGTCGCCATCGGTCGGAAAAACCCAGTCGCTCACCGTTGAGGTGAAGATTCCTTGCTGCGTCGCCGCGCCAATGCTTGGCGCATTGAAAGCCCAGAAATAGATCCGATCCGTGTTGATGCCAAGCGAGAGCGTGGATCCGTTGGAGGTCTTTGTCCAATGCGATGGAATGTTGAAGCCGTCGCCAATCGCCGCCGAGCCGAATTCAACGAACCCAGCTGCCAGGGCGGAAAGATCGTTCTGTTGTTGCTGAATTTGAGTTTCGGTCAGCGTGAAGGTCCCCACGCGCACCAGATCGCCGACAGCCAGTTCCGTTCCGTCCGCCTCCCCCAAGCCGCTGGTGATTCTGCCCGCCCAAGTGACGGTTACCTGGGCGTTGGTGGATAGCACACTGAGAACGAGCGCGGCTGCCGCGGCGAAAGATGGGATGGCTTTCATTCCAGGATTTCGGGATGTCGATTGTGAGTTAAAAGGGCTGACTCGCGACCCAATAAAACGCGTCTTTGTTCTTGTTCCGCTGGATCACAATGCTGGATCCACCGGGAATTACCGTCGCCGAGGCATCAACGTTCGCATTAGCGCTCGAGCGCCAACCGATGCCTCCTAATCCCTGGTTCTGGTAATAATACGTATCATAGCCAGCGCCGTTGTAAATCAAGACTTTGTCCGCCGAAACGAATGACCCGGGCGCCAATCCAGTGGCTGGATCTCCCGTATACAGCTGGCTATTTCCCAACGTCAGTCCTTCCACAGGATAGACGTTCCCGGCAAAGTTCAGCCCTGGATGCACCAGGAAATAGGTGTCACCCGTCTTAACCGCTCCGCAAATCTTCACGTTCAGGTCGCCGGCGACCTTGCGGCGGATGACCAAGCCCCGCGTCAGATCGAGCTTGCGGCCCGCTGCGCTCTCCGTGGCGCTTAGATTCGATCGCCAGCCCGTGCCCCCAATCCCGCTGGTCTGGTAATAGTAGGTCGTATATTGCGCCGAGACCGGATCGTAAATCAGGATCTGGTCGGCCGTCAAAAAGCTGCCGCCGCCCAATCCAGCTTCGTTATTCGCTCCAAACAACTTGGCCAATGTCCAGTGTTTCCGAACCTTGAAGGTTTCACCTCCGGAAAGGTAACCGCTCAAGTTGTCGGCCAGCGTCAGGCTCTTGCTGCTCGCGCTCGTGTCGACAATATCCGACATCATGCCCGCGGCCGGTCCAGAGGTAATCTCCAAATAGCATGAGTCCGCTGGCCCATTGAACTGATCGTCCGTCCAGCTGGCGTCCTGATCCGTAACCACGTTGTTTTGAAACGATTCCAAATTCCCCTGGCAAATCACCGGTTGGGTCAGTCCCAAACCCAGGAATGACAAGGCGCTGGTCCCATGGCCGCCATGTCCTTTGATCGTCAGGGTAATGATGCCGTGCACTGGACTGGCCACTTCCGCGGCGGAAGCGGACCACGCCAAAAGGATGGCGCTGGCGGATGTTAGGAGAGTCGTCCCGATGAGGGCTTTCATAAAGACTTGGTAAAGTTACACTCCGTTCGAGCTACACCGCTGTTGAACCAGCTCGGCGCGGGCGGTGCTTCCCCGATTTTGTCGGAGGCTCACCTTCCCCTGCGAAATCACGCATCACTTCGATCAAACTTCACACGCTTTCGCCAGGGTTCCCATATCTTTGGGCTTTTAGCTCCCATTATTCAAGCCCAAAGCCGCTTCAAATGGTCCCTTCCAATCCCTGCCTGGGTCGATCGACTGCCTGTGACGGAGGGGAAAGCACCGTCGGAAAGCAGGACAGAACCAGGGGAGGGCCAGGCTGGAGGGCCACTCCTTATGGCCTGAGAGCGCCTGGCGCAAATCGGGGAAACCCCGATTTTATCTGACTCCCGATCGACTATGCTGCCAGAGCACATGAGCAACCTCCCGCCTCGGGCGGACACGATCCGATTAACGACGTACGCAAATGGCTACAAAAACCCGGTTTCCTGACATCCTTCGCCAGCACGAACAAGTGATCGCCGACGATTGGTTCAATGACTTAAACAACAACTCCCGCCAGAGGATGTTGCTTAAGCCGGATAATCTTAGGGCGCAAACGTCTGAGTTCCTGCGGAACCTGGCGGAAGCGCTGCAAAGCGATCAACCCAACGATATCGATGCGCCGCCCTGGGCCCGCGTGCGTGAACTGCTCGGCTCCATTTCCAGGAACGCCAGCATCGAAGGGTTCAGCCCGTCCGAGACCGCCACCTTCGTCTTGTCCTTGAAGAAGCCTTTGTTCACCGTCCTGCGCAAACAGCTCGCCAGCGCCGATGATCTCGCCGACGAAATCTGGGCGTCTAACGAATTGCTCGACAAACTTGGCCTCTTTACCACTGAGGTTTACCAAAAGGGAAGGGAAGAGGTCATCGCCCGGCAGCAGCAGGAGATGCTCGAACTCTCCACTCCGGTCGTCAAACTGTGGGACGGCATTCTGGCCTTGCCCTTGATCGGCACCTTGGACAGCTCCCGCACCCAAATTGTGATGGAGGCCCTGCTCCAACGCATTGTCGAAACGGGCTGCAGTGTGGCCATCATCGACATTACCGGCGTCCCGACCGTCGATACCTTGGTGGCTCAGCACCTCCTTAAAGCGGTGACCGCAGCCCGTCTTATGGGCGCAGACTGCATCATCAGCGGTATCCGCCCGCAGATTGCCCAAACGATTGTGCACTTGGGCGTGACGCTGAGCAACGTCGCGACCAAGGCGACCTTGGCCGATGCCTTCCAGCTGGCTTTGCAACGGATCGCTCCCAAAGCCGGCAGCAGGCTTTCCCTGGAGGGACGGGCCTAATGGATCGAATCCCAATCTTGCGGATGGGTGAGTTCCTTCTCGTCACCATCCAGGTGGACATGCACGACCAACTTGCCACCAATCTGCAGGACGACCTGACTGAAACCATTAGCCGCACCGGCGCGCGCGCCGTGCTCATCGACATCTCTTCCCTTAACATGGTCGATTCGTTCATCGGCCGAATGCTAGCCAATATATCGGCCATGTCCCGGGTCTTGGATGCGGAAACCGTCGTCGTCGGCATGCAGCCAGCGGTGGCCATCACTCTGGTTGAACTCGGCCTGGAATTGCCAGGCATCCGGACCGCCCTCAATGCTGACCATGGCATGCGCTTGCTCCGCGAAGCGCTCCATTCGACTCCGGAGTAGCATGCCTGTCGTCAAGGAGCATCTGGTCGAATTGCGTCACGACCAGGACGTTGTTCTGGCGCGCCAAGCCGTCCGCAAATGGGCTGAGGAATCCAGGTTCTCCCTGGTCGACCAAACCAAACTGGTGACTGCGGCGAGCGAATTGGCTCGCAATACCGTCCTGCACGCCGGCGGTGGCCGCATGCGGATGGAGTTGCTCAGTCAGGGAGTCCGCACTGGACTCAAGCTCATCTTCGAGGACGAAGGACCAGGAATCGCCAACATCGAATTGGCGATGAGGGACGGCTACACCACCGCCGGCGGTCTCGGCCTCGGTCTTGGCGGCGCCAAGCGCCTCGTCAATGAATTCGAACTCCAATCCAAACCTGGCCTCGGCACCCGCATCGCCGTGACTCGGTGGAGATAGCCAGTCCCATGGACAAATCGAGCCGCATCATGTTGACCGACCACTCCGGCGTCGGCGAGGCGCGGCGTATGGCCGCCGATCTGATCCGCGGCCTCAGCTTTGACGACACCCAAGCCGGCAAGGTCAGTATCGTTGTGACCGAGTTGGCCGGCAATATCATCAAGCACGCCGCCCGCGGCCTGCTTCTATTCCGCCAACTTTCGGACGAGCAGGCCCCAGGCTTGGAAGTGCTGGCGCTCGACAAAGGCCCTGGCATGGCCGATGTCAATCGCTGTCTGGAAGATGGCTACTCCACCGCCGGCAGCCCCGGCACCGGCTTGGGCGCCATCGCCCGCCTCTCGAACCTGTTTGAAATCTACTCCCTCCCGGAGAAAGGAACCGCCGCCGTCGCCCACGTTTCAGCGTCAGCCCGGCCCAAGCCGCGCTCCCCGATCGTCGCCGGTGCGGTTTGCCTGCCGAAAGATGGTCAACGCGACTGTGGAGACTCTTGGGCCGTTCAAGTTGACCAGGAGCGCGCCTTGATCCTGATGGCTGATGGCCTCGGGCACGGGACGCTGGCGGCCCGGGCGGCCGACGAAGCCGTGCGGGTCTTTCGCCAAAACCTTCGCGGCCATCCGGTCGAGATTATCGAGCAGGCCCATGGTCCCCTGCGCGCGACCCGGGGCGCGGGTGTCTCAGTCGCCGAATGGCACTACCAGGGACAGTTGCTCCGCTATGCCGGGGTCGGCAACATCGCTGGGGTCATCCTCGACGGCGCGGCCAGCCGCAGCTTAGTGACTCTCGGCGGAACCGTCGGACATGAATTGAGGCAACTCCGCGAGTTCTCCTATCCATGCCCATCGAGCGCCCTCTTGATCTTGCATACCGATGGGCTCTTTTCCCGCTGGAGTTTGGGCCAATATCCGGGACTGATCGCCTGCCATCCTTCCCTGATCGCAGGAGTGCTCTACCGCGATTGTACCCGCGGCACCGACGATGTCACCGTCGTGGTGGCCCGTCGCCGAACTTAGCACCCTGACATACCTTACTGACATGCCGTTTTGTCTGACCAATGTGCGCATCAGCTACGAGCATGATGTCGTTCTCGCTCGCCAACGCGCCCGCCAGGTCGCTGGCCTGCTCCACTTTGACGTCCAGGACCAAGTCCGGATTGCCACCGCCGTTTCCGAGATCGCCCGCAATGCCTTTCTCTATGCGAAAGGAGGGCGGGTTGAGTTTTGGGTCGTTGAAACCGTCCCGCGCAAACTCGAGGTCCGGGTCAACGATGAAGGCCCGGGAATCCAGAATATCCAACAGGTGCTCGATGGCCGTTACTCTTCCCCCACCGGAATGGGATTGGGCATCCTGGGCGCCCGACGGCTCATGGACGAGTTTACGATCGAGTGCATCCCAGGACTGGGCACTCGCGTCACCATGGCGAAGCTTTTGCCGGCCCGCCTCGGCCCCCTGGAGCCCCTCGGTGGTGGCTCAGTTCACTTGGGAATTAGCCCGCCAAACCCCGCTGGACCTTTGGGCGAACTCCAGCGGCAGAACCGATGCTCCGCACCTTGCAGGAGTTGGAAAAACGGCAAAGCGAACTCGGCGAACTAAACCAGGAACTCGAATACACCAACCGCGGCGTGGTCGCCTTGTACGCCGAACTGGACGAAAAGGCCGATTTTCTCAGGCGCGCTTCCGAGCTCAAGACCCAGTTCCTTTCCAACATGACCCACGAGTTCGGACGCCATTGAACTCGATCTGGAGCTTGACCCGCATCTTGCTCGATCGAATCGATGGCGAACTGACGCCTGAGCAGGAAAAACAGGTCAATTTTATTCACAAGGCCGCTTCCGACCTCTCCGAAATCGTCAATGATCTGCTCGATTTGGCTAAAGTCGAAGCTGGCAAGATCGCCGTCCGCCCGACCCACTTCGAGGTCAACGATCTGTTCGGCGCCTTGCGCGGCATGTTGCGTCCGCTGCTCGCCCACAATAGTTCGGTCAGCTTGCTCTTCGACGACCCGATCGGCGTGCCGACCCTCCTGACCGATGAAAGCAAAGTCTCCCAATCCTGCGCAACCTGATCTCCAATGCTTTGATACCGAAGCGGGCGAGGTGCAGGTTGCGGGCGGCCATGGAACACGACCAATGCCTGGCTCTTTCGGTCGGCGATACAG
Source organism: Verrucomicrobiota bacterium (assembly GCA_046346765.1). GTDB lineage: Bacteria > Verrucomicrobiota > Verrucomicrobiia > Limisphaerales > SIBE01 > JAXMHN01. The sequence continues at coordinate 47,044 of JAXMHN010000016.1, read as the reverse complement.
GCATCGGCATCGGTTTGTCCGGCCACGGATGGATCTTCGAAGAGTTCACTCAAGTGGAAGGCGCCCATCAGGCCGGCAAACGCGGCACCGGACTGGGGTTGCCTCTCTCGCGCCGGGTGGCCGAGTTGCTTGGGGGCAGCCTTACGGCCATGAGTGAGGTCGGCATCGGATCCACCTTTACGCTGCGTCGGCCAGTTACCAGGGGCCTAGCGAAGTCTAGTACTTCGGGATTGATCGACTTCGACCTCGGCCGCTCACCCGTCCTGGTGATCGAAGACAACCGTGAAACCCTGCTGATTTACGAAAAATACCTCAAAGGCACCCTTTCCAGGTCATTCAGCCCGGACGCGCCGGCGGCGTCTTTCTCGCCCGCTGGCGCCCGATCACCGTGGTCGTCGATATCCTTCTGACTCACGGCCTCCTGGGCTTCTCCGGTGAACTCAAGACCCAGCCGAGCACCCGCGATCTCCCCGTCCTGGTCGTCACTCTCCTCGAGAACGGGCATGAAAACTCCAGGCCCTCGGAGCGGACAGCTTTCTCCAAACCCTCGATGAAAAGCTGGTTCTCGACCGGCTCGAAAAGCCGCCCTCGTGCCCGAGCTGCTTTCTCATCATCGACGATGATCCTGCCTCACGCTACCTCGGCAAGCATGAGACGCTATCGGATATCGAGTGCGGCAGCGCTGCCAAGGAGAGTTCGCGTCGCCCAGGAACGAAAGCCAACCGCGATTTGCCTCCGACTTAACGATGCCCGAAGTTGATGGCCTCCAAGCGCTCGACCCGCTCAAAAGCCTTCGGCCACCGCCAACATCCCCGTGATCTTCACACCGGCTTGGCTTGACCCCAGGAAGAAACGGCCCAACTCGCTCCCCGCACCGTTGCCGTGCTCACCGAAAGCCACGATGACGCCAACTTTCCCGCCGCCGCATCGCCGAGGCGCTCGCCGAAATCTGTATCCCCAGCCGATTAACCCAACCATCCTGGTCGTCGATGACAACGAGGCCATGCGCTATGCCTTGGTCCGCCACCTCCATCGCGCCGGATACAAAACCCGCGAAGCCGGCACCGCCCGCGAGGCCAGGCGCATGGCCCTGGAGAAACCCGACCTGATCATTCTGGACGTCAAGCTGCCGGATGGCTTGGGTTACGACGTCTGCCGCGAAATCAAAGCCGACCTCAGCACCCGCACCATCCCGGTTCTGCACATCTCCGCCACCTTCCGCATGAGTTCGGACCGGGTCAAGGGCCTCGACTCCGGGGCCGATGCCTTTCTAACCGGCCCGGTTGAACCGGACGAACTGCTCGCCAACGTCAAGGTCCTCCTCCGCCTGCGGCAGGCCACAGAGTATCTGCAAAAATCCCGCGAACGGCTCGAGCATGTGCTTTCCAGCATCACGGACGTCTATTTTGCCATCGATGGGGCCGGACGCTTCCTCGAACTGAACCCGGCCGCGGAACGCGTTTTCGGCAAAACCGCTCGGGAGCTGGTCGGCAGGGCGCTCTGGGTCGACCTTCCCAGCGCGACCGGCGGACTCTTCCATCAAGGTTGCGAAATGGCTTTGCGGGAAAGGCGCCCCGTCCATCAGGAAGGCTTTTCCGTCGCTGGCAATGGTTGGTTCGAGACCCATATCTATCCGCGCGACGATCGGGTCGAGGGTTACGCCCGCGACATCACCGAACGTAAACGCGCCGAGGAATATCTACGGGACGCGCGGGACGAATTGGCCAAGGCCAATTGCGAACTGGAACGGAAGGTCCGGGAGCGGACCGCCGAACTGGAAGAAGTCATCGAGGAACTGGAGCATTTCTCCTACACCATCACTCATGATATGCGGGCTCCTCTCCGCGCCATGCGCGGCTTTGGCGACCTTCTCGTCGAGGAGTACAGCCAGGAGGCCAGTCCGGCCGCCGCCGAACTGGTCGATCGCATTCGGATGGCCGCTTCCCGCATGGACAAATTGATCACCGATGCGCTCCATTATACCCGCACCGTTCGCCAGGACCTGCCCCCAACCCCGGTGGAACTTGGCCCGCTCGTCCGCGGCCTCCTCGACTCCTATCCCCACCTCCAGCCCCCCCGGGCCCGCGTTCGCATCGATGGCCCCCTCCCAACCGTCCTGGCCAATGAAGCCGGCCTGACCCAGTGCATCTCCAATCTCCTGGGCAACGCCGTCAAATTCGTCGCCCCTGGCGTCACCCCCGAGGTCACGGTCTCGGCCGAACCCCACGGTCGATCCGTCCGGCTCTGGATCTCCGACAACGGCCTGGGCATTCCCAAGGAATCCCAGGGCCGCCTTTTCCGCATGTTCCAGCGCCTGAGCACGGGTCATGACGGCACCGGCATTGGCCTCGCCCTCGTCCGCAAAGTCGCCCAGCGCATGGGCGGCAGCGTCGGAGTTGAATCCGAACAGGGCCAAGGCAGCCGTTTCTGGCTCGATTTGCCCAAATACCATTGCCCATCATGAGAACCCTCCTTTATGTCGAAGACGAGCCAGACGACGTCATCCTCGCCCGGTTCGTCTTCAAACAACTCCGCTTCGAAGTACGCCTGGAAGTTGCCCCCGACGGCGGCGCTGCCATCGACTACCTGAGCGGGACCGGCGCCTATTCGGACCGTGGCGCCCATCCGCTGCCCGACATCGTCCTCCTGGATCTCAAGCTGCCCGTCAAATCCGGATTCGAAGTGCTCGCTTGGATCCGGCAGCAATCCGATTTCACGCGGTTGCCGGTCATTATCTACTCCTCGTCCGGCGCCGATTCCGATCGGCAAAAGGCCTTTCTCCTCGGTGCGAGTGAATACCTGGTGAAACCTTCCGGCCTGGCTCCAACCAAAGAGGCGTTTACCCATCTGCATCAGCGCTGGTTCTCGCCCGCTGAGGCACGCCCCGATTTCTCCCCGCCAGCCCCAGCTGCCGCGGCCCAAATGACCTCAGCCGGCAATCCCGCCGGACAGCCTTGATCTTTTCCCTCGGCGGTTATTCCAAACGGGCGCCGGCCGGGCTTGATTCGATCCAAACCCGATCGTTTCCCGTGGCTGAGCCGATCCAAACCCGATCGCCATCCGGTTTCCATCGGGTCTTGACCGGGTTTGCCTCGAATCGACTCTGGACTGCCCCCGGACCCACCCCTTCATCCAGGCGCAGCATTTCCTTGCCTCCTCCAGCGGGTCGGTTTACCACCTGCTCATGCAAATCCCCCTTGTTCTAACCGTGGTCGGCCGCGACCGGCCCGGGTTGGTGGAGAGTATCGCGCGCATCATCGCTGCCCGCGGTGGCAACTGGCTCGAAAGCCGGATGTGCCGCTTGGGAGGGGAGTTTGCCGGCATTTTGCGCATCCGGGTCGACTCGTCCGAAGAAAAGGCGTTGCAGGAAGAGCTCCAGGCGCTCCAGGCCCAGGGCCTCGGTGTCACCGTCTGCCCCGCCCGAAACGAGCCGGAACGGCCTGCCGGCCAGATCGTCGCGCTGGAGTTGGTCGGCCAGGACCGGCCCGGGATCGTCCGGGACATTTCCCACGCCCTGGCTTCACAAGGCGTGAACGTCGAAGACCTCGTTACCGAATGCACCAGCGCGCCGATGTCTGGCGAAACGCTTTTCAAAGCCAAAGCGCTCCTGCAGCTGCCGCCCTCTTGTCCGGTGGCAGGCCTGCGCAACCAGCTGGAGCGCGTCGCTGGCAACCTCTTGGTGGATGTCGTGTTACAAGAAGTGAAGTGATCCGACGGCAGGTCCGTCCAGGACGGGTGGCGTTGCTCTTCCGACGGGCCGGTCTGCGCTCGCCGCCCACAAAAGAACTCGCTTGGGCAGCTCGTTTTATACAAATTGATCGGGCGTCGGTGTCTTTCCGGTAGAATTGTGAACGATCAGCGGGATCAGAATCCAGGTTGGTGCGAACGCTTGTACGAGGCGAAGGCGCGGCACTTGATTGTCTACGGCCGCGCCCTCGGCTTAAGCCACAGCGAAGCGGAGGACATCCTCCAGGATACCTTCACCGCACTCCTGCAACGGGATGCGCGGCCGGAGCAACCAGAGCATTACTGCCTCCGCTCCTTTCGAAATCGCGCCTTTAATTTCTTGCCGGAGCCTTTGGCGGCGATTATGGCAAGGGCGGAATCGTCGCTGGTTTGAGCGTTTGAAACGGAAACCCCGCAGGAACGTGCCGCCATGCAGGCTCCTGGTAAGCCTGCCTGGAGCGGCGCGGGTGATCGTGCTCGGGGTGGCACCAATACACCTTCAGAAGAAATCGGCGGCCTTCTGGAAACGTCGCCGAACACAGTGGCGGGCCGGTATCGTTATGGATTTGCGTAAACTGCGAGCCTTTTCGCGGAGGATGAGTATGGACAATTTGGAACCCGGTAGGGAATCGCCGCGTTCTTGGATCCGCGGCGCTCTTAGGCTGAAAAGCAAGTTGTTTCCTAAAGCTGAGCCGATGCTGATCGAATCGCCCAGCGCCTTTGGCGGGCGCTGGGGATGGCTGGCGCCGGTGATGGGCTGCGGGCTCGCCCTCTTGGTTGTTTCCAGCACCCGTAGCACTCAATTTGGGTCGTTCGCCTCGGGGCCAACCAACTGGTTGGCAGCTGTGGCCAGCAACCAAAGTTACGCCGCTTACGTCGTCGCCAGCTTCCACAGTGAACAGAATTCGGCCCAGGCCGAACCGATTGAATGGGTGAACAGCCATGGGCTGCCGACCGAACCGAGCGGCGTCGGTTTTTTGGCCACCAACCGTTTGACGCGCTAACGAATGAGCAACGATAAGTCGAAGGCGGGCAAAGTCCCGCCGTCCGGCCCGGGTGGACCTGGCGGACCCACAGGCCCTACCACTCCCCCCGGACAGAGTGGCCCTCCCCCGAAACCCGTCCTTTTTCGAAGAGTCGATTGGATCACCTTCGCGGTGACCACACTGATCGTCTTTGTCGGTTACTGTCTCACCCTGGCGCCCGACCTGGGACTGGAGGACTCGGGCGAATTGGCGGTCGGTTCTTATTATGCGGGCGTGCCTCATCCCCCGGGCTACCCCGTTTGGACCCTCTACACCTGGCTGTTTACCCACATCCCGTTCTCGAATGTCGCTTGGCGGGTGTCGTTGTCATCGGCAGTGGCGGGCGCGCTCGCGTGCGGCCTCCTCGCGCTGATGGTCTCCCGCGGCAGTAGCTTGCTCCTGGAGGGAATCGCTGATTTTAAAGACCTCGAGCGCCGCCTGGAAGGTGCCATTTGCTTCGTCTCTGGATTTGTGGCCGGGGCACTCCTCGGGTTCAACGGCATTCCCTGGAGCCAGGCCGTCATCGTGGAAGTCTACACCTTCAGCGTGCTCTCCTACATGGCCGTGCTGGTCTGCTTGTTCCGATGGATCTACGCGCCCCAACAGCGCAAGTATCTTTACTGGACCTTCTTTTGGTTCGGCATTTGTTTCACCAATCACCAGACGCTGATTGTGGCGGCGATCGGCCTGGAAATCGCCGTTGCGGCCGCTTCGCCCAAGCTCGGACGCGATATGTTCATCGGCAACAGCCTGGTCTATGTCCTGGGGCTGTTGGCCAAATCGATGGGCGTGCTGACGACGTTCGACTCCAACTTTATGTTGTTTGTCGTCTACAACCTCGTCGGCATCTCCTCTCTCGGGGCAGCTGCTTACATGATTGCGAGCGTCGGCCTGCCCAAATTCGAACTGCGCGGAGGCTGGCTGCCTTGGTCGCGCGAATGGACGCCGGTGCTGATCTGCCTGGGCCTTTGGGTGCTCGGTGCTTCTTTCTACTTTTACATGCCCCTGGCGTCGATGACCAACCCGCCGTTGAACTGGGGTTATCCGCGAACAGAGGAAGGCTTCTTCCATGCGCTCACCCGCGGCCAGTATGACAAGACCAACCCGACCGATAGCATCTTCAAGCTTTTCGGCCAGATTGCGATGTATCACGAGGTCGCCATCGACGAGTTCAGCCTCGTTTACCTCCTGATCGGGATCGTGCCTTTCTTGTTTTGGCCGCGGATGCAGAAGCGCGAACGCGCCTGGCTGACAGGGCTGATCTCCATGTATCTGCTCTTGAGCGTCCTCCTTTTGGTGCTCCTCAACCCCAGTGTGGACAAGCAGTCGCGCGATCAGACCCGCGTGTTCTTCATCCCGGCCCATATCGTTCTGGCCCTGCTGATCGGCTACGGCGTGACCTTGATCTCGGGTGTCGCCGCCGTCACGTATGAACGCAACCGCCGATGGCTGGTGTGGGGCGGCGCCATTCTGACCGGCTTGCAGCTCTATCTGACCGTCAAGACCTTCGAAAACACGCTCTTCACCATGCTCCGCGCCGCGGAAGTAATGTGTTTGCTCACCACAGCTTGCTTCACCTTGGTCTGCGTGCTTTACCGCAAGCGTGTTCCCGTCGCCATCTTGATCGGCCTATTTGCCCTCGCTCCCATACGTTCCGCTCTCTCCAACTGGTCCGATGCCGAACAGCGCGGCCATCTCTTCGGCTTCTGGTTCGGACACGACATGTTCACCCCGCCTTTTGGCATTTACCCCGAGATGACTCGCAATGCCATCCTCTTCGGGGGCACGGATCCGGGACGCTTTTGCCCGACCTACATGATCTTCTGCGAAAGCTTCATCCCGCCGCGCTGTCGGCGGGATCCAACGTTCGACCGGCGGGATGTCTATATCATCACCCAGAATGCGCTCGCGGATCATACCTACCTCAACTACATCCGGGCGCACTATAACCGAAGCACGGAACACGATCCCTATTTCTTCTCTGAGTTGGTCCGGAGCGAACGGGAAACCAGAGAAGGCCGAACCAATCTGCTTTCCAAGATGCTTCTGCCGGTCGACCGGTTTTTTACCGCGCTGGGCGAACGGATTGAAAAGCGCCGCCGCGATCAAGGCGTCTATCCGCCGAAAGAGATCAATACACCGTCGCCGGAGGAGTCGCAGAAGGCCTTTCAGGATTACATCATGGATGCCCAGCGTCGCTTGCAGGCCAACCAATTGAGGCCTGGGGAGGACGTCAAAATTGTCGATGATCGCGTCCAGGTGGCGGGACAGACAGCGGTGATGGCGATTAACGGCTTGCTGACGAAAGTGATTTTCGACCGCAACCCTGAAAACGAATTCTACGTTGAAGAGAGTTTTCCGCTCGATTGGATGTTCCCGCATCTGACTCCCTACGGCATCATCATGAAGATCAACCGCGATCAAGTCCCGCGCATCACCGAGGAGATGATGCAGCAGGACCATGACTTCTGGAGCCGTTATTCCGAACGGTTGATTGGAAATTGGATTACTTACGACACACCCCTGAGCGACATTTGCGCTTTTGCCGAACGCGTTTATCTCCGCCGCGATTTCACCGGGTTCAAAGGTGATCGCAAGTTTGTGCGCGACGGTGTTGCCCAGAAGAGCTTCTCCAAGCTGCGGAGCGCCATTGGCGGCCTTTATGGCTGGCGGCTTAGTCAGGATTGTCCCCCCGACCTGCGGCCGAAAACGGCCGTGGAGCAGCAGCGCTTGCTGAAGGAGACCGAATTTGCGCTGCGGCAAGCTTATGCCTACTGCCCGTACAGCCCGGAAGCTGTCTACAAATTGATGAACTTGCTCATGGGCAGCGGCCGTGTGGATGAAGCGATCCAAGTGACGGAGACCAGTCTGAAATTCGACCCGAGCAACCCCGTCTTTCAGAATCTGGTCAACCAGCTCCGTTCCATGCGGCCGGCGGGCGGGGCAGGGCGCGCGGCCATCGCTCCCCCAGCGCCGGCGCCTTTTGCCGAGTTGGAAGAGCGGTTTCGTTCTAATTCGGCCGATTCCCAGGTCGGCATGGAACTCATTGCCGCTTATCGCCAGATCCAACGGACCGACAAGGTGACGGAGGTGCTCGATATGCTGGCGTCTAACCCGCATACCGACGTCCCCGCATTGCTGTCGGTCGCGCAGGCCTACGCCGAAATGGGCAGCCGCGTCAAAGTCGATTCCGTCTTGCAGAAGTTGAAGGGCAAACAGGCGGCATTGCTCGAACAGTTCAGCACGAACAGCAACAACATCCCGGTGGCGTTTCAGTTGGTCTCCATCTATTTGATCACGCAACAGACCAACGCCGCCGTGCAATTGCTCGACCAATTGGCGGAACGCCCCAATGCGGATCCAAGCACACTGCTCTCCGCCGCCCAGGCCTATGCACAGCTGCTCGATGCTCCCAAGCTCGAACGGACTCTGCAAAAACTGGCCGTAGCCGTCCCGGATAGTCCCGAAGCTTGGTACGATCTCGCCACGGTGCAGGCCACGATGGGAAAGAACCCACAAGCGATGCAGTCACTCCGCAAAGCCCTTCAGCTGAACCAGCACCGTCTCACCAACCAACCGGGCTCCAAGGACCTCCGACCGGTGGCGGCCGCTGATGTCCACTTCAGCCCCTTCCGGGCCATCCCTGAGTTTCAACGACTCACCAAAACCAATTAGACCGGCTGGCCGGACCTTTACGGACGCAGGACATCTTTGCGGACATATTGCACACCTCGCCCGGAGAGCAGTTGCTGCGTCTTTTCCTGGCCCAGCTCTTGCAGAATTGAAACCGTCATGCGTTCGCCGAAGTACAGCTTCCGGTCGCATGTCTGCAAGTGCTGGTTGATTCGCGCATAGAGCTGGGGAACCGCCCGATCGACTACCACCGTAAATTGACGGTCCTGCGCAACGATGATCTGCACCTCGGGAATGCGCGCGACACGTCGAACGAAAGCTTCCTGCGCCTTGTGTGGCCTGTTCCGGACATATCGATATAAGTAGAGGGTGGCGAATGCCAAAAACACCACCCCGCCTGTCCCAACCCTGGAAAACGAGAGGAACAAGGCATAGCTGACCGCCGCGGCACCGAGCCCGAACCAGGCATATTGGGATGGCCGCAGATGCTGGAGCCACTCCCAGGCATCGCTCAGCCGCACGCGCCAGTCCCGCCGGGTGGTGCGGCCTGCTTCGGTGTTGCGTCGGAGTTCGCGCAGATCGCGCGCCAGGACGCGGGCATCCGGGTAGCGCTCTTCCGGGCGTTTGCGCAGGCAGCGCGAGACGATGCGCTGCAGTTCATCCGGCAGATGCGCCCGGGGCGAAACCAGCGGCGGCGGTTCGTCAAAAGCGATCGCATGCAAGCTGTCCATGAAGTTGTCCCGCCGAAAAGGGGAGCTGCCGGTGAGCAGTTCGAACAGGAGCACGCCCAGCGAGAAGATATCGGCCCGACAATCGATGGCCACGCCTCGCACCTGTTCCGGGCTCATGTAAGCTGCCGTCCCCATGACGACTCCTGGCAGGGTGCTCTGGCCCGTGGCCGCACTGGACCGAAGGACGCTGCTTCCCGGCGCGACGCCGGGACCCCGGTCGAGCAGCTTGGCCAGGCCGAAGTCGAGTATCTTGACGTGCGCCTCGCGCGTCACCATCACGTTGGCGGGCTTGATGTCGCGGTGCACAATGCCGAGTTCGTGCGCTTTGGCGAGGCCGTCCGCCGCCTGGATGCCAATCTCCACAATTCCAAGCAAATCAAGGTCGGCCGCGTCGATATGCTCCCGCAAGGTTTTGCCTTCGACCAGCTCCATGACAATGAAGGTGGTGCCATCTTGCTCATCCGCGTTGAAGATTTGAGCGACGGCTGGGTGATTGATGCGGGCGGCGGCGCGCGCTTCGAGGAGGAACCGTTGCTTGCGGTCGGGATCTTCGGTCAAATGTGACGGTAGCACCTTGACGGCGACCGGGCGGCAGAGTTGGCTGTCGTAAGCCCGATAAACCACCCCCATGCCACCTTCGCCGAGGATGCTCTCGAGCTGAAATTGCTTGAGCTGCTGGCCGGTGGCAATCCGCGGCAGCAGCTTCGTCTCGTGGTTAGGATCGGAACCTGTCCCCATACCCTCAAAATCATCGCTCAACCGGGCGCATGGAACAACGGCTTCAAATCCGGGTCTTCGGAAGCGAGCCGGTTGACCTCGAGCGGGTCCCCGATTTTAATGGCGCGGTTGAACCAGGATTTGCCGTCTTCAACGTGGCCGAGCTGGCAGGCATAGCAGGCCAGATTGTAGCAGATGAGCCATTCCTCCGGAAATCTTTCGGCGATCGGAAGGAGCATGTCCCACGCTTCCTGGGTTCGTTTCAACTCGTGAAGACAGTAGGAGCGGTGAATCCAACCGAAAGCGGCCTCAGGCGCGAGGCAGCAGAGCGCTTCGGCTACCGCCAAAGCTTGGAGCCATTCCTTGGCCTTGACCGCGATTTGCCAGCGCAGCTCGAGCACTTGCGGGTGCTCTTGCAGACCTGGGGCGAGCCGGTCCAATTCCGCGGCGGCTTCCGTGCTGTTGCCTAGTTCAAACCAGCCCTGGGCGGCGCTCAGGTAAAGATAATCTGGATGGCTCAACGATTCCACGTGCCCCGAACTGTGAAACTCGGCCTCTGGCAGTCAAGTTCTTTCCGATGGACTTAGGAATGAAGGGGGACGCCGAACGCTGCGTCGCAGAGCCCTGGCAGCAACTTTGCTATCGCTCCTCTCAATCCCTCTCGACTATAAATCCGCCATGTCATCGCTGGTTCGAGTGGCCGTATTGGGCGCCGGTTCTCTGGGCAAAGAACACGCCCGCATTTATGCCGAACTGGCCGCGTCCGGCTTGGTGCAATTCAGCGGGGTCTTCGACGTCCTGCCCGAAGTGGCCCGGAGGGTGGCGGAAAAATTGGGGGCGAAGGTTTTTGCTTCGGTCGAAGATGCTTCGGAGTCGAGTGACGCCTTAAGCGTGGTCACACCCACGGCCACGCATTTTGCGCTGGCGCGCGCTTTGCTGGAACAGGGCAAGCACGTTCTCCTGGAAAAGCCAATGACCAACAGCGCGGCGGAGGCGGCCGAGTTGGTTCGCCTGGCGCATGAGCGTGGCTGCGTGCTGCAAATCGGCCACGTGGAGCGATTCAATCCGGTCTTTCAGTATTTGGAGTCGGTTGCGGCCCAGCCCCGGTTCATCGAAGCGCACCGGCTTTCCCCGTATCCAGCCCGGAGCACCGACATTGGCGTGGTCCTCGATTTAATGATCCACGACCTCGATGTAGTGCTGGCCTTCGTGAAGTCTCCTTTGACGCAGATCGACGCCGTCGGCATTCCCGTGTTGAGCGCCACCGAAGACATCGCCAATGCCCGCCTGCGCTTCGCCAACGGTTGCGTTGCCAACCTCACTGCCAGCCGCGTCAGTCCCGAACGCATGCGCAAGATTCGGGTGTTCAGCGCTGGACCGACAACCAGCTACATTTCGCTCGATTACCGCGCCCAGGAAGGTTTCATCTACCGAATCGCGCGGGAAGGGGAAGAAGAGTCTTCTCTCCTGCGAAAGCTGCTCGCTTCGAAGGACTCCACCGTCGTGAGTCAATTTGCCGGCAAGAAGATCGTGCGCGAGCCTGTCCCGATCGCCAAAGGCGAGCCATTGAAGGTGGAACTGGAGAGCTTTGTAGGCTGTGTCCAGGCCCGTCAGGCGCCGGTGGTGAGCGGAGAAGCAGCCAAGCGCGCCCTGGACGTCGCTTTCGAAATCACGCGCCAGGTGCAGAGCGTGGCCGCCTGAGAGCCGGGGGAGTTGTCCAAACAAGACTGGTATGGTTCGCAGGTCAATCATGTTGGTCGCGGGAGAGGCGAGCGGTGATCTGCTTGGGGCTGAGCTGGTGCCGGAGTTGCGCCGGCGTCTCATCGAGTCCGAATCGCAACCGACCACTGACTGGCAACCCTTGCGCACGACGCTGGAACCGGAGTTCTTCGGCGCGGGCGGCCCGCGCATGGCCTCGGCCGGCGTTAATCTGGCCGTGGACATGACGCAACACGCGGTCGTGGGTGTGTCGGAGGTGATCCGCAAGTATCGCGACTTCCAGCGCTTGTTCCAACAGTTGCTCCGCCTGGCGATGGATCGGCAACCGGATGCGATCGTCTGCATCGATTTCTCCGGGTTCAATCTGCGGTTGGCGCATGCGATTCGAAAACGCGTGGCCGCTGCGCAAGGCACGTTCGGCAACTGGCGGCCCCGGATCATTCAATACGTGTCCCCCCAGGTTTGGGCGTCCCGGCCGGCGCGAGCCCAGGTAATGAAGCGGGACCACGATCTCTTGCTCAGCGTCATCCCTTTTGAAAAGAGCTGGTATGCGGAGCACGCTCCGCGGCTCAAGGTGGAGTTTGTCGGCCATCCCCTGATCGATCGTTACGCGCATGGCGGCGCCCCTCCCATCCGTCAACCGAGTACAGGCTTCAACCTGGTGTTATTGCCTGGAAGCCGGGCGGGTGAGATCAGACGGCACCTTGATGTCATGCTCCAGGCGCTTACCCAGATCAGGGCGGCGAAGCCGGACCTCCGGGCCTGTCTGGTTTCGCCCAACAATAGGGTGCAAAAGGCGGTGCGGGAACGCCTCTTGCCCCGTGATCTCGAGTTGCGCGTGGGTGACCTCGGTTCGGTGTTACGCGAGACCGACGTCGCTTTGGCGTCCACTGGGACGGTTACGTTGGAATGCGCCTATTTCGGCGTGCCAACCGTCGCGCTCTACCGGACATCGTGGCTCACGTATCAAATCGGCAAGCGACTGATCCGGGTCAAGTTCCTGGCCATGCCCAATCTGCTCGCCGGCGAAGCTATCTTTCCCGAATTCATCCAAACCGCTGCCACTGCTTCCAATCTCGCCCAGGCCGTCCTGGCGCTGCTGGACAATCCGGCGCGGCGGGAAGCTGTCCGGGTCAAACTAGCCGGGATCGTTCGGACGTTGGGCTCTCCCGGGGCCAGCGCGCGCGCGGCCGCCGCCATTGTCAGCCTGGTTCGAGCAGAGCCGCGTCCCATCCGGGCGGCTTTGCGGCCGTAATCGGAGGCGCAGGCGGTTTGCGCTTGGCCTTGATTGGGCGCATCATCGTCAGGGCCCGGCCAGGAATCGAGTTTACCTAGGCCGAACCGGGTGCTACTTTGCCCGCAGAAATTAGGCTTGGGTCCAATCACCTCCAGATCAATGTTGGATTCTGCCCGGCGGCGTCGGCCATCTCGCTGGTCGCGCCAGGCGTCCGGGCGAGGTTTGGCTTTTGGCGCCGTTCTCCTTTTTTGTTGGCGCTTGAGGCGACGCACGGCGCGTCGGACTCAGATATCGAGTTTTCGAAGGCAAGATCCGTCCCTCCTGGTGGATCACTGTTATTCCTGCCACAGCGCCGCGGCGGAGAAGAGGTCAAGGAGGCTTCAAGCTGGATACTCGCGACGATCTTTTGCGGCGGCGGCGATCGACGGCGATCGTTCCCGGCGAAGTCGAGCGCAGCTTGTTGATCAAGGCGGTGCGATACGTCGATGAAAACCTGCAGATGCCACCCAAGGGAAAAGAAGCTTTTTCCGACCAGGAGGTGGCGCTGCTGGAACGGTGGGTCCGCATGGGAGCGCCCGATCCGCGCGTCGGCACTTTGTCCAGGCCGGCCGGCTTGGCTGCCTCCGCAACCGCCACTACCCACTGGGCTTTCCAGCCGGTGCGGCGGCCAGCGCCGCCCGCCGTGAAGCGCGGCGGTCTGGGGCGATCGACGCGTTCGTCCAGGCGCGGCTGGAACAAACAGGGCTCCGTCCTTCACCCTTGGCTGACAAACGCACGCTCATCGACGGGTGACCTTTGATCTGGTCGGTCTTCCGCCCAGTCCCGAAGAGGTCGCGAGCTTTGTCGCCGATCCGTCCGCTGATGCCCTGGCCAAGGTGGTGGACCGGCTCTTGAGTTCGCCCCAATATGGCAGGCGCTGGGCTCGCTACTGGTTGGACGTGGCTCGCTATGCCGACGCAAGGTTACGTCTTTGGGGAGGAGCGGCGTTATCCCTATGCCTACACCTATCGCGACTTCGTGATCAGGCTTTGAACGACGACTTGCCCTTCGATCAATTCATCATCGAGCAAATCGCTGCCGATCGTTGGAGTTGGGTGAAGACAAACGCCCGCTGGCCGCCCTCGGTTACCTGACACTCGGCCGCCGTTTCCTCAATAACCCTCACGACATTATCGACGACCGGATCGATGTCGTCACCCGCGGAATGATGGGGTTGACCGTTGCGTGCGCCCGATGCCACGACCATAAGTTCGACCCGATCACGGCGCGCGATTACTACTCTCTCTACGGCGTCTTTGCCAGTTGTTCCGAGCCGGAGGAAAAACCACTGCTCGGCACCAAGGCGGTTTCAGACAAATACCCGCAGTACCTGGAAATGCACCAGCGGCGCTTGGATGAGCTAAACGAGTTTCGCGCCAAAAAGGAGGCCGAGGTCCGTGCGGAGGTTCGGCGGCGCACCGGCGAGTACCTCTTGGCCGCCCGCGATATCCGTCGTCTCCCGGGAGACTCCCGGGCCGAGGGCCTGGCGCGCGAGCGGAAGCTCGATCCGGCCACCGTTCAGCGCTGGGCGCAGAAGCTTGATGCGTTGAGCCAGGCGTCTGCAAACCCTGTCTTCTCGGTCTGGCTCACCATCGCGAACTGCTCGGAGGCGACCATCCTGGAGGAAGGCGTGCGCCGACTCGAGGCCTTGCTGGCGGACGGGTCCGTCAACCCTTGGGTGGCCCATGCCTTTTCCGGCGCTCCGCCGCGCTCCATCGCGGAAGCGGCGGACCGTTACGGAACTCTCTTCGCTGAAGTGCAAGACCTCTCAGAGCGTGCCGCCTCGTCCGCGTCGAACCAAGACCGAGCAACCGCGCCGCTTTTTGAGGATCCGGCTTTGGAAGAACTGCGCCAGGTCTTGTCCGGGCCGGAGTCGCCAGCGCTCGTGCCCGACGGGGAGGTTACTCGCTTGTTTGATGTCCCTTCGATCCAGAAACTGCGCGCATTGAAGCGCAAAGTGGAGGAGCTCGATGCAACCCATCCAGGCGCTCCTCCGCGAGCGATGGCACTTCGCGATAATCCGACCCCCGCCACCCCCCACGTCTTGATTCGCGGTAATCCTGCTAACCAGGGGCCGGAAGTGCCGCGGCAGTTCCTCTCTGTTCTGTCCGGAGGCAAGCCCCGGCCCTTCGTGAAAGGCAGCGGCCGGCTCGAGCTCGCCCGGGCCATTGCCAGTCGCGAAAATCCGCTGACCGCCCGGGTCCTGGTGAACCGTGTTTGGCTGCATTACTTCGGCAGTGGCCTGGTCCGCACGCCCAGCGATTTCGGCCTGCGGAGCGAGCCGCCGTCGCACCCGGAGTTGCTCGATTACCTGGCGGCTCGGTTCATGGACGAAGGTTGGTCGTTAAAGAAGCTGCACCGGTGGATCGTCCTTTCGCACACTTATCAGCAAACCTGCGCAGATGACGAGACCGCGCTCAAGATCGACCCGGCTAATCAATGGCTCTGGCGCATGAACCGGCGCCGGCTTGACTTCGAAGCGACCCGCGACGCTCTTCTGGCTGTCGCCGGGCAGTTGGATCGCACCATGGGCGGGCATGCCGTGGAAATCACCACCGAGCCGGCCGTGCCGCGTCGGACCATCTACGGATTCGTCGAACGTCAGAACCTGCCCGGTTTGTTTCGAACGTTTGATTTCGCCAGTCCGGATACGACCAGTCCGCAACGTTTTTCCACCACTGTCCCGCAACAGGCGCTGTTTCTGTTGAACAGTCCCTTTGTCCTGCAGCAGGCACGAGCGGTTGTGCGGAATACGGCGGACCGGAACGCCGCGGGAAATGAAGCCCGTCTGCGCGCCCTCTATCGCGTAGCGTATCAACGGGAGCCTCGGCAACGAGAGGTCGCTTTGGGGCTGGACTTTCTGCGGAGACAGGACGCAGTGGAACCGTACGTTCCGGAATTGCCCGCCTGGCAGTACGGCTACGGTGAGTACGATGCCTGTGGGGGCCGAGTAAAGAGCTTCCAGCCTTTGCCCTATTTCACCGGCGATTCCTGGCAAGGGGGCAAAGCGATGCCCGACGCCACTTTGGGTTGGGCCCAACTCCGAGCTGCCGGTGGGCACCCCGGCAATGACCGGCAGCATGCCGTCATTCGTCGTTGGATCGCCCCGCGCGCCATGACCGTGCGCATCGCGGGAAGCTTGAGCCATCAGTCGGAAAAGGGAGATGGCATCTACGGCCGCATCGTCTCCAGCCGGGCAGGGGAACTACGCGGTTGGGCTGTGCAGAAGGCGAAAGTTGATACCGAGGTCGACCGGGTCGGATTGGAGAAAGGCGACTATGTCGACTTCATCGTCGAATGCCAGGGCGACGTCGGTTACGACGGTTTCGATTGGGCGCCGGCGATCCAGGCGCTCACCTCCGGCAGCGAGCCGGCTGAGGGGCCGAGACGATGGAATGCGCGGCAGGATTTCAGCGGTCCCGTCGAATTGCCCGCGCCCATGACCGCTTGGGAGCGGTATGCGCAGGTCCTGCTTATGTCCAACGAGTTTGTCTTTCTGGATTGAATCGCCGCTGGAATGAAAAAACCGACTCGCTCCGCCATTCCGCGCCAAACGATCTATCGGCTTTCGACTTACCTTCGATGCCTGGCCAGGCTCAAGCAGAACAGCATTCGGACTGTCTCGAGCGAGGCCCTGGCGAAAGCGGCGGGGGTCAAATCCACGCAACTGCGCAAAGATCTCACCTGTTTCGGGCAGTTCGGGACGCGGGGACTCGGGTATGACGTGGAGCAACTCTCCCGCTTGGTTTCCGACCTGCTCGGCACGAATAGTACCAGCCGGTTGTGCTCGTCAGCGTCGGCAACCTCGGTCTCGCGCTCGCTTTCCTATCGCGGGTTCGAACAAGGGTTTGAAGTTATCGCTGGCTTTGACAGCGACCTGCAGCGCAAGCGGAATAAGCAGGTGCGGCAACCGCTTTACCCCATGGACAAACTGCCCGAAGTCATCCGCGACCGGGCGGTCCGATTGGCCGTCTTGACCGTGCCGCCGTCGGAAGCGCAGGAAGTGGCGCGGCGATTGGTGGAGTGCGGCATTACAGGGATCCTCAATTTCGCGCCGGTGGTTTTGGAAGTGCCGGAGGAAGTCATGGTCAATAACGTCAATTTGGCGATTGAGTTGGAGCACCTCTGCTACTTCGTTCAGCAGTGAGCGCCGCGGCGCGGCCGCCGCCTCGAGCGCCGACTGGGCACCGGCCGCGCTTCAGCTTAAACCTCGAACCGCCTTTTCCCTTGACCCTGCTTGGGCGCCTGCAGATTCTGGAACGCATTCCAGCACGGTCCTATGAATATGAAGCTCCTTACCTTATTGGCCGCTTCCGCCCTGGTTCTGGCCTTCGACACCAACGCGGCCGATGCTCCGGCCAAGCCGGACGTCGATCATGGCAAACCCGCCCCGACCACCAAAGCAGCCAAATCTTCCGGGGCCAAAGTCTATCCGTCGTTGGGCAAGATCGAGAGAATCGAACCGTCGCTGGACAGGCTCATCCCGCCGGACGCGCTCATCGAGAAACTGGCCAGCGGTTTTGCGTGGTCGGAGGGACCCGTCTGGGTCCGGAACGGGAATTACCTGCTTTTCTCGGACATTCCTCACAATGCTATTTTTCGGTGGCGGGAAGGGGAAGGCACAAGTGAATTCATCTACCCGAGCGGCTACACCGGCAGCACAGCTCGAGGCGGAGAGCCCGGTTCCAATGGACTTACCCTGGACGCGCATGGCCGCCTCGTCTTTTGCCAGCACGGAGATCGCCAGGTGGTGCGACGCGAGCGCGATGGCAAACTGACGGTGCTGGCCCAGTACTATCAGTATCGGCGCTTCAACAGTCCGAACGATCTGGTCTACAAATCCAATGGCGACCTGTACTTCACCGACCCAACCTATGGCCTCGTCAAGCAGAACGCCGATCCCGCTCGGGAATTGGCGATCAATGGCGTTTACCGGGTCCGCAAGACAGGTCAGGTCGATTTGCTCGTCAGTGATCTGAGCTTTCCCAACGGCATCGCTTTTTCTCCGGACGAAAAGGTTCTTTACGTTGCCGTATCTGACCCTAAACGCGCCGTTTGGATGGCTTACGATGTCCTGGCGGACGGTTCGATCGGCGGTGGGCGCGTGTTTATGGACGTCACCGCTCTGGTCCCGACTCACAAAGGGCTGCCCGATGGTCTTAAAGTGGACCAGGCCGGCAACCTTTTTGCCACCGGCCCTGGCGGCATCTTCATCATCTCGCCGCAGGGAAAGCACCTCGGCACCATCAACACAGACGAACCGACCGCCAATTGCGCTTGGGGCGGGAATGGTTCCATCCTTTACATTACGGCCAATGACAAGCTCTGCCGCGTCAAAACCACCACCCGGGGCAAGATGCCGTAACGGATCTGGGTCGCTCTCCCTTCGGTGGCAGGCGTGGCGCCACGTGACGGAGGTTTTCTATGAACGCGGCTTTGGCTGAATTTCCCCTTCAACTCGGTCCGCCCGGGACGCTCGCTGCGATCCGCGCCGGTCTGGCCGCCATGGGGTTCGATAGCGAGACCCTCTGCCGCGAGCTGGAGATCGAGTCGATGGCCGACCTCGGCAAGGCCGCCCGGGCCAACAAACCGTTTGAACAGCGGCCGGAGCGCTTCCGCGATTGGGCGGGCGTCTTTCTCTTCGGCGCCGCTTGCCCCAGATCGCAACTGCAGTCGGCGCTGGGACAAACGCTGCTCGACGCTCTCCTCGCGGTTGGCCTTCTCCGCCCGGCTCGCGACCCCCAGGAAGGTTTGATTTCCCCAGTGTTCTTGTATCCAGTCAATGGCTTCATCGTCGCTTCGGATCGCTACGACGATCCGGATCAGCCCGGCTCGCGGCGCGACTCCCAGGCCGACGTTGTCTTCCCTGGCATCTTTGGGGGAACGCTTCGGTTCCTCGAACTCTTACCGGATGCTCCGGGCGGCGAAGCCCTCGACCTCTGTGGCGGCTGCGGGATTGGCGCTCTGAGCCTGGCTCGCCAAGCACGCCTGGCCGTATCAGCTGACATCACGCCACGCGCGACACTTTTTGCTGAGTTCAATGGCCTGCTCAATGGCTGTCCCAACATGGAAGCGGTCTGCGGTAATCTCTACGCACCCGTCTCCGGGGCGCAGTACGACTTGATTACGGCCCATCCGCCATACGTGCCCGCGCTGGGCGATCCGATGATCTACCGTGACGCCGGTGATGCGGGCGAAGATATCACGAACGCCATCGTGGCCGGCCTTTCGACCCACCTTCGCCCCGGCGGAACGGCGCTGGTCTTGTGTCAGGGGCGCGATACGGTCGAAGGGACGTTCGAGCAGCGCGTCCGCCGGTGGCTGGGAACGGCTCACAACGAGTTCGACATTATTTTTGCGCTCCAGACGACTAAGACGATCGAAGCGGAAGCGGCCGAGATGTCGCGTCGAGTCAGTAAGCCGGATCACCATCAACTCGTCGAACTGGTCGAGCGATTCCGGGCGCTCGGCACGAGGCAGTTTGTCTACGGCGCGCTCGTTCTCCGACGACACTTGACCGAGGGAGAACCCGCAACGCTTCGAACGCGGCTCGCCTTTCAAACGCGAGCGAAGGACTTCGACAGTTTGCTCCAGTGGATCGAGCGCCGTCGGCAGCCGGGGTTTAGGGAGTGGTTTGGCCAGGCCAGGCTCCGTTTATCCCCTGCTTGCCAGTTGACAGTCCGCCATGTTGTCCAGGACGAACAACTCGTTCCGGCCGAGTTTACCTTTGAAGTCGATCAACCCTTTCCGGCCGCGATGCGCATCGATGGCTGGGTGACCCCACTCGTCGCGCGGCTCAATGGCGCCACTACCCCCGTGGAGGTTTACGCTGCCGCCCGCGCCGCTGATGAACTGCCGCCGGACTTCCGGTTGGACGACTTCGCGTCATTGCTTGCCCTGCTCGTGGAGCGCGGCTTTCTCCGCTCGTCCTGAAGGGTTCGACCGGCGTGGAGCGGTGTTTACGGCTTCTTCACCCGGTAAAACAGGTTCCGGTTGTTGGCGGGTCCGCCGGAGTCATCCTGCACGGCGCTGCCGCTGGCGCCGACGGTGACCGGGTAAATGTCGACCCAGGTTTTCAGGTCAGTAGATTGCTGGATGACATAGTCTCCCGCCGGAGCCGTCACGGTCGGCCGGATGACCTGAGTTCGGCTGACGCGCCGCGGCGAAAGCGACAGCGCCTCCACCCGTGCCTGACCCACCGTAACATTCACCGGCGCCGAATCGACGGCGCCGCCCACATTGTCGATCGCGCGGGCAATCAGCCGGAATTGTTTTGGCGTCAGTTCCGGTCAGAAAGCGGCCATGTTCCAGTGCGGTAGCGCGGTCGTTGAGCGGTACCGTCATGTCGTAGAATTCACCTTTGCAGCGCGGGCCTGGCCGTCCGCATCGCTGGCGTTGGCTTCCAGGACGAAACTTCCGGATGGCAAAGCTTTGGCCATCGCTCGGGCTGGTGA
Source organism: Verrucomicrobiota bacterium (assembly GCA_046346765.1). Lineage (GTDB taxonomy): Bacteria > Verrucomicrobiota > Verrucomicrobiia > Limisphaerales > SIBE01 > JAXMHN01. The sequence continues at coordinate 26,763 of JAXMHN010000016.1, read as the reverse complement.
TTTGACCTGCGGCGGAGCGTTCAGGCTGACGAAGGTGCCGCGCCAGTAAATGACGCCCAGGGCGGCATCGGGCAGCCATAGGGTCGGTTGCCCAACGGGCGTCAGCCTGTCCTGACCAGATTTTGCTTGATGAGAAAGCGGTCAGAGCGTCGCCGTCCCTCGGCGCGAAGACGGCCGCGCTTTCGTCGCCAATGAAGCAGGATAGCCAGCCCGCGTCCGACCGTGCCGACGACCGTTGCATCGCCGGTGAACAGGTCGAGTTCATGACTTTTAGTAATGCCTGACTGGACGTCGCGGGCGTCAAAGTAGGATACCGGTTGCCAGCCCGGCCGATGTTAGGATTGCCCGTGTCGAAGCCGCTTTGCGGCGGCATCAAGACCAGGGAAGTTTCCGTTGTCGAGATCGATGCACCGAAAATGCTCCACCGTTCCACCAGTTCTCCCCCGGAGAAACAGGTTGTGCGACCGCGTCGTAGATCAACATGCGGCTGTCGAGTGGAGTACATCGAATCCGCGTAAAGGACGTCGTCGACCGGAGCGCCATCGGAGATGACGAAAGCAAGTGAAGGTTTTGGTGTTATTTGCCCGCGAGGTTATGCGTTGATCTTGTTCTGCGCGGCCTGTTTGCGGGTCTCGGAGGACGAAGGCAGCCAATTGGCCATTGGGCGCCAGCGCCACCGAATACCAGACCGCGGGAGATCCAGGCACTGCAAGCTATTCGGGTTATCCGTGTTCACCCCGCAAAGGTCATTGGCTGAGTCGACGAAGATCGCAAAGCTACCGTCCCCGGATACGGCCGGGCGCGCTTCTTTGACGGATTCGACCAACGCCACGCCGTCGACCGGATCGCCAAAGGCTTGTTCCCGGCGTCAACGCGATCTCATCAAAGAGGATCGATCGAAATGAGCAAGGTTAGATCTGACGCCCACGGTCAGGATCGGCGAGGGCTCGGGCGTGGAAGGACGCGCAAAATCTCCACCGCGTCAGCCTCGGCCGTCTTTTGGCTTGAGGGGGAATCGGCGCCGAACAGCGCCTCAGCGGCGGCGATACACCCGAGCCAGGCATCGATGAACTGCGACTGCTTTTGCAGGTTCTGGGTTAAGCAGCGGTAAAAAATGCGTTCCGGCCGCCTGAATTTAACCGCGCCGTCAATCCTTCAGCCAGCAGGTAAAAGGCGTGATTTGATGATGCTTGCTGTTGATAGCACGCCGCCGCTGTCGGAATTCGGCGGCAAATTCTTATACTCGCTCATCTTGGATGGATATCGCCCGATACCATCGCGCTGAATCTCTCCCGGGTTTTTGAAATTGCGGATGATGAAATCGATCTCATCCCCCATCAGCCAGTCCGGCTTGCCGTCCCGGCTCGTTCGTCATTTCGCCGAAGATGTCGGACATCCAAATTCATTGAGGGCTCCCGATTGGTCCTGGTAAATCAAGCCGGCGGTCTTTTCGGTGACGCCGTGGGTCAGTTCGTGCCCAGTGCATCGAGGCCCGCCGCGAGGAGATGTCGTGGCCAAACACCATCGGTCCCGTGGCCGATCCGCGGCGTTGTTGCTGGTCAGAGACGCGCACGATTGCCAGGATGCTTCCCCCCTTGCCATCGAGGGAATTACGGGGTAGTGTTGTTGGAAATAGTCGTAGGTGAGCGAGAAATTGAAGGCGGCGCTCACCGCATCAGCCAGGATCGCGCCTCCATCCTGCCACGAAATGATCGCGGCCGAGTTCAAGACCTCATCGGTGGTCTTGTCGGCGCCGTCGAAGATGCAGGCCGGCGCCGCGGTCTCATGCTTGAACGGGTCCGTGCCAGCGACAAACATCTGCTTGCTCGCGTCGAACATGTAAAATTTGTTGTCTTGGGACCAGACGTTCAGGTTGCGGGTCTGGCCGAGCAGGTCCTTCGCCGAGATGGCAACGTTGGCATCCTGCACCTGGGTGATCTTGTTGAGGATCCCGCCATTGAGCGCATCCACCATCACAATCCACGAATGGAATATGTCCTGGGTTACGCTTAGCTTCCAGGCCAAGCGCGCCGGTTTATCCAAAGGCGCGTATATCACCAGGATTGGGGCCGTGCTTTCTCCATCGCCGCCCCGACGTCCGCTTTGGCGCGCGCGATCGCCTGCTCGGTCGTCACTGTCGGGGTGGTCGTTATCCGCCGGGCGTGGGCACGTAGGCGCCGTCCACCAGGTAAACTTCACCATTGGCCGCTACGTGCACCGTCAAGCCGGCCGGCCAGACGGGGATGCCCTGGTAGGCCTGGTCGAACTTTGAAGTGGGTGTGCCCGAGGGCGTCGCCGTCTTGGCTCGCAGCCGTCAGTTCGTTGTCCGGATCGTCCAGCAACAGCACATCTCGGTTCTTGCGCAGAAAATTACGGACCGTCAGACCATCTCTTTCCGCCAGCTCGCCTTGGCCGCCTGTGGCGGCCGCTCCAAACCCACGCCCCGCGGATCTGCATCTGTCGGGTTGCCGGGACGGAAGTGAACGTCCACCTGCTTCCCCGCCCGTTGCCGCGATCAACGACCGCGGCCTGTTGTTCAGCCGCTCCACCTGCAATCCCGCAGCAATGGCGCTGCCTGGGCCGCCGGCGCAGAGGGCCTCTAATTTCGCTCCCAACGCAAACCGGATCGACGTGGGCTCGGCGCCACCGTCGAGCTGGACGGGCCGAGGTTGGTCCTGGTGTTCGGCCAAAGAAAGTGACTCCGGTGGGCTGGGAAAGAAGAGTAGGAAACGGCAATGGTGCGCAAATTCGAGTGAGGGCAGAGCAGTATGGCTGGCCTGCAGGTTGATGTCGTAAAAACGCCCGCTTGCGGGATGGGATGAGACGCTGGCTGATGACGTATGTCAGCGAAGGGTTTGGGACTTGTTGCCGGCTGGATTGGATGGACCAACCAACCTCGTCCGCGCTTCGTTCATTGTGGATTTCGTTCGACGATTGGCGAATAAAGGTCGAACGAACGTCGAACGAACGTCAATCCGGCCTGCGCTCCCCAGTTGACCAATATAACGGCAAGGCTCTCCGGTCGGGAATGAGTGATGATCGCTTTTAGTGGGGACGAGATCAAGGATGATAATGCCGACCGTGACGCAGAGATGATTGAAGTGGTGTTACGAATGGACTCACCTCCATGGCAGCATTGCGCCACCTTTCCGGTGCAATGCCCCGCATTTGTGCCATCTTGTTTCTGCTACCAACCAGCGCGTCAGGCGTCTCTACGTAGCAGCGCTACGCCAATCCCGGCAATATCAGCCAGGCCGGTTTCCGCAAATGAACCCTTGTCGATCGCTTCTCGGGCTTTTCTTCGCTTTTCAGTTAAGTTGGCGTCAGCGGCGGAACTCCGGTTCAGCGGAGTATCAGCCGGAATGACGGCCTTCTGCTTGAATGGGGCGCCGAAGCAGGTCAGCGATATGAAGTGCAATCTGCGCCATTCGCGAACGGGCCGTGGCGGACGCGGGATGCAGTCCCCGCGATGACGACCGCCGGGCAATGGACCGACTCCGAAACCAAAGGCGTTGCGCAGCAGTTTTATCGGCTGAGGCGGTGGCCGAGGATGGCGGTCAGTTGCCGAAGACGGCGTTGTTAGCGGCCGATTATTTACAAAGAACGTCGCTTTGCTCGGGGAGCAGGCAGCGGCGTGGCGGCGCAAGGCGTCTTTCTGGCCCAGTCAACTGGCCGCTGGGGCCTGGTGGTGACCACGGGCACCCTTACCCAGCAAAGGACAGAACTGGAGTTACGGGCCGGCTCCATGCGGACCGTCTCGCGGTCAAGTTCGCGACCGGGCTGGAATCGGCGTTCTATGACGCGGATGCAGGGCGATTCGATCGGCCGCAAAGAACACGTTTTTGAACCGCAACCATGCGTTCGATTACCGGGCGGTGGTGCCTGGTCTGAGCGACGTGACGTTCACTTCCGATGTAGGCACAGGCACCCCCAGCTTTCGAGCAACGGCGCGCGGCACATTAACATGGAGCAACGTGACCTACGCGGTCGATTTGGCGCTGAGCAGCTTGTACTTGAGATCGACTCCACCGGCTCGTCTTTGCTGAACGATTATACCCTGACCGGCACCGTCAGCGCGCCCGGGTTCGATTTGCGCGTCAACGAACGGCGGCGGTTTGAGTTGGTGGTGGCTACCGTCAATTTTAGGGCGCGACCCGCTCCGAATCGGCGACTGCGGACCAAGATTGGAAGAACAGCATCCTGACCGTGGGCGCGGACACGTATCAATGGGTCAGCGCCACCAGCGAAAGTCGTTTAAGAATGGCAAGCCATCGGCCATCGACATGACCGGAAAGCGTCCGGGGGAGTGGTCAAAAATGGCCAACCGTTCGGAGCTTACGAAATGCGGGCAGAACCCCTCACCGGGTATCTGCGCGTTTCTACACTGTAGTTTCTGCCCAACGACCTGATTGAATTAGAATCCTGGAACGCCCTTCTCTAGTCTAGGAGCCTGTTGAAAAACGAACATGAGCGCTGTTTTCGAGGAAGGTTGGATGGCAAGGCGCGAGCACGGGAGCGTCCCCGCAGCGGGCTGTGACCGTGCGAGCAGCAAAGCCAGACGGCCTTTTCCTCGAAAACCCTTTGGGCAGCGGGTCTTTTGTCCGCATCCGGCGTTAGCTCGGCCTGACAGCCCGCGGCGGGGATGCTCAGGCCTCGCCGCCTAGGCTGCAGCCAAAATCCCTCGCCGCAGCGCCCATGGTCGTTTTTCAACAGGCTCCCCGTGGGGAACGGACGATAGCGGAGCTCGAGAAGATTCCCGGCCGCGCCTACTTCGACTTTCGCCTGGAGGCGGATGGCTCGCGGTCAGCCAGGGCGAGGCCGCTGCGGGGCCACTTAACACGTCGGGGCGAGGCGGACCCCAAGGTTGGAGTCAGCAACGCCGGGTCTCCGGCACCGCTTCAACCCGGACGGGATGTTTCGGTGTCTGGCCGGCCAGATAGGTCTGAATGCAGCGCGCGGCGCGGCGGCCGTCGCGGACAGCGTGCACGACCAGGCTGGGACCGCGCACGAGATCCCCGCCGGCGAAGACGCCGGGCAGGCTGGTCATCTGGTTGTCGTCCACGATGACCCCACCCCACGAATTGGCTTTGATGCGCCCCAGATCGCTATCGGCGGGCAAGGGCACGGGATCGAACCCGTAGGCGACGAGGACGACATCAGCGGGTTGGTCGAATTCGGAGTTGGGCATCGTTGTGGGTTTGCGGCGGCCGGTAGCGTCGGGTTCACCCAGGGCCATGCGCGTTGCCCGGACGGCGATAACATTGCCGTCGGCGTCTCCGAGGACAGCAATGGGATTGGTCAAGAAACTGAAGCAAGCGCCCTCTTCGAGGGCCGCCACATATTCCTTGCGGCTGCCGGGCATGTTGGCCAGGTCGCGCCGGTAGAGGCAAATCGCTTCCTTCGCCCCGCAACGGATCGCGGTGCGCAGACAATCCATGGCGGTGTCGCCGCCGCCCAGGACGAGGACGCGCTTGCCCTGGACGTCGATCGCGGGACAGCCAAGGCTGCCGGGGACATTCTTTTGCACCAGGAAGGGCAAGCCCTGGAATACCTGTTTGAGCCCATCGCCGGGCAGGTGCAGCGGACGCGCTTGCAAGGCGCCGAAAGCAAGAAAGACAGCATCGTAACGCTCCATCAGCTCACTCAAGGTGAGGTCTCGTCCGACACGAACTCCGACGCGGAACTCGACGCCGCGCTGCTTGAGGACTTCGGTTCTGCGGCCGACGACAGTCTTGTCGAGCTTGAAGGCGGGAATGCCATTGACGAGGAGGCCGCCAGGAAGTTGCTGCGATTCGAAGATGGTTACGGTGTAGCCCAATTTGGCGAGTTCATCGGCGCAAGCGAGTCCGCCCGGGCCGGACCCGATGACGGCAGCGCGAAAGCCATTTGGGGTAACCTGGGTGACATTGAGGCCGCCATGGGTGAAGGCGTATTCGGTGACAAATCGTTCCAGGGCGCCGATCGAGACCGGTTCGGATTTGCCGTTGAGAATACAGGAACCCTCACACAGGCGCTCCTGCGGGCAAATGCGGGCGCAAACCTCGGGCATGTTGCTTACCTGGTTGCAGATCTCGGCCGCCTCGAGGAAGTGGCCTTCGGCCGTGAGCGCGATCCATTCGGGAATGCGATTGGCGAGGGGGCAGCCGCGGCGGCACATCGGCTCCGGACATTGGATGCAGCGGCCGGCTTGTTCGCGCGCCGTGACTTCATCCAGGCCGGAAGTGATTTCGAGGAAATCCGCGATGCGTTCGGTGGCGGATCGTTTGGGCGGTTCCTGCCGGTCGACAAGGAACCAGGCGAATTTACTGCTGGCTTCAGATTTGGGCTCCCGATGGGAGGTTGGATCATTGATGCTCATGGCTGCCCAAGGTTGTGGACCTGTTCCGCCTGATGATCTGGCGTGGGGTCCAGATCGTGGATAGCGGAACCGGACCGGGTTCGTCCAGCGCGCGGCGACTTCAACTGCTGCTCTCGGTTGGAAAGGCGGGTCGCCTTCCGACGGCCGAATGAAGCGCAGCTGTCTCGCATAGTTCAGAAAGGAGTGGTGGCCGCTGCGACCGCCGAAAGCGGCAGCCCCATCGCGGCGTATGAGGAGGAAATGGTCTCGAAGATCGCCTGCGGCGCGACGCCGAGGACGACGATCGCTGCCATCAGCAGCACGCAGACCGCCCGGATGGGCCACGCCAAAACAACCGGCCGCCGGGCTTCGTCGTCCCGGAAGTAAGCTTCCCGAATGAAGCCGAGGTAATAATAGATGGCGATGGCGGAGTTGATGACGGCGATAATTACCAACGCAAGGTGGCCTTTGGCCAAAGCGGCCTTCAACAGACTCAATTTGCCCATGAACCCGGCGAACGGCGGAATGCCTGCCAGCGCAAACACGCCGACCAGTAAGGTCAGGGCGAGCAAGGGCGAACGCCGGTGCAGCCCGGCTAAGTCTTCCAGGGCCACATTCGCGCCGTCCCGGGAGATCTGGCAAATGACGACCAGGCAAGCGAGGACCATGAAGAAATAAGCGATGACATAGTAGAGGGCGGCGGTGTAGCCGGCGTCGCTCAGAGCGACGAAACCAATCAGAGCATAACCGGCATGCGCGATGCCGGAGAAGCCCAGGAGCCGCTTCAGGTCTTTTTGCATGAGCGCGATCAGGTTCCCGTAGAACATCGAGCCGATCGCCAGGCAGCTCAGCAGCAGCGCGATGGTCGGGTTCTCCAGCGAAGCGAGAGTGAGGCGGACAAGGACAGCAACAGCTGCAATTTTCGGGAGTGAAGCGATGAAACTGGCGGTTTCGTTGGAAGCACCTTCGTAAACGTCAGGCGTCCAAAAGTGGAAGGGGAAAACAGCCAACTTGTAAAGCAACCCGACCAAAGTGAGGGCGAGCGCGACGATGGCCAGCGGCGTGTGAATCACCGGCTGCAGCCGGACCATGAGCGTCGGCAGAGCTGTCGTGCCGGTCAGACCGAAGAGATAACTCATGCCAAAGAGCATTACTCCAGTGGCCGTGATGCCAAAAACGATGTACTTGATGGCCGACTCCATCTGCATCCGCTGGCCGGCGCGCTCCCGGCGCATGGCGACGAGCACATAGAGCGGAAATGAAGTGAGTTCGAGCGCTACCGTCAGGCTGATCAAGTCGATGCTGCTGACCAGGACCGTCAATCCCAGGACGCTCATCGTCAGGAAGAGGAAGTACTCGGCTTTGACTTCCATTTGGATGTCGGGCAACTCGCCGCTCAAAAGCCCAAGGAGGAGCAGGCCGAGGGCGAAGATGAGTTTCAACCATTGCGAGAAGGCATCGATGCGGTAGGCGCCGTCGAAGAGAACGCCTTGTTGATGCACGCAGAAGACATTGACGATGAAGGCCACCATGGCCACCCAGAGAGTCGCGCGGCGCGCCTGGCGGGCTCGCCCGTCGCCCAGGCTGATGACAAACAAAGCCAGCGCGCCGGCCAGCAGGACAAGCTCGGGTAAAAACAGCATAGGCATCAACGATTCTCGCGCGTCGGACCCGCTTGCGGCGTAGCCGGAGGCGGCGAATCTTTTAAGGCAACAGGCAGGGAGCTCGTTTTCGGGACGGCCTGCCAGGCAAAGCTGCGCGACGATTCATGAGCGCCGCCTGGCCGAACCATGCCGTCGGCGACGCGACGCCTGCTTTCGTGCTGGGCAACGGCGGCGTAGCCGCAACGTGAGTCCTGCGCGAGGGCGTCGGCATGGTGGGTCTGGAGGACCAGATGCGCGACGGTGGCGTGCAACACGCGGGTGAACGGTTGGGGGTTGAGGCCGATCCAGAGGACGAACGCCATCAAAGGCGCCAGGGTCAGGATTTCACGCAGTCCGAGGTCTTTGAGCGAGCGATGATCAGGGTTGTCGACTCCGCCATAGGCGACGCGCTGGAGCATACGGAGATTGTAGGCGGCGGCGATGACCACCCCCGGGATGACGCAGAGCATGACGGGTGTGGCCCAGGAACGGCCCAAGGCGGTCGCCCAGTCAAATCCGCCCGTCAGGACGAGGAACTCGCCGATGAAACTGTTAGTGCCCGGGAAGGCGAGGGAAGAGAGGGCAAACAGGCCGAGGAAGGCTGCCAGGATCGGCATCTGCTTGCCGAGGCCGGCGGCCTGGTCGAGTTCGCGCGTATGAAGGCGTTCGTAAATAAGGCCGACGGCGATGAAGAGGGCGCCGGTGGTGACGCCGTGATTGATCATGACGAGAAGAGATCCTTCGATGCCGGATTGGTTCAAGACGAAAATGCCGAGGGTGGCAAAGCCCATATGACCCACGCTCGAGTAGGCCACCAGCTTTTTCAGATCGCTTTGGGCCAGGGCCGTGCCGCCGCCATAGAGAATGGCCGCCACCGACAAGCCAAGCATCCACGGCATGAAGAGGTGAGCGGCATAAGGTGTCATGGGCAAACAGAAGCGGAGAAAGCCATACGTGCCCATCTTGAGGAGCACGCTCGCGAGGAGCACGCTGCCGGCGGTGGGAGCTTCCACGTGCGCCGCGGGCAACCAGGTATGGAAGGGGAACATTGGGACTTTAATGGCGAACGAAAGGGCAAAGGCCAGGAACAACCAACATTGAAAGGTCTGGCTATAGCCCCGGCCCATCAGGTCTGGTATGTGAAATGTTCCCGTTTGCAGAAAGAGAGCGATGATCGCCACTAGCAGCAGGACCGACCCGGCCATCGTGTAAATGAAAAACTTGACCGCGGCATAGACCTTGCGCGGTCCGCCCCAGATACCGATCAGGAGCGCCATCGGAATGAGCATCGCCTCCCAAAAAACGAAGAATAAAACCAAGTCCAAGGCGCAGAACACGCCGATCATGGCGGACTCCATGACGAGGAGCGCGATCATGAACTCCTTGACCCGGTGTTGAATGTATCGCCACGAACAGAGGACCGACAGCGGCATGATGATGGTGGTCAGGAGAACCAGGAGCAGGCTGATCCCGTCGATCCCGAGGCTCCAGTTGACTTTGAGCCAGGGAATCCAAGGGACTTGTTCGACAAACTGAAACGCCGCCGTGGAGGTATCGAAATGCCAATATAATGGCAGCGAGCCAAGGGCCGCCGCCGTCGTGACGAGAAGCGTCCATCCGCGGACGGCGCGGGCGCTCGGAAGCAACGCGGCCACGATCGCTCCCAGCATCGGCCCGAAGATCAATGCGCTGAGATACGGGAGGGCGTGGGCGGAGGCGTTCATCGCTGTTTCAGTAGACCAGGAGAATTGTGACGAGCAGGATCACCGAGATGACTAATCCCAGCGCGAGACTCTCCTGCACCGCGCCGCGTTGGGCGATGCGCAAGCGGTTGCCCAGGCCGCGGACCGATTGAGCCAATCCGTCCACCAGGCCATCGATGACTTGCCGGTCGAAGACGGCGGCGATGCGCGAACCCTTCGCCAGCGGCAGAAGGCCAAGGCGGCGATAGGCGGCGCCGACCAAGTCATCGACCCACTGGACGGGGTTTTTCGCCAACCAAAGACAAGCCTTCCCAGCGTTGCGGTAGAACCAGTCCATATCCAAACTGATCGTCTGCTCCGGTTCGAGCTTCCTGATCAGAAGAAAGAAGCCGATGGCGGTGAACAGGAGCAATTGCAGCGTCTCGGATACGTGGTAAGCGGTGTAGGGTTGGTACTCCACCGGGTAGGGGAGCATGCGGTAGAGGTAAGGAGTATAACAGCCGATCCAGATACAGAGCGCCGCTGCAATCAGCATGGCCGCTTGCATGTTCCAGGGCGGATCCTTCGCGGCCTGCCAGGTCTCGGGCTGGCAATGATTCTTTCCGAACCAGATGAAATAAGGGACCTTAAGGCCGGTGTGGAGGAATGTCCCCACGGAAGCCAGCATCAGGAGGAAACCGGTCCACATCTGGTGGCGTTCGAAGCCCGCGGCGACAATCATCGACTTGCTGACGAAACCGCTGAACAGCGGAAAGGCGGAAATGGACAGTCCGCCGATGAGGGTGAAGAGGAAGGTGCGCGGCATTTTGCGGTAGAGGCCGCCCAGTTGAGTGAACTGGCTTTGGTTGGTCATATGGAGGACGCTCCCGCATCCCATAAAGAGGAGACCTTTGTAGAGGATATGAGCGAACGCATGGGCGCAGGCGCCATTGATGGCCATCTCGGTTCCCAAGCCGACGCCCGCGACCATGTAGCCGACCTGGCTGATGATGTGATAAGCGAGCAAGCGGCGGCAGTCGTTTTCCAGAACCGCATAGACCACCCCGTATAAGGCCATCGCCACTCCCAGCGGCACCAGAATATCCATGCCAGCGAAACTCCGACACAACGCGTAAACCGCCGTCTTGGTCGTGAAAGCGCACATGAAGACGGAGCCATTGAAGGTGGCTTCGCCATAGGCATCCGGGAGCCAGGCATGCAAAGGAGGGACAGCCGCATTGAGCAGAAAGCCGCTCAGCACCAGCCACGTCCCGGCACTCGGATGCGCGACATCGAAAGCACCGAAGGCCAGGTTGCCGCCCGTTTCGTGCCAGTGAAGCAAGATCCCCGCGAGCAAGGCGACGCCGCCCGCCACATGGACGAGCAAGTAACGAAACCCCGCCGCCAGCGACTGGGGGCGTCTCCGGAACCAGACAAGGAAGACGGAGGCAAAGGCCATCAACTCCCAAAAAAGGAAAAGGGTCAGCAAGTCGCCGGCATAAATAGCGCCGAGCGATCCGGCCACGTACATCCAGGCGGCGATATGTTGTCCGTCTTCCTTGACGTGCAAGCCATAGAGCGTGCCGACGATACTCATGAGTCCCATGATGTAGGCGAACACCTGGCTGAGCGCGTCGACCCGGCCGAAGAGCAGCACCCAATCAAGGAAGTGCACCTGGCCGAAATCGCCTTTGGACAAGTTCCAGATGCGGGCAAAGGTCAGGGCCGGGATCAGGAGAAGATAGCCGCGCTTCCAGGCCGAAGGAATCCACGGCAAGAGCAAAGCTCCGACGATCAGGATCGCCGACGGATGAAGCCAGAGATCATTCATCGTAGTAGTCCTCTCGCTGCATGATCCCGGCGTGGCCAAACGCTTTGGAAAGAATGATGATCGCGATGCACCCGACCAACCCGAATACCGCCCAAAACCCTGGCCAACATTCCACCGCGCTATGGGCGTGTTCCTTGTTCACGAGCCCGGGAATGGCATCGAGCAGCACCAGCAGCGCGAGCGCCGCCAGGGCGAGGCGCACCACCATGCGAAGATGCCGCCTCAAAAAGTCGATCAACTGGACCAGTTTCATAACACAAGCGACTTGGCAAAGCTCATGAAGAAGTCGGGGTAAAGGCCAATTCCCAGCGAGATGGCTGCGGTGATACTGAGCGGGATGACCATGGCGGGGTGCGCTTCTGCAAAGGTGTGCCCGGCATCAGTGGCGGGAGGGGTGCCGAAGAACCCTTGGTAAACGACCGGGGCGAAGTAAGCCACATTCAGGATCGTGCTCGTGACGAGGACGAGAATGATGAGGAGCGAGCCGGCGTCCATCGCCCCGAGCAGCAAATACCATTTGGTCACGAAGCCCGCCACTGGCGGCGCGCCGATCATGCTTAAGGAAGCGACCGCAAAGGCGCCGAAGGTGAAGGGCATGGCCCGGCCGAGGCCGCCCATTTCGGAGATGTTCTTCTTGTGGGTGGCCACGTAGATGGCGCCGGCGCAGAAGAAGAGGGTGATTTTGGAAAAGGCGTGGTTGGCGATGTGGATCAACCCGCCCTCAATGCCGGCCGGTTTGAGGAGAGCGACGCCCAGGATCACATAGGAAAGCTGGCTGACGGTGGAATAAGCCAGGCGGAGCTTGAGATTGTCTTTGCTGAGCGCGATCACCGACGCCGTCAGGATGGTGAAGGACACAAAGTAGGCGGTGGGCAAGCCGAGGTGGAGGGCATCCATCGTATTGACCCCAAAGGTATAGAGCATAACCCGGACGGTCGAAAATACACCCACCTTGACGACGGCGACCGCATGAAGCAAAGCGCTCACCGGCGTGGGGGCGACCATCGCGCCCGGAAGCCAGTGGTGCAAAGGCATGATGCCATTCTTGGCGAACCCGAGAATGCAGCAGACATACAAGACCGTCACCAGCCCATGGTGCACGTTGGGTGGAATCACTCCCGTCCTGATGTTATCGGCGAAATCGAGGCTGCCAGTGAGGACGTAGAGCACGACCATCGCCGGCAGGATCAGCCCTTTGGCGGTCGTTGTCAGGTAGGTTAGGTATTTTTTCGCCCCTTCGTAGCCCTCTTCATCCTGGTGATGGGCCACCAACGGATACGTCGTGACGCTGACAATCTCGTAGAACAGGTAGAGCGTCAGTAGATTGTCGGAGAAGGCACAGCCGATGGCGCCGAACAAAGCAAGAGCGAAGCAGGTATTGAAGCGCGTCTGGGCATGCTCTTCCAGGCCCCGCATATAACCGGCTGAATAAAACACCGTCAGGATCCACAAAAACGAGGCCGATACCGCGAAGATCATCGAGAGGGCATCCGCGCGCAGCGAGAGACTCAAGTTCGGCAGCAGCTGGCAGATGGTCCAATGCAGCGTCCGGCCGCCGCGGATTTCCGGGACGAGCGAGACCGTGATGAGGAAGAGCGTCGCCGCCGCCAGGAACGAACAGGCTTCGCGCACGTTCGGCCGCTTGCCTGCAGCCATGACCAAGCCAGCGCCCAGGAGCGGGGTCAGGATGGCCAGCAGCAGCCTGCTATCGTTGATCGTGCCCATCGTCTTATCCCTTTAAATCGGCCAGCTCGCGTGAGTTGATCGACCGGAAATTCCGATACACCGCGATGATAATGCTCAGCGCAATTGCCACCTCCGCCGCGGCCAGCGCCATGATAAACAAAACAAAGATCTGACCGGTCGTCGGGTCCGGGGCGAAAAAGCGGTTCATAACCGCGAAGTTGAGGGAGGCTGCCGAAAAAATGAGCTCCCCGGAAATGAGCATCCCGATGAAAGTGCGACGCCGGAGCAAACCGAATAGCCCGACGGCAAAAAGAAAGCCTGCCAGGAGGAGGTAAATTTGAGGCGTCTGAGGCGAAAAATTCATGACTCCGTTCTGCTCCTTCCTTCCCGGGCGACGACAAGGGCACCCAACACGGCCACCAGCAGCACCAGTGAAATCAGCTCGAAAGGCAGGCTGTAAGTGCTGAGGAGGGCAATCCCCATGTCTTTGACCGTCCCCTGGTTTGCCTGGGTGGCGGCGGGAAACCACGAGTGCTTCAGCCCCAAATAAGCGAGGCCAGCAAAGGCTCCCAGACTCGTTAGCAGCGCGCAGCTGCCCCACCAGAGGGTCGCAGCCGGCCTGCCGCCGCTGGCGCTCTCGTCGGGCTCTGCCAGCATGACGGCGAAAATAATGGTGACGCAAATGGCGCCGACATAGATCAGGATCTCCATCAGGCTGAGAAAGGGGCAGCGGAGAAAATAGTAGAGGCCAGCCAGGCCGAAGCAGCAAATGGCCAGTCCGCAGACACTGCGAATGATGCGGGTGGTCAGGACTGCAATGAGTGCTCCAGCGACCGTCGCCAGGATGGCGGCGCCGAACACCAGAGCGACCAGGAGGTTGACGAGGGAGGTCGCGTTCATGCGAGCGGGCTCTCCTCACCTAACGAGGCGCCAATGGCGAAGCTGGCGGCGAGAGTGTTCATTGAGGACCTGTCGCGATGTCCTTGACGAGGTCTATCTGATGGAAAGCGCTTTTGTCGGTCGCGGCCAGGTTGTAGTTCTTGGAGAACTGGAGCGCTTCCACCGGGCAAACCTCGACGCACGATCCACACAGACTGCACGTCGTGAAATTGAGCTTGAACTCCGTGACCGATTTCTTCTTTTCACCCTCGCGTTTAACCCCTTCCACAACGATGCAGTCGCTGGGGCAGGCCTTCTCGCACGACTTGCACGCCACACAGACGGACTTGCCCGTCTCGGGGTCGCGGAGCAGGACGATGTGGCCGCGGTAGCGTTTGGGCAGCGGCAGGGTTTCGTGGGGATAATGGACCGTGACCTGCGGCTTGAAGAATTGCTGCAGGGTGATTCGCATGCCCGTGAGCAAGCTCTGGAAGCCGGTAAAGATTTCGCGGAGGGCCGTTTTCATCTCAGAACAGCTTTAGCATCGCGCTGGTTAGGATGAGGGTTGCCAGTGACATTGGGATCAGGATCTTCCAGGAGAGGTTGAGCAATTTGTAGAATTGCGTCCGGGGGAAGGTCCAGCGGATCCAAACCACCGTGAAGATGAGCAGATAGAGCTTCAGCAGAAACCAAACGAGACCGGACCAGAGCCCAATCGGGCTTTGCCAGCCGCCGAAAAAGAGAATCGTTGCCAGGCTGCAGCCCACCAGGATATTGGCATATTCCGCCATGAAGAAGACGCCGAAACCCATCCCGGCGTATTCGGTGAAGGCGCCGGCGACCAGTTCGCTCTCCGCTTCCGCCATATCGAAAGGAGCGCGGTTTGTCTCCGCAAGCATGCAAATAAAGAAGACGACAAAGGTCAGGGGCATCACTGGATTTGCCGAGAGTTTCAGAATGTTCCAATGCCAGAAGCCGCCTGCTTGCTGTTCGACGATCTCGCGGAGATTGGCCGTGCCCGTCACCATCAGGAGCGTGATCACCACCAGCAGCATCGGGATTTCATAGGCGACGTTTTGCGAAACGATCCGGGCCGCGGAGATGATCGCGTACTTATTACGCGAGGCCCATCCACCGAGCATAATCGCCAGGACGTTGATCGAACCGAAGGCGAAGACGAGAATCAGACCGAGGTTCAGGTCGCGCGCGCCGAGCAGGGAGCTGAACGGGATGGTGGCCAGGCACATCAGCGCCGGCGCCATGACCAGCACTGGCGCCAGGCGGAAAAGGGTGCGGTCCGCCTCCGGCGGGACGAGGACTTGCTTGGTGAGCAGCTTGATCGCGTCGGCGATCGGTTGGAGCAACCCCGCGGGGCCGACTTCGGTCGGGCCGGGCCGGCGTTGAAAGCGGGCGGCGCCTTTGCGCTCCACCCAAACAAGATAAGCGGCGTTGGCTCCAACGAAGGCCATCAGGCCCCCCAGATAGGCGCACAGTCGGAATGGTTCGGGGATGGTCATGTCGGTTAACGGTCGATATCCGGAATGACCAGATCCAAACTGCCCATCAGGGCGATTGCGTCCGGCAACATCATCCCTTCGCTGGCTTCTTCGAACAGGCTTAGATTGGCGAATGAAGGGGTGCGGAGCTTCAGTCGGTAAGCGACATCTTTGCCATCGCTGACGATCCTGATTCCCAACCGACCGCGGGCTGCTTCGACCGCAAAATAATAGTCGCCCGGCGGCAGTTTGACGGCGCGTGGCACCTTGGCCATGATCGGCCCGTCTGGCACTTTGTCGGCCGCCTGCTCAAGGATGCGCAAGCTCTGCTCGATTTCCTCCATTCGGACCAGATAGCGCGCCATGCAATCACCCTGGGGAAACACTGGAATGTCGAAGGCCAGGTCAGGATAGACCGAATAAGGCTGGCTCTTTCGGACATCATAGGAAACTCCCGCTCCGCGCAAAATGGGGCCGGTCGCGCCGTATTTGCGGCACAACTCCGCGTTGATCGGCCCAATCCCCTCAAGCCGCTTCCGCAAAATGATATTATCGGTGACCAGACTGCGGTACATGGCCAGGCGCGGACGCATGTACTTCACGAATTCGCGGGTGCCGGCGAGAAAGTCCGGCTCGACATCGTTGTAGAGGCCGCCAAAGCGGTAGTAACAGTAAGTCAGCCGCGCTCCGGTGACCGCCTCCAACAGGTCGAGAATTTTCTCCCGGTCATCAAAGGCAAAGAGGAGCGGAGTAAACCCACCTAAGTCGAGCAGGTAAGCGCCGAACCAGACCAGGTGGCTCGAGATCCGGTTCAATTCGGAAGTGATGACACGGATGTACTCGGCGCGGGGCGGGACCGCCACGCCCAGAGCCCGCTCGATCGCGGCCACATAAGCGTGCGTGTAATGCATGGCCGCCAGATAATCGATGCGGCTCGTATTCGGTAAAAATTGCGCGTAAGTCCGGTTCTCTCCCATCTTTTCATGCATCCGATGGATGTATCCCGGCACCGGCTCAGCGCGGGTGATGAACTCGCCATCCATGGTCAGCTTCACCCGCAGGACGCCGTGCGTCGCAGGATGCTGCGGACCGAGATTCAAAACGAACGTCTCCTTCGACTCGGCTGCTCCGATTCGCGCTTCACCGGCGCCCGCCGTCGCGGGCGTCACCTGACGGTTGGTGGTCTCAAGATGCACCGGAGAAGTCCTTTCTCAACGGATGGTAAGTGGCATCTTCCGGCAGAAGCAAAGGGATCAAATTCGGATGACCCGTGAAGAGGATGCCGAGGAATTCATGAGTCTCGCGTTCGTGCCAGTTGGCTCCAGGGAAAATGGCGGACAAGGTGGGCACTTCCGGATGCTGCCGCGGGACCCGGGTGCGCAAGACGATTTGCCAGGGCGCCTCCGGGTGAAAGAAGTCGTAGATCAGTTCCATTTGGTCCGCCGCCAACCAGTCGACCCCGGTGACGGTGTCAAAGGCGAAGCCTTGTTCATCGAGGAACCGGGCGGCGGTAGTGAGTTGGCCGGGCGTGAGGCGAACATCCAGGTGAACACCTTTAGCTTTGAACTCGGTCAGGAGCGGCGCGTCCGGCGTTGCCGGCGCGTTCGCCAGGGCCAGGTCCGCGCCTGGGGACATCTCCTGGAGCAACGCGAGCAGACCCGCATGCACTTCTTCGAGTGAGGGCTTCATTGCGGTTTGACTCGCGGCCAGCGCCGTTTGCCGGTGATCTTTTCTTCCAGGGTAAGAATGCCTTCAATGAGCGCCTCGGGCCGCGGCGGGCACCCAGGCACGTAAACATCAACCGGGAAGAGCTTGTCAACTCCTTCGATCACGGCGTATTGACCCGGGAAGACGAATGGGCCGCCGGAGATGGCGCAGTTCCCCATCGCGATGACCCACTTCGGTTCCAGCATCTGGTCGTATAGAGTCTTAACCGCCTGCGCCATCTTCTTGTTGATGGTGCCGGCAACGATCATCACATCAGCCTGGCGGGGCGACGGACGAAACACTTCGGCGCCAAACCTGGACAGATCGAAACGTGAGGCCCCGGCAGCCATCATTTCGATGGCACAACAGGCCAGGCCGAAGGTCAGCGGCCACAACGAATTGGCTCGCCCGAGCGCCAGGAGCTGATCTAGCGAGGCGAATTGGACGATCGACGAGCAGTCGGGCGTCGCGGCGGAGAGCGGTTACCGGACAGCTGGAGCTTTGCCTTTCCGTTTCCATTCGAATAGTCCCTTCTTCCAGGGATAGATGATCAGGAGCGACAGAATTCCGATGAAAATGAGCACCTCGACAAAATCGCGGATCGGGAACACGCGACTATAAACAAGGGCGACCGGAATGAGGAAGAGAACGTCGACGGCAAACGCAACGAAGATCAGGGCGTAGAGATAATAGACGGCGCTGTAGCGAATCCAGGCGTCGCCAATCGGCTCCACGCCGCACTCGACGACCTGATTGGTCCGATTATCCGATGACCGTGTCCGACGCGCGGAGAGGAGGTGGACTACGATGAACGGCCCCATCGCAAAAACCAGGCCGCCCAGGCAGAAAGCTGCCAAATAGAGCAGGTTCAGATCAATCGTGTCGTCCATACAACCTACGCCCTGCAATCAACCATGAGGCCCTTCTTGTGGCTCACCCCACCTTGTCGATTTCTAACCATCGGTTGCAGGCTGTGGGGAAGGATACGATAAGAATAGCGAAACGAATGTCCTATAAAAATAAGGCAATAAGATCGTGAAGGCCTGCTGGTTAGCGCCGACCTTCTGTGTCGCATCTTCGGGCTTCTGCCAGCCCGGAGCAGAAAACCCAGAGCTGAAAGGCAGCTTGGCCCTAGCAGCTCCGTCAACGCCGCGTGGCGGCGCCCACTTGTTATGGCCCCGCTGGAGTGACTAACCGGTAGAAACGCACCGGCGCAGCCTTGAATCCACTGTCGCTAAACGTAATGGGGCCATTATCCGTCCGGGTAAGAGGTCCGGATAGGTTGGCCCAAACGCCCGATCCGAGCTCGTCGCGGGCGAGAATGGAATAGGTCCGTCCGCCGACCGCCTGGAATTGAAGCTGGCAGCCATTGCTGCCCACCCCCAAGGCGCGAAGTTCAAGCGAACTCCTGGCGTTGTCAGGGGCAGTGCCGGCGCTGTATTCCTCGGCATTGGATAAGCCGTCCGCATCCGGGTCTCCGGACGCGCCATTGGGCCCGGACGCGCTGTTCGGATCCAAGCCATGGGCCGTTTCCCAGGCATCCGGCAGGCCGTCCTGGTCCGAATCCGGATCGCCGGCCTGGACGTGCTTGCCGGGGCTAGGGGCGGCCGAGTGCCAATTGACCGGATCGTCGCCATAGGCGGCCGCATTGATTCGCTCGAAGGATTTGCCGGTGCCGTTGGCGTCAATCGGCCATGGGGCCTGATTGCGGTAGTGAATTTCGTCGACCAAGACCCAGGGAACGACGCTAGCCACGGGACTGGGCGGCGGTTCTGGGGCGTCCGGTCGATAAAGGGCAACGCGCTCGCCCGCATTGTCGAGATTGCCCTTGTAAGGACCTAGAATCAGGATGGTGCCGGGGTTGATGTTATAGGCGGCGGCAAAGGCCGCGAGGACACTTGCATCCGCTTGCGGGTCGAAGTTGACGAGAAGCAGGGCTTGACCTGCGGCCAGCGTCACATTCTCGGGAAACGAGAAATCAATGCCACCGCGGATCTGCCAAGTATTGGTGGGGAAGTTGGGATCGAAGAGAGGCACGGGCGAACTGCCCAAGTTGAACAATTCGACATATTCATCGCGGTTATTGGCTTCGGAGCCGAGCAGCGGCGGGTGGGGCATGATTTCGCTGATCACCACCGGGCCAACGAGCGGTCCGGCATTGGGCGCTTTGAGCGTTGGGCGAATCTGGGAGACAAACTTTTCGTCGCCGATGCTGGTGAGGTAACGGCCAAAGGTGACGCCGTTGATGGCAGCCTCAAACTCAAAGCCGTGGGAATAGCCGGTGAGGTTGGCGCCATCGCCGGAGAACAAGTAGATGGCATCGCCCATCGAGCCAAGGGCAAACCCACTGCCATCTGCGTTAAACTGGGTTTCGTCAAAGAGAATATAGCCGTTCGCTGGAATCGTCGTTCCCGCCGGAATGCGATATTTGCGCGGCTCGCTCGGATCGTCGGTCAGGAACCATCCGCCGATATTAGCGTCGCTCGCCGTTGGGTTGTAAAGTTCGACCGTATC
This sequence comes from Verrucomicrobiota bacterium, assembly GCA_046346765.1. Taxonomy (GTDB): domain Bacteria; phylum Verrucomicrobiota; class Verrucomicrobiia; order Limisphaerales; family SIBE01; genus JAXMHN01. The sequence goes on along the minus strand of JAXMHN010000016.1, from coordinate 6,988 downwards.
CACTGCGGGCAGATCCGTGTGGGTGAGAGCTTCGTTCACCAGAATGGGCGGAATAGCTGTGGGCGCGGCATCGCTTGCGGCCGGCGAGCCTCCCGAAGCGGCGCTGACCCGCCAGGAGTCGCGAAATGACAGGTCCTCGCCGCCCTTTTCGTTGGCGACGACCAGGGAGAAGTCACCTCCGTCGGTCGCCGGGAACCACTGATTTTGGTAGGTGAAGTCTGCGATTGGCTCTTGCACTGGCCCTTCCAAGGTCAACCGTTCACCGGCATTGTTAAGACTGCCGGTGTACTCTCCACCGATTCTCGTCACTGCCGGATAACGCGAGAGAAAGGCCGTCCGATTTTTCACCAGGACGACGTAATCGCCTGGGTTCAAGCTGGTCACGCCGCTACCGGCTGTAAAGGTGTAATCAATGCCCCGGGTGAACCGGAACCCGATCAAGCTGAGGGTTTGGGTGCCGGTATTCTTGAGTTCGATAAACTCAAAATCGTCCGCCATGAACGTGCTGCCGGCAGCAGGGGCGGACGGATGGTACATGATCTCCGTCACCCCCAGGGTCGGTGTGCTCACCACAAAGGTCGCGGCCACCGGCCCGGACCATGGGCTCGAGAGCGGAGGATTGCCTTCGCCGGTGAGATTTTGATGGTTAAGATTGCGGGCCCGCGCGACCACACGCACATTCTGGAGCACTACGATGGGGGTGCTGGAATAGATCGTCCCGTTATTGGCGAGCGCGCCACCGGCGGCGCGGGGGTCGCTTCCGTCCAGCGTATAGTAGATCTCCGCGCCAGGCGGTCCGGAGATGGAGATGGTGGTGCGGGCGGCAATCGCGCCTCCGTCCCGGCTCAAACGAGGTGCGGCGACGAAGTTGGTATCGATGAAATCGACCCGACTGGCCAGCCACGTTTTCAAGCGATCGATTTCGGCTTGATAGCTCCCGCGCGGGCTGGTGATTCCAGGCCAACGGGCGACTTCGCGTGGCTGGGCTTCGCGAAGTTGTCCGGTGAGCGAATCGACCAGGCCTTGGAGGTTGGTGAGAGCAAACTCCTTTCGGCGCAGCTCCTGCCAGCGATCAATCCAGCCCTGCCAGAAGTCGATATCGAGGAACATGCGGCTGTACCAAGGATTGGAGAAGATGCCATCGGAGTTAAACATGTCCGTGCCGCGATCGCCGCTGGTTGATCGCCAAACTCGCGGGTTGGCATCGCGCCCGTCGGTGGAAGCTAACGCTCGGTCGAAATCCCACAAAGGACCGAAAGTCAGCTTGCCTGCGCGGGGCTTGTAGAGGTAACCGCTCAGGCGGAGAGCGTCGACGTTGAAGGCGAGGACATTGAGGATGTGATGATCCAGGGCGGCGGGAACGTCGACGTAATTGGCGTAGCCGGTAGCTGGGTTGGCAAAGTTCGGGCTTTCCAACGCTCCCATCATGGTGTCGAGGTAGCCCTCGATATATTGTCGTTGCGCAGCCCTTTGGGGCTGCGTGATCTCGTCCCAGTTTGGACTCAGAGAATTGAGCCCTAAGCCGCCGCCGTAGATCTGGCCTTCATTAGGGGCGCTCCGATCAACGCTCAGCAAGTACCCGCCGCTCACTTGCGGCGGCGCGGTGTGCTCCGGTTGCAGCTTGTCGATGTCGACGCGGTCTGGGCCGTCTTTGATCTTTTCCAGGAGCACGTAGACTCCGTTGTAATTCGCAGAGGTGACAGGTCCGCCGGTGGTATTGACGTAGACTTCAACGAAGCGCGTTCGGGGCGAGTATCGACCGATCTGGCGGCTCAAGTCGTGCATGTCTTTGTTGTGGATCAAGACCGGTTCGAAATTATTGCAGGCATAGAGAACCCAATCGCTCTCGGCCGGCATTCCAAGCACTTCCTCCTTTTTGTCGTCGTTATAATCATTCCAGAATTCGACGCGGAAGCTGGACTTGGCCAGACCGCGTGTGCTGGATCCCCGCAGGTTGATCCCGGCGCGCGCGCTCAGCTTCGCCTGGTTGGTCAAACTAGTCCGGCCAAAGCCAGGTTCGAAGATGGCGATATTGGCGTATTGCTGGGTGCCAGCGGGAACGGCGCCCTTGCCGAAGTTGTGCATGACCACGACGGGCAAGTCTGAACTGAAGGTGAAAACGCTTGGGTGCAAAGCCAGGTAACTTTCGCTATGCGGCGGGCTTGGCAACAAGCCGGGCGTGTAGCTGGCGGCGCGCACCTCGGTGGTCGTGCTGATTTCGATCGGACCGGCGTAGGCCTTGGAGGCTGGGGTTGGCAAGCTGCCATCGAGTGTGTAGCGGATGACCGTGTCGGGCGGCGCGTTCGGCGTGGTCAATTCCAGGCTGATGATTTCGTTAAACGTGCCCCCACTCCGCGAAAATCGGACCTCGGGCGAAAAGTCAGGGCCGCCAGCGACGTTAGGCGCGTTGGGTGTTGGAGTGGGAAAAAACGCTTCAAAGGGTGAAGTTGCCGCGTCCATGCCGCAAGAAACATCTTCCCGCTGGGCGGGGTAGGGGGCAAACTCAGAGACAGCCTTGCCCGTCGTATCGAGCAGGGCGAGGTAGCCACCGGCCTTGTCCAGCTTGAAATTCGTGTGCAAGCGCCCGCTGGCATTGGTTCGATTCTTTTCAGAGGCGAAAACGACGAGGTAACCGTTTGGCAGCAAGGAGACGTTGGGAAAGCGCCACTGGAGCACGTTGCTGCGAGTGGTCAGGTAATAACCATTGAGGCTGGCGGCACTGGTCCCGTTATTGAAGATCTCGATCCAATCTGAACTGTCGCCATCTTCGTCATGGATAGAGTTGTCATTGTCGGCCATGAACTCTGAAATCATCAACCCCGGCGGCTTTGCATTGGGATCCAGGGTGTAACTCCAGTTCCCGCCGGCGAAGGGATTGGCCGCCGATGCCACGTCGACGATCCCATGGCCAACAGCCCAACTGACCTGCACAGTTCCATCCGGCGGCTGCGGAAACTCAAACAGGTATTGCGCCCCATTAAAGGCGGTCACTCGCGTGGCCGGTTGCCCGTTAATCAACAGGTCCGCCGCATCCACTCCGGTCACATCCTCGTCGAATTGGACCTCCAACTGGGTGAGTTGCTGCACCAGGGCGTTGGCCGAAGGAATCACGGCCGCGACCATCGGGCTGCTATCATCGACGGAACTCGACAGGGCAACTGAAATGACGAAGTCGCTGCTGTTGGCCAGGCCGGAGTTGAAGGCTTGGATGGCCAGGACGTTCACGCCGGCCACCAACCGGGCGTTGGCAGCGGGGACGATCACATTTTCCGGCGGAACCGGCTCGTTCAGCGCGCCGAGAGAGAAGCCGTCGTAAGGGACCTCGCCGTCCGGCATATTGAATCGGGCGACTTCGTTCCCGTTAATCCAGGCGATGAAGCCGTCATCACAGAATGCATCGAGCTGGAGTTCCTTGACATCCGCGGGATTGGTAATGGTGAAGGTCTTGCGGAGGAAGAGCGAGGAATAGTTCCCACGCATGTCCCCTAGTTGCGTGTTGCCCGTATAGGCCGTCGCACTCCCCGGAGAATCTTCATAATAGAATGGACCCCGGCCGGATTCCCAGGCCGCATCGTCAAAAGCTATTCTCCGCCAAGCTGTTCGATCCTGAGGTGACGCTTCCGATAATGCTCGGAAGAACCTCCATTCCGTATCCGCGGGAAAGACCGTCGCTCCGTAGGTTCTGATAAGGCTGCCGAGGAGAGGCAGTAACAACAATGGCCATCGAGACATAGAATGAGAGTAGCTGAAATATTGACAAAACAAGCAAGCTATTTGCCAACATCCGGCGGCCGCGCCGTCTCGCTCGAAAGACGCCAGCACAGTCCGCGTCGTGCGGGCGCAGGGTCGTGCGACGCGAACCGCCCCTGCCATCCCACACCTCGCTGCCGTCATGGTGACAGCTCGATTTTGAGCCTCGACGAGGCCACCCGGTCGGGCGGATCGTCCTGCGTCAACCCGGGACCGGTGATGGGCTTCACCGCCAACAGGGGTCTACTCCGACTGCAATCGAAAGAAGCGAAGGGGGGTGTCCTTGAGAGACACCACGGTGCTGAGCTTCCAACCGATCGTCTCGATGTCGTTGGGCTGAATTGTCCAAGAAGTGTCCGGAGCCAAATTGGTCGCCGCGGCCAGCATCGGTCAGCGCCACTCGGTGGCAAGATAGTCGCACCCCATCGCCATCTGGAGTGAGCACCAAGACGGCACGGCTGATTGCCCGAGGGCTTCGGCGGCCGGCAACGACTGGCCGCCGGCATCAAGCGGCGAACGACGATCAAATCCCGCCGTGCGCGCATTCAATCGCCTGGTATTCCACCCCCACCCAGAAATACCAAGGCGCGCTCTTGCGGGACCGCTTTAAAAGGATCTTCGTCAAGGCGACGACAAAGTCAGCCTGGCCTTGGGGAGTGGCGGGCAGGCCGACGACATTGATGGAATTACTCCAGGGAAACGCGGTTTCGACAATCGCGATCGGCTTGGCGTAACGGTCTGCGCTCTTGTCCAGACAGGCGCGGAGTGCCTCAGCGTGCCGTGCCGAACGGATAGTAACTCCTGGCCGATAATGTCGAAGTCGACCTTCTGCCGATTCAGATTGTCGTAGAACCATTGGGTTGCGCCCCAGTCGCCCCCGCGATCAATATGAATGATGATCTTCGGCGGCAATGTCCCGGCCCTTCCTTCACCCGCGGATGGCTGCCTGGAGCAGACGGCCAAGTTGCGACCATTGTTCAGGTCAGTCCGTTCGCCTCCCCACTCGTCCATCCGGCCAGAGCAAGCCTCCAATAGTCTCGCTGCCGATCTGGACGTATTCGAGGCTGCTGCGCCACTTCTCCGAGAGCTTGCAGGCACTCTCGATTGTAGGCCTGCAGGCGTTAAAGTCGGGGAAAGAGAGATCCTTCCAGGCTGCCGGCTTGGTCTGTTTCCCAGGATCCGCCCAGGTATCGGAGTAGTGAAAATCGAGCATGAACTGGAGGCCGGCGCGTTTGACTCGAATCGCCAGCGGAAGGGTGTCCGCTAGATTGTTGCCATAGTTGTAGGGATCCGCCTCGGCTTGGGCGGCGCTGCTCGTGAACAACCGCAGGCGAACGCAGTTTAAGCCGGCTGTCTTCAAGATCTGGAGGGCATCCACAGGTTCACCCTTGTTCCGATAAATCGCTCCCCGGCTTTCAAAGAACTGGAGGTGCGAACAATCAGCTCCAGCGAGAAACCCGTTAGTCGCCGGCGCCCACCCGAAGCTTGGTCGCACCACAGCAAAGGGCGATGGCCGGAGCGAGCCAGCACGGAGGCCGCGCCAACCGCCGCCAACCGCGAACCAGGCTATACGACTGACCATTCCTCTTCATGGTGGGAAGGAGCGACGAAGAAGGGAGACGATGGTATCTTCGGTCACCGCCCAATCAGGCGGAAAAAGGCGGGCGCCGTCTCGACCGGTAGGGCGATCGAAGACTGCCCGAGCGTGTCGGGCACATCTTGCCAGGGGCCCTCCGACACATTTGAGGCCTTTTGCAGACGCACCTGCGGTCCTGCCGTCCACGTTAGGGTCGACTGCCCATTCGCCAGCTTCACGGAGAGCCCGCCCAAGTTGTCCGCTCGATCGAAGAAGACCACCGGCACGGTTTGCGCATTGGTGCTCGTCATCGTGTAGGTGCGATTATCACCGGTTTCCCACGTCGCCTCATTCGCGACGAATTTGTAGAGCAGGGTGCTTCCGGCCGAAGCGGTCACTTCGAATGTCCCTTCCCACACCAGGGCGTTCGTCGCGTTGCGGGTGAGCGCCGATGCCGTCGGGCTCCATCCGTTCAGTGGGTCACCCGCCACTGAGACCGAGCCAGAGGCGGGATCGAACTTGCCTTGGGCGATTTGGACACCCATGTTCACTTGGAAGGTTAAAGGAATCACCGCGGGAGCAGCACCTGCATTGTTGAAGAACGCCACAGGCAGCGCCTGATCAGCAGCGGTCAGGGTCAGGACACGGTTCTGCGCACCATTCGGTCCGACATTGCCTTCCCAGGTGCCGCCGTTGAGCACAAACTTGTAATTGACGGTCGAGTTCTCCGCGCCGGACAGGTTCACCGTTGCTTTCCAGAGGTTCGGTTCCGCCGGATTATTGGTCATTGGAGTAGCTGTCGTGCTCCAGTTGTTGAATTCACCCGCCACCGTCACCGTGCCGGATGACGGATCGAAATTGCCGGCCTCCACTTGGACCGACAGGTCCAATTGGAAGGTGACTTGGGCGCTGATCCCGGTGTTGGTGAGATTGTTGAAGTAGACCACCGGGAGGACCTGATCGGTCGCAGCGAGCGTGAAAGTCCGATTGCCGTCCGGTCCAGAGGGGCCCACGCTGCCTTCCCACCGGGTGCCAGCCGCCGTCGTGAGCAGGAATTTATACTGCACTGTGTCGCCCTCGTTGCCGGTGACGTCAAAAGTCCCGGCCCAGACGGCCGGATCGCTCTCGCTGCGGGTCAATTCGGATGCCGTCGCGCTCCAGGCATTGATGGCATCGCCGGCCACGAAAACGGTGTCGGTGGTTGGGTCGAAGTTCCCCAAAGCGGACTGGATGGAGGTGTTGACTTGGAAAGTGACCTGGACGGCCTTGACGGAAGAAGTGGCCAGGAGGCTCAAACCGACGATGAAGGCCGGGGCGAATCGAGTTTTCATAACGCGGGTAATACTAGGATCGTTGTGCTGTCAGGATGGTGCCTGGAACGAGCCTCCTTTGCCTAGCCTCACAAATGTGAGGGTGTCTCAGGTCGGTTTGGCCCCGCGAAACTTCAAGGCGGCTTCGGTCCGCGAACGGACGTGCAGCTTGTGGTAAACATGGCGCAAGTGCCAACGAACGGTGCCGTCGCTCAGGCCAAGGCGCCCAGCAATCTCCTTGTTGGCCAGACCGGCCGCCACCCATTCGAGGATTTCTCTCTCTCGCTGGGACAAGTCCTCCACTTCCGGGGCGACCGCGAGCGGCTCTTGAAATGAGGCGATCACTTTGCGG
>JAXMHN010000015.1:0-103974 GCA_046346765.1 Verrucomicrobiota bacterium | reverse complement strand
ACCTATTCGCGCGGATGAGCGCAAGAGCTGCGCAGGTTGCGAGGCCCGAATCGAAGGGTTTGAACAGCGTGCATGTCTGTCGTCCGTGATGCTGTTTTTCCTGGAAGCAGTTCGGTGAGAGGGCTCTCGGCGACAGGTGGCGAGGCGCCTCATTCGAGCAGGATTTGATCGAAACCTGGGTCACACTAGGTAACACAGGGCCTTTTCCGTACAGACCATCGTACCAGCGGTCAGTGTCTCTCGCGCGCAACGGGCGTCGATCTTGTAGGCCACCAACCGATCTTCGGACGGATCGATGACGTCCAGCAACTTTAGCCACAGGTCGGTAAACTCATCTTCGTCCAGATGACACTCAAAGACGCTATATTGGACACGCGCGCCATAGTCTTCGCAGATGCGGGCCACACCGCGTAACCGCTTCTCATCGGTGATATCGTAGGCGACGAGGCTCAACATCTCACCGGCTCCTGGGGCTGACTTTTCATAAGGCACGAGCGGAAATGCTTCAAACCACCAGTCATGCATTCAATGATTCAATTGATTAGAAATGGCTCAAAGGCAGCGGGGTTTTCCAGCGCGCTTTTGAACATGACCGCTTGAGTTTCCAATTGCTGGCGCAACGTTGTGCGGTGTCCGACCGATTCGGACATGAACTGCCGCTCCATGCGCCGCTCGTACTGCAGAAAGAACTTTTTTCGGCCTTCTTCATTAAGGAGCACACCGCCATCACGCTGCTCGAAATGACCTTGATTCAAAATCTGGTGGCTGAAAAGGTCCAAAGCCAATGCCTCCACCAAAGCGGGCCGAAACGGCTCAATCAAGTCCAAGGCCAGAGACCAGCGCCCGTTTTCGGTAGAATGAAGAAGCCCCAGGGCCGGGTCCAATCCGTGCGCATGGCAAAACGCGACCGCCTCATTGGAGAGCACGGTTGAAGCAAAAGAGATACACGCATTGACAGGGTTGACCGGCGGGCGAGTGCTGCGCCGTTCAAAGGGAAACGCCGGGGGCAGGAACGTGGCCCAGGCCTGAAAGTAACGCGCGGTTGCAGCCCCTTCGTAACCGCGCAACTCGTCGATCGTGCAACTGTCTCGAATCGACCCGAACAAACAATCGAGCCAGGTAAGCGTCGCCGCGAGCGGGTCCGGCAGGTCGGTCCGGGGCGCGCCATCGGATTTCTCACGGGCCAGTTTCAGCCGCTGGATCACCCGTCGCTGGTTGTACAGCTTGGCCGTGACGATGCGTCCGGCCATTTGCAGAGCGAAGGCCGCATCCAGGCTTCGCTGGTATTGCGCGACTCGCGAGAAGCCATGATGATTTTGGGCGGGGAGAAAATTGCCCAGAAATCTACCGTTCCATGAGAACACCTGGATGGGAATCCCTCGCTGCAGGATTTCGCCCATCGCCGCGCCGCTAAATTGCACGGAATCGCTGACGATCAGCCGGTCTAGATCACGAAGCGGGATTTCGCGAACGAGCGTTTCAGAAGCCCCGTCCTCGCTGCGACCGTAGACCGCCAAGCGTTCGCTGCGGAGTCGCACTTGCAGATCCGATTGGTTCAAACAGGCGGTGGGCATAGTCAACTTGCGGTGGTTGGAAATTGACTGCCAGTCGTGGATGAGGATGGCGCAGCAAACGTCGGCGTGCCGAGCTGAAGCACAGTGATTTCCGGCAACGCGCCTCGCCCGACAATCCCCTGGATGCTGCCGTAAAGGCCAGCCGTGTTGGCCATCATCGCTTCAAGTTGCTTTTCACGCGCCGCCCAATGTCTCGTCAACGCTCGCCTTTCCTGGTCGATCTGCTCCTGCAAGAAAATGAAGCTCTCGACCAATGCTTCGATGTGTTGGCGGAACTCGAGTCCGGAAAGAAAGCGGTAAAGCTGCTCCATTTTACTGTGTTTGCCGACCTCAGTCTGGTGCGCCACGGCCATACCCACGAGCCCCTGGCGCAAAGCGGCCGCGAGCGGCAACGCGCAGGCGTAATCACATACCCAGACACCGTCTAAAGCGCCAAAGGATCTGAGTTCCGGCGGCATGGCTTGCGTGACAATGATGGCAAAGTCCGCGTGTGCCGCGCGTTGGTCTTCCTTGAGCTTGGCGACCCAATCTTTGCCGAAGGCTTTGGTGCGTTTGGTTTCCCATAGAATACTGCCACACTCCAGGCCTGCATTCGAGCGGACGCGTTGGAGGATGTCAGCGCCACGCACGCCTTTGGCGACCGGTTCAAGCAAGTCGCTGATGAACGTGGCGCGGAGACGCTCTTCCAGGTCGATTTCGAGCACTTCGCCTTGCATCTGCATTGAACCTTGCTCGATCCTTTGCTTGAGACTGTCGATTTGCTTTTGCAGATCGGCAATGAGTTTTTCTTTTTCGGCCAGGCGGAAGCGTTGCTCTTCGGTGGCCTGGAGTTTCGCCGCCTCGCGAATCTGGCCTCGCTCCTCATCGAGTTTGCGGGTGACGTCCAATTCCAGAGCCTGCTTCTGTTCCTCCAAAACGCGCTGCTTTCTCCGCAGCGACAATTCGGCTTCCTGGGCTTCACTCAGCCTTTTGTGCTGTTCGGAAAGTTGATTGCGCAAGTCTCGCACCTCCGCAGCGAATTGACCTTGTACCTGCTGCCGGGCGGTGGCGAGCAGCTTGACTTTCTCCTCGTTGAGACGGCCGGCGACCTCGCTTTCCACCGACAATCTCGCATGGTCAAGTTCCGTTTGCTTCTGGTGCAGCTGTTCCTCACGCTCGGCCAGAGTTTTTTGCTGCGCTTCGAGCCTGATGGCAAATTCACCGCTGATTTGCTCCCGGAGCCGATGGCTGACCGCCTCGGAAAGCCTGATTTCACCCCGACAGTACGGGCAAGAGATGCTCAGATCTTCCCGGTTTAGACTCGCGTCGGCTGCTGCCATCTCAAACTTCATGGCGGCAGTATCCGCTAAGCCAGCGGAGGTGACCAGCGGGCGGACGTGAGAGGACGTCAGGAGTCGCTGGCAACCCGAAAGGGCGGTAGCCGCAAATCGCGTTGCAGAGGCACCCAGGCAGCGCCAGATTTCTCAAGCGCTTTGCGGAGAAAACTGAGCGGGCGTTTGATGTCATCGCTGGTGGCTTTCGCGATCCACGCGTCGCCGGGTTTGGCCTTTCGCTCTTGGTAGAGCTTCTGGACCGCTGACTGCAAAGCGGGTCGAACCAGCCCCGCTGCCGGAGCGAAGCCGTGCCAGGCCTTGAGAATTTCGACGGCCTCAATCTGATCCCTTTCGAGCCACTGTCGCTGGTTGGCTTCCAGCAGGAAGCGAATTACGGTGAGCTGGCGTTCGCTCTCCAGTTCGATGGTCGTGCCGTCCACGACGACGCGGGGAGGATCACGATGTAATTCGATGCTGGCCGGCTCGGTGGCGTCGCGACGGAGCGTCTCAGAAAACCGCCGGAGCATGCCGGTGAACGAGCTCGGGATCTCGGCCAGGTCGCGGAACCGATTGCGCAGCGGAACGAACGGGACATCGGCCAACTGCGGGCAGGCGGCGGCGGCGCGCACCACTTGTCCATCCCGCGTTCGCAATGCCTGCTCGGGCTGGCCCGGAAAATAGAAGCGCGGCTTGAGCGCCGGATCATCGAACGGTTCAGACACAAGCACGTGCGTGAGGCGGTCTTGCTCGCGCGCGAGGAAATTGAAGGCTGCATGCAGCAAGGCACCCATGGTCTTACGTCCGCCGGCCAGGGAGGCCACGAGACGCTGGTCATTGCTGGCCGTGTGCTGACGGACCTCGGCCAGGAGGAAATCGGCGGCAGCACGGTTGTCCTCAACAGTCCGGATGTCTTCGAGCCAATCGGTCGAGCCCGTGCGCGGATTGGAGGCCATGATCAGGCGCGGCGGTTCGAGAATCAAACGCGCGTCCTGTTCCGACTCAGGACCCAGCACCGACCGCCGGAGAGCCTGCCAGATCGTCGGCTCACCCTCGCGCGCCGGGGTGAGCACCTCCCGCTCAATGGCCTGACGGCCGGCGATGGTGGTAACCGCAATCACGCGCCGGGGAATGACCGCTGGACTCTCTTGGGCTAGCGCCCAGACGGTTTCGGTCAGGACGGCGGGGGACATGCCCGTGACCGCGAGCAAAACGATTTCCGATTTCCGATTCCCCATCTCAGCTCTCTCGGAAGGACTGACTTTGGCTGCTTCCACGGAGCGTGGGCGTGTCTTGAATTTGGCGGGTTTCATAAGGAACGTCTGTCTCCGTGCATGAAGCGCCGGGCCTCATTTAGCGCGACGTGCCGCCAGGATGGCAGGCAGTCGCTTGACTAGGTCACTTTTCAACAGAATCTCCACGCGCGGATGGCGACTAGCGGCAAACTCGAGCGCTTGTTGCGGGGGTTTCGCGCTCCGCACGGCCAAAGCGCACCCGAGCAATCCGCCGACTTCGGAGATTTGGAGCAAGTCCTCGCGGAGAATCTTGATGTCGCGATCTTTCAAGTCCGCACTCAGGTTTTTGAGCAAGGCTTCGGTCTGGCGGCTGATCGCACCGCCGCTCAGCAGCGCCGCGTGTAACTTCTCGACTTTGATCTCGCTGTCCACCCGGTCTTTGCAATCCACCACCCAGAGGCGGCCATTCCAATTGAAAATGAGGTCCAGTTCGCTCTCGGCGTTCTGAGAATTGGGCAGGGTGGCCAATTGAACGCTGCGCCGAACCGACGTCACGCCCGACTTCAGCAGTGCGCATGCGGTTCCATACTCGAGATTATCACCCTCATTCGAGGGGCGGGGTGAGGGGTTCTCGATGCAAAGCCACTTTCGAAAGTCGAACGCACCCTGATCCAAGCGGGTCTCGCCCTGGAGCTTGGCGGCGAGGTCCTGAGAAGTCGCCTTGCTGGCCTTCTCATTGAGTGTAAGCCGTTCGCCTTGGAACTGCACGACGTCCTCACCAAACTGGCAGGAGAGCAAGGCTGCGCCGTCAAGGTGATTGGTGATGCCCGCTGGCAGCGGCTCGGTGTGGGTCTCTATGTCTCCGTCGCGCGGCTCGAACCAGGTGACGAGATTACCTCGTTCAAGATAGAATGCCCTCACACCGCGCCGGGCCACGCGCCGGAACACGGCCGTGGCCATGAGTTTGTTGCCGCCTGTGAAGTTGACCGCACACTCGCCAAGATTGAGCTGATGCCGGGCGACGATATCGTCGAAGCACGTTTCAATCGCTGAGAAGTCGTCGTGCGGAATCGTCTCCAGTTGCACGTTCTCTTCTCGGACCAGGCCTGAGTCTCTGAAGAGCCGCTTGAGCCGCTGGGCGGGGCCTTTCGACTCGGCGGCGTCTTCGCTATGCAGCAGGAAGACGCGCTCGGGCTTCAGATGCGCGACCGCAAGCACTTGCGGCCAGATTTGCCTGGAGGCGATGGTGAGGAGAATCATAAGAAGGCGGGTGGCGCTTGGCCGGACTGGAACGCGAATAATGGATTTCTTCGTACAATCATCAGGTAGCGTCGTCAATGATCGAGGCGGGTGGAGCTAGCCGGGCTCCGGTAACGCGTGATGAGCCGAGACGCTTCCGGCGCTTGGCCACTAGATTCGTCGGCCGCGCTGAACGGTCAGAGGTCATGAGGACGCCTCAGCATCGCTGGGCGTAGGGTGGGCTTCTGATCTACCTGCGACCTAGCGCGGAGTCTGCGGCACCCACCGGCAGCTCGGAGACCTGCCTTACACCAGTCTGTGGCAAGGTAACTGAGAATCATGGGATCGGGATGGCACGCGCAAATTGTTGGATGAGCCTAGCGCGGTGGTCCGCCGGGAGAAAGGCAGTGTCGATGGCGTTGCGTTGCGCTTGAAGAAGTGACAGCCGCGTGAGACCCGGACAAAGACGGGCTGCGAGAATGAGGTTCTCAGTAAGCGTTGCACCTGAGATCCCGATATTATCAGTGTTAATCGTTGCACGAATGCCCGCTCGACGATAATTCACGAGGGGGTACTCGTCCTTGGCGACACAGTCGAGGGGAAAGCCGTGGACCTGGTAATTTGCGTAAGGGCACATTTCGATACCGACCCCGCGGTCAGCAATGGAACGTCGCAGCTCCGGGGATTGAGAAAGACTCAGGGCATGACCAATGCGTCGAGCGTTGAGGTCGAAGACAGCCCTCCAGACTCCTTCTGCGTCATCGTTTTCGCCAGCATGGATGGTGACTGCCAGTCCACAACGGTGCACACCGGTGAACTCTTCCCGAAAGTAATGCGCCCGTGTCGTCAAATCCTCATATCCAGCCAGGTCGACACCTACGACACGGCATGAAGACGGATCAAGCCAGTGTTCGGACGCCGTGATCGCCAAAGCAAGATGGCGGGCAATGCCTGCCCGGTATTCGCCGTCGGAGTGGCGAGTACCGATGACAATTAAGTTGACATGACACGGATTCGCCCCTCCTGTGTGCATGCAGCGGTCAAATGCCCGACGAATGTTGGATAGGATGTCCCACGGAGAACGACCTATTTGCGGTCCCGCGTAATTGGCAGGAGAACAACGAACCTCCGCGTAATGCACTCTTTGTTCGACGAAGTGCGCGTAAAGCAGTTCACACTGACGCTGCAAACAACCAGGATCCCTGAGAAGCACGGACCCGTTGTTGCGACCGAGGCTGCGATAGGCATCCAGTCCGATTGCTCTTCCTGGCAGCGGCCACCGTGACGGTAGGTAGTCCCGCTTCACCGCCGGGAGTTGGCCGGGTGTCTGAGCGGCAGCGCGGACCTGGCCAAGCAGGGCACCCTCGGTTGCGAACCCTCCAAGGTGGCAATGAAGCTCGATCTTGGGAAGCCCAGCTGCCCAGCCACAATCACGCTGGGACGCAGCGTCGAAAGGCTGTCTCAGCCACTTCAGAGCCGTTTCAGGCCAAGCCGCCAATTCAACAAACGGCAACTGATCAAGCTCAGCCCAGGCGCCGGCGATGCGATGCGAACGTTCGACGATATCGTTGAGCCGCTCTCGGAAGGCCTGATCGGGAGCTTCGATCCAGTGCACTTGGTTTTCCTCGCGGATCTTGCGTAGCGGGTAATGTTCTGCCCGCACCGACCGCAATTGAGGCCAGCCCGATTCGGGCCCCAGCCTGATCCAATGAAGGTGATAGCGCTCCTTTGCTTCCAACACCTCGGCTAAAGTCGCGGGTCCACGCTGCCGGCCCCCCGCATCCGTCCAAATGGTGTCCGAAAGTACGTGGAAGACATCCGCCGCGCCCGTGACCGCCGCGGCTTTTTGCATTGCCGCCGACATTGTTTTGAACCCGCCGCTGAGACAAATGTATCGCACTTGGGCGGGCACCTTGCTCGCTAGAATCCAGCGATAAAGAACCTCCTCAAAGCGGAAATGGTCCTGCTCGGATCGGAAGTCGTCAAAACCAGCCACGCGACTGACGGTGACTTCAACCTTGGGATTCAGATCTGCAAAGAACTCGTGAACCAACGAAACATCTGGTTGCTCTGTTGTAAGGACGTGAACACTGCGGAACTGGGTGCCGGGCAGGAAGAAGGCTTCAGGAACAATGACGGGCGAGTGTCCCATCGAGATCAAGAGTGCTGGCTCAGCTGCTTGGATCATGTTGGCCGGTGCGCAATCATGCGACTTCTCCAGCTCCGTGCCCAGGTCCGAATGAGTCCACTGCTCTGACCGATGCAGTGCCATACGGCCCTTGGCGAGCAAGCTGTCGAGTCAGACTATGCATCCGCGTTTACTCTGAAGCGCATTGCGAGCGTTGTCCGGCGGCTTACGACCCGCAGTGTGCCGCGTATGAAGTCGTGTGCAGGTTTTAGATCGATTTCCACGTTTCCGGTTTTGATCTGCGCCCTTGTAGGGCCAGCGTAGCCTTGTTGAGCACACGCTGGTCGGGAGCGAAAATCAGCAACCTGACGCGGTTTTCGAGGCGGACTATCTTGAACTTCACTTTCGAAGCAAGACGCCCGCCGCGCGCCTGACCGAACACTTCAGGCATGCCGTCTACTGTGTCAGTCGACGCGGCCCGGAGCTGATCTATGGTTGTCCCGGCTTCGATACCGGCGATCATTACTGGCCAGTGGCAGCCAGCCTCATTAAGCCGCGCCCGTAAGGCCGCCGGGGTGTCTGGAGCGGATCCATCCGCAGGCCAAACGCTTCCGCCGGACCGATTAGCCCGAAGGCCAAACGCACCAAGGAGCAGCCAAACTTCCAGCGCATTCTGCACCTTACGCTCCAGGTCGGAGGTCAAGGGGAGGAAGCGTGTGAATGCCTCCAAGTGAAACGTGGCCCCCGGGGCGAATGCCGCTTGGGGACTGGCTTGACCCCCTTGTTTATGGGGTAGCGTTGGTGGATCTGGTCTTAAGCGTTGGACCTTGATTTGGCTCACGCGGACCACAATACGGGAGGCCGTGACTTCACTCTGCAAGCGTAATCCCATCCGATTCAGTCCTCCGAACGCTTCTTTCTCCTCGTCAACGCCGCCGCCCAGTGCTCGAAACCACCAACGCACCATTCCGCGAATGGAGGGTACTCGAAGCTCGGGAGTGTCCTGGTACGCTCCCCTATTGAATAAAGGTGTCATTACTTCGATGTCGCGCTGCCAATGCATACTTCAAGTGAGGTTAAACTTCAGGCGGCTGAGGATTCTTTTCCCGGCGTCAGCGTGGCGCCCACTGGTAAATGACTGCCAGTAAGGATTATTCCTCCGATTTCGCCGGCGCTCCTGCTCCGGAATCAGTGTTTCGAACGCGCGTTGCAGATCAGCATCATCTTTCAGCTCTGCCAGTTCGGGAAGGGCGGCAGGAAAGTTGTCTTTGGTCGAAAGCCGACCTCGCCATTTCTTAATAGTAACCTCCGCCTGAGAGCTTGACGGCACTGCCCTCACCGTCGCTAAGTGTGCGGGTCTCGTGGCGGTTTCAATGGTCCCGCGTCCCAATTCGAACCAGCCATAGCCAGACGCAGTCTTCGCGCCTGCTCCCCTCGAAGTGACCGCGCGCTCAACCCACTGCTTGAGCTGGTCAAGGAGGTTCTCGGCATTTACCCCCCAGTCGGGAGGAACTCTATTAATTACGAGAGCAAATCCAAAGGAGCTTCCAGCCTCAACAGCCGGGAAGTAGTTTGGGATCGGGCTTTCGTTATCTTCTGCACGCATCCTCCGACCGGAATAGTATTCGGGGTAGTGCGGGTTCACCATGTCCACAACCAGCGTCGGGCTGCTGGTTGGATAAGCGGGAAGGAAGCACGCGCAGCCTTTAAACTCTTCAACTTCCCATTCGTCACTGATAGCCAGCGCTTCCTGGATTCCACCGGCAGCTCCAAAATCGCCCTTCAGATCGCGCGCGCCGAAACCAAAAAGCAATAACGCCATCCGCAGGAGCCTTGCTTTTTCAATACCTTGCGTATCGCGAATCTCAGCGAGCGCTTGAGCGCGCGTGATACCCTTGACAGCACTCCCGGGAATGAAGGGCAAACCAAAGCAGCGGTCCAACGCTATGCCTGCGTTTTCCACGACGCCGCCTGCGAGGTTGATCATCATGCGTGCTCCGAGCGTAGCTTCGAAAGTGGCGACGCCTCCGGCAAACGACTTCATAAGGTCAGCGAGAAAATCCTTGGCATTCTGGTTCGCGCTCCTGGCCAGCGTGCCATCCACTCTGGCGACGGATGCCATCTTCTCCGCCACGTGCGCATCGCGTTCTTTGCGCGCAACCACGCGGGGCTGAACATTGTGCCCTCTGGCTTCACGACGAAGACGCTGGGAATCAGCCCGGAGCAGGTCCGAACCACGGGTCACAATTCGGAGCACGCTCCAGCGTCCAGCATTGTCGATTTTCCCCTCCTCCCCAGCTCCCCAAACCTTGGGGAGTGCGAACTTCTCGTAGAGGAGAGAACGGTTCTCAACGCCTTCGGCCCATTCACCAATGAGCGCTGCAACGTCCCTACCGATTGGTATCATCGCTAATGCCTTCTTCGGTCGATTGTTCGAAGCGCCGCGCGTAGCTCAACCAGGCCAACGTCTCCTCAGTTGCCAACTTGAGCACTTGGCTGTCACTCTTGGCTGAGAGAAAGTCCATGAGACTTTCAAGGTTATCGTAACCAGGGGTGATCCCAATGTCCGCGTGGGCCAGGTGTTTGGCAATGTGGTCAAAGCAAGTGCGCCAACCGCTGTCGCCCTTCTGGGCATAGGCGAACGCGCCCGCCGCAAGGAGGCCGTTTCCCATAACCAGAGCGGGCAGCTTCTTCAAGACGTTGCCGCGCTGTTGGCCTCGTGTATTGACTCCGGACCTGGCTGCGTAGGCCAAGGCATTTGCGGCACGGACCTGTTCCAGATTTTTCATAGATTGACCTTTCATCCAAGCTTCACCGTGCAGAAGCCGAGCCCAGTTGTGCTATCGCCACCAAACTGTAGCAACGGCTTCCGGTTGAACAATTCGGCAAGCTTATCAAGTTCGCCGCTTGCCCGCGCCAGCGCGTTCACTGGAGCGAAGAAAAGAGCTTCCGCGGGTACCGCCTCGAGATTGAACAAAGCGCCACCCTTGGCCGTACCTTTGAGAGGATCGATCGCGACATGTTGACTAACTTCGCAGGCGGTCTTTACGAAGTGGGAGAAGTCGCCGTTGCTGACCAGGACAAAGCGCCCTCGGCCGGCGTGCCAAACCGGATCATCGAGCAAGTTGAGCAGGGCGCTTTCCCAGTCCGTCGGAAAACGGCCCGCCTCTCCTGGGGGACGGTTGAAGCGGTATTCCTCCAGGACAACTCCGGTTTGGCCGTTCCGCGAGATCGTAACGATATCACCCGCCAGGCAGGTCATGTCCTGGGGTTCGGGTGGGACTTTGAGACCCTGCAGGCTGCCGTTCTCCCGCAGAAAACGGTCCAGTCCAAGGGGGCAGGAGACAAATGCAAAGCTCCCCTTGGCGGAGCGGACAGGGAAGGTCAGAATCTTGGCTTCTCCGAGCGATACGCGCCCGGCGTCGTCTTGTGTCCCAAAGATGCGGTCCACGTGGTCCTCATCCAGGTTGCCGTCACGGCTCGCCGTATCGCGGATCACACCTTTAAGACTGCTCCCCGGAATCACCGGAAACCCTGTATGCCGTTCCCTAATTATCGGTTGGTCGATGGCGCCCACGCTAGAGCCGGCGCCGACGTGCAGCGGCGTGCGCGTGAACACGTAGAGGATGCGTTTGTTGCTCATGGTTCGCTTGTAGTTTGTTGGTCTTTCAAAGTCACTTGGCCGGACGTCCCGAGACGTACCAGGTGCCCGGGTCCAGTGGGCAGATTCCTGACCTGGGAGCGAGGATGGCCCGTCTGCCCGTCCCCTCACATAAGATGGATCATCCTAGGTCCCATAGAACTTCCAGGTCCCACACACGCCCAGGCCGAAGCCTTTCTCGCCCATCAGAGTGCTGCGGCGGTTCTTAATTTCTGTTCCGGGCCTCGAACCGTGCCAGTTCAGCGTTGCGGCCAATTGGGCGGCGGCCTCAGCTGAAGCGGCTTCGAAGTAGTAGACCGACCCGGCGGGCACAGCGAGGTGGGTGGACTTGGCGCCGCCATCCGCGCGGTCGCTGTCGTTAGCCAGGGCCCAGCCTGTGACAGGAATGGGCTTGGGCACGACCGCGGCAACAAGACGGGCCATCCGACCAGGTTTCGACTCGTAACCCTTGCCTGCGGCATTGAGGCTGCGACGACATCTTCGCTCTTCCTCGCTCACCGTTTCCAGCAGCACATCACTGGTTTCAGGACAAACCCAATTTGGCAACCATCCCCCTCGATGATGGCGTCTTTCGGTTCCCCGTGTGGACATGCCACCTGGAATCTCGGGCCAGATCCCAGGCGTCAAGAGCACCCACTTGACTGCGAAACTGCCGTGGGGCAGACGATGAAACTCGATGGCAGCAGATAAGCCCCGCGGCAGCGCCAGCGGCTTTGTCGCATTGCTGCAGTGCGCAGAGCAGATACGTTGCTGGCCACCAACAATGATGCTCTGCGGATGGTCGTTGAACAGGACCTTGAAGAGATCCCGTTGCTGATTCAGGTCGCCGCCGATCTTGTCCATTGCCTCGGCGAACAGGCCGAGACGAAATCCCTCTCGCAGACGAAGGTAGTGTGCGGAATAGAAATTCGCTTTGTCCTGAGTTTCCGTCTGCGGGTCGATGCCAATCCCAATGGTGTGCTCGATGTCAGCAAGGTCGGCATCGCGGAGAAAACGGGGAACTCTGTCGTCCACGGGCGGGCTCAAGGTGTCATCTCGCAAATAGGCGTTGAACTCGGCGAGTGAGATCCATGGCTCGCCGCCGGCGTCCTTGTCTGGCGATTGGGTGTTAGCCACTGCGTATTCCAATGGATCGGGAAGACTGCTGTTCCCCCAGGTATCACCTTCTTCTTCCTTCG
Organism: Verrucomicrobiota bacterium; assembly: GCA_046346765.1. Lineage (GTDB taxonomy): Bacteria > Verrucomicrobiota > Verrucomicrobiia > Limisphaerales > SIBE01 > JAXMHN01. The sequence continues at coordinate 91,649 of JAXMHN010000015.1, read as the reverse complement.
CCAACGAGCAAACGGGGCGCAGAGTGACGGCGACGCTACCAGAGAGTTGCGCGTCCTTAGGGCGGGGAAAGAACCACCCACCACCGGCGTCCACCGGAAACGGCCCGGCGGTCAGCAACGACCCGAACTTCCGGTCGCGGTGAGTTTCCTCTTCGGAATAGTTCCCACTGCGTCCGCGTCGGTGGGTGTGCAGTTTCTTCCCAGTCTGTCGTTCGAGATCAGCTCGGTGAAGCGCGGCGTGGAGGGCGTGATTGGTCACGTCCGGCAGCGGCCAGGCGGCGGTATGACCGACCAGCGAGCCGCTCATGGGCCGGCCATCTCGGAAGAACAGCACGTCCGTGGGTTGGAGAAGGATTTGGTGAAGTTGGCGTTGAGTGATCATGGGACGACCTGTCTTTCGGCCGTGTCGCGGCTTTCAGATGGAAGACGCGAAATTGGGGAGTGGGCAGATTGCGCCTCCGCTCCCGTCAGATTGCGCGCGGTGAAGGCCACTGTCTGGCAGAGGCCAATGAGACCGGCGACCGCTGCGTCACTCAGCTCTCGTTCGAACTGCTTGCGGGCCGCTTCCACCAACTCCTTCAAGCACTTTTGGGTGCCAAACGGCAGTTCCTGCGCCGTCTGAATCTGAGCAAGCAATTGCCTGAATTCCTCGTCGCGCCTGGTGGCGGGATTGATCTCGCGCTTGCTGAATTCCGTGAAAGTTCGGGCCAGCGCCTCGAGGCATTGCTGTGAGGTGCCAGACTCCACTCCCGCGCGATTGTCCAAGGCCGCAGCGAGTTTGACTGCGCGACGAAGTGCGGTGCACTGTCGAACATGGTGGAGGTGGTGGGCAAGCAGACCGGCTGGCGCACCGTTCTTTACCTCTGGTGCGAAGTCAGCGAGGCGTTTGAACGTGTCAGCGTCTTTCCGCTGCGCTTGACGGTCTAGAGCGTGGCGAAATTCGCGAACGATGATCTCGATGACTGGAAATTCCTTGAGCGGTTCGAGGCTTTGGGCGGCCATGGGAGTGGTTTCTGTAAGATAGGCGGCCAGCAATTCCACAACGCGATGCGGAAACTTTTTACTGACGGCTCCATCGTCTACCGCGCGCAGCATTGCGTCATAGATTTCGAGTCCGCCGCTTTCCCACTGGCAACCCCAGTCGATTGTCTCGCCCGAGCGCTTCATCAGCGTCATGGCGACGGCTCTGCGGCCGAGTTCCTTCTTGGCACGCTTTTCGGCGGTTTGGGCGGCGCGGACAACATCCTGGAGAGGGGCCTTGAAGTGGGCGATCGCGATGCCCACCGAGCAATCGGCGGTGGGGCCAGGGACAAGGAAGGGGATGGGGCGCTCCTGTTGGTCGACCATATCCAAACGCGCCACGAAGCCCTGGGCGTTTGGCGCGGCGCCGTCAAGCAAGAAGCCTTCGGCGGCCATCTTTTGATAATAAGGTGGCGATGCGGCCTTGGGGTAACGCTGCGGTCCAGCGTCGTGAAGCCGTCGCAAGCGTCCGGTGTGGATTTGCAGCCATAGCTTCAAGTCCGCCTCGCCTTGGAAGGCCATGCGCAGTGCACGGGCGCAATTCAGCGCCGTGTCTGCTGGCAGCATAGCCAGAACATCGTCGCCGCCAGCGTAGATCAGCCGTCCATCGAATGCCTCAACGATGGGACGGGCACAGAGCAAGGCGAAGTTGCTGAGGCTCTCGCTGAACTGAAGGTGGTAGCTGGGCGAAACGGGCCGGCGGGTGTTCAGCAGCTGACTAAGATGTCGCTCGAAGTAGGTCCGTGCACCTTCCGGATTGCCGCTGCCGTCATGGTAATCGGCCAACTGGCTGCCAAAGTCGGGACATTTATCACCCGCTACCCATTTGCCGATCTCGTCACCGTCCAAGGCGAGTACGGCGAAGTATTTTTCACCCTCACCGTCGCTAGCTTCGTCATCACCGAAGGCCTCGTGGACGGCGATGCCCCGAGTGTTCGGCATCTTGAGTGGTTCGAGGCCAAACTTCGGCTTTAGATAGGTTAAGTCCCAGAGCCGCTTAATAAGCGTCGTCGCGCCCACCCAGTCGTCGTGTTTGAATCGATTGGCAAGAGCGCCGTGTTGCGGATGTCTAGAGAATCCGTCCTTGCGCCCAGCCAGTTTATCGCAATGTTCCAGCCAAACCCGTCCGCCTGCCACGGCTTCCTCACGTCCAGTGAGGCTGTCCTTGTTGGACGCTGCACCAACCTGACAGGCGCCAACATCCCAGGCATCAAATTGGCGGGTTTGACGGACGGCATCGAGTTGCCAGGAGTTAAGGGCGCCAAGGAGCGCCCAAGTCACGCCGACGTTGTTTAACTCCGTCTTCGAGTCGTCCGTGTAGTAGCGACGGTCGCGGTGTTCGACAGGCATCAGCTTGGTCGCGGCCTCGAGGAGGACCAGCACGCGACGGCGAAGCGTCTGGCCTCGCTCATCTGGAGCGAGCGGAAGTGGATCTGTCAGGGCGCGAACCTCCGCGATAGTACTCGGCCATGGCGTGATCTGCCAGGATACGGAAAGAAACTGCCTAACCTGGCGCTCGAAGCGTTGGTGGCGGTCAACTCCGGCGAATGCCGAGTCTGGGGAGCTCCCGGTGAGTTCGGCAGCCTCGCAGGCGTCCCAGACACTATCTGCAATGAGGTCAAGTTCCTTTCGAATGGCCTTCTCGATTAACGATGCCAAATCCGCCGCCCGGTCCCGCGATACCAGTGCCAAAAAGATGTTGGGCAAATTCGGCGTCAGAAGATCTTTGTCCTTTGGCTCGATGCTCGCCCAAACTGTTTGGTCGCCAATTTGGGCCACGTCCCAAAGTTCCTTCCTCCACATGAGGTCGAACAACGGCTGGCCCCGCAGGCTAGGGAAGATCACCGCGTCCGGGCCAACTTCGGCCGACAGAGCCTTCAGACCCACAGCCATGAGCCATGATAGCAAGTAACTACCACTCCAGAGATCGCGTGTGCTGCGTGCGGCGGCGATGAACTCCTGCACTGGGCCAAGCTGAAACTTGAGGAAGGCTGGTTGCCAAGTCTTGTCCTGACCAAGGCAACCCGCCAGAGCGGACACGACCTGCATGTGCGTCCAGATCGTATGGTCGGGTATGCGGGTGTCGGCGGGAAGCAGCCCCAAGCGATAGTCCTTTTCCGTCGCGTGCTTGGGCCAAAGCCGCCAGTGCGCAAAATAGCGGGCGCGCCAAGCCTCGCCTTCATTAGGTAGCCTGGCAAGAGAGTTGGGTGTGAGAGCAGGCTGGACCGAGTTCTCGCCTTCGAAGCCTTGCTCGACGGACGGGAACTCGGCGTGGAAGGGCAATGGATCGCCGCTGAGCGGGTGACGAAACGTGTTGCGGACCCCATCAAAGACACACGACAATCCACCAGCCTGCGAATTCGGGAACGGCAGACGATCCGCAGCGGCGCCTGTGTGGTCAGCGTGTGCGAAGTAATCACCCACTTCGGTATCAAGGAAGCCGGCTTGGCGGAACGCAGCGTCAGAGCGGTCACCATGGCTGCGGATATCCAAGCATTTGCTCGGAGGGTCGTGCAGATAGGCGGCGAGTTTGCGCTTCCAAAAGTCTTTCATGGCTCGACCTTAAGTTCACAATCTAAAGGTGTCGTGTTAGCGGACGTCTGTGGACGTGTTTCCAAGGCGAAACGCATATCCTGCCCACACAACGCCAGGCGGTAGTCTTCGCGGCGGCGGATGACCTCGGAACCGTAATCGTGCCAGCTGATTTTGAGCGCTTTGCCGGCGAGACCAAGGAAGAAGGCGGCAGGTAATCCTTTCCGGTTGGTTATCATGGTGGCCATGTTCACAAGGCCCAACTCTCACCTGCCGCAATTGCCGGACGTCCGCGGACATCTCTAACGAACAAATAGCGGCATTAAAACTCCTCTGCGGATGGGTGACACTTATACGAACCAGCGCCCGAAACAAGAGAATTCTTCAGGGGCTACCAGCGCCAGCTGGACCGGGGCTGACGGCCGCAATGAGTATGATCTTGCCCGGACTTTGGAGCTTCCATCGGCAGGGCGGGGAGCCTCATCTTTTGCGACCCGCGGCGCGGATCGTGACGCCCTTCTGCCTGTCAGGACCTGGCTGTCCGCTTGCACGATCCCGCAGGGAGCTGGCTCATCCATTGGTGTACCGGGAACCGAGAGGCCCTCTCAGAGGAAGGTGTCGAAGGGAGCGGGGGAAGTGGTCGAAGTCAAACGGTGCGTCTCTCGCTGACGCCTGGACTCCGTGAACGTCCGCTGAAGCGACCATCGCCGGATCAGGCCGCCAGTCCATCACCCCAACGCCCCGTGTTTGACGGGCAAACGTCGGATCAGCTCGAAATTGCAGAGCCGGACTTCCGGCTTGCCAACCGTGTCCTTGGCCATCTGGTTATCGGGGCTGAGGGAGATGAGCAAATGATCGGGCTTCAGGTTGAGGTCCTCGAAGCCAGCCCGGCCGAGGCGGTGGTGCATCCGGGCGACGAGATCGAGCAACACCTGCTCTGAAATCACCCTCTCCTGGCAGGCGCGTTCGGCGTCGATTCCGCGATAGTATTGTCCATCATGCTGGGCCAGCAATTCATCCGGGCCATTCCAAAAGCCCCAAATGGTAATGTACTCATGGTCTTGGCAGATGACCGGATCGCCGTCGGGAGTGCGCCAATGGGCGAACTGGGCATAGCGCCGATGGTCAGCGATGGCACGGGCGGCGCCGGGCCGGTGCCCGGTCATGTAGATGGCTCTGGGATAGACCGTGCGAACGCCGAGATGACTCAGTTCGAGAGCGTAGCCGAACTCTTCAAAAGGAGTGTTGTAGCCGTGTTCGAGGGTGGGTTTGAGTTCACCCGCAGCGACCAGCCAGGGAGTATCGCCCAGCCGTGAGACGCGCCAAACGAGGTTGACGTTGTCTTTTGTCCGTGTCTTGAAGACCTGCTTGGACGTGGACATCGCTTCCTTCGGAGTGCGGCGCCATCGTTCCGGCAGGAAATAGTTGAACAGATCGGGATCCTTGCCGGCAACCCAGAGGAGGCCGCCGGTGCTTTCGGCATGGCCGAAGATATAGTCGACGCCCATCAAAGTGGTCGCCTTGAGGTGGGCCGGAAGGGGTTTGCTCGAAATGATCTGGAAACGCTTGGCCATATGCTCGAGATAGCGTTTCCGATGGGCGCTCCGCACGACCTGCTCATGTTCGGGCGTCCGCTCGAGCAGCTCGTAATCGACCACGGCGTAAGCCAGCTGCCCATTGCGGTCTCGAAGCAGGGCGCCATCCGAGGTGATCCGAACGATAATGTGGGCGGGTTTCATATCGACCACCCTGTAGCCTTTCATCTCCAACTCATGGGTGACCAGGCTGGTGGCGCGAGCGAGCAACATTTCACGCATATCCCCGCCGAGTCCCCATCGGTCGGCGACTTCCGTCAAATCAAAGCCTTTAATCCAGCCGTAGAGGACGACATAATGGCGAAGGATATCGAGTTCGACCCCCGGATGGCGGGCGACCTTGGCCGCAATGCGGTATTCGGACCGCCCGGTCTGCCAGACTTGCAGCCGCTTGGACGGCACATAGATTGCCATCGGTTTTTGGGTTCGGATCCGGATGGCGGGCGGCCCGGTCTCCCCGGTTCTCAATTCCATCAGGAGAGAGAATTCCTCAAACGGACTGTTGAATTCGGCATTGATGAACTTGTCAAAAGTCAAGGTATCCAACGGCACGTCCTCGCCGACCCTGGACCATTTCACCACCAGGTTGAGAGCCGAGCCGTGCAACTCCCGGGTCGGCACTTTGTAGACGGTGCTCGTGCCGGTGAGTCGTTCGCGATTCGATTCAAACCATTCCTTGCCGTACCAATTCTCGGGCAGCAGATGCTCCCAAAACGGTTGCCCGAATTGGGTCAGGTAAAGATCGCCACCGTCGCTTGTTTTAATGTGCGCATAGCTGACATCGAGCAGATCCACCATCGCCGCATGCGGTGGGAGCGGCTGGAAGCGAGTCGAAGGGGGGCCGCCACCGACCGCCAGCCGGCTGGCAGGATCGTCATCCGCAGCCTTCGATAACACAACCTGCCGCGAATCGGCTCCAGAAGCGTCGGCAGCCATAAGTCAGCATTGTCTGAATTTAGCAATAAAAACAAGCGGCTAATTCCATTATGGAGAAAAAAGCGGATGACGAACCGAGGTTCGATTCAAGCTCCCGACAAGTTCGGGGAAAAGATCACGACGGTGGGGATGGACAGGGAACGGCCGCACGGCTTACTATCCGAGGTCACACAATAACCAGCGCAACTATGTCCGTCCGTCGATCTCCGGTCGATTCCCTATCGGGCCGTCCGCGGCTTGCCATCACTCGCCGCCGCTTTCTCGGAACTGCGGCCATGGCCGCTGCCAGCTGGCAAGCTTGGCCCGCCCTTGTTTCCATCACCGGCGCCGAATCCCCCAACCAGCGGGTGCGGATCGGGGTGATTGGCGCTTCGCGCAGCAGTTCCGGCGGCGACGGCCGCGGGTCCGAGCTAGCGGTGGGCTTCGCTTCCTTACCCGGCGTCGAGGTGGCTTACATCTGCGATGTGGACGAGCGAAACCCACCCAAGGCGATCGAGTCGGTGATGCACAAGGCAAAGCCGGCCCAGCCGCCCAAAGGGGTCCGGGATTTCCGCCGCATTCTCGAAGACAAGGAGGTGGATGCGTTAGTGGTGGCGACGCCGGACCATTGGCACGCGCCGATTGGCATCCTCGGGTGCCTGACCGGCAAGCATGTCTACGTGGAAAAGCCATGCTCCCACAATCCGCATGAAGGCGAGCTGCTGGTGATGGCCGCCCGCAAGTATCAGCGGGTGGTCCAGCATGGCACGCAACGACGCAGTTGGCCCGCGCTCGTGGAAGCAGCGGAGAAAGTGCGCGGCGGCGCGATTGGCCGAGTCCTTTTCGCGAAGTCGTGGTATTTCGGACCGCGGCCGACGATTGGCCAAGGGAAAGCGGCGCCGGTGCCAGCGTGGCTGGATTATGAGCTTTGGCAAGGGCCGGCGCCGGAGCGGCCTTACCGGGACAACCTGGTGCACTACAACTGGCATTGGTTTTGGCACTGGGGCACCGGCGAACTGGGGAATAACGGCGTGCATATGATCGACGTTTGCCGCTGGGCGATGGGACTTGAGTATCCGCTTCGAGTGACTTCCTCCGGCGGCAAATACCGCTATCCGGAGGACGACCAGGAGACACCCGACACGAACATCGTCAGCTTCGATTTTGGGAGCAGCACGATTACCTGGGAACAGCGCAGCTGGACGGACCGAGCTCCGTTCGACCCGGCCTGCGAGGTGGCTTTCTACGGGGAAAACGCCACCTTGACGATTCAGGGAGGGGCCTACGTCATTCGCGATCCGAAAGGCGCCGAACTGGGGAAAGGGTCAGGCCCGGGCGGCAACCAGGCGCACCTCCAGAATTTTGTCGATGCAATTCGCGGGGCGCATCCGGCCAATGCGGAGATCGAGGAAGGGTTCAAGAGCACGCTGATGTGTCACCTGGGGAACATTGCTTATCGAACCGGCCACACGATTCAATTTGACGGCAAATCACGGCGCATGGTCGGCGACAAGGCCGCCGACAAGCTTTGGACGCGCGATGACGGCGCGAATGGCAGCCGAGGATTTAAGGACGGCGCGGGAGCGTCGGGATCAGCCGCGGAGAAACAGACGCACAAAAAGATACGCCAACCCGCCGGCTACCGGGATGGTCAAGACCCAGGCCCAGGCCATTCGCTCGACCACGACCCACCGGACGGCGTTGAGGCGCTTGGCGGCCCCGACTCCCATGATGGCGGCCGAGATATTGTGGGTGGTGGAAACGGGGATGCCGAGATGGCTCGCAGCAAAGATCACGCTGGCGGAGCTGGTTTCGGCGGCAAAACCGTTGATGGGATGCAGCTTGACCATACGATGGCCGAGGGTGCGAATGATCCGCCAACCGCCCGCAGCCGTCCCGGCGGCCATGGTGAGGGCGCAAGTGATTTTGATCCAGGCGGCAATCTCCAGATCCTGGCCCTTGGCCGGATGGGGCGTATGCAAGAAAGCGAGCCAATCGGGAACCTGGTTGAAGGTGCCGGCTTCGGTGGCGGCGAGCAAAGCGAGGGCGATGATTCCCATGGTTTTTTGGGCGTCATTGGTCCCATGCATGAAGCCCATGCCCGCGGCGCTCAACATCTGCAGCTTGCCGAAAAGCCGATTGATCAATTGCGGCCGCACCTTCTGCAAGGCCAGGTAAAGGACGGCCATCACCACAAAACCGAGGACCAAGCCGCAGCAAGGAGAGGTCACCATCGGGACGATCACCTTCCAGAAAAGGCCCTTGCCGTGATACCAGTGATCGGCGGCGGGTTGCGCCCAGATGATCACTTGCCAGTTGTTGTCGGCCGCCGCCAAGGCAGCGCCGCAAAGGCCGCCGATCAACGCGTGGCTGGAACTGGAGGGGATGCCGAAATACCAGGTGATCAGGTTCCAGACGATGGCGCCGATCAAAGCACAGATGAGGACGCCATTGCTGAGGGTGAAGAGTTTGGTGTCGACGAGGCCGGAGGCGATCGTCTTGGCGACGGCTGTGCCCCAGAGGGCGCCGAGCAAGTTGGTCACGGCGGCGAGGAGGACAGCCTGGCGCGGGGTCAGGACTTTGGTGGAGACGACGGTGGCGATGGAATTAGCTGTATCGTGGAATCCATTGATGTATTCGAAAGCGAGGGCAAAGAGGATCACGAGCAGAATGATGGTCATCGCGTCAAAGTCTTTTCTCGTCGATTGCCTACAGCTGGTCCAGGCGGACCGTCGTGCGACGGTAACCAACTCCCGGCGCCCACGCAAGCGCCCGGGCCAGGCCAAGTGGACAAGGGCAATTGAACCCGGCCACTGCTCGTCGCACAACCCTCGAAAGTGAAATCAATTTCGACCACGGGATCGCGAACCCAATCCAATTCCCGCCATTCTCGCCAGAGGATGCGATCAAGGCGGCGACAAATCCCGCCGAAACCGGTTGCTGGGACAGAGTCCAGACTAGCCGTAGCGCCCTTCGATGTACTCCGCTGTCTTGGGATTTTTGGGAGTCAGGAAGAGTTCCTCCGTGCGCGTATGCTCGAGGATTTTGCCGAGCAGCATGAAGATGCATTCATCACTGGCCCGGCGCGCCTGGGCCATGTTGTGGGTGACGACCACGATGGTATAGCGGCCGCGCAAATCGAACATGAGCTCTTCAATCGCGCGCGTCCCATTGACGTCCAGTGCGCTGCATGGTTCGTCCATCAGGATGATGTCCGGCTTTAAAGGGAGCAGCCGGGCGATGCATAACTTCTGTTGCTGTTCCAACTGAAGGGTCGTCGCCTTCACACTGAGACGATCCTTCAAATCGTTCCAGAGCCCCACCTCGGTTAGAGCCGTCTCGACCGCTTGGTCCAACTCGCCTTTCCTGGGGCGCCGGTCGTGGTGAATGCGCAGTCCAAAGACGACGTTTTCATAGACCGAGATCGGCAAGGGATTGGGGCGTTGAAAGACCATGCCAATCGCCTTGCGCAGCTCGATCAGCGAGACGTCCGGGTCGTAAATGTTCTTGCCGAGCAGGACGATTTCGCCGGTGGTGGTGACGTTGTCGTAGCGCTCATTGATCCGGTTGAAGCAACGGAGCAAGGTGGTCTTGCCGCAGCCGCTTGGACCGATCAGGGCGGTGATCAAGCCCTGGCGGATGCTGACGTCGACATCGAGCAGCGCCTGAAATTTGCCATACCAAAGACAGAGGTGGCGCGCGGTGATGCTGAAATTAGCGGGATCGCTCATCCAAAGATGCCGTTGACATATTCGTAGGTTTTGCGATTGGCCGGGCGCTCGGAGAAGATGACCTCGGTATTGTCCATTACCTGTCCTTCCCACATAAACATGGTGCGCGCGGCCAAACGCCGGGCTTGCTGGACCAGGTTCGTCACCAGAATGATGGTGATCTCTTTCTTCAATTCCTTCAGCACATCCTCGATGCGCATCGTGGTGACGGGGTCGATCGCAATGCTGAACTCGTCCAGGCAAAGGATCTCGGGCTGATGCGACAGCGCGCGGGCAATGGTGAGGCGTTGCTGTTGGCCGCCCGAAAGCTTCGTCCCGAGCGAGTTCAGCCGGTCCTTGACCTCGTCCCAGAGGGCGGCCTGCCGCAGGCAGATTTCGACGAGCGCGTCCAGGTCGGAGCGAGCGCGCATGCCAGCACAACGCGGCGCGAAGGCGACATTGTCGTAGATGGTCAAGGGCAGCCCGACGGGCAAAGGCGCGACCATGCCGATTTTGCGGCGGAGCTCGAAAATGTTCCTGATGGTGCGGACATCGTGGCCGTCGACGCGAATGGAGCCGCGCACCTGGGCGTGCGGCGTGAAATCGATGGTCCGATTGAGGCAGCGGAGGAGGGAGGTCTTGCCGGACTGGGCTGGGCCGATGACGCCGAGGATTTCGTTGGCCCGGACGTCGAAGGAGATCCCATGGATGACCTCCTTGGGGCCATAAGAGAGGGCGAGGTCCCTGACTTCGATTTTCGTGGCCGGAGCGTGCATGCCGGAGAAGGTCGCTTACCACTTTTTCCGCGAACGAAGATAAATCCGCAATGCGATCGCACTGGCATTGACCAGGAGGACCGCCCCGAGCAAAACGACGGCGGTGGCATTCGGGAGAGCCTCTTTCACGCCCGGGACTTGAGTCGAGATCGTGTACAAGTGCATTGACAAGGCCATGCACTGTTCATGCAGGCCGTAGGGAAAGAGCTGCCCGCGCTGCACCGCTTTGAAAAAGACGGCACCCGTAAACATGATTGGGGCCGTCTCTCCGGCCGTGCGGCTGACTTGCAGGATGATGCCGGTGAGAATGCCGCTGACCGAGTTGGGCAGCACAACGGCGCGAATCGTCTGCCATCGGGTGGCGCCCACGTTCCAACAAGCCTCCCGAAACGTCTGCGGGACACTGGCCAGGGCTTCACGGGTGCTGGCGATGATCACGGGCATGGTCATGATCGCCAGCGTGAGGGAGGCGGAGAGGATGGAGTAACCGAACCGGGCTGCGTAAACAAAGGCGCCGAGGCCAAACAAGGCGTGGACAATGCTAGGCACGCCCGCCAAATTAATAACGGCCAGGTTGATGAGACGATTGAGCCAATTGTCGCGGGCATACTCGTTGAGATAGATGGCCGCCAGCACGCCGAGAGGCGCAGAAATGGCCAATGAAATCACCACCAAATAGATCGTCCCAACCAGGGCCGGCCATATGCCTCCTTCGGTCATGCCGCGTTTGGGCGGTTCCAAAATAAAATCCAGCGTCAGAGCCGGCCAGGCGCGCGTCAGCAGGTAAAAGACGATCAAAAGCAGCGGCACAATCATGGCCGCGGCCATGCCGAAAAAGATGCCTTTGGCGACAGTCTGCTGCCGCAGTTTGCGGCGAACGTGAGCGGTCTCGGTGAAGCGCGCGCCCGCGGCGGAGAGAGGCATGGGAAAAGTGCGCGTGGAGGTGCTCATTTCTTGCGAATGCCCTTAACGATCAGGTCAGCGGCCAAATTGACGACGAAGGTAATGGCGAACAGGAGGACGCCGGTCAGGAAGAGAACGCGATAATGGTCGGAGCCGTCCGGGGCTTCGCCCAGTTCGGCGGCGATATTGGCGGTGAGGGTGCGGATCGAGTCCAGAATGCCATGGGGGATGTGGACAGCATGGCCCGTCGCCATCAGCACCGCCATCGTTTCGCCCACGGCCCGCGCCACCCCGAGCAACACCGCCGCCAGCAAGCCATTCTTGGCCGCGGGAAGCAGCACGCGAAAGACCAACTGCCAGTGGGTCGCCCCCAAAGCCAATCCAGCCTCACGATAAGAGTCGGGCACGGCCTTCAAGGCGTCTTCGCCGATCGAGACGATGATAGGCACCGCCATCAGGGCCAGAATGATGCCGCCATTCAAGATGTTGACGCCGACAGGCGCCCCGGTGACCTGGACGATGAGGCGGCTCATGACCGTCAAGCCAATGAAACCCCAGACCACACTGGGAATGGCCGCCAACAGTTCGATCACGATCTTCAACGTTTCCTTCAGTCTCGGCCCGCAGAACTCGGAAACGAAAATGGCTCCTCCCAACCCGAACGGCACGGCGATCAGCATGGCCAAAGCCGTCACGCTGAATGTGCCGACGAGCAGCGCCAAGGTGCCGTAACGAACGTTCGAAACCGAAGTCGGATACCATTCCGTGCTGAAGAGGAACTGTCCCAGTTTGAAGTGCTCGCTCCGCAAGACGGGAGCAGCTTCGCGGAAGATAAAGAAGAAGATGGCGATGATGAAAACGACGGCGCTTAAGCCGGACACCTTGATGAGCAGCTCAAGGAGCTTTTCGGCCCCGATCGCCCAGGCAGCCCGGCTTGGCCGTCCCGGCAACACTCGGAGCGAAGGCGATGCTGTTTTCTCCATACGACCCCGATCCATATGTCCCTACTTGGTCCGCGCATCGGAAGGAAGGGGGACATACCATCGCTCCACGATTTTCTGGCCGGCGTCGCTTCGAATCCAATCGAGGTAAGCCTGGACCGTCCCGACGGGCTGACCGAGCGTGTAGACAAGGAGGGAACGGGCGATGGGGTAGGTTTTGTTAAGCGCGTTTTCGACGGTGGGGGCGTAGGCCGTATCGCCCTTTTTGGCGGCGACTTTGAGCATCTTAACCGCGGGCGTGGCGTAGCCCATGCCGCTGTAGCCGATGGCGGTCGGCGTGGCCGCGACCAGTTCGACGACCTCCTTGGAACCGTTCATGTCCCTGGACCCGTTCTTAAAGTCCTTGTTTTGGAGCACGTGTTCCCGGAGGAATTCGTAAGTGCCGGAGCTGGATTGGCGGCTGACCCGGACGATGGTGTCATCGCTGACACCGGGGAGGGTCACCCCGAGCTGCGACCATTTCGTGATCGTGCCGCCTTCCATATAAACCTGGGCAATTTGTTCGGTGGTGATCTCATTCAAGGGGTTGTCTTTATGGACATAGATGGCGAGCGCGTCGTAGCCGACGATCAATTCCTTGGGATCTTTGCCGGTATTCTTCTTCGCCTGGTCAACCTCAGCCGGCTTCATATTGCGGCTGGCGTTGGCGACGTCGATCGTGCCCTTGATAAGGGCGGCGATGCCCACGCCCGAACCGCCGCCCGACACCTCCACATCGACCGTTGGAGCGACGTGTTTGTGCTCTTCGGCCCAGGCTTGGGCGAGGTTGACCATCGTGTCTGAGCCCTTCACTTGAATGACCGCGGCAGGGGCTCCCGGGACGCTGGCGCCGCCGGCGGCTGATGGTGTTTCGGTGTCGCTTTTCTTACAGCCCTGGAACAGAATAAAGGCGGTGGCGGCTAATAGAATGGCGGCGGTGCGCCCGGTTGTTCGGTAGGTCGTCATAGGCATCCTTAAGTTGGGGTTCGCTCCTCGGTCAAAATCGCGCGCGTCAAAGTGGTCAACTGGTCAGAAAGGACCCGGTAAGCCTCCTCACACGCGGGCCGGAATTCGCTGGACGAACTGGACAGGCTGCAGGGGTCCGTCACGAACCACTCCAGGAGCACCGTTTTGCGGGGAGTGGGCGGCATCTGGCGATGGGCGGTGCGCGAGAGGGCAACGACCACCTGGAAATCCTGCAGGTCCGCCACGGCCGTCACGCGATTGGGCTTTTGGGCCGGCAGAGCCAGGCCTTTTTCTTTGGCGAATTCGAGGAAGGGATGGTCGAGCGGCCGCGGTTGGAGGCCAGCGCTGGCGAAGTCGAATTCGTCATAGCCAAGGCTATTCCCGATGGCCTGAGCCAATTGACTCAAGCAACCATGGTCCTCGTCCAGGAATAGAATGCGAAAGCGTTGCGAGCCCTGGTGCTTGGCATACTCTCCGGTGCAAAGGTAGATTGTCTCCTGGCACATGCTTTTCGCCTGGTCGGAGACGCGTTCGAACCGGCGCGCGATCGTCATGAGCGGGGTCAAGGTGGCCAGGGGGATCTGGTTGCTCTGGACAAGATGGAGCACCTCGCTGTTCACCTGGGTCTGGAGCACGTCCACTTTCTCCTCGATTTGGGCGGTCGCCGCCGCCAGGTCGGCATCCTGGCGGACAAAGGCGGTGATCGCATTGCGCAGCATGGAAATGGACGCGGCGGTGATGTCGGCAAAGAGTCCCGCCGGCAGAGCAAACTTCAAATCGAGCAACTTGATGATTTGGCGCGCGACGCTTTCGGCGTAGTCGCCAATCCGCTCCAACTGGAGATTGATCTGGAGGGCGGCATACGCGAAGCGCAGATGGGCCCCGGCCGGTTGGTGCCGGACGATGAACTCGAGACAGAGACGATCGATCTTCTTTTCCATCTGGTCGATCCGTTGGTCGCGGAGAATACTGACGTAGGCCAACTGCCGGTCGTTCTGCTCCAGGGCGACCACACAATCGCGCAGGGTTCCGACCGCGATGTCCGACATTGCGGTGATCTCCGCGCGGATTCGGTTCAAATCGCGCCGCAAGCTTTCTTCGAGATGCGTGGTCATCCGGCGATTCACTGTGCGACCGGATTGTGAAAACAAGGTGACACCTATGTAACGATTCCGTGACAACCAGGAGCGCACCGATTCAAGTGAAAGGGGCTGAGACCGTGCCCACGGCTCGGGGGACTATTCGACGAAGCGATATCCCACTCCTCGAATTGTATCCAAGTGCCGGGCGGCCGAGCCCAACTTTTCGCGCAGGCGCCGCACGTGGGTGTCGACGGTGCGCGTATCGATCGGGCTGTGATACTCCCAAACATCGTTGAGCAACTGTTCGCGGGACTGGACTCGACCGCAGCGTTGGGCCAGGAGAGTCAAAAGCTTGAATTCGGTCAGGGTTAAGTCGATCCGCTGGCCGGAAATGAGCACTTCGTGTTTGGGCACGTCGATGACGATTTCACCGTAGCGCAAGAGCTCCTTTGTTTCCGCCGGCGCCCGAGGTTGGAGCAGCTTCTTGATCCGCAACACGAGTTCGCGCGGGCTGAACGGTTTCGTCATGTAGTCGTCCGCGCCCAGTTCCAATCCGAGGACGCGGTCGACTTCGCTCCCTTTTGCGGTCAGCATGATGATGGGAATAGCGGCGGTTTGCACGTCGCGCCGCAGACTGCGGCATACTTCAGCCGTCCATCTGCGGCAGCATCACATCCAGGATAATCAAATCAGGCAGGCTGTTCCGGGTCTTGGCGAGAGCGTCGAGCCCGTTCTCGGCGGTGACCACTTCCAAGCCGGCTTTCTTGAGGTTGAAGCTGACCAACTCCACCGCGTCCGGTTCGTCATCGACCACCAGCACTTTGGATTTGCGCCAATCCCTACTCGACATCGCGATTGTCATTGCTCGCCCATGGAAGAGAGATGACCTGCCCTGCGTGTTTGTCAGCCGCGCAGGACGTCAACCCACCCACGAGAGCTGAGCCTAGAGGGCGACTGTGACATTCCGATGGTCGTCGCGTGACATTTGGGCAACAAACGAGCCGAGCCAGAGGCCCGTCGCGAAGTCGTGACGCATTGTTTACCGGGGCGCCTTTGCATCCATCCGCACTCCTCCTTAAGATGGTCACTGTCATGAAAACGGTCTTACGACACACTGGCGCTCCCCTCTTCTGGACGCCCCGTGGCACCTGGACGACCAATCCACGGGAAGCCCTCACCTTTCTCGATGACGTCCGAGCCCGAGACTACGCCTTCTTCCATGACCTAGACCAGGTCACTTCCGCCGCGCTCCACCTGGCCCCGGGTCAGCCTTCGATTGGGAAGAAGGACCGGCACGAATCCCGGCAGGACCCTTCCTGCGAACAGCCCCGCTGCCATGGCCTGATTTCCTCGTGACCATCGGTTGGGCCCCGGGACCGGCTGTTGAAACCGAACCCTCCCCAATGACCGACTTCTATGTTCAAAGTGCTGCTCGTCGATGACGATCGCGACATTCTGGAAATGTTGGCGGTCAACTTCCGCGAAGCTGGTTTCAAGGTGTGGACGGCGGAAGCGGGGATAGAAGCGCTGCACCAGGCGAGACGCGTGCTCCCGGACGCGATTGTTCTGGATGTATTGCTGCCTGACCTTGACGGCATGAGCGTCTGCGAGATCCTGCGCCAGCAACCCTCGACCGCTGCCATCCCGGTGCTCCTCCTGACGGCGATGGGCGGGCAGATCTCCCGGTTAGCGGGATTTGAGTCCGGAGCGACCGATTACGTGGTGAAACCGATCCGGCCCCGTGATCTGGTGCGCCGCGTCTTGAAGCTCATTCCCGCCAACGCCGCGCCGCGGTCGACTCCGGCCGGCACGCCGTGGCCAAACGGGGCTGGGTGACACTGGCGGCGCAATCGGATCGCGGCCCAACATCGGGTTGTTTTTCCGACCGGCTGGGAGTAATGGTGAGCGGGCATCGCAACGCAAACTGCGGCGACTAGCCCGGGGAGTTTTTTATGATGATTGCGACCCAGATTCGCCAGAAAGACGCTGTCTTCTACTTCGCCTCTTACCCTTCGGAGCGCCTGCTGACCCAGGTCCGATTCATCAGCCGGTTTTACGATGAAGAAGCAGGCACTATTGCGGCCGAGGGAGTCCCCGCGGAGGACGATGTGGCCCAGTTCATCGCTCGCATCGAGCGCAGTGAAAAGGCCTTCCAGCGGCAGATCTCCCAGTCCAAGGTGCGCGCCATCCGGAATTTCTACGAAACGGCCATCACCCAGCCGCCCATTCCTGGAACAGTCTTACTGTTCACCCCGCAGAAGCTGCATTTCGAAGCGTGGACGGACGGCAGTGGTGTCGGTCGGCTCCAGGAGCCGGAGGAGAAATTTCTTATTATCGACGGGCAACATCGCCTCGCGGCGCTCCAGTTTTACGAACGGACCCACCCGGATGAAGCGAAGAACATCCACGTCCCCTGCGTGCTGTTTGACGGGCGGAGCGAAGATTTCGCCGCCGAGATGTTTGTCATCATCAACTCGACGCCGACGCGGATCAACAAGAGCCATTTGATCGATCTGTATGAGCGCGTTTCCTGGACCGAACCCGATCGTCGCTTTGCGGCCCATATCGTCGAGATGCTCTACCGTGAGCCCGATAGCCCCCTCCGCTATCGAATCAACCGCCTTGGCGGCCGGAGCCAACAGGAAAAGTGGATTCTGCAGGCAGAAGTTTACAACGAAATCCACCGCTGGGTAAAACAGGCCTGGCCTCGAATCGAATCCGACAGCACCGATCGGCGCAACGCCGCTCGCTACTACGCCATGATCCGCGATTTTCTCAAAGCCGCCGCCAAGGTCTGGGGCGAGACGTGGGGCGATCGCGATTACATGGTGACCAAACCGGTGACGCTGAAGGCCCTCATCCGCGTCTGCGCAGATCTCACCGCGCAGGATGCCGAACCGGAAGAGGACCGTGTGGAGCGCTGGCGCGGACGTCTGGCCCCATGGGCGGACCAGGTCCGCACTTTCAAAAACGAGGGATTCTACGAACGGTTCCCGGCCAAAGGGCAGGTCGAACGCGTCGCCCGGATTCATCGCGAACTGGCCCGTCTGGCTGGTATCTCTCCGCGCGGCAAAGCCTGAAAGGCCGCGCAGCCCTCCGCGCTGGAATTGCCTGCTTGAATCGGGGCCTGCCCGGTCCCACCCTGGTGGGCCTATGCTCTCGGTTCGTGCCGTTGTCCTGGCCGCCGCCGTCGTCTCTATCGGAATGGTCCAGGTTCGTCTCCACGGCGCCCAACCATCTAATCCTGCGGCAAACCGCTCGGCTCACGCGGTTCTCGATTTCTTCTGGTCGCTGCGCGCAGGCACCAATCGTCATATCCTTTCGGGCCAATTCAGCAATTTCGGACAGGGCGCAAACCGGCGGATCATGGACCGGATCCATGAGCAAACCGGTCATTGGCCAGCCATGGTCGGGGTCGACTATGCGGATTTCGGCCGCGGAGGGATCACCTGGGAGATCCCCAACAAGGTGGCCATGGAGTATTGGAAGCTGGGCGGCCTCGTTACGATCAGCGCTCATATGTACAATCCGGCCAATCCGCAAGGCGGCGGCTTACGGGACAAAGGGGTCAATCTCGCTGATCTGCTCGAGTCCGGGACCGACATCAACGACCGGTGGGTGCGACAGCTGGACCAAATGGCTGCCGGCTTGCAGCAGTTACGCGACGCGGGCGTCGTGGTTTTGTGGCGACCTTTTCACGAGATGAACGGCGGTTGGTTCTGGTGGGGCGCCAAAGACACAGAGTCGTTCATTCGCCTCTGGCAACACATGTTCTCCTATTTCTCGCTCGATAAGGGGCTGGACAATCTGCTTTGGGTTTACGGCCCCAACCATGGGGCGAACACGGCCAAATACTATCCGGGCGACGACTTCGTCGACCTGGTCGGCCTGGATGCCTATACCGATTTCATCGATCCGGCCCATGTCAAAGGGTTTAACGAGATCGCGGCCTTGCCCAAGCCATTTGGGTTCACCGAATACGGCCCCCACGGAGCACAGAATCCCCCGGGAAACTACGACTACTGCCGGTTCATCGAAGGCCTGCAAACTCATTTCCCGCCAACCTGTTTCTTTATGAGTTGGAACGCGAAATGGAGCCTCGCCTCAAACGTCAACACCAAAGCACTCCTCGATGATCCAGCCATCCTCAATCGCGAAGATCTGCCTAAAGAGCTCTTCCAGCTCAACCCCGCCCCTGGCCACGAATAAACCATCTCCGCCGGCCTACTCGCTCACGAGAATGCGGTAAAAGCGAGCGCCCGTCCCTGGCAGCGGCGCATCACTGAATTGCTGGACGGTGCCCGACCCCACGAGGGCATCCGCAGCGGTCCAAGTTTCCGCCCCAAGCTCCCCCGTGATCTGGAGTTCATAGCGCCGGCCTGCGACGGTTTCGAAGCGGATCGCAACACCGTTCCCAGCCCGAATGACCGCCGCACTAAAAGAACTCCCGGGATTTTGCGGATCTGTCCCAGCGAGGTATTCCCGGATGTTGCTCAAGCCGTCGGCATCGCTGTCCAATAGAGCATCGTCGCTGCGACTCGCATTGAGCCCGTGACTCATTTCCCAATCGTCTGGCATTCCATCACCATCGCCATCCAGACCGGAGATAGTGAAGGTAGCGGGGCTGAGGGCAATGCCCTCATTGCCCGCTGCGTCCAGGGCCGAAACGCGAACGCGCGCGTGGGAGGTGTGCAGGCTGGTTGGGATGTCCCAGTTAAAGTGACGTGAGGACGGCGGCAAATGCCTGGCCAAGGGCCGCCAGGTGTTGCCCCCGTCCGTCGATAGATCCACTGCCTGATCCAGCACATCGCTGGCGTTCTCGAGCTTCCAGCTGACATCGAGCGACGAATTCTGGAGGAGCTGTTCGCCACCGGTCGGGGATGTCACGCGCGCCAAAGGAAGCGAAGCGGCTCCGGTCGTTGCCGTAGCCGCGCCCGAACGGAGGCTCTTGTGGATAGTGACGGGAGGCTCAGCTGGGGTCCCTTGACCTTCGATTTGAGAATAGGCCACGATCGCCAGCCTATATTCGCTGTTGTCCCGCAGCCGTGTCAGTCGGAACACGTTGGTAGGTCCGACATCGACCACTTCAGTCTGGTCAGTCGGGGGCCCGGCGACCGGAGCGTATTGCAGCAGGTAGCCACGAAGGTTGGGGTGCGCAACGGAATCCCAGCTAACGAGCAGACTGTTCTCCTTCGCTTCGGCCTTGATGTTCTGAGGGGCAGGCGGGGCGAGAGGGTCAACGATGATGACCTTGCCCGACGCGTAGCCTTGGACAGGGACGTTCCTGCCGTCGTCGACGACGGCGTAAATGGAATACTCGCCCGACGGCAAGTGCGCTGCAGCCGTGTTCCAGGCAAAGCGGCCGGCCGCGTTTTCCGGCAAATGGTCGGCGATCAACGTGCCGTCGAAGCCGGTGGAATCCGTATCGGCGTAGAGGGCCACACTCACTTCGTCGTCCGAATCGAGGGCGTCGTAGATGATCGCGACGTTATCCCCTGTCTGAGTGGCCGCGAGGCTGCCAAGCGAGGGGGGAGAGTTGGCACCCCAGCCGTCCAGGACGAACGGGCCACTGGAACCGCCGACCGCTTCGACGCCCCAGGAGCCCGCCGCTGGACTGGGAACCACAAAGTAACTCTCTTTCGTTTCGGGAATCTCCTGGTAAGTGGCGGCGCCGGGCCCTTCCGGCAACAGTCGATTCCCGTCCGGTTGAATCAAACTGAAACGCGTCGGGCCGCTTGGCGAGTAGAGTCGAAAAATAACGCGTGCTGCCCCCGCCGGGACGGTCACCGCGCCGACCATTGGCGCCGTGGCCAGCTTTCCTGCGGGCACGTCCAGCCCGTCGCCTTCCACAGGACTTCCGCCCATGCCAAGCTGATCGCTCCCCAGGCTCTGAAGCATCGCTCTTGGATCGGGCGGATGCCCCGGACCAATGGCGCCACCTGGCGCTCCAAATCCAATCACTTTCTTCAGTGAAGTCAGGTTTTGCCCGACGAGGATTTGGACCTGGTTCTGCGTATATCGCGCCGCGACCACGACATCGCCAACGATCGGGAGATTCAGCGAACTGGAAAACGTGTTGTTCCGGTAAGCGATGCCTGCTGCGGCCAGCGTTTTCGGCAAAAAGGGCTTGGCCAGAATCAACGGAGGAAAGGCACTCTTGATCTGCTCCGGAAACTCGTCGTATGCGGGAATCTGCAATTTGCCTGAGGCGCTTCCTTCGACAAAGAACCGCAAAGGGTCGGGAGTAATCCCGGCGGCGAGATCGGCCGAAACAATCAGAAGGGGGAAGCTTTCCAGGAAGCGGACGTGCCGCCGAACTCAAACCGATAGGGCAAATCGAGCTTCAAGAAAGCGCGCGCTGCTTTGGCGGTCAGGATGCGAAGGTCGCCTTTCAATTGAAGCGCGCTCGGATACGTGTATTTCAAGCCCACTTGATTCAGGCTGATTAGATTCTTCACGACCGGGTGGACCAAGGTGACGTCAACGGTGCCGCCGAGAGCAAACGGACCCGCCCGCAAGCCTTCCACTTCGAGGCCGCCTCCGGTGATGTTCAGAAACGGCGCGGGCGGCGGCACCGGAATGCCAATCCCCGGGAAATTGAGATCCGCTCCAATTCCATCCAAAGCGCCGCCAGCCAAGACGACCCGGACGGCAAGTTCGAAGGCGGGCGTCAGCAGTTGGCCTTCGCCTTCGAACTTGTCCAGGGTGGCGTCAGTTGGATTCGGCGTCCAAGTAAGAACGACATGGCGGACGCCCATGCCGCCCAACGCAAAGTCCGCCAAGTGAACCTGACCAGCGAATCGAATCCCATGCTGCTGGGTGATCTCGAGGTGGTCGAATTGCCCAGACAGGGCCGTCACGCCATAGACATCGGGAAACGTCAATCGGCCGTAGAGACGCAGGCCCAGATCGCCTTCCAAGAGGAGCTGGGCACGGTCAATCTGAATGTCCACGCCAGCGACGCGCAGCGGATTCTGGACCTGTTCCTGCAGCAGGGTGGTGACTTCGCCGTTACCATCAATCGTCAGGGCGACATGGCCGCCTTGCCAGACCGCCTTCTTGCCGATCAGGGGAATGCCTGTCAGGTAGACTTTGCCTTCGTCGACCTGGACCTCGGGCGTGGCCACGGCGCGGTCCAACTTGACCTGGACCGCGCCCTCGAAATGGAGGTAATCGTTGATTCGAATGTCGCCACCGAGCTTGTAGGTCCCGTCCTGCACCCCAGCCTGGGTGACGATTCGTTCACCGCCCGTGACAGGTTGGGACTGCAGGCCGGCGGGATCGGCCGAGGGTGTCGGCGCTCAGCTCGACTTTGCCGACCCGCAACTTGAACCCGCCCGGCGGCGGTGTTTCGCCGACCGCGAGCAGAAAAGACTGGGTTGCTTCGGGGCCGCAACCGCCATTGCGACCGCGATGCGGACCGGAATCATCTGGCCGCGCAGAGCCGCTGCGGGGGTCCATTGAACCGTCCCGGTCAGCGGATCGACGGTCATGCCGGCCGGGCTATCAACAAGAAGGTAAGTCACCTTGGCGCCTTCCGAATCCTCCGCGCGAGCTTCGTAGCGAAAGACGGTCTCGGCGGCGGCGAACTCAGGCGCGCGGCTCTTGAATTGCGGTGCGGCCGTTGGACGAGGAATGCTCGCCGCGGCGGATACTCCGCCGTTGCATCCGTCGGTCACCACATGAATGCGATAGCGGTTGACCGGGCCATCGCAGGATTCCGGCACCACCAGGTGCAGCGTATCGGGCCCCACGTTCGCGAGATTGACAAAGGGACCGTCCGCGCTGCTCTTTTGGACTTCAAAGGCGACGACCGACAGATTGTCGGCGCCATCCGCGATCGCGGGCGGCGCCCAGGTCAGCAAAGCT
The DNA here is from genome assembly GCA_046346765.1 of Verrucomicrobiota bacterium. GTDB lineage: Bacteria > Verrucomicrobiota > Verrucomicrobiia > Limisphaerales > SIBE01 > JAXMHN01. The sequence continues at coordinate 69,301 of JAXMHN010000015.1, read as the reverse complement.
TCACGATTGGATGGCAACAGGTCGATGCCGATTCCACCGGCCATTTGCACAGGGCAAACCCCTTGAATCTCGATGCCGTCCGGCAAAATCAAGGAGCCCGCCTGCACGCTCATCCGGCCAGTGTTGACGAGGCCAAAGCTGCGAAAGGCGCTCCGCCCCTCCGATGTCTTCCGCAATAGACCGCCGGCGAGATTGTAAAAAGTCGCTGGTGGACTGAGGCAGCAAAAACTGAGATCAGAGGCGTTCCTGATCTCAAACACCCCACTATTCTCAACCCGCGCCCCTTGCATCCCTATCAAAGGACCAGCCCCGGTCCAGACGACGCGGCCTTCATTGTGCAAAACACCACCCACCAGGTTCTTGCCGCTATCCCCGCTGATCTCGAGGGTGTGGCCGCTGGCAATGGTCAGATCGCCGCGAAAATCGCCGCCAGACCAGACCAAGGTCCCGGGACCGTCGAAACCGCCCACGCCCTCAAGGGGCCCGGCCGCCAATTCCACGTGCGCTCCCGCCAAGACATGCGTCGTGCCGGTTACGGAACTGCCCGTGAACAAGAGGACGCGCCCGGCGCCCATAACCTGGCCGCCGTCCTCCAGGTGGGGAGGGATAGACCGAAACGCGAGCGCTCCCGATTGAATGTCGAGCTGGCCTCGGTTCCGGAAGGAGAAGTCCGTGAAGACCGTTTCTCCGGCGCCTAGGTTCTTTCGAACGATGCCCTCGGGCTGATTGTGGAAGGTCGCAGGTGGGCTCAGGCAACAGAAGCTCAGGGTGCTGTCGTTGTGGATCTCGAACAGAGCGGCATTGGTGATGACGCTTCCGCTCATGCCAACAAGCCGGCCTGCTCCTTCCCAAATGATCGTGCCCAAGTTGCTGACCTGAGCGCCATCGAGTGACTTGTCCGCGGCGCCGCTGATTCGAAGATGGGCCTCGGCCGTGATGCCCAGCCGCGCTCGAATGGCCCCGCCTGTCCAGAGAAACGTGCCTGGGCCGCTGATGGTGCCTTCTCCGGCCAGGGCTCCATCGGCCAACACCAATGTGCTCGCCGGCTCGAGGCCGATCTTACCCTGACAGGTGACGCCGGCCCCTCGAATCAGGGTCGAGCCCGTTCCCGCGATCGTCGTGCCTTCCTGGAAGAGATAGGACGCCGCCGTGAACTCGATTTGACTGCCTGGACCGCTGGCAAAGACGCCACGGTTGGTCCCTCCCGCGGCCACCCCAATGGTGCCTTGCTGGGCGTCGACGGTGCCGCTGTTGTTCAAGGCCACACCGGCAAAGCGGGTTGCCGTGCCGGCACTCTTGCGGAAGATGCCGGCGTTGTTGAATTGGGCCGGCGGATTGAGGCAACAGAACGTGAAACTGGCATCGCTCTGAGCCTCAAACAAGCCGCCGTTGTTGATTCGCCCATCGCTGTGGGCGAGGACGTCGCCCTTGCCTCGCCAAAGGGTGGTGCCGTTGAGATTCAAAGTCCCGCCCGGAAGAGTCTTCACGTCATCACCGGCCATAAGGAGGGTCACATCCTCCGCGAGAGTCAGGTGCCCTCTGATCTCCCCGCCGCTCCATTCGACGCTGCCTGGCCCATTCAATTCGCCTGCGCCGTCCAGTGCTCCAGACGCCAGTTCCAAAACGGCGCCGCGCGCCAGACGCGACGCCCCGGCCAGGGTGAGAGTAGCGCCAACGACTCGAAGCCGGCCGGCGCCCGTAATCTCGCCGCCGTTGTTCAGTTGGTGGTTGCGACCGGTGAGCGCGAGTGTGCCTGTTTGAATGTCGATCTTTCCCTCGTTGATCAGGAGCCATTCACCCAGGGTCGTCTGACCGTTGGCGCTGGTTTTGCGAATGGTGCCCTCGGGCAGGTTGTGGATGGTGGCGACGGGGGAAACGCAGCAAAAGACAAAAGCGCTGTCGTTCTCGATTTCGAAAACGCCTCTGTTTTCGAGCAAGCTCCCGGTATTACCAAGGAGCGCGCCTGTCCCGGTCCACGTGACCTCGCCCGAGTTCCGAATCGTCCCGCCGCTCAAGCCCTTTCCCGCTGGCCCGCTGATCAGCAAGTGGGCGCCTGGCGCGATCACGAGGGGAAGGCGCACATCGCCTTCGGTCCAATTGCACATCCCTTGCACAGTCAAGGCGCCGGAGCCGGCCAGGGTTCCAGCCAACTCCACGGCGGCAATCGTCGTGTCCCGGGAGAGCTGCACACTTGTGCCGGTAGGGATCTGGACCATGTCGCCGGCGCTCGGAACCACCCCGGGTTCCCAATTGCCAGCGGTGAACCAATCCATCGACACCGTCCCCTTCCACAAAAGCGAGGCCGCTTTGAGTGAGGGATGCCCAAGCAGAACACAAATCAAGCTGGCCCAGGTGGCCAAGCGTCCTCGGTGGAAGTACGACCGAGCTTGCATCTGGGAGAAACTTGAGTGAAGGCGGACGGACCGGACAGCAAACGACGACATGATAGCAACAGAGACAAATAAGCGAGCAAGGTGAGCGACTCAGCGACTTGGACACCCGGGCGAGGCGGCAAGGAATTTGGCGGCTGCATGCACCGCGGACCGGAACGGGTGGAACGCCATATACACCATCTTTGTCTCAGAAACGGCTGCCAAGGTCAACCGGGTTCTGCTCCCGCTGCAGTTCAGCAAAACTTAAGACGTTGGGCAGGTTGATGGGAAACAAGCGCTCGCCGCCACTTGATCAACCGCCATGGAAAGGAGCAGCAGCAGCCTTATTCAAGCATCACCCACCGTCGAGCACGGGGAACAAACCGAGCGGACGCCGTGCGCAGTTCGCCCTTCTGAAAGAACGATATCCTGCCTTGGTAGGCCGGCTCTGCAAGGAGCATGAGGGCATCCAGATGGACCATCACGCGGATTTCATGCCGATGAATTTGATCCTGGCGTCGCCGGCGGTGCTCCTCCTTGGCAGCGGCCAGACGTTCCTCCGCTTTCAGCTTGGAACTTTCGACGCGCGATCGATGCTGCCGGAGCTTCAGTTCAGCCTCATAGGTCTCAAAGTATCGGTCAACCCGCTCCAGCTCACGCTGCAAATAGCGTTCTTGGCGCTGCCGGATCTGGGCCAGCTCCGTGCCCAACTCGCGCTCAAAGCCGCGCTGCAACCAGCCCTGCCAGGCGGCAAGATCCAGGGCCGGCCAGAGGAATTGGCGGGGCAGAGCATTGACTGCCAGGCCTGAGAACTCCGGTTGCGCAGGTAATGGGCCTCGTCAACAATGAGCAGGTCCCAATGAACCGTCTGAGCCACTCTCAAATGGGCGGGTTGCTTCAGCGTATGCAACGATGCCACAACCCCTCCCTTCTCCATCCAAAAACCTTCCAGGTCATTGCGCGCCACCATTTCGTTGGTCGTTCGAACGGCCAGGTTGAACTTCTCGGATAATTCCTCGGCCCATTGATCAACCAGCGAGGGCACCGTCAGGACCAGGAATCGCTTGACCATCCCACGGGTCAGATACTCTTTCAGGACGAGCCCCGCTTCGATGGTCTTACCCAGCCCCACTTCATCAGACAACAGAGCCCGCCCCCGTAACGGACCGATGACACGCAAGGCCGTCCGAATCTGATAATCGAGATGTTGAATCGCACAGTAGGGGAGGCCCAAGAGATCATCGGATTGGTTCGAGACCCACCAGAGCGCGGCCCGTTCCCGCAGGAAGTAACCGCGCAGATCTGTCAGCGGCAGGAGGGTGTCCTGGACCTGGATCGAAGGGACATCGATCTTCACCAAGACGGCGCTGCCAATTGGGCCATTCGCAGATGTCACCAGCCAAGCTTCTGATTGTAGACGCCATGGTCAAGCTCAAGTTGCAGCCCAGCGCGCCGCTCCCGCGATTGGTTAGACCGTCGCCCGACACCCAATTGCCACCGTAACGTAACGTGCAGAACAACCCAGGCTGATGCTAGACCTGTGCAATGCACTGGGGCACCTCTCTTCTCCTCGCGGCCATCCTCTTTCTCCCACCACGGCCTCTCCACGCGCGCGGCCAGGCTGAACATGTCGTGGTCGTCGTTTGGGACGGCCTGCGCCCCGACTTTATCACTCCTCAATATGCCCCGACGCTTTACGAACTGGCTCAGCGTGGCACGTTTTTCGCCCGGAATCACTCCGCTTATATCACCTCCACAGAGGTGAACGGCACCGCCTTGGCCACCGGGATGCATCCCGAGCATAGCGGCGTCATGGCCAATACGGGATACCGGCCCGACCTCAACTGGCTCACCTCGTATGGGACCGAAAGCCTGGACGCCGTCCGACGCGGCGATCTCTTGTCGCAAGGTCGCTATCTGGAAGCGGCGACGCTGCCGGAAATGCTCCAGGCGGCAGGGATTGCCACCGTCATCGCCGGAGCCAAGCCCGTCGCGCTCCTGCACGATCGTCATCCCAATAAAACCAATGCCGCGCAGCAGGCCTCGGTGACTCTGTTTCGCGGCCAGACGCTTCCCCGCGCGATGCTGGATACCTTGACGAAGTCACCCGATATCGGCCCTCTCCCGACCAACATGCTCCTGCCGCCTCTTGGTTTCCCCTTGCCGGCCACATCGACTAATGCCGCGTCGCCTCGGGCCCGCGGAGGCGGCGGGTTCGGCACGCCCAACACGCCTGATTCATGGACGACCAAAGCGCTCACCCGCGGGCTCTGGAGAAAAGGCGTGCCGAAGTATTCCCTCCTCTGGCTGAGCGAACCGGACGCCGCCCAGCACGAACATGGCTTGGGTTCCGAACAAGCCATCGAAGCGCTCGAGAGCAGCGACAAGAATCTCGCCTTGGTCATCAAGGCCCTCGAGGACAAGGGGGTCCTCGAACAGACCGACATCTTCGTGGTCTCGGACCATGGGTTTTCCACCATCAGCCGCGCGCCGGATATCATCGACTCTCTCAAAAAGGCCAACTTCGTTGCCGGGCGCCAATTCCAAAACCCGGAGTCCGGGGACGTGATGGTCGTCAACCTTGGCGGTAGCCTCGCCTTCTATGTGTTCAATCGGGACGAACTGGTCATTCGTCGGCTCGTCGCCTTCCTGCAAACAACCGACTTTGCCGGCGTCATCTTCGCCGGCGTTTCAATCCCGGGAACTTTCCCGCTTTCACAGGTATGTCTTTCGACCAACAGCTCAACCCCGGACGTGGTCGTCTCGATGCGTTGGACGCCGGAGCCGAACGAATTCGGTGTGGCCGGAATGATCGCTTCGGTCGACGGCAAGAAGGGCCGCGGAACGCACGCTTCCCTCAGCCCCTTCGACACCCACAATACCCTTGTGGCCGCCGGACCGGACTTTCGAGCCGGCTTCGTCAGTGAGTTGGCCAGCGGGAACATCGACGTCGTTCCAACCGTTCTCTTTCTCCTGGGCGTCGAGCCGCCGACGCGTTTGGACGGACGCGTTCTGGTCGAAGCTCTCTCCGGCGCGGCGTCAAAAGCTCCTTTGCCTCATGAGCAAACCCTTGAGGCAGCGCGCGCTCAGGGTTTTCTCACCTGGCGGCAATACCTCAAGGTCACCCGCGTTGGGACGGCCTTGTATTTTGACGAGGGCAACGGCGCCAGCCGGATGAAAATCGGTCAACCGTCCGAACTGAGGCCAGCGGTGACCACGACGTCGGCTGTCTCCTCCCCCACCGCGACGGAAGCAGGACAGTTCTAGACCAGGAGTCGGTTTTGCGTGGGATTCGCCGGCGTTTTGCGGCAGGATTAACCACATGGCAAACCCGTCTCGTTTTGTCCTGGTTGCAGCCTGGGTCGTTGCCGGCCTCCTCGGACCTCGACCATCAGCAGCTCAGGCGCCCACGCCCGGTTTCCGTCCCTTCCATCTCGGGTTTACACGCTGGCCCGCCGATCTGACCGCCGCAGGCGTCCGCGTCGCGGAAGACTTTGCCCACAGCCACGGCGACATCGTTTCGGTGATGCTGATCGGCGGTCTCCCTTGGCCAGAGGCCCTCGACCATCGACCCTTCTCCCGCGACGTTCAGGCCGCGCTCAATTACCGTCCGCCGCCTGGAATAAAGTTGTTTCTCTCCATCTCGCCTTTAGACAAAGACCGGAAGAATCTGGCGCCCTATTGGGGCGAGAAAGACAATCTGCCTTTGCCCGAAGCCTGGCGTAACCGGCCGTTGAACAGCGCGGAAACCAAGCGCGCCTTCCTTGCGTTCGTGCGGCGTAGCATCGAAGCGATGCATCCGGACTATCTTGCCATTGGCGTCGAGTCCAACGTCCTCCTCTCCCACAGCCGGGCCAAATGGGACCAGTGGAAGGAGCTGCACCGCGAAACCTACGCGGCGGTGAAACAGCAATATCCCAACCTGCCCGTCTGTTTCACCACCGAGGTCCTCCACTACAAAAAGCTGGCGAGTGAAGCCCGTCACAGCGACCAGGAACAGGAAGTCGCCGAGCTCATGCAAGCCAGCGACCTGTTTGCGATGAGCGTCTACCCGCACATGAGTTATGATGTGCCCCGCCCAGTGCCAGCCGACTTTTTTGATTTTGCCCGCCAATTCGGCAAGCCCATCGCCGTCTCCGAATCCGGCATGACTTCGCGCGACGTGGCACTGAAGGCATTTCACTTGACGTTGCACGGGTCCGCCGCGGAGCAAAAGCAGTTTACCGAGCTGCTCCTCCAGGCGGCGATGCAAAATGCCTATCGATTCGTGATCAATTTCGCCACGACAGACTTTGAGAAACTCTGCGCCAAATTGCCGCCTCCCACCGATGACCTGGCTCGCATCTGGGCCTACACCGGCCTCCAAACCAGCGATCTCGAACCGAAACCGGCGTTGGCTCTCTGGGACGCATCGCTGCGACAACCGCACCGCCCGCCCGACCAACCTCCAGCCGCCACCATGGCCGACATTATCGCCCGCTCAGGGCCGGAGGACTGGCGGCAACTCGACCCGGAAAACACGATCTATCTCGAGCTGGCCAGCGGCCGCGTCATCATCGAATTGGCGCCGGCTTTGCCCCGCAACATGTCGCCAACGTCAAGCGCCTCGCCCGCGAACTCTACTTCGACGGGCTGGCCATCATCCGGGTGCAGGACAACTATGTCGTGCAATGGGCCGATCCCAACGCCGAAACGCCCGCCGCCGCTCGCCCAATCCGCACCGGCCAGAAAACACTTCCACCCGAATTCGACCGCGCCCTCGACCCGCAGATTCCTTTCACCCGCCTGCCCGATGGCGATGTCTACGCCCCCGAGGTTGGATTCTCCGATGGATTCCCCATCGCCCGCGATCCGCGGAACGGCCGAATGTGGCTGGTGCATTCCTACGGCATGGTCGGCGCTGGCAGAGACAACCCGGCCGACTCCGGCGGGGGAACCGAACTTTACGCCGTTATCGGCCAAGCGCCCCGGCATCTCGATCGCAATGTGACCCTCCTCGGGCGCGTTCTCCAGGGCATGGAACTTCTCTCCGCCTTGCCGCGCGGGCCAGGTCCGATGGGCTTTTATGATCGCGCGGAGCAGCGCATTCCCATTCGGGCCATGCGCGTGGCAGCGGACGTCCCGGAACGGGACCGTGTTCCGGTGCAAGTGATGCGGACCGACACGGCCACTTTTCAGGCTCTGGTCGAGTCGCGGCGCAACCGGCCTGAGGAGTGGTTTAAAGTCCGAGCCGGACGGATTGAGATCGCCAACGTGCCGGTTCCGGTGCGGAAGGCCACAGGAGGGGGCCGATCGCGGTAGACGTATGGCGTGCCGCCAAGGCGCCCGCGGTTCCGCGCCGAAGCCGACCCCTATCCGGCCAAACGGTCACGTGAGGAATCGTCGCGGGCGAGCTGCCGTTCTTCGCAGCCGTTTCAAACGCCCAAAGGCAGTTCAACGTAAAAGGTGCTGCCCGCTTGCGCCTTTGACTCCACCCGGATACTGCCATTGTGTCGTTCGAGGATCTTCTTCGCGATGGCCAACCCCAAGCCTTCGCCCGTGCCGGTGCCTGGATTCAGCCTATGAAACATTTCAAAGGCTTTGGCTTGGTGATCCGGGGCAATGCCAATGCCATTGTCCTGGATGGAATAGACGGCCTTGGAATGTTCGGCTCGGCCGTTAACCTCGATGCGGCAAGGCAGGTCCATTCGGCGATATTTGATCGCGTTATCGATCAGGTTTGAGAAAACCTGGCTGATTTGGACTGCGTCGCCCATGCCAGCAGGCAGGTCGCCGACGTGCAAGACGGCCCCAGCCGCATTGATCTGGTAATCCATGCTCTTGGCGATCTCCCCCAAAAGCCGGTTCATGTCAATCCGCTCGGTGCGCAAGGCGGCGCGCCCTAACCGGGAATAGCGCAGAATCCCGGTCAAGAGTCGGTCCATCTTCAACACGCCGGCCTGGATGAAGGAAAGCATCTCCGGGATTTCGTCAAGGAGTTGGCGTTCGCGCGCTCCAGGGGCACGTCCGGCCTCGCCCATGGCCTGGCTCAACTCCTTGCAGGTCGCGAGCAGTTCGTCGCTGAAACCCTGGACATTGACCAGCGGCGATCGCAGATCATGCGACGTCACGTAAACGAGCGTCTCGAGCTCCTTGTTCTTGTCGGCCAACTCTTGGATCAGGCTGTTCAACCGCTCCGCACTCGCTTTGCGATCGGTGACATCCGTGCGAATGGCCACGTATTGCAGCGGCTTGCCGGCTTCATCCAGGAAAGGGTAAATGGTCGTATCGACCCAGTAGTACGAGCCGTCCTTCGCCCGGTTCTTGATCTCGCCGCGCCAGACTCTTCCCTGCCCAATCGTCGTCCACAGGTCCCGAAAGAATTCTTTCGGATGGAATTTCGAATTGATAATCCGATGGTCACGGCCAATCAACTCCTCCAAAGGGTATTTGGAAATTTGACAAAACTTCTCGTTGGCGTGCGTAATGCGACCGGAAGCGTCCGTAATGGCGACGATCGAATGCTCGTCCAACGCCGCCTTCACGTCTCTCAGCTCCTTCAACATCTGCTGCATCCGGGCCTCAGCTTGCTTGCGCTCGGAAATGTCGCGGACAAAGCCGGCGAACTTGTGTTTCCCGTTAATGGCCATCTGAGCGACCGAAAGATCCATCGGAAATGTGGAACCGTCTTTGCGGCGTCCGATTACTTCCCGGCCAATGCCAATGATCTTGGCCTGTCCCGTCTGCCGATAGTTCGCCAGGTAACTGTCATGGTGGTCACGATAGGGCTGCGGCATCAGCCGTTTGACGTTCTGACCGATGACCTCTTCCGGAGCATAGCCGAACAATCGGACTGCCGCCGGATTCAATGACTCGACCGTGCCGTCTTGGTCGATGGTGATGATGCCCTCAATCGACGTTTCGACTATCGCCCGAATGAAAGTCTCCTTGTCCCCCAGAATGCGTTGGCTGTCCCGGGTCGCTCTCAGATCGCGGGTGATGCGAGAATAACCGATCGGCTTCCCTTGCCCGTCGTTGATCCGCGAGAGCGTGACCGCCGCCTCGATCCTGTCGCCGTTCTTGCCAACTCGGACGACTTCCTGATTGATGACCTCCTCCCCGTTTTGCACCTTCGCCCGCAGTGCCTGGAACGTTGCCAACTGCTCGGGCGGGACGAGCATTTGGACCGGTCGCCCAATGGCCTCGGCGGCCGTGTAGCCGAAGAGTCTCCGAGCCCCGTCGTTCCAGCTCGTGATGATTCCATCCAACGACTCGCTCGTAATGGACTCATTCGAGGAGGCCACCAAAGCCGCCAAACGCCGATGCTCGTCCTCGAGCTGCTTTCGATCGGTGATATCGACACAGCTCCCAATGTAGCCTTCGAACTGGCCTTCGCGGAAGAGGGGGGTGCCATGATCCAGAATCCACCGATAAACGCCGTCAAACCGCCGCAACCGATACTCGAGTCGAAAATCCAAGCGAGCGTCAAAGGCCCGGTTGTATTGCTCGAGGCATGCTGGCCGATCTTCCGCATGCACGTTTTCCGCCCAACCATCCCCCAGTTCCTCAGCCAGGCTGCGGCCAACGAACTCCAACCAGGGACGGTTGAACCAGACACACTTCTTGTCCGGGCCGCTCATCCAAATCAGCACCGGCGCGTGATCGGCCGTAACCCGAAACCGCTCGTCCCGCTCTCGCAAAGCGATGTCCCCCTCTTGTCGACGGCGCAACTCGCGTCGGACGATCAAGGCGAGCAACACGGCATTGCCGACGACGAAAAGCAGGCCGACGAATCCCTTGGCGACTTGGCGAGTGGCCAGGTCAGGCGTTAGCCATTCAGCGAATGGATCCAGCAGGGCGAACCAGGCAATCGCGACGACAAAGTAAACCGCGGCCGCGGCGATCGAGGATCCCAATACTCGCGATTTGTGCGAACCTTGCATAGGGCATGGGTCCACGGCTGGACCGCAAATGGCTCGGAACTGGTAACGAGCTCCTCCTGGAAGGCCTCGAGCCAGCGAACACAAACTTTAGCTGCAAGCCTTTCTGAGGGGGAGCACGCCGAGGGGCACTCTATTCCCCGGCCACGTGGTGTCAATCCTCCACCCGAAACACGTCCCCCTCCTCCACGCTCCTCCAGGGCTGAGGCGATCATTCTTGCTGGCGCTTTCGCGGGACGTTGCCTGACGTCGGCCCCCAACCTGACGAATCTCGCGGCACTCCTCAATCGACGAACGCGGATTAACAAGGCTGCCAGTTCGATGGCGGCGGTTGCTTCCGCTATTTACAGGCGAGCATCCGCATGCGAGAAAGCGGCGAGAACCGGGCGGTGCCGGTTCACACGCATGAAGTTCGGCGCCAAGTTTCAGTCAGACCGTTCGCCCGTCGAACGACCGCCGGGTTGGTTTTGGCTGTTGCCGCTCGGGGTCTCGTTGCTCAGAACCTTGCCCTATTTGTGGCTCCAGATGGGCGCGCCGCCGCCGGGCCAGGCTTATCTAAAACTCGGTTATCTGCCGAAGGATTTCCTGTGCTATCTGGCCTTTATGCGTCAGGTCGGAGACGGCGGCGCCGCGGTATTCCTCAATCCCTTTACCACCGACCCCCAATCGCCGCGGTTCGTTTTGCTCTTGCACTGGTTGTTGGGGGTGGTGGCTTCGGTGACGGGGCATCTCGAGGCGGTGCTGGAGTTCTCGCGGATTCCGCTCGCCTTCCTCTTCTTTTGGGCTCTCTGGAGATTCCTGCGGCCGATTTTGACTGAACGGTCGGATCGGCTCTGGGCTTGCATCCTGGTGGCATTCTCCGGGGGTGTGGAGTCCTACCTGCAGCCTCTGATCGGGCTCATGCCTCCGATCTGGTCTGACCAATACCATCAGGATACCTGGCAGCTGTTTGGATGGAATACCTTTGCCTCGTTCTTCAACCCGCTCTGGATTGCCGCCCTCACTTGCATCCTGGTGACCTTGGGCCCCGTTCTTCGCCCCGAAGGTCCACAAGGTCCGCGGGATTTGAGTCAGATCAGTTTCGGCCTTCTGACCACCTATTTGATTCATCCCTACAGCGCCATCTTCGTTTTGATCGTCGCCATCGTCATCCCGGCGGTCGAGCTTTTGCTGGGGGCCCCCTTCGTGCCGAAGAAACACGCCTCGGTCGCTTTAGCCTTATGCTTGCCTTTGGCCGCGATCATTCCCCTGGCCGTTTGGCAATCGCAGGAGCCGATCTATCGGCAGTCAGCCGCAACCATCCTGGGACCGCAAGCCGCCGCGGTCTTTTGGTATCCGCTCACGTTCGGCATCCTCGGTCTGGCAGCGTTGCGCGGGGCTCATGACGCGTTTGCCAACCAGCAACCGTTCCGCTATGCCTTGACTAGTTGGATCGTCGCGGCCGTTTGGCTGCATACCTCTCCGTTGATCAATGGGTACAAGTTCCTCCTCTATCTTCATCCGGCCCTCTGTATACTGGCCGCCCCGGTGATCAGGCGGACCACCCAGCAGCTTCCCCGACACGGCCCCGCCCTCAAATGCCTGGCGACCCTGGCAGCCTTCGCTTTGTTCGGCCAAGGACTCCTGCTGCCGCTGCAGTCCATCCGCGAAGCCCAGGCGGCTAATGCCACCCCCACTGAATACATCGACATCACCGCCACTCTAGCACAACTCCCACCCGGAAACGTCCTGGCTCCTCCCGACCTGGGTAATATTCTGCCCGCCTACACGCCCCACCGTGTTTGGGTCGGGCATTGGTTCCTTACGCCAAATTACGAGGCGAAGGCTCAGCTCTACATGTCGCTAGCCCGCGGTGAAGGCAGCCCTGATGCCCTTCTGAACCTCTTGGCCGAACAGCGCATTCGATACCTTGTCCTGCCGCTGTCTCGGGCCCGCGAACTGTCGGCGTTGAAGACGAAGGTTGTGAACGCGCATGTCTTCGGCAAATTGGCCCTGCTGACACTCGGCGGGACAGGATCGCCTCAGGTTCCTGCCGCACCTTCGCCCGTTCCATTGGGACAGTAGCTGGCGCCAGTGAGCATTGCGAGGATGGCGCCAGGTTTCAGTCTTTGTCTTAATTCATCTAAGGGTTTCCCCCAATAGCCGAGCCAGGCGATATCGGATAAGATGGCCTCAGATCTGCACAGGTTCACACTCCTATTTCTTATGAAAAAGCGAGGTTCTCTCTACGGGACAATGCTCCCATCCATTGGTCGCCTGCTGGCGCTGGCCCTGGTCGCTCCGCTCCTCACCGCGCAGGCCACCAACATCACGCTTGATTTCACCGGCATTCCCGATGGCACCCTGGTGTCCGCAAACAACCCCTACGCCGGCGTAGTCCATCTCGCAGCGAAAGCAGATTTCAGGATTTGGGACGACAGCCAAGTCCCGACGGCCGAAAGCCACTTGCTGGTTGAAAATGGCACCATCCGTTCGGGCGCTATTTCGATGGGAGTTTCCCCGTGGCCAGTCACTCTCCCTCCTTTTAATCTGCCCACCCGTCCTCACGGTCCAGCCTTGGAGCGTGTTTCCACGGACCTGACAGCAACTTTTCTTGAGCCCGTCCGCGGCCTTACTTTCACCACCTTTGTCTACGCTTATTATGTCTCTTATACCTACGAGGGGCTCGATGCCAATGGCGTTCCGTTCCATGGCTTCGGGGATTCACTCACCGGCCTTCCAGTGGCGGGAAGCGTCGGCAGCCGCATCACGGTGTTGGACGCGCCGGCGGGAGGTTACTTTACCGAATTGAAGGTTTCGAACTGGTCCTATTGGTTTCCGGACTTCGAAGTTTCCGACATCACCTTGCGCGGCGTTGGTGTGCCGGAACCGTCCGCGCTCATTGACAAACTGATCCTGGGGATATTCCTGGCTGCTGCTCCGTTTGTTCGCCGGAGAAAAACTGGTCCCGGCTACTGTTGCGGCGAGACAACACGGTAATAGCGCCTGGGCGCCTGATTGATGGCAGTGTCGCTGATGCTGACGGTTTGAGCCGACGTTCCGGCGGGAATGTCACTCAGTTTAGTCCAAGTGCCGTCCGTCAACGAATCGCGAAACTGAATCGTATAACTCGCGCCCGCTGCCGCCGTAAACGTGAGTCGAAAGGCGGGCGTCGGACCAGTTACCAGGGTCAAAGCCTCTATCTTCGGCGGTTGAGCGCTGTCGAACACCGTAATGGTGACATCGCTGGTGCTTTCCAGGTTGCCGTCGTTGGCTGACAGCCGGAGAATGTAGCTCCCGGCCAAGCTGAACGCGGCCGTCGTCGTGGCAGAGCTCGGACTGGAGAACGTAACGGTTCCCGAGCCGCTCACCATTGACCAACTTGCTGTGACTTGTCCCGGAGGCGTCGGCAAGCCGTCGTCCGTGACCGATCCCTGCAACGTCGCATTTCCAGGTAGAACCACGACCTGTCCGGCGCCCGCGTTCACCACCGGAGCCTCATTTTGCACCACTCGAATCGTCACGTCGGCTGTGCTTTGGAGCGCGCCGTCCGTCGCAGCTAGCCGAAGCACATAGGTGCCAGGCGCTGAGAAGACCGCGGAGGTTGCAGGCGAGCCTGGACTCGTGAAAGCCACTGTTCCCGGGCCGCTCACCATTGACCAACTCACCGCCACTTGCCCCGGAGGGTTGGGCAATCCATCGTCCGTGACCGATCCCTGCAACGTCACATTTCCAGGTAGAACCACGACCTGTCCGGCGCCCGCATTGACCACCGGCGCGATGTTCTCCAAAACGCCAATCGTTACGTCGCTGAAAGTCTGCAGCGCCCCGTCCGACGCCGTCAGGCGGAGCATGTACGAGCCGGCCGCGGAAAAACTCGCGAGAGTGTTGGTCGAATTGGGGTTCGTAAAGTTCACCGCCCCCGGCCCGCTCACTTTCGACCACGTCGATGCCACCTGTCCCGGCGGGTTGGGCAGTCCATCGTCGGTGACCGTGCCGCTCAGCTGCGCTTTGCCCGGCAACGTAACCGTCTGATTCGCGCCGGCACTCGCGCTGGGCGCCTGGTTCACCGGCGGCGGATCGCCCGGAACGCCCTCACCGGTCAGTTCGAGGTCAAAGCTCAAGTCGGTGCTGGTCCGATTCGCCTGATGGATCTCGACCGCGACGACGTTGAGCCCCTCAACCAGAGTCGCGGGGCTGGCCGATTGCGAAAAGAAAGCGGCTTCGTCATCGGCGCCGACCGCGCTGATGGCCAGCGTGAGGTAGTCCACCGTATCGGCCGGCATATTGTCGCGGAAGACTTCCGTGCCATTGAGGTAGACGACAGCGCCGTCATCGCGCATCAGATGAACGACGAGGTCCTTCACCGCCGCGGCGCTCGTCACGGCGAATGACCGGCGGAAATAGGTCGTGACGTATTTGTTGTTCGAGTCCGGCCCAAACCCGATGCTGGTCGCTTCCGGCCGACCTTCGGAAGAATCTCCGTAACCCAGTTCGGCCGCCCCGAGCTTCCACGCGCTGTCGTTGAAGCCGGGCGAGCGCCAGGCAGCGCCCTGATTGGAACCGTCATCCAGGTATCGCCAGACGGAGCCCTTCGGAACGAAGGTGACTGGAGCCGTAGCCTGCGTGAGAGTGATCGTGACTGTCGCCGCTGACTCGAGCGCCCCATCGGTTGCGCGCAAGCGCAAGGTATAAGTGCCAAGCACCGGGAAGGTCGCGGTCGTGGACGGCTGGCTGGGATTCGCAAAGGTTATCGATCCCGGCCCATTGATTTGACTCCAGGTAACGCCAAGGCTGCCGGGTGGATTCGGAAATCCGTCGTCGCTCGCAGCCCCGAGGAGTGGAATCGTGACCGGCACATTGGTTACCGTTAAGGCGCGGTCTGCCCCTGCGCTGACGACCGGCGGCCGATTGCCAATATTGTCGACTCCAGGTGAAGGAGCCCCAGGGCTGGCGCGCCAATTGATCGGGTCGTTGCCGTAGGCGGCGGCATTTAGGCGCTCCAGCGAAGCGCCCGTCCCATTCGCCGCGGCCGGCCAAGGTGCTTGCGGACTGTAGTCAACCACGTCGACATCCAGGTACGGGATAAAGTAGTTGCCCGTATTCGTATTCAGGTCAGGCGGCCCCGGACGCTGCAGCGAGAGGGTCTCACCGTTGTCTTGCAGCGTGCCGGCCACCGGTCCGAAAATCACCACTGCGGGAGGAACGGCATACCGGGTCCGGAACGCGGCCGGATCGCCGGACGTCAGCAGGACCAAGCCGTTCGCCGGAATCTCGCTGTTAATCGGGAAGCTGAAGCCAAGTCCATTGAGCCTCCACGTGTTGGTGGGAAATGCCGGATCGTACAGCTTCACCGCCGTGCCTGTGATATTCTTGAGCTCAACGTATTCGTTCTCACCCGCCAGGGGATGATATTGAATTTCGTTCACGACCACCGGCCCGAGCCGCGGCCCAGTGTTAGGGCCGCCGAGCGTCACCGAAATCTGCGCGGGATATTGCCGCGCCCCGACACTGTTGACGTGGCGGCCGAAGCTCACGCCGTTCTCGGCGGAGCCATAAGCAAAACCGTCGCTGTAGCCGGTCAGACTGCCTTGCGCGTCGCTGGAATAGAGGTAGATCTCCTCGCCATGCGAGTTAAGCCTAAAGGTATTGGTCGAATTCGGGTCGGCGTTCCAGTCGCCTTCCGTAAAGACAACGTAGCCGCCCGCTGGAATGACCGCGCGCGAGTCTGACCCGGGAATGCGGAACTTGAAAGGGTCACTGCGGGTGTCCGTCAGAAACCAGTTCGCAATGCTGACCGCGGTCGGATTCGGATTGAAGAGTTCCACGGCATCCAACTGGGGCAGATCCGTATGGGTAAGCGTTTCATTCACGTAGATCGGCAGCACGTTCGGAACCGGATCGTCGGCAGCGGGAGACCCGCCAACCGTCGCGCTGGCGCGCCAGTTAGCCGCGCTGTTCGGATCCGGATTCAGGTTCGGGTTCACCGGAACCAACGAAAAGCCAGCGCCGTCCGCCGCCACCGGCCAAGGAGCGTGCGAATCGTATTTCATCGAAAAGATGGGCGTGCCGGTGACGTGCAAAAGCGAGATCGTTTCGCTGCCATTCCCCAGCTGATGATCGTAAACGCCATCGATGCGGACGCCGGGATATTTGCTCGCAAACGCGACCGGGTCTGAAACGAGAATGACGAATTGCCCCGGGGCAACGAAGCTGCCCACGGGGAACGTGTAGTCGATGCCATGGTCGAAGTGCACCCCGCTCAGTTCTCGCGAACTCGTGCCCACATTCTTCAGCTCAATGAATTCGAAGGCGTCGCCGTCCCGAGTCGCCGTATCAGGCGGATGATACATCACCTCGGTCATGAGCACGTCGGTGTAATCTTGTGTCACGTAAAATGTCGCCTCGAGCAACGCGCTCCAGACTCCGCCGCTCAGCGCGCGCGCTTTGATCCGAGCGCTCTGGGTAAGAGCGACCGGCCCGCCGTAAGTCAGCGCCGTCGCCGCGACCGTCCCGCCGCGGGCACGCGGGTCCGCCCCGTCCCGCGTATAATAAATCGTCCCCGCCGTCGCCGTGATCGTGAGCGCAAAACCACTCGGGACATTCCCGCCGAACTGATTGAAGGTAGGCGTCCCGACATTCGGAAAGAGACCGCACGCCTTCAGCTGGTTCAGGACGATTCCGGTGCGTTGGGGAATGTAATTGTTAGCCACCCGATTGATCTCCGCCAGCCATTCGCTGTTCCGCGTCAAAGGTGGCTCGCGCTTCGAATCACCCCAGCGAGCCGATTCACCAACAACGGCCCGGTCAATTTCACTTTTCCGCTTCATGAAGCGAGCCAAAGCCGCGGGCGGGGAAAGCGCTCCGTCATTAAAAAAGTGTTTCTGGATGCGATCCGCCAGGCGCAGCTTGAATTCGGTGTTCTGCCAGAGCTGCTGGAAAACGTATTGCGGATTGCTCTTCAGCAAGCCGCCGCCCGTGGCCGGATCGCCCGCCGCGAAAGGCCCGACGCGGTTTTGGTTAACGTCGAGGAGCGTGTGCTCCGAATCGTGCGCCACGAAGCGAAAACCGCTCAGGCCATTGGTATGGCGAAAGCCAAACCAATTGTTGGGCGACGTGTTGCCGAGAAAGTTGGAGATCGGGGCATCCAGGTTGCCGCCGTAAAAGATGACCAGCATGTAGTCGATCAGGTTGTCGACGTCCAAAAGCACTTCGTAAGCAGGATTGCGCGTCCCATCGGCATTGTTCCCTTGGACCCTTTGATACGCCGCGTCCGAAGCGAATCCATTCACCGCCGCCTGCCACAGCCGCGTCCAGGCGTCCAATGTCCCATCCGTCGCATAAATATTGTAGCCGCGGCCGGGGTCGACTTTGATCACGTCATAGGCTTCCGGCTTACCGCCAAAGTAAGACGCTGCGAACGAGGCCTCGGGCCGCTCGTCCGTGTTGTACAACCCCCAATACTGCCCATCGACATACAAGTGGTAAAAGTCACCACGCTCACCCGGCTGCCCCATGTCAATTTGGGTGTCTCGCGAAAACTGATCGCGCAGAAAGATGCCGCGCGCGTCGCCGCCAAAGCTCCAGGAGTAATTCTGGAACGTTCGCAAGTCGAAACCATCAAACTCCTCCGCCCCATTCTGCCGGGCGAACATTCGGAACTTGAGTTTGGAGTCGCCATACTCTTCCCGGAAGAAAAGCCGAAAGGCGTGTTTCGGATTGTCGGTGCTTCGGCTGTACCCTCCCCGCACGCGCAACCCAGCGCGGGCATGAAACCCCTGGTCGCTGCCGTCCGGATAGATCAACTCGACCGACGCGGGCCGTTCCCAGGCAACGCCATCGCCCCCTGGATTGGCGTAGATGCCGGTGACCGCGTCGAAGAGATTCGGCAGGTCGGTCACGATCGAGAACGAAGGAATGGTCCGCAGGTCGTTGATCATCGTCCCACTGTAAAGCGGGCTATTTACCACCGCCGGATCCATGCCGTAATCCACCGTGTTTCCGCCCCAACTGCTCGGCCAACCAGCGGGCGCCTCGCCATTCGGCGACTGCCGAATCACATCGCTCAGGAACAGGTACGTCTTCGTGTCGACATTGGACGGCTCAAATCCTGGCGCAAAAGCCGCCGCGCGCAGGACAGTCGTCTTGTTGATCGTGATCGGCCCCGAATACGTGCTGCCGTTGGACGTGGTCGGAGTCGAACCGTTGGTCGTGTACTTGATCGTCGCCCCGGGCGTGGCCGTCGTGATCGCAAGCGTAAACGCGTTCGTGAAGAAACCGTGGTCCACGCTGAACTTCGTGTCCGCCACAAACGCGACGAACCCGCCGCCGTTCGGGGCGGCCGGCGTGGCCGTCGCGAAATAGTTGGTGGTCGAATTGCTCACCCGGTATTCGACCAGCTGCGGCACAATCAGGAAATCACTGTCCGCAGCCGATTGATTCAAACCTCGAACCGCCAGAATATTGTTGCCCGCCTGCAACGCCCCCAACGCATCCGAGATGTTGATATCCTCGAAGAGGAGCGCCTGCGAGTTTGGATGCGCGCCGGTCGCCGTCGAATTCCACTGCGGCACCGCCGGAGCGTTTCGGCGCGCCACTTCCTGCCCGTTCAAATAAGCGACAAAGCCATCGTCATACATCATGCGCAGCGTCAGCGATTGCATCGCGGCAACATTCGCGACCGTAAACGGAAGCCGCAGGTAAATGGACGCATTCACGCCGCTCATTTGCGCTTGCACGTCGCTCTGGATGAAAGGCCGGTAGCTGGAGCTCCCACTGCCGCCGCCGACCACGGGCGCGCGCACCGCCAGACCGCCGGAGGCCGTCTCGCCGACGAGACGGAAATTGGCCGAGTTCCAACTCCCGAAGCTGCCCTGGGCAGCATACAGCTCGAGTTCAGACCCGCCCCCTCTTTCATAAAAGACCAGGCGGAGCGGGTAGTCGCCCGCCGCCGGAAAGTTGAAGGTTTGGAGGGTGTCCCCCGGCCCGCGGGGGTCAGCATACACCATCGTGAAGCTGCCAATCGTCAGGCTGAAGCCATCGTCGCTGTTCACCCCGAACGTCCAGTTACCTGCGGCTGGAATCGTCACCGTCGCCGTCGCTTCAATCACGAAATCTTCCATATCCGACCCGATCGTGAAGCCTGGAAAGGTCCGATCGTTGCCATAGTTGGCTCCCCCACCCGTATTCACGTAATTGATGACGGAAGCGTTCTCGGTATAGACCGCGCTCTGTTGCGAAATGTTCCCAATCACGCCTTGGGCCGCGGTCAGACTGCCCACACTGATATTCGCCTTAAAATTGCGAACGGCAAAACCGGGCAACGCCGTCTCGTAGCCCACCCCTGGGCTTCCGCTCATCCAACTCGAATCGTTGAAAGCGGCTTCTGTCCAGGCCAACCCCAAGGAACCACTATTTGGCACGAACATCTTCACAGGCGCATTCGCCCCAACGAGAATGTTGGTGACAACGTTCTGCGCGATGCCGTAGGAGACATCCGCATACTGCTGCGGAAAAGCGGGATTGAACTCGGACGCCACGCTGCCATCCGGCTTTAACAAAGCCAGATACTCGCCGTTGGCGCTCAATTTCAAGTTAGCGTGGAGCGGTTCCCCCAGGACCGTGCGATTCGTCCCGGATGCAAAGATAACCAAGTAGCCCTTTGCGGCCAGGTTGGTGCTCGGGAAAACCCACTTCGTCTGGCGGCTCGCCTCGTCTGTCAGAGCCCAGCCAGCCAGGTTGATCCTCGCCGCGCTCGAATTGTAGATCTCGATCCAGTCGGAGAAGGCGCCGCCCTGGTCAGCGAGCGTCTTCTTATTGTCAGCCATGAATTCACTGATGATGACCTGTCCATGAGTCGAAGCCCCCAGGAAAAGCGCGACGTAGGCGCCAAGGGCATTGCGCAGTGCTCTCATACCTTGCCCAGCCGCGCACAGGTGAACCCTCCCTGCCAACCCTGTTTCCGGCCGACTGCGCCGTTGAAAGGTAAAGGGTTGAAAGGGGTGAGTGTAAAGCAATCGGCCGCAGCCTGTCCTGCGCGCCTATAAATTGACCGTTTCAGCATAGAGACGCCCGGGTTGGGAGTCAGAGCAGGAACCGCGCCGGGCAACTCCGACAAAGGAGACGCGCCCTGGATAGCGCCCATCACACTCCGCCCCGCGGCCGGTCCGCAACCCATCTACCGCGCTCTGGCGGCTCCCCAGCCGGCAGCGGCAGGCCTCGGAAAATCCACCTCGATCGGCCCATGCTTACCTCCCTGGTTTGCTGCCACCCCTCGTCCAGACTCCGAAAACAGTCACGAAACAAGCGGCGGTGCCGTTGTGCGGACGAGCGGCGGCACGGGCTTATGGACCAATCCGGCCGGCGGCGTTACCTCCGCTCGATCAACCGCCCACTGACGCATTTTGGAAAAGACGAGGAGATTGAAGAAGTGCATCGCGCCGAGCACCAGCATGACGATCCCCAACTTCGCACTCAACGTCTCCACCAGGCCTTGCGCATCCGCCACCGTACGGTCCTCCTTCAAAGCCAGCGCTACGTACCCAATGTTGATCAGATAAAATCCCACCAACAACAAACGGTTGACCGAATCGGCCAGCGGCTCGTTGCCTCCAAAGGCGTCGACAAGGAAGATGCGGCCGTTTCTATAAAGGGTCCGCGCGACCCAAATGGTGAGGGCCACGCTGATAGTCAGGTAACAGGTGTAAGTCCAAACAATCGGAGTCATAGATGCCTTTGAGTGATGTTGTGGTTCCGCCCTTTTATCCCGGGGGCCGTGGTTTGGATGGGAAGCAGTTCACCTTTAGGGCAGATCGAGGAAAGCAATCGTTCGGCGATGGCTTGGTCGGGGATGGGCCCGTTTGGATGGGCTGGCCTGGGCGCGATCTCGCGCGAGCCAGCGGCGGCAGGCCGCTTTGAAGACAAGGACGCCGGGGACTGCGCGGAGGAAGTGGACCGGGTGCAGGTACCAGGCCGATTTGAGTCTAGCTTCTGCCATTTCTGTATTCACGGAAACTCATCCTTAAAAAAATTTTAACCGCTGATTCCCAACGCCTTCAAAACCTTGTCCCCTAACCGCACAAACTTAACTAACGCCGCTGTCGGCCAGTTCCGAACTTGCCTGTACCATCCCATGGTGGTTTCGAAAAAATCGTTCAGTTTGGTCAGTTGCCCTTCGGTATAGCTGTCTACCTCCTTCGTCTGGGCAGCCTCTTCCAGGCACTCGCGGAGCAGCCGCATGGTCGGATCGATCTCCCGTTTCTTCCTCTCGTCCAGCACCATCCGGAACATCTCCCAGGGATCCTTCATCGATTCAAAGTGGTCCCGCTTGTCACCCATAACGTGAACCAACTTCACGATCCCCCAGCTCTGCAGCTCACGCATACTGTTCGAAACATTCGACCGCGCCACCGCCAGCGTGTCGGCAATCTCTTCCGCTGCCAACGGCCGCGGTGAGAGAAAGAGCAGCGCATGAATCTGGGCCACGGTGCGGTTGACGCCCCAGCGGGTGCCCATTTCCCCCCAATGCAGGATGAATTTCTGCTGGACTGGACTGAGTGTTGCCATATCACTCATTTCTGTCAGGACAGAATATACTGATGTCTAGTCCTCGCGTCAAGCTGTCCTTCCCTCATCCTGCTTCCCTTGCCATCCTGCCATCCTGCTTGAAATAGGCCTTTCGCGGCACGCCGCATCCGCGGAAGCGCCGATCCCGGACCCCTCTGCCCGATAGCCTCCGTTGGACTTTGAACAAGTTCCGATAAGACAACGACTGCTGACGAGCACTGACCGGAAATAGTCCGGGCTTTGTTCAAGTTTGATCCGAGCTTCGTTCAGCGAGCGACGAACCAAGGTCGGCCAACGCCGGACGAAGCTCGAACAAACGTCGAACAAACGTCGAAGGAGGATAGAAGAGAAGTCGAACCAATCCAGGGTCGAATCTGCGGGCAAATACACGGCACCGCGCATTTATTGTGGCCTGCAACCGCAACGCTGCGTTGGTCGATGGATTCATTTCCGATTTTTTCCGATTCGAAGAACTCGATGTCGCACAGACGATTCGAGAGCCATTCCGAGTGAAGACAACCAGCGTTCAGGACGGTGTTTGCTCGACGACGGGCTCAGTGCCGATTGACTCCACGACGGGCAGCGCTGCGCCCTGGGAGCCCAGATCTCGCTGCAGCTGAAGGGCATCCCGACAGGCTGCCAAATGACCTGACATCTAATGGCAACCATTCAGAAAATTTCTTTCGATTTGGCACGGTTTCTTAAGTTGCTCGCCCTGGCGACCTTGCAGCCCGAAACGTTACGCCCCATTTTCGGACGGCGCCGCGCGGCGAGACGGACGGTGGGCGGGCCTCGGTGCCTCGGTGAGAGTTAATTTCATCGAACCAGGCAGTCCACCGAACGCGGCTTCGCCGTCGTCGGTGACCTAGGTGTTCGATCAAGGAAGATGGCTCACGGAGGCACGGAGACACATAGATGAACGAGAATGGGATCGGGACCATCGTGGTCAACTGTGCGGTTGAGTTACACCGGGATTTGGGACCTGGCCTGCTGGAGCGAACCGGACGGAATCGATGGTTCGATCAGGAAGTTTAACGTCAAAGTTTACGGCAAGCGGCCGCCGCTGTGACTTTTTCTCGGCCATTTGAAAGATTCTTCGGCCGGTCTTCGTGTACACGCTACCAACGTAAAATCACTATGAACAAATCGCTTCTGCCAATCTGCCTATGTGCCAGCATTACTGCTGGATTCCAGTCGAGCAACGCTTTCGCGACAAGCCTGACGGTTTTTCAGGATCTGGCGGGGTTCACTTCCAGGTGTGTCACCACGAGTGTCATCGATTTTGAGGGACTCATCCCGGTCGGGCATGATTTCAGTTACTTCGGAAGCCCTGGTTCGCTTTCTCTCAACGGGGTCAGCTTCCACAATAATAGCCCGCTGTTTGTCCAAGACCACAATTTCTACGGAACTCGAGCCATCCTGAGCGCCCAGCAAACTGCGGCGGAAGTCCTTTTGGTTGACCTGCCACCTGGGATAACAGCGATTAGCTTTCTCTATTTCGCGTGGGACCCGATTATTCTAACCCTCTCGGATGGTCAAACCCTCCACCTGGCCGGGCGCACCTTCCCGGATTCGGGCTTTCTTGGGTTTGCGACTGACCACCCCATCTCGTCAATGCAGTTCAGTGTTCACGCCGGCTTGGATCTGGATAATCTCCGTTTTGGGCAAGTTCCCGACAACTCCGGAAAAACGGCCACTTTGTTTGCCTTGTCGATGGCGAGTTTAGTTGGACTCAGACGCTTCGGCTGTAAACCGCAGGTCTGTCACCATCTTGACCGTCCTGGTCGGCCAAAACTCATCTCATCGCGTGCTTTAAATAGTGGCAAGAGCGTGAGCTAAGGCAACGCCCCGTGGAGGCACGATTCAGTCGCGACGGGGCAAGACACGTGTTTCTCTCTTGGCAGGGCGGCGGGAGTGGGCGATACTCATCACATGAGTAGTGGCCAGTTCCGAGGGCGGGGCGCTTCCATCAATCCGCCGAATCGATTCGAGGAAATCCACTTCGAGGCCATGGATGACGTCGCGCCCGAAGAAAACCCCGCCCCGAAAACGCGCTTCTACCGCGACGCCACCGAGGCGATTATCGCCTACAACGACAGTCCGGATGTCGGCTTCAAAGCGGGCATCAACTGCTACCGCGGATGCGAACACGGCTGCGCCTACTGCTTTGCCCGCCCGACGCACGAGTATCTGGGCTTTTCGGCGGGGTTGGATTTCGAAAGCAAAATCATGGTCAAGGAGAACGCGCCGGAACTTCTCCGGGCGGAGCTTTCGTCGAAGAGATGGCAGCCGCAGGTGCTGGGGATGAGCGGGGTGACCGACTGTTACCAGCCGATTGAACGCAGGTTCCAGCTCACACGCCGGTGTCTCGAGGTGCTCCTGGAATTTCGAAACCCGGTTTGCATCATCACCAAGAACTTCCTGGTCACGCGCGATGTGGATTTGCTGGCGCCATTGGCGAGATTCGATGCCGTAAGGGTGAACGTATCCATCACCACTCTGGACCCCGCGCTGACGGCGAAGCTCGAGCCGCGCGCGTCGTTGCCAAAGGCGCGATTGGAAGCGATCCGGATTTTGAGCGCGGCCGGAGTTCCGGTCAATGTCCTCGCAGCGCCGATGATCCCGGGACTGAACGAGCACGAGCTAGTGAATATTCTGGGCGAAGCGGCTCGCGCGGGTGCCACATCCGCGGGTTATGTGCCGTTGAGACTGCCGTTTGCCGTCAAAGACATCTTCACCGCCTGGCTGGAGCAGCATTTCCCGGAGCGCAAGGACAAGGTGCTGAACCGCGTCCGAGCCCTGCGCGGCGGCAAGCTGAACGATCCGAACTTCGGCTCACGCATGGAAGGCCAAGGGATCTTTGCGGAACAGCTCGCGAAAATGTTCGATATCGCTTGCCGCAAGGCTGGGCTGCCCGGCGAACACGCTCCGGCTACCACGAAACATTTCCGCCGGCCCGGCGGATCGCAGATGAACCTGCTCTGAGGGTCGGAGCCCTCCTGCGATACAGGACCGAGCTCGCATGGTTCGCGCCCCGCCTCCCTCGTGTTCGGATCTGCTTCGCGATCGGACAGTCTGGCTCGCAACTGGTGCAGTTCTGCTCGGTTGCAGCATTCTATCCGCCCCGCCCGCGTCCATTCATCGCGTGTGATATGGAGGTCCGAAATGGCAAAAAAGCTCAGAAGCCTGGCCGTGTGCGTTGCTTCGGTGGATTCCGCCGGCCGCAGGAATCGACGTCCCGCGTCCACGCCCTGTCCCCACTCCCCGGCGCTATACCCGTAAACTTCATAGGCTGGGATGTTCGTGGCGACCACGGCCGGCGTGCGATCGGGCAAGGCCACCGGATGGATGGTCCGTTGGCGTGTCCCAAGCTCCGCTCCGCCAGCCGAAGTCGCCATCGCCAGCAACAGCCACAGCATCCCGCCACCGGGATTTATTTTACCTGGCAATGTCCTCTTTAGCGGCATTATTAAGGCTAGCGCAGTCGATAAAAGACCGCCGGTGTGGCCGGGTCCACCGCGAGAGCGATCGAGGTAACCTGAGCGCTGCCGGGAACATCAAGCCATAGCTCGGCGCCCAGGCGGTTGGTTTGGGCCTGGAGAATCCATCCCTGGTGATCTGTCGGCCACGTCAAGGAGACCGTGTTGCCGCTGGAACCGGCATTGGCCGCGAGGCTCGTGAGATTCGTGGCCGCATAGGGATTTAAGATGGTCGGCGGAACCTCATTCGTGCAAGGTTGCACGCTGTTCAGGTCGATGGCGTTGCTCAGCAGCCTTTCAAAGGTGTTGAAATCGACATCCAAATTGGTGAACGAACCGCTGGCGCCCGGAACTGTCAGTTGCATGGTCGCCGGCGGTTCGGCCAGGGTGAGCGGGCTCAAATTGCGCAATTGGTCGAAGGTTTGGGCAGTGTAGAACACCCGCACCAGGTAATGTCCGGTCATTTTTACTTGCCGCAGTTCAAAGACCAGCGCTCCGCCCGGGGCGCAGAAGTCGGATTGATAGCCCGGCAACAACCAGTGCAGGTCCAGGAGTCCCGCCAGTCCGGCCACATAGTAATCGGAACTGATGATCACCAGGACCTGGGATTGAGGATCGCCAAATCCCCCGTCGACTAGTCCTCCCTCCACGATTCGTTGCAGGGAGCGAAGGATGTGGTGCCCGGCGTTGGAGCTCTGCACCCGGGCGAGGTAGGGCGTGCGCATGGCCACGGCAATCTGCAGGGTGGCAATCCGGGTCTGTTCCGAGAGAGTGTCCCGCGTGAATCGGCCCCATCCCACCTGGTCGATTGGGAAACCATCGGCATATTGCATGACAAACGGATCGATCGGGTAAAGAGCGACTGTGGTCAAGCCACCCATATCAATAACGTTTCCGGTGAAGTATGGGGGCCGAGGCTGGGGCAGCGGCGCGCTGGCCCTAAGAGCAAAGAGCAACGTGGTCGGATCAATCGTCCCGGGGGGCCCATTGGTTGGCAGGGTTCCGGGCGGATAAAGCGGCTCGGTTCCAGGTGGGAAGAGCACATGGCGGATCAGGGCAAGCTCGCCGCTCAAAGCCGCCTGGAGGGTGTCTCCGCTGCCGTAAATGCCTTGAACCTGCGCCAGGGCGAGGTTCGTGTCCACCGTGGACACTCTGGCCAAGAGGGGATCGATAACTGGATCGGGCGCCCCTGCTGCATAGGTGTGAACCGGAATGTTGGCATTCGGAATCAGGGCGGCGCCGAATTTGGCGCACGTCATATAGGAACGCTGAATGGTATTGGCGCGGAAATAGCAGCGGGCCAAATCCGTTTCTGGATTCCCCGTCAGGAGCCCTTCGCGCACCAGATAATCGTGAAAGTAGGCGCCGAGCAAACCGGCTGCGCGCTCTCCGTTGGTGGTCAGGTGACCTGGCGGCGACGAGAAGGCCGGATACGGATCTGCCGCGTACTGGTTCAGAGTGCTGAGGCTCGCTGTGGGGGCGCGGATGCCGTGGCGGCCGAAAATGATAATCTGCTTTAGAACAGTGCCGTCCTCAGTCACACGCGTCGTTTGTCCCTGGACCTGTCCCGCGATGGCAAAGGCCAGGAGGAGACAGGTCAAGATCACCTTGCGGAAACCGTCGGCAACTGCCATTCGGCATTCAATGAATGGTTTGGCCCCGACGCTCAACTTAATAAGACTCATCATCCTGTAATCGTCCCGATCACGTTCTTCTTAAATGAGAAGTGTAGTCCGATATCGGGGATTACTTGCCACCTGTTAATGTGCTGTCGGACTTGACCCTGGTTCGGGTGCACGCTGCTCTGAGATCCTGGATCTGTATCTGCACGGCGCGGACGACGCACCTCCCTAGCTTTCAAGACGACGATTGCTTCCAAATCATTTTCACCATCTAAAAGCGAGCGCACGGCTCGAATTCGAGGTCAGAATCTCGGCAAGCGGTGGCCGTCATTCCCTTATTTCTGCGACACAGGACGAACCAGCAGAAGGCCAAAAAGCCAGTCAGCGAGGCGGGGTCGGACCTGAGGAAGCGACTTGTTTCCATTGGCTTGCGGATTTCGATAGCGTTAACGATTGGCCTTGCCGACGATTTTCACCGGGTCAGTCTTGGTCCTAAGTGTTCTGCCCAAACGTCAGAACCGGTTCCTCGCGCAGCGACCAGGCATTCTCGCCAACGGGTGCGAAGGCCAGGGCGAACTTGAACAGAAACCGGCGGTTGTGACAACGATGGGTCAGATGGTAAAGCTTACCCGGAACGAAGTAACGGTTAGCCCTTGGCACCGGAGGAGAGCCTTTGCCCAAGCGGCCGTTGTTGCAAGAGATTTCGCAGGGTCAAAAGCGGCGCTAAGGTCTTCATGGCTGCCCCTCGGGATTGGTGTTACCCAAATCCAAATCGCGTGGGCCAGGTAAGTTAGTGTATTCGAGTGCGCTTGGCATTTGAAGTGGCATAGGTTCCTTACGCGAACAGTGCATTGGCCTGGGAGAACGAGTGAGAACGAAGCGGCAATGCGGCGCGTTGGGGTGTTTTTGGAGCGGTCGGCGCCAATCGTGAGACTCGACCGAAGGCTGGGCTGAGAGTAAAAGCGGCGGTTTTCATTTTCACTGCAAGGCTGTTTCATGAGCCCAGGAGGGCCGCCAACGCACCTAAACAGGTCGGGGAATGGTTTTCAATGGTTGGAGTCTATCGTCGCTTATAGCTCAATTGTGGACGTTGTTACAAGTTATGGAGTATCTGCGTATGTTTGTTAGTAACCAACTATAATAGTCATACTTTTCCTCGTTTGTGTGTGTCTATTTGACAGCGGCAGTATAGAATCACGGCCATGAAAATCCTCATTCGTGACGCATTCTTGGAACCCGCTCGAGACCTCATCTCTACACTCGAAAACTACCGTGATGGCCTTGATTTCTCCGACGCGGAGTTCATCACTCTCGGTGTCCGGCGAATCAATAGCTATCATCCTTCCAGGCGATCTTTCCTTCAATCAGCTCGCCAGTGCGATGTGACGGACGTTTCCCTCAAAGCCTACTTCGGTGCGGCCAGCAGCACGCGGCGCCTAGCATGGCCCACGAACTCAACACCGTGCTGTCGCGAACCATTGTGCCCGCCTCCGACCGTTTCGCTGTATTTCCAGAGTTGGCCGGACGGGATATTCTGGCACTGGACGGCCATGATGTCGAACAGGGCAGCCACGAACCCCCTGCCACCATGGCCAGCGGGCGGCGGGGAGCCACCCGACACCGTGACCGGGATCTTCTTGCGCAACCTGCGTTCGGGAGCAGCGCGAGTGCTGGCGCAGACCGAGGGGGCACCAGCACGAATGGGCGGCGGTCAAAGAGCGCCCCTGGGAGGATTTTCTTTGGCATCCTAAAGCCAAGGGCACGATCCTGGTCATAGACCCGGTCGCCGTAGACTTTGAATTCCTGCGCGGGGCCAAGTTCAAGGAGGCTTCACCGTGATCACGCGCACGAAGGCCAACCTGGCGGTGCGCGAAACCAAGCCGCTGGAATGGGACAGGAAAGATGCGCGCAACCAGGGCGTGCTTTCCGATGAACGGGTTCGGTTTGGAGAGCCAGGCGAATTCCGACGCATCCGCTATCAAGACCCGGAGAGCGGAGAGATTTACGAGTTTCTGACGACGGAATTTCACCTGGCCCCGGGAGTGATTGCCCAACTCTATCGACTGCGCTGGGACATTGAGATTCTTTGACGGCTGCGAGCACCTTTTGGCCGAGAAGCGGGCCTGGGGAGCTGGCCCGGTACTGCGCAGGTCCAGAACGAGTTCCTCGTGCTGACGCACAATCTCCTGCTCCTTTTGAGCGGGCGCTTGGATTCTGATGAAGGCATCCGTGACGAAGGTGGAGAACAAGTATTCGGCAGCCCTCAAACAGCGGGAGGCCGCCGCCGCACTCACAGGCAAAAGCGTATCGCCTTGGGTCAAGCTGTTGCGGCGAGCCACGCGCTGGAGCAGCCAATTCACGCGCTGGCTCCAGGACGCCATCGTCCATGGCTGGAACTGGACTGAAGGCGTCGCGAAACTCAAACCGCTGATGCTTGCGTATATGCGCTAGGCCTCACGCTGCCAACCACAAACACCTACCTGATATGATATACGTGAGCCTCTCAGCCAGCACCTCCAAGTAACAATGCAAATCTCTACCACCTACTCGGCTCTCTGCCTCCCAACTGGAGTGGTAACACCGATCCCCCTCGGACAAGTCAACCGGCAGCCTTTCAGTGACTTGCTCAGGTCCGACCCGGTCAGCATGTAAACACCTGGAGCGTATCAAAAGCCCCCCTCCTGTCGCCAGATAGGGAATCATAAAGGACGTTATGATTCCCGACAGCCCCCGGGGTTGAACCGGCGCAATCAAAGCGCGTTCCAATGACCTCCTAATTAATTAGGAGGACAAAGAATGCCATCGTCGCCGAGGCGGGCCGTTCGCAGGACAAAAGCAAAGGAGCCGTATTTGTTGGCATCTATCGAATACCAGTAGCATTCATGAGGCGGCCGGCCACCGGACGGAGGTAAACCAGATGCCGCTTCCACATCACAGCAGACCAGCGTATAATGAAGTCATGACCGCACGGGCCGTCATTGAGCAGATCAAAGCGCTTCCTCCGGAGGAGCAAGCGAAAGTTATTGATTTCGTTGAAGAGATTAAGGCTGTTCAGCAGATTCGCACGATGGATCCCCAGAAGTTCGACGAATCAACCAAACGAGTTTCGACCGCCACTCGGAGCTGATGCGAAGCTCAGCCAATGAGCGATCCCGTCTTCCTTACAATCGAGCAGATCAAGATCCTTCACCGTATCGCCCTAGACTGTCACGGCGGCCAAGACGGCATTCGCGATACTGCAGCGCTTGAAAGCGCCGCAATTCATCCTTGCAACATTTGGCTTTACGGACAGGGAGGAGTCTTTGACATCGCTGCCGCATGCGCGTTCCACATTGCTCAGGCCCAGGCATTCGTTGACGGAAATAAACGCACCGGCATGGCCGCTGCCTTGGTATTCCTGGAGGGTAATGGGGTCCCCGTGCCCGAGGCAACCGAGGAACTCTATCAAGCGATGATTGAGATTGCTGAGCGGCGCTTGGACAAGAACGGTTTGGTTGCTCTCTTGAGGCGGCTCTGCGGTGAAGCGCCTCGCGGATGATTCTCGGTGTCCGATGAAACGATGACACCCATCTCTGATAATGCCAAGCGGTGTATCCGTCGTGGTCGGGCCTTGGTCGTCCGGTTTTGGCCCAGGCGTTCCCCCGACCATGATGGATACACCGCAATTGAACGATGCGGCGTAGCTCGATGGCTACCGACATTCAGGGGAAAGTAAAATCCGGCGGCTTGGATCTGGAAGCAAGACTGACAGGAATAGGGGTCGATTTTCTCTTCTAGTGAGGGCAGGAAGGTCGAAAAGCGGATCGATATTAAAAAGCTTAACGCCACCTACGTAATCGCGGCCAAAAATGCAAAAGGGATTAGCACGCCTGGATGCAGACCGATTCATGATTAGTTAGGGCCGGAAGCCCAAGCGAAATTGAATGGAAGGGGATTCTCACGAGGAGTCTGAAAAAATCGGACATGTTCGAAAGGAATCATGCCGCGTTACGCGAACCAGACGAAGTCCAGGACGACGGCACTTTGGGCATACGGGTTCCGGCGAGTTTGATGCTTCTGGTAGGATGCCATCTGCGGAAGAGGGGGCGGCGACGGACTCCATCTTGAGCGCGGAGCGGGCCTGCACGATGCGGTTATGACGGTTGCGATTGGACAACAGTCCAAAGTGACGGATTTTCACAAACCGCGCTGGCAAAAGATGAAGACGCAAACGACGAACAAACTCCTCTAAATTCAGTGTCATGAGTTTGCGTCGAGAGTCGTCAGCGTAGTCCTTGAAATCAAACGTTACCGTTCGCCGCTCGCGATCCAACGCTTTGAGTCGTTGATTGCTGATACCAACGCGGTGAGTATAGCGCGAAAGGTAAGCGAGAACTGCCTTTGCGCCGGGAAATGGACGCTTGGCATAAACGACCCATTTCGGTCGGCAGACTGATCGAAGTAGCTGACGGAAGCGATGGCCGTTCGCCAAAGACCCAATTTGGCCGTGAAATTCTAACTTCCCATCATTGAATAGCGCCTCCAGGCCATCGCGGAACTTTGCGCGAAAAACCAGCGAAAGGGCACGCACCGGAAAAAGCCAATGCGGTTTTACTGATTTCCAAGAGCCATCCGCGCAGAGGCCGCCGCCTGTGACGATGCAATGCAGATGATAATGGTCCATCAGCGTCTGACTCCAGGTATGGAGAACTGCTGTCACGCCGATTTGGGCATGAAGATTGTTCCGACCAAACTCAAGTAATGTCGCGGAAGCTGTTCCGAAGAGCAGATTGTATATGGCCGCTTGGTTCTGCTGGATGAGGGGATTGAGGTCATGAGGCAGCGTAAAAACCAAATGAAAGTAGGGGATTGGCAGCAGCACCTCGGCTTGCTTGGCTAGCCAATCAGCACTATTGGCGGCGTGACAAGTTGGGCAGTGCCGGTTCCTGCATGAATGCGGCACAAAATGTTCCGCACCACAGTGCCGACATTCGTAGTGATGGCCTCCCAAAGCGGCTGTGCGACAGACCATGATGGCTCGCAGCGTTTTCCAGTGATGAACGGGCAGTCGATATTTTGCCGCGTAAGCGGGCATCGCCAACCGCAACACCTCAGCCAAAGTCAGTCCTGAGCCGCTCGCTGCCTCGGGGCAACGAGTTTCCATTGCTTCCGCTCAGGCCGGTTTTACTGACGACAGCCGATCCAAAGGGCTGCGGATTTCGGCAAGCCTTTCTGGCCGCAGATGAAGATACGTCGAGGTTGTCGAGAGGTGGTGAGCACACGCGGGAAAATCGAGTTAAGGGCAATGCCGTTTTTGCATAGATGGTGATAGAGAGGGGGCGGAGTCACTCACGTTTCCTGAACATCCCCGGCCGGTAGATGGACCCTCGCAGAGGACTTGCCCTGCGAGGGTTTTTCTCTCCGATTTAAGGTGTGAAAACTAGAATCGGAGAAAGCTGGTGCCAGAGCCAGCTGGCGAACCCCAAACTGCATCCATTTCTTGAGCAAATCGATCTCGATTTGGCGGAGATCGAGCGAGCCAACGGCTGCCGCTACTGCTCGGGCAGTCTGCACCGGGCCAACTACAGGCGCAAGCCTCGTGGTGCCAAGTCCTGGCCGGAAGAGCCAAAGCGTTGCAGCTTCTGTTGCGACCAGGAAGGCTGCCGACGGCGGCATACCCCGCCATCGGTGCGCTTTATGGGCCGGCGGGTTTACGCCGGCTTTGTCGTTGTGCTGGTCTCGGCCATGACCCATGGCCTAACGCCCAAACGAGTGGCGGAACTGCGGAAGACGCTTGGGATCGACCGCCGCACCCTGGAGCGCTGGCGCCAGTGGTGGTTGGGGCTTTTCATCGAGAGTTCCTTTTGGCGAGAGGCGCGCGCCCACTTCATGCCGCCCTTGTGCCAGAAAACCTTGCCATTGTCGCTGTGCCTGAGCTTTGAGGTCGAACAACGCGACCGGCTCTTGGATTTGCTTAAGTTCCTGGCCCCGATCCACGACCCCAACGGCCTGGAAAGAGTTGGTTATGTGAGGGACGATCACAGTCCCGCACAGGATGCAAGGCGACGGGGAAAAGGACGTTGGTGTAGAACCTCGGCCGCAGCCACCAACCCGGTGGAAAAAACAAAATAGAAAGCATCCTGTGAAAGAAATCCCTTCTGCGACGCGACCGCATGAGCGCTGGGCGCATTTGCGCTTCAGCGTCATCGGACCGCTTTTGGCGGCCCCTCCCGAGCGAGGGCAACTGCAAAAGCAACTCCAACAACTGGCGGCCAAAAAGTGGCAGCACCCCATTTCCAGCCAATGGGTTGTGTTCGGACTTTCGACGATCCAACGATGGTATTACAAAGCGCTTCGGGCCAAGGCCGGCCCAGTGGAGGTGCTGAAGCGCAAAATCCGCTCCGACCAGGGGCAACATCCGTCGGTAACTCCCAAACTGATCGAGTTACTGACCGAGCAACACCGTCAACATCCCAGTTGGAGCTATCAGCTTCATTTTGACAACTTGGCGGTGCTGGTGGAGCAGGAACCTGAGGCTGGTCCGATGCCTTCCTACGCCTCGCTGTTACGCTGGATGAAGAGCCATGGGCTTTTCAAGCGTCCTCGCCGCGGCCCGGTCCACAGCCCAGGAGCCCAAGCGGCCGAGCGCCGTTATGAAGTCCGGGAGATTCGCAGCTACGAAAGCGAATACGTGAACGGACTCTGGCACTTGGATTTTCATCACGGCTCCTTGCGGGTGCTGCGGACTGACGGGCAGTGGGTGTATCCGATCTTGCTGGGCATCCTGGATGACCACTCCCGCCTCTGCTGCCATATGCAGTGGTATTTGGCCGAAGGGGCTCACCAACTCTGCCACGGCTTGAGCCAGGCTTTTCAAAAGCGCGATCTGCCTCGCGCTCTGCTCTACGACAACGGCTCGGCCATGATTGCCGCCGAAACCGAGCAGGGGCTCACGCGCCTAGCAGCCCGTTCATAAAGTCCGAAAATTACTGAAGAAAAGTTTGTGGCGAGCGTCAGGAAAGCATGGCTCTTGGCAAACGCACCGTGAAGCAAAGCGAACTGTTCGTGCCTGTTGCCGGAACACCCAAATCACCCGCTCATCCATTTTACAGCAAGCTCAACGCCTATTGGTCGGCTTTGACGGCTTCGTGGAAAATCTTGCGAGCCATGCTGCAAAGAAGGAGGGCGGCCCTCCATCCCGCCTGGCATTTACTTTCGCATGCTCTTCATCGGCTACTTCGAGGGAATCGATAGCCAGCGGAGTATCGCCTGGCGTTGTGCGGACAGCCGCTCCTTGCGCGAGTTCCTGGAGATGGACCGACACGACTCCCGCCCATAATTCCGCGAGCGGTCATTCGGCAGCGCCTGCCCGCCGAGGTTTTCGAGAAAGTGTTCGATCACGTGTTACAGGTCTTGAGGCAAAGGGAGCTGCTCAAGGCCAAGACCCTGGGCATCGACTCCACGACCCTGGAAGCCAATGCCGCGATGAAAGCCATCGTGCGTAAGGCCGACGGCAAGGAACTGGAAAGAATACCTCCGAGCTTTGGCCAAAGCCGAAAAGTCGAGAATCCGACCGAGGAGGATCTCCGGCGGATTGACCGCGGGCGTAAGGACAAGAAGGTCTCCAACCAGGAGTGGGAGAGCCCAAGCGATCCGGACTCGCGCATCGCCCGGATGAAGAACGGGACAACCAGGCTGGCCTATAAGGCTGAGCATGCGGTCGATTTGGAAAGTGAAGCCATTGTGGCGGCGCAGGTGACTCACGCCAACCGTGGTGACACGCAAACGGGCCTGGAGACGCTGATCTTAGCCCAGACCAACCTGGTGGTCAGTGGCAGCTCCGCCGAGATTGCGGAGGTCGTTAAGGACAAGGGCTATCACGATAACCGCCTTCTGGCCGAGTGCGCCCGGTGGGGCATTCGCACTTGTTCCCGAGCGCAAGCAGGGGTCGCGGACCTGGGCTACGTCAGCCCGAGGGCTACGAGGCAACCTTCGAGGAAATCGGCGGAGGGTCCGCAGGGCCAAGGACCGCGGCTGAACCGGTGGCGGAGCGAGCGATGCGAACGGAGCTTTGCGCATGTTTGCGAGACCGGAGGTGGACGACGGGCTTGGTTACGCGGGTTGGTCAACGTGACCAAGTCCTACCTGATGCGCTGTGCCGAGTACAACCTGGGGCTGGTCTTAAGAAAATGCTTTGGATTGAGCAAGCCGCGGAGCGGTGGGCCGGATTTGGCCTTTTTTGCTTCCCTGGGTTGTGGCAGCTACCTGGGTCGGCATGATCACGACAGAGGGGCAAGGCACAATTCTCTGACTGGGGCCCTCCTGACGCTTGCTGGTAATAGCGTCTGCCCACGGCTCCTTTTCGACCCTCACTCACCCGTTGGCAGCAAAACACCACTTGGTGGAGCACGCCCTGCTAGGCGTCCTTTTGAAAACACCCTGCCATTTAGCCCATTCCAAAATGGCAAGCAGGAGGCCTTTTGGAACCAGATTGAGGGGCGACTGCTGCCGATGCTCGAAGGAGTAGCCGATTTGACTCTGGACCAACTCAACGAAGTCAGCCAGCCGTGGGTCGAGTCGGAATACAACCGCAAGGTTCACTCGGAGATCGGTCAGACGCCCTTGCAACGCTTCCTGGACCATAAGAATGTCGGCCAGCCTTGCCCGACCACCGAGAAGCTCCAACTGGCCTTTACCACTGAGGTCCGGCGCACCCAACGTCGCAGCGATGGCACGCTCACGCTGCAAGGCATTCGTTTCGAAGTCCCGTCCCGCTTCGGTCATCTGCAGGAACTCTGGCTCCGTTTCGCTTCCTGGGACTTGAGCACGGTCTATCTGGCCGATCGGAAAACCGGCGCCATCCTCTGCCGCATCTATCCCGTCGACAAAAAGAAGAATGCTGAAGGCCTGCGCGCGCCCAGGGCTGGTGTGTCCAGTCCACCACCGCCGCTCTCCTCTCCGGGCATGGCGCCGTTGCTGCAAAAGATCATCCAGCAATACGCCGCCACCGGATTGCCTCCGGCCTATTTGCCTCAACCGCAAAACCCAGAAAACCCCTCATGAATAAACGACTGCTCAATCTCTATAGTCTCAAGTTCAATCCCTTCTCCTCCCAGTTGCCGGCCACCGCCCTGTGGGTGAGCCCTCCCGTCCAAAGCTTCTGCTGGCGCATTGAGCATCAGGTGGGCGAAGGCGGCTTTGCCTTGGCGGTGGGCGATCCAGGGGTCGGCAAGAGCGCTGCGCTGCGCATCCTCTCCGAGCATTTGCAAGGCTTGCGAGATCTGTGCGTCGGTATCCTGACTCGCCCCCAGGCCAAGACAGCCGACTTTTACCGGGAACTGGGCCATCTGTTCGGCGTGAGCCTCTCTCCCAGCAACCGGTGGCATAGCTCCAAAAGCCTGCGTGAAAAGTGGCTCGCCCACATCGAGGCGACCGTCTACCGGCCCGTCTTGATCATCGATGAAGCCCAGGAAATGAATCCACTGGTGTTGGCCGAGGTGCGCATGCTCGCCAGTGCCGACCTGGACTCACGCTCTATCCTGACGATCATCCTGGCTGGCGATCAGCGGCTGGCGGCCCGTTTTGAAGAACCCGATCTATTGCCCATCGCCAGCCGCATCCGCAGTCGTTTGCGTCTGGAAGCCCTGTCGCCCAAGCAACTGCAGGAATGCCTCAATCACCTGCTCAAAGCCGCCGGCAATCCCAAGCTGTTCAGCCCCTCTCTGATCCAAACCCTCTGCGAACACGCCGCCGGCAACCTCCGCCTCCTGATGAATTTGGCCAACGATCTGTTGGTGGCCGCTTGTCAGCAGGAACGCGAGATCATTGATGAAAAGCTCTACTTCGAGGTTTTCGCTTTAGATCCCAAACCAGCCAAAAAGATATGAATCTGCTCCCGGTTCAACGTGCGAGCCAGCTCTCCACCTCCGGTCCTCAGACCCAGTGGTTAGTCGAAGGACTGTGGTCCGATCAGGCCGTCGGCATCCTCGGCGGCGAACCCAAATGCTGCAAGAGCTTCCTGGCGCTGGATATCGCCGTCAGCGTCGCGTCGGGGACCGCTTGCCTGCGCCAGTTCCCCGTGCGGCGCGCGGGCAAAGTGCTCCTGTTTCCAGCCGAAGACTCCCTGGCCGTCGTGCGCCAGCGCCTGGAGGGAATCGCCGCGGCCGCTCAGGTCAACTTTCAAGCACTGCCTGTCGAAGTCATCACCGCGCCCTCGCTCCGTCTGGATACTCCGACCGACCGGCATCGCCTCCGTGACACCATCCAGAACCTCCAGCCGGCCCTCTTAATCCTCGACCCTTTGATCCGGCTTCACCGTGTCGACGAGAATGACGCCACTCAAATCGCGGCCTTGCTCTCCTATCTGCGGGAACTCCAGCGCCAGTTCCAGCTGGCCGTCCTGTTTGGTTCATCACGCGCGCAAGGACTCCAACGGCAGCCGCCCTGGCCAAGCTCTGCGCGGTTCCAGCGAGCTCCATGGCTGGGGAGACTCCAACCTCTACATGCGCCGCAAAGGCGGTCAGTTGACTCTCTCCACCGAACACCGCGCTGCGGCCTCTCAGGACCATATCCCTCTGCAACTGACCCAGGTCGGCTCCGCCTTGGCCTTGGCCGTCCTGGAGAACCCTCTTCCCCCCGCCACGGCCGAGCCCACCCCGGTGGAGCGCGTGCGCGCCGCGTTGGCCCAACTCCAGGAACCAGTCTTTTCCGTGCAGCAGTTGCGCAAGCTCTGCGCCATTCGCACCGAAACGCTATGTGCTGCCCTGGAAGAGTTGACCCAGCAGGGAGAACTAAGCCGCAATGCCAAAGGTTATCAGCTCAACCTGGCGTTTCCCGTTTCCTGTCCTATAGACCCCCAGGAAAATGGAAATGGGAAACGCTCCGATTTTGTCCAGTGAAACAGAAGCAGGCTCTGCTGAGGAGCAACCT
Organism: Verrucomicrobiota bacterium; assembly: GCA_046346765.1. Classification (GTDB taxonomy): domain Bacteria; phylum Verrucomicrobiota; class Verrucomicrobiia; order Limisphaerales; family SIBE01; genus JAXMHN01. The sequence continues at coordinate 31,457 of JAXMHN010000015.1, read as the reverse complement.
GCCGAGGGATAACTGGATGAGGGCGACGAAACGTCGTCTGCGACGGCCGGGGAGGCCAAACCGCTTCCCCGGCTCTAACTTCGCAGACCATGTTTCAGAGCCCTCCTATGCCTTAAAAAACCTTCCCACGAATGCACAAGAACGATCCCTGAGGTCGAATACACCTTCGACTCGATCTTCACGGCGTTTTCGAAAAGGCCGGTTGCTTGATTTTGGCTGAACATAATTACACATCACCAGGTTTCGGGGTGCGGCTGATGATCGTAATTCCACATGGGCGCAGAGTTCGTTGGATTGAACAACAGCATTGGATTTAGCGCAGCAATGTGTCCATCACAGAAGAGTTGGTTGTAATTCTTCCCGTGCCGTCCAGGATCGAACGGCGTGCTGCGACTATCGAGACCGCACTCCAGAACATCCCAGCCACCTGCTCCGCCACGAATATCGGAATTTGCTCTCTCGTTGAGGTACCTCGACTCGGCAATGGCCAACATTTCAGTTGGAACCGCGACCTCATTTTCAGATATAATCTTTGCCCAGGTTCGTGCCGAGTCCGAAGCGATTTGTTGATTTGGAGTAGTTTGCCAGGGAGCCTTTGCAGTTGTATGCGTAACTTCCGGCCCGGTCGTCGCCGTGGCCTCCAAAAGGGCCTCTTGTCAGCCCCTTGTAACCGGGACACCGGTATCCGGCGCTCACCCAGTTTTGGGGATAGTATGGAAACAGCTTGGACGACCAGTAAATCGAACCTTCCGGCCAGCTGTTGGTTGCATCGCCGTTGGACGGCCCAGCAGAACCGACGTACTGAGGGTATCTGTTGGCATTCTCATCAAGGTACATTTTAAGCCCGACCCCCATTTGGCGTAGAAGGTTTTTGCAGGTGGTTGCGTGCGCCGCGCCCTTGGCCCTGGACAAAGCCGGGAGCAAAAACGCGGCGAGGACGCTGATAATGGCCATGACCACCAGCAATTCGATCAGCGTAAAAGCAGCCATCCGCATTCTCGGGAACGTCGTTGCCTTTCGCAGGAGCACGACGGATTCGACCTGGACGGGACGATATCCTCACGCAAAGAGGCGGTGTTTACGCCCAAAATGAAGCCCTGGAAATGCGCGACTCGGACGCTCGATCCCAATCTGAAGACGATTCTTCCAATATTCGGTAATAAACCCTGAGAATTCGGCTCTTGCGCTCTTTGATGAAGATAATGGGACAACAAGAGACAGACTTGTGAAGGCATCGAACCAAGCGCGTGGGCGGCGGAATCGCGGTGCGGTCTAATCGAACGCTCTTGACCCGCCGCCACTCAACTCGGCGTTAACCCCGTTCCGGATCGGGTTTCTGGTTACCTGGCCTCCCTGGTCTCTCAATTACCGTGGAACTCGTGCCATCAATTACCGTGACGATGCTCATGGCTGTGTCCAAGGAGTCGCTGCAAGGTCACCACATCAACGCCGGATTCGAGCATATGGGAAGCGAAGCTGTGAAGCTGTGGCGGAGCGAATGAATGCCGCCGTGATTTGGAAGTCCCGCCAATTCCGCCGCACGCTCGAAAATCCTTCGGGCACTGGTGGTGCTCATTGGTTTTCTCGGATTGCCAGGAAACAACCATTCACCGGGCCGATACACTCGCCAACACTCACGAAGTTCTTCAACTAAAAGTGGGGAGAGGATGGTGTAACGGTCCTTTCGGCCTTTGCCTTGCTCGACTCGAATCTGCATTCGAGCGGTCAGAATGTCTTGTGGACGGAGATGACAAACTTCGCTGACCCGCAATCCCGCAGAATAAGTGGTCATCGGTAAAACACGGTGTTTGCGGTTGAGTCCGGCGACACTAATCATCCGCTGGACTTCCTCCGGTGAGTAAACGCGCGGTCGGATAATCTGTTTGCGCATTCGTGATAGCGCTGCCTCGATTGAGCCATCGTTCGTTCTGACTGGAGGAGCTCATGACTAAGGATCTTATTTCGCTTTCCGAAACCACCCTCAGGTTTTGTGGTCAACCTTTTCCAAAACTCATCGCAGATGCCGGTGAAGATGCTATGCGTCGCTTCATCGAGTTCTTCACGGCAAACATCCAAAACAAAAACACGCGGGAAGCTTACGCCCGGAACGTCTGGCAGTTCTGCCAATGGTGCGAGCAGAAACTATTTTCACTGGAGCTTTTGGAACCGGTGGTGATCGCGGCATACATCCAAGAGATTGGCGAACGGCTCGCCAAGCCATCAGTCAAACAACATCTTGCCGCGATTCGGATGTTTTTTGATTATTTGGTGGTTGGCCAGATTATACCATTGAATCCTGCTGCATCGGTTCGCGGACCCAAACACGTTGTTAAACGTGGCAAAACGCCAGTGCTCTCAGCAGAAGATACGCGTCGTCTGCTCGATAGCATCGACACGTCAACCATCATCGGACTTCGTGATCGCGCCTTCATCGCAGTGATGGTTTACAGTTTTGCCCGAGTCGGAGCAGTCGTCGGTCTGAACGTCGATGACTTTTATCAGAACGGAAAGCGCTGTTGGTTTCGTCTGAACGAAAAAGGAGGAAAATTTCACGAAGTGCCCGCTCATCACAACGCCGAATCATATCTGGATGCGTATTTGAAAGCTGCTGGATTAAACGAAGCGAAGAGGTCTCCCCTTTTTCGCACAGCACCAGGCAAGGCCGACCGTATCACGGCGATGCGAATGAATCGCAAGGAAGCCCTAGCGATGATAAAACGACGGGCCAAAGCCGCTGGCCTTTCGACAAAAATCTGCAATCACTCGTTTCGAGCAACGGGCATCACCACTTTCCTCCTGAATGGCGGCACTGTGGAAAAAGCCCAGGCTATCGCCGGACATGAATCTCCAAAAACGACAAAGCTCTACGACCGGACTAACGGACTAACGACGAAATCACTTTGGACGAAATAGAGAGAATCCTAATCTGAAGTTGTCTCCCCTGCTGGGCTCTGGGGACCCAAATAGACGAGATAAGCAGGCAAACGAAACCCTTCCGAGGTTGACTCCGCCACCCAACATACGAACCATTGGTCTCATGCCGAAGTTAACCAGCCCGTCACGGGATTCCGCACGATTCGGAGGAACAATGAGCAGACACAGCATCACCTCTGCGTGGTCGTTCGGCCCAGCGCTCCTGGCGCTGTGGTTGGTCTATCCCGCAGCAGCCCAGGTGGATCAGGAACGTGCCGAAGCTTACTTCAAAGAAGCTGCTGCCATCTGTCAACGCGACGGCGGCCGACTATGGGGCGTTTCACTGAGCGGACCGATGGTGTTCGCCGACGCGCGGACCCGAACCATCGCCACGAACCAGCCTCGCCCGACCGAGGAGCAGCCACGATCTCTTGGGTTCGCGAATTCGCCAATGGAGTGGGGCGGCACGCGTTGGACCGCCTTCATGTGGGACTTTACGATGTCTCTGCCGGATGCGCGCACGCGGAACATGTTCATGTTGCACGAGCTTTTCCACCGTATTCAGCCTGAACTCGGACTGGTTACTCTCAAGGGACAGAATGCGCATTTAGACAATATCGAAGGTCGAATTTGGTTGCGGCTCGAATGGCGAGCGCTGGCGCGGGCGCTCGGTCAATCCGGCGAAGATCGCCTGCGCGCCGTGAGCGATGCGGCCGCCTTTCGATTGGCGCGGAGGTCGCAGTTTGACAATTCCGCTGAGAACGAGCGTCGCGAAGAGATCACGGAAGGCCTCGCTCAATACACAGGCACGGTCGCCGCATCCGTGTCGCACGCCGAAGCGGTTGCCAGCGCGATCGAGCAACTGGCTGCGGCTGAACAGCACGAGACATTCCTACAGCAAGCCTATACAACCGGCGTGGCGTACGGAATTCTGCTCGATGACGCGTCGCCGGATTGGAGGCGCACGGTGCGCGGCAATTCTGACCTCGAGCAGATGCTGATTGCGGCCCTGGATGTCACGCCAGCCAAAAACGCGGTCGAAGCGTCCCAGCGTTACGGCGGCGCGGAGCTCCGTACTGCGGAACACACCCGCGCCGAACAGCGGGCGGCCCGTATGCGAGAGCTGCGGAACCGTTTCGTCGACGGCCCCGTGCTTGTCGTTCCGTCAGGCGGAGGTGGGTCGTTTAACGCAGTGGGTGCCACGCCTATTCCCGGAGCCGGGACGGTGTACGTTTTGCCTTACCGTCAGAAGGGTGACTGGGGCACCTTGGACGCGACTAATGGCGTTCTGGTTGGCGATGATGGAACGCGACGATTACCGGGGCCGGTTCGCGTTGACGGCGTCAAGCTCACAGGTGAGGGCTGGACCGTTACAGTTGCCAATGGATGGCTCGTGCGCTCGGGAACTCGGTCCGGCGATTACCAGATCATTCGCGACAGGCAGTAGGTGAATCCGAAACGCCGGACAGGCGGCTGGCTAGCACAGCTGCCTCCAAACCTTGGACGATCTGGTGAAGAGGAAAAAGACCTCCGCGAAGCGGTTTCGTTCAAATACATTATCGGGGTAAGGGAAGGAAGAGGGCGTTCCAGCTACCCACAAGCCACGGCCCGTTGAAAACGCGTCGCAATATTTGTGTGAGGTCACGCGCATCCTCACAGCTTTTGCTGGAACGCAAAATGAAGCAAAAGACTGGGCGCCAGTAATCGGTGCAGAGCTTCTCCAGAGCTTGGCCTGCGGCCTCGGAATTCGGACCGGCTGCCGCAGCGACGACGCTCCAACGCGTCGTAACAAAAGGAGATTCGCGCTTTTCCGGTCGATCCTGGGATACAGACACTCTTTTCGAATATCACAAACCGCCGCTATGAGCGAGTTCACGACGGCATTTTCATCCAATTCTCGATGATGGGACGGACTTCCAGGTAAGCAATGCAAGCCCCTAAAAGGGCATCGCTGAGTTGGAGCGGGCGTGGGAATCGAGCTGTCACCTTTAATAACCTTGGGAGCCCAAATGTCTCGTTCCCCTCCTTGAACTTGTGGTGGATGGTTTTCAACCGCCGAAGAACAGCGGCATTCTCCATCGTTGAAGAATGCCGCGCCTTGCCGCCCCCCGACGCGGGAAGCAGATTCTCAGGCTTCATCGATGTCCGGCAATTCAGCACCAAGGCCGAATTGAGCATTTCGGCCGGAGCGGCAGTCGAGCCTTGGTCCATTCAGAAGGGTGCGCACGTGCGCAGCCTCGCGCCGGTTTTTCACAGCAAATCATCGACTGGCTGCTGGCATATCCGAAACCCTAGACCCGGGTAACGAAGAGGGTTTGTGTTGCGCGCCCGGGCTATGGCACAGCACATTCGCGAATGGCTGCTTACGCACGGCGATGCCGAAGCCTGGTCTTTCCCCGGGGATGAACAGGCAGCCGGAGATTCCGAAAATTTCTCGTCACCCACCGGCCTGCGGCTATCCTTTCGCCGATGCAGCGAGACTCTGACTTGCCGCAATTGGGGGAAGCCGGAGGGCAATTCGTCCCTACCCGGTGGAGCGTTGTGCTCGGCGCGCGAGACCACACCTCCGCTCACGCTCATGGAGCGCTCGAGACTCTTTGCCGCACGTACTGGTACCCGCTCTACGCGTATCTTCGCCGGCAGGGGCACGAGTCGCATTCCGCGGAAGACCTGGTGCAAGCGTTTTTCGAGCGATTTATCCAGCGGGATGTCCTTCGCCATGTACAGCAGGGAAAAGGCCGCTTTCGTTCGTTTCTCCTGGCGTCGCTCAACCATTTTGCGGCCGATGAATGGGATCGGGCTCGCAGGCTTAAACGCGGCGGAGGTTCCGATAACATCATCTCTTTCGACGCCCAAACCGCAGAAGATCGTTACCGGTTGGAACCAGCTGATCGCCTGGATGCCGCCGTTCTCTACGATCGCCGCTGGGCCATGACCGTAATTGAGCAGGCTTTGAACCGACTCGAGGCCGAAGTTCCGCCGGAACGAAAGTGTGAGTGGGTTACCTTGCGGCCCTTCCTGCTGGGGGAAAAGGAGGGACAGACCTACGCGCAAGCCGCCACAGAGCTGGGCCTGAGCGAAGCGGCCGTAAAAATGGCAGTTTCGAGAGCGCGCCAGAGATGCCGCATGCTGATCCGCGAAGAAATCGCCCAAACTGTCGCGACGGTGGCGGAAATCGATGAAGAGTACCAGACTCTTTTATCCGCCTTGCGGAGTTGAGTAAAGCGCCCTTGGTGGATGTAATTCGACCTGCGCCCATGTTTTCGCCCCGACGAACGGAGCCGCAACCCTGAGCGAGCTGGATCCGGGAAACTGAAGCGGATCGATCGCGGGCAACACTCGTTTGCACTCCGGCTCTTTTTGGCTGGCCTCCCAAGTGCGGATCTTTCTTTTTCTTCGAAAATTCCCGTTACCTTTTTCGCGTTTTGCCTTTGGTAGAGGCGGACACAATGATTGCCATCATGCCATAGGGCGCCTTTCTCGCGTGTTCTGGCAACGGCGAGGAAAGTTCTATTATGCTAAAAGAAATTCAATATCTGGTTCGATCGGTCTCGATCTCATTACTCACGATTCTGGGCGGGACCGAGCTTAATCTCCGCGGCGCCCCGGAACCACCCATCCAACTATGGGTCAAGTGCGAAGGCGGACCGTTTACGATGGACTCTGCACTCCATCGCGGTCTGGGCGATTCCCTCACAACAGCATCGCAGGAGAAACTCTTGCTCTTTCAAAAGGCTGGTGCATTAACCAGTGATCGCGTTAAGCAGATTCTCGTGAATGCTGACCCGGCGCGCGCGCGCCTGCTGAAGCCGGGGGGAAAAACGCCTACCGAAAACGTCGAAGAAGCACCTACCATTTCCCTGAATTTATGAACATGCGATCCGTTCTGCGACCTGGCTTGTCGCTGCTTTCGCTTTTTGCCCTCGCGACCACGGGTTTCACCCAGCCGGTCCTTACGAATCAGCCACGGACCCAATTCCAATGGGAGAATCGGCGCGTGAGCTTGAACATCACCGTGCCGGGCACCGGGCCGCTCACTTATCAATGGCAGTTCAACGGAGCGGATATTGCTGGCGCCCACAATCGCACCTACACCCTGTCGAAGGTTCAATTGACCAATGATGGCAACTTCCGTGTCATCGTCGCCAATTCCGCTGGCCCGGCCACGAGCGAAGTGGCTCGCGTCATGGTCCGCGCCTGGCCCCACCCCACGGGACCCTCGATTCCGGAACTCGCCCAGCTCGACACGAATTTGCAGAACGTGATGTTGGCCAACGCAGTTCCGGGCGCTTCGCTGGCGGTTGTCAAGGACGGCCGGCTCGTTCTCTCGCGCGGCTACGGATTCGCGGACGTTGAAACCAGGGAACGGTATGAGCCCGACTCGCTTTGCCGAAGTGCAAGTATCGCAAAGATCATCACAGCAGCCACCTTGATGAACCTGGTGGAGGGCGGCAAACTCGACCTGGACGCGCCGGTGCTTCCGGTTCTCGCTTTAGAACCACCTCATTATCCCGGCGCGGCTTTTGACTCGCGGTGGACGAACGTCACTCCGCGCAAGCTCCTAAACCACACGGGGGGCTGGAATCGGGACACCGCTATTGATCCACTGGGCGCCGTCGGTTTTGACCCGGCTTATTGGCCGGATCGGCCGGCTCAAGACTTGGGACTTGAAACGCGTGCCCGCCCAATTGATATGGTAAGATGGATGCTCGGAAAACCGATGCAGTCCAAGCCAGGCGCCGCGGTGGCCTACAGTAATTTCGGTTACATCCTCGCTGGCACGCTAATCGAAAAGTTGGCCGGCGCCCCGTATGAAGAAGCCGCCAGGAAATTTCTATTGAAAGGGGGCATTACCAGGATGCGCGTGGCGGGTGATGCTCGCGGGGATCGAAAACCGGGCGAGGCAGCATACTACTTGCATCCATCCATTGAACCGGATTGGGCGCTTGACCAGGTGGAGCCCAGGCCTTTTGATTTCGAGTTGCCCTACGCGTGGCCTGTTTCATATATGGCAGCCAGTGGCGGCTGGTTGATCTCGGCGATCGACTTCGCGCGCTTCGTGGCGTCGATTGACGCCGATCCGGCTTACCCCGACATTTTGGCGACCAACACCGTGGCCATGATGACGGGCCGGTCCAGTTGGCCCGGTCTCTACGGGGGTGGATATTTGGGGTTTGGCTGGGATTCAGTCAGTCCGACAACCGGAGTCTGGCTCAAAGGAGGGTTCGACACCGGTTGGAGAACTTTCGCGGCAAAGTATAAGAACGGGACCATCGTGATTTATACGATGAATACGGCCTGGACAGGTTTGGGCTCTTACGATCTGTGGTCAACCTTTTCCACCGTTCTGAACGGCATTCGCCAATGGCCTGCCCACGATCTCTTCCCGGCCACACTTTCCTACGATGCCTGGCGGACAAAATATTTTTCCGCAAGCGAACTCGCCGACAGCTCGATCAGCGGCGACCACGCTGATCCCGACGGCGACGGTCTGGCCAACTTGCTTGAATATTCCTGCGGCACTGATCCTTACACCCCTTCCGAAACGCCGCGAATCAGCCTCCGCGCGAAGGGCGCCGGCGATCAGAATGGGCCGGTGCTCACCTACCGCCGGCTCTTACTCGCACACGAAGTAGATTATGCGGTCGAAACTTCGGATGACCTTAAAACCTGGAGCGCATTCAATGGAGAGCCGGCCGAGCCGTTATTGAACGAAGACGGCACGGTGACGGCGCAAGTCCCGCTCAATCGAGCCACCGAGCAGGGAACGGGTTTCTTCCGGCTGCGCGTTACACGCAAAGCCCAGTGACGGGGCCGGTTTGCACCCTCGCCATCCCGAATGGGCGCCGAAAGACTGCAAAGATGCGCCCAAAACGGAATCTCCCAGCGTTAAGCGCGGATCTTTCTTTTTCTTCGAAAATTCCGGTTACCTTTTTCGCGTTTTGCCTTTGGTAGAGGCGGACACAATGATGCCATCATGCCATGGGGCCGCCTTTCTCGCGTGTTCTGGCAACGGCGGGGAGAGTTCTATTATGCTAAAAGAAATTCAATATCTGCTTCGATCGGTCTCGATCTCATTACTCACGATTCTTGGCGGGACCGAGCTTAATCTCCGCGGCGCCCCGCAACCGGCCATCGAACTATTGGTCAAGTGCGAAGGCGGACCGTTTACGAATCAAGCTCGCGCGGCGGACGCGGCGACAGGTGCAAGTAGATTGCGCAGCTTCGAGGCAATCGGATGGCATTTAGTTCGATTGCCTGACGGGACGAGTATCGCGCAGGGCATCGCTCAATACCGGGCCCAACCGGGCGTGCTGAAAGTTGAGCTGAATCAAAAATTTTCATACTCGTTCGAACCTTTGCCTGCCTCCTCCGATACACTGGAATCCTGTGGTCAACGCCTTGCCGCCCAATCCAGCTCAGCCACGCGCGTCGTGCCCAGCGACCCGCGCTACACGTCGCAATGGAACCTTAAGAAAATCGGGATGGAGCAAGCATGGGCCGCTACGACTGGCGACACGAATGTCGTCGTGGCAGTGATGGACACAGGTGTCAATTATCTTCATCCCGATCTCGCGGCGAATATGTGGCGCAACCCGGGCGAAACCGGGCGCGACGCTCAAGGCGGCGACAAGGCGACAAACGGCATTGACGACGACAGTAACGGTTACATTGACGATGTGTATGGGATCGATGTGCAGAATCATACTGGCGACCCGATGGATTTAGGAGCTACTCGTCCTGGTGTGGTCGCTCCTAGCCCTCATGGCACCAAATGTGCCGGCGTTATCGGAGCAGTCGGAAACAACGGAACCGGTTCCGCCGGGATCAATTGGCAGGTACGCATCATGGCCATAAAGTTTTCTGCGGGCGACGAACAGCAGACTTATAGCAGCGACAAGTCTGGCTTCGTGGAATCCATGGAATACATGATTCAGATGAAACGGCGAGGCGTCAATCTTCGCGTCCTCGGCCTCGGCTATTACGATGATATTGTCAGCGCAGTTGTCAGCGATTCGGTCCGGGCCGTCGGAGAGGAAGGAATTCTTTGTGTTTTCGCCGCCGCCAACGCAGGCCTTAATCTTGACGTGGCCCAATGGGTATCCACAACGGATGACTTGTTTGCTCTCCTCACGGTTGGCGGCAGCGATCGTTCCGATGGACTGCTCTACAACTATGGGCGGTCGACCGTTGATCTGGTTGCGCCGGGCACCGAAATTGTGACGCTCGGGTTTGGTCAAAGCTACATCACCGATTTTGCCGGCAGTTCTTCTGCCACTCCCCATGTCGCAGCCGCCGCCGCTCTGCTCTGCGCCGCCAAGCCTGACATTTCAGTCGCTGAACTGCGAGCGGCATTGTTGGGTTCGGTGGACGTGATTCCGGCAGCTAAGGGAAAAATAGTTACGGGCGGGCGATTGAATGTATCACGCGCCTTGCAATCGCTTACAAATTCATCTCGCTCTCCGATGGTAATCTGGAGTTACCCAACCGGGTTGCGGGCCGGCGCCGGTTCCCCCATTCAAGTTGTCTTCAGCCAGCCTATGGACCGAGCCAGCGTTGAGCAGGCCTTCGTCATCGATCCGCCGGCGGCAGGCCATTTCGAATGGTCGCCCGATAGTCGGCAATTCACCTACCGTCCTCAGGATTCCTTCCTGCGCACTAATTATACCGCGCGCCTGACGGCGATGGCCAAAGACAGGGATGGCCGAACGTTGGACGGGAACTTCGACGGTCTGCCACAGGCTGCGCCGCTTGACGATTACGTTTGGACGTTTCGCTTCCCGTTGCCGAACGATGCTTTCGCCGGCGCGCAACGGATCGCGGGAGCCGAAGGAGACCTGGCCGCCGACAACCGAACAGGTACGGTCGAGGCAGCTGAGGTTGCTCCCAAAGGCTATTACTTCTATGATTACGATGCTTCCGTCTGGTATCAGTGGACCGCGCCAGGCTCTGGCTGGTTCACTTTCGACCTCACTGCCGGAACCACCTTCGATAGCATCCTGACGATCTTTTCCGGCACGACTTTGGAGAGCCTGAGCGAAGTCGCGAGCAGCATCGACTACGGAAGCAAGATCACGGGCCAGGTTCTTGGCTCTCCCCACTTCATGCCGCCGGAACAAGCCGAACCGGCCCGCGGAAAAGCCTCGCGGCAGAGTGATGTCTATGGATTAGGCGCATTGCTCTATTACCTCCTGACGGCTCGCGCCCCTTTTTCGGGTGACACATTGGAAAGTACCATTCGCCTCGTTTTATCGACCGATCCGGCGGCCCCACGGCTCCTTAACCCCGAAATCCCCCGTGATCTCGAAGTCATCTGCCTCAAATGCCTCGAGAAAGATCCGGCCAAGCGCTACGCCACCGCCCAAGCCCTCGCTGACGATCTCCAGCGCTTCCTCAGGAACCAACCGATCATGGCCCGCCCCATTACTCGCCTCGCCCGCCTGATCCGTTGGTCCCAACGCAATCCCGCCCTCGCCAGCGCCTACTCCCTCCTGATCCTGCTCTTATTCCTGCTCCTCCTCGGTTCCCCCCTCGTCATCTACCGCATCAACCAGGCCCGCCGAGCCGAATCCTTCGAGCGTCATCGGGCTGAGGATGGCCTTTACGCCGCGGACATGCTCCTCGCGCAGCAGGCAATCAGCCGAAACGAATTTGGCCGCGCCGTCGAGCGCCTCCAACGACATCAATCTCCGCGCCGCGATTCGAGCGCATCCTCTTGGGAATGGCGCTATCTGATGCAGCAGGCCCAAGGGGACGACCTTTTCATCGTGGGACGGCATTCCGGGGACGTGAACGCCGTTGGTCTTCTTCCAGATGGCAAAACGCTTTGGTCCGGAGGCATGGATCACACGGTTAAGTTCTGGAACCTGCCAGCCCGTAAGCTAATTCGAGAGCTCAGACACGAACACGGAATCTGGGCAGCGGCCCAATCTCCGGATGCCCGCTGGTTGGCAACCGTTACCGCGTTGCCCGGACACCAGGGCGGCCCCAATCCGTTACGTCTTTGGAATCTAGACCACAATGCTTCGCCGGAAACTTTGGCTCAAGTCGATTGGGCAAAATCTGTCCTCGCCTTTACCTTTGACGGGCGCTTTTTGGTTTTTCAGGATACCATGAAAGGCAACCACGTTTTTGACCTTCAAGAACGGCGGGTGGTTGCACTTCTGCCAGCCTTCTGGACCTTCCAAAGTCCTCTTGGACTGGCTGCTTCTCCAAACACACCTTTGATCGCGTATTGCCCTGGCAAGAGCGGCGATATCGTCTTATGGAACGCTGACTCCCGAACAAATTTCACTACGCTTAGAGGTCACACAGCGGGAATCACCGCGCTGGCCTTCACGCACGACGGAAACAGCCTGGCTTCCTCGGCATACGATAAGACAATTCGAATCTGGAACCTGGCGTCCTTCGATTCAGTCGTCTTTACCAATCAGGCAATCGATACCGCGGCTCTTGCGTTCTCGCCCGATGACAAAACCCTGGCAGTCGCCGGGGACGAGGATTTCGTCCGGCTGATCGGGATGCAGACCCGCGAAGAGCGACTTCTCCGCGGGCACACGCGGTATGCAAACAGTCTTGCGTTCACTCCGGACGGCTCGACGCTTTTTACCGGCAGCGCGGATCAGACAATCAGAGCCTGGAATATCTCCGCGGTGAAAGTCCGAGACGCCTCAACAAACCTCCCGAGCCTTTTTATCACGACGACAGGCGGGGAAGCCTATCGCCTTTCATCCGATGGCCTCGGATTGCTCACCATTTCCAGCAATAACGTCTGCTCCGTTTGGGATGTTAAGGCGCTCAAACCAGGAGAAGAATTCCCTTGTCCGGTTACCAATCTCAGCGCCGCTGCGGTCTCTCCGAGAGCCTCACTCGCACTCTTTGCCGGCTGCGATCCAAATGAGGACGCGCAAAAGAATCCCAATCAAATCGTTCTATGGGACGTATTGAATCGAGCTCCGCTGCGTTCCTTTTCGTTGGGGCCTGTTTATGTTCATCGTTTTGCTTTTTCGCCGGATACCTCCCAATTTGCAATGGCTCTTCGCCAAGAAATACGCCTCCTGACAACATCCAATTTCACGGTGATACGCACGCTGCGCTCTCCTTTTGCCCGTTCTATTGCTTTCTCGCGAGATGGTCGGCGCATCGCAGCCGGCACTTTCAACGGTCGGGTCAAGGTTTGGGACCTTCTTCTCGGCACGGAACAGGAGTTTCGGATCGATGACGATCATATTGACGGTGTCGCCTTCGGACTGAATGACACAGCCGTAATCTCAGCCGGGAACGATATTCGTTTGTGCAATCTGCAAACGGGCAAAACTCAGCTCGTCCAGACAACCTCCTCCTATGGATTGAGAAGTTGTGCCGTTTCAGCAGACGGATTGACGTTCGCAATCGGCGATTATCACGGAATACTCACCCTGTGGTGCACTGCGTCGCTCCAACAAGTTGCGACGCTTCAAGGTCACGAGAATGCGATTAAATCGCTAGCATTTACTCTGGACGGCGACGGGCTCGTTTCGGTCAGCGCGGATCAACTGCGACTTTGGCGAGCGATTCCACCGTTGTCGCTCGTTCGAGGCAATTGAAACTATGTACCATTCAACCGACCACACATTTAAGCCTTGGAATGCTGTCCGTGGGAATGCCTCGCGACATTTACCGGCGAAAGTGGAATATTAAGCTGTGATTTAGCTTCTGATGGTCGGACAGTGATTGCTGGTGAGTCTCTGGCCGAATCCATTTGCTGAGAATGGTACTGCCAGATGACCGCGCCGGAACTTCTCCGGGCGGAGCTTTCGTCGAAGAAGAGCTGGCGCCGCTGGGTGCTGGGGATGAGCGGGGTGACCGACTGTTACCAGCCGATTGAACGCAGGTTCCAGCTCACACGCCGGTGTCTCGAGGTGCTCCTGGAATTTCGAAACCCGGTTTGCATCATCACCAAGAACTTCCTGGTCACGCGCGATGTGGATTTGCTGGCGCCATTGGCGAGATTCGATGCCGTAAGGGTGAACGTATCCATCGCCACTCTGGACCCCGCGCTGACGGCGAAGCTCGAGCCGCGCGCGTCGTTGCCAAAGGCGCGATTGGAAGCGATCCGGATTTTGAGCGCGGCCGGAGTGAATGTGAACGTGCTGGCCGCTCCCATGATCCCCGGCCTCAACGACCACGAAATGGTGAATATTCTGGGCGAAGCGGCCCGGGCCAGCGCGAGGTCGGCGGGTTATGTGCCGTTGAGACTGCCGTTTGCCGTCAAAGACATCCACCGCCTGGCTGGAGCAACATTTCCCGGAGCGCAAGGACAAGGTGCTGAACCGCGTCCGAGCCCTGCGCGGCGGTAAGCTGAACGATCCGAACTTCGGCTCACGCATGGAAGGCCAAGGGATCTTTGCCGAGCGGCTCTCGCGGATGTTTGGCGTGGCTTGCCGCAAGGCTGGATTGCCCGGCGAACACACGCCACTGACAATCGAGCATTTCCGCAGGTCTGCAGGATCGCAGTTGCGCCTCCTCTATAATAGGTAGCCGCCGAGCTTTTCGACGCTGGGCGCATGCAGGATGGAAGCTACTGACTGCCGTGGATCGCGAAGACAAGTCAACGAATCTCCCCCATGCGTCCGAGTTGATATTCCTCGAACGCCTGTTGGATTTCCGCGCGGCTGTTCATCACGAACGGGCCGTGGCCGACGACCGGCTCGTCGAATGGTTCACCGCCCATGATGAGCAACTGAGTGTCCCTGTTCGCTTTCACGGCGATGCGGTTGCCGTGGCAGGCAGTGTAGCCAAATCCCCTTCGCCCGCCTCCTGCTGGCCGCTCACGACAACGAGTCCCGCTCAGAACGAGGAACGCCGTCGTGTGGCCGTCAGGCAATGGGAGTTCCGCTGCCTTCCCGGCCTTGGGGTTGCATTAAAGGTTGATGGGCGTGAACGTTCTAGCAGGGCCTTTCTTCCCGCCGTATTCACCTGCAATGACGCGCACCGTTCCGGCATCGGTCGCTATGGGGCACGCTCGGATTTGCGCCTTCAGGATGGTCTGATATCCCGCCGGGGCGCTCTTATCCTTCGCGCGAAGGTTGACCCACAATTGCACCATTTGCAGAGTGCCGCCTTGGCGCGTGAAATCGGCCGAATGGAATTCTTCATGCACGATACCGTTGCCCGCCGTCATCCATTGCACGTCGCCGGCGCCAATCTTTCCGCCGCCGCCGCTGGAATCGCGATGTTCAAGTTCGCCTTGGTAGGCGACCGTCACGGTCTCGAAGCCCTTGTGCGGATGGCCGCCAACTCCGCGCTTTTCGGAGCCCGGCTGGAACTGATAGGGCGCAGCATAGTCGAGCAAAAGGAACGGACTCAGCTCGCGGCCGAGCCCGTTGTAGTCGAACACGGACCGGACCGGGAAGCCGTTGCCGACCCAGTGCATTCCCGAACTCCGCTGGATGCGCAGCAATTCCTTGGCGCTGTCTTTCGTGTTGGGTGTTTCCGTTTGTCTTTTCATGTTTAGACCGTAGCCCGGCGACGGAGCAGACGGAAATACCTTGTTGCTTCGGTGAGCATACCTCCTGTGTTCGGTTGGAACCATTGCCAGCCAGGCAGGGAAGGTCGAAGTTGGCTCGGTCTCAGGCGCAAACTTGTCCCATAGGACCGACGCCGAGGAGCTGACGCTGCTGGAACTCGGCCCGGTTCGCTTTCATTCCATTTGCAGTCCAGAAGTGTCGCAAGGTCCAGTCGGGAACGGCCCGACCTTGCGCCACCCGCTTCCAGTGGCTCAGGGCGGTTGAGAACGGCGGAAGCAACGGGCAATTTTATGCAAGACTTCGTCGTCGATAGGCTTACTCCTGTTGGCATGACTGACAAGACACCGGCGCCCGAGACAGACTCGCTCTTGCCGACGAGGCAGAGTCTGCTTTCCCGATTGCGCGACTGTCAGGATCAGGCCGGATGGCGAGAGTTCTTCGATACGTATTGGCGACTGATCTACAATGTGGCGCGCCAGGCGGGCCTGAACGACTCCGAGGGGCAAGAGATCGTGCAGAACACCTTTATTTATCTGACTCGCCGGATGTCGAACTTCCAGTATGACCGGGCCCGTGGCTCATTTAAGAGCTGGCTGCGGGTAGTGACGCGATCGCGGATTCATGTTTTTTGGCGCAGGCAGAAGCGAGACGGGACCGTGGGGCACGGGGCGTCGTTTGAGGGAACGGGTGAAGATATCGAAGCGGTGCCAGATCCGTCGGCCGACGTGCTCGACGATGTCTGGCAAAAGGAATGGGAAGATAACCTGGTGAGCACGGCGCTGCGGCGGGTCCGCGCCACTGTCAGTTCGCGTCAGCTGCTCATCTTTCGGCTATCGATGTCAGGCGAATTCTCCCTGCCGCAAGTGGCCAAGAAGCTTGGGATTAGTCTCGCGCAGGTGTATCTGGCGCGTCATCGGGTGGGCCGACTGATGAAGGCGGAGTTGCTACGCTTGAAACGAGAGACAGAATAAGCGCCGAGCTGGGCGAGTTGGCCGAATCCTAGCGCTGGTGCTTGGAGGATGAAACGCTACTATCGCGCTGGCCATGAATGCGCCTGCAATTCCGGATCATACCCTGATCCGTCCGATCGGTCGCGGAAGCTATGGCGAGGTTTGGCTGGCGCGAAACATCATGGGAACGTTGCGCGCGGTCAAGATCGTCTGGCGGGGGCAGTTTGCGAGCGACCGGCCTTACGAGCGCGAGTTCACAGGCATTCAGCGTTACGAACCGGTTTCCCGCACGTCCGGGGGGCTCGTCCATGTTTTGCAGATTGGGCGCAACGAAGCTGCCGGATATTTCTATTACGTGATGGAGTTGGCCGATTCGTGCCGGCCTTCGGAGGAGCGGGTCGAGGAGTATGAGCCGCGAACACTCCGTTCGGATCTGAAACGAAGAGGTTCATTTCCGACGAACGACACCCTTCGGCTGGCGTTGGATGTGGCGAGCGGGCTCGGCCAACTCCACCGGCATGGGCTCATCCATCGGGACGTTAAGCCGGGAAATATCATTTACGTCAACGGGCGCGCCAAACTGGCGGATATCGGCCTGGTGACGACTGACGGGGAAGGGCGAACGTTTGTTGGGACCGAGGGTTATATTCCGCCGGAAGGTCCTGGATCTCCGTCCGCTGACTTATACGCGCTCGGTCTGGTGCTATATCAGGCCAGCACGGGTTTTGAGCCGGAGCGATTTCCCGACATACCCTCCGACTGGGTCGCGGCAAACGCCGGCGATCACGCGCTTGAACTTCACGAGGTCATTCTCAAAGCGTGCGAAGGCCAGCGCGAACGCCGCTATCAGAATGCCGAAGAAATGCAGGCGGATCTCGCGCTGCTCCAAAGCGGCCAGAGTCTCCGCCACGCTCGCGCCCTCCAACGTCGTTACGCCTATTTGCGGGCCACCCTTTTCGCTGGCATCACCGCGCTCGCCTGCGCGCTCGCGGCCGTTTTCATGGCGAACTATCGGGCCCGGATGGCGGCGGAAACTCGCGCCCGGGAAACCCGCTTACGGGTGGAAGCGCAACGGTTGCTGGTCCGGGCGGAAACAGCCGAACGAGAGGCGATGCAGCAGCTTTACACGGCGCTGCTCGAACAGGCCAGGGCGACAGTGCGCAGCGGCGAGCTGGGCCAGCGGGTGCGCGCGCTCGATGCCATCAGGCGGGCGGCGGTCATTTCCAATATTGTCGAATTGCGCCGCGAAGCCCTCTCGGCTTTCGCTCTGCCGGACCTGCGCTTCGAGCAGCGGCTCGCGACGGGGCTGGACTGCACATTGGCCGCGCTCGATCCAGAGTTTCACCGTCTGGCTCTGGCCCGCGGCGCGCAGGCGGTGGAGATTCGTTCCATCCCGGATGGACGAGTCCTCGTGACTCTGCCCGCGAGCACAAACCGGGCGGCCACCTACGGACGGTGGAGCGCGGATGGACGTTTCCTGGCCGTGCGCCGAACCGAAGGTCTCCTGGCGCGTCCGCTCGCGGAGGTCTGGGAAGTAGCCGCTGCGCGGCGAGTGTTCCTGCTGCCAGAAACGCGCTGGGCGTCATTTGCGTTTCATCCCCGGGCGGCCCGGATGCTCGCCGCGCTGGACGACCATTCGGTGTCACTGCTGGACCTGGAGACCGGCCAAAGCTTCAAGCGTTTTTTGGTGGGAGGGCCAGCCCAGTTGGTCGAATTCGTCTCGGATGGCAACGATTTCGCCGTGGAGCGTCAGGTCGGCACGAATTGGGTCACCTCGGTTTTCAACGTCGACTCCGGGATTGAGTCGAGGGTGATCATCGGCCCGCGGTTTAATTCAATTTCATGGGATTCGCAGGGCCGCTGGATTGCCATGACCGCCAACAATGAAGTGCACTTGCACCATTGGCAAAGTGGCGAAGACCGGTTCCTGGGACGACACAAACGAGAGGCGCGGTCCGCGATTTTCAGCCCGGACGGCACTTACCTGTTCACTGGGGGCGACGAGCAGGAAATCCTCTGCTGGGACCTACACACAATGGAGCGCGCATTCACGATTGGCCTGCAAAGCGCCCAGGTCCAATTTCGCGCCGACGGACTCGGATGCGCCGTGACCACTTCCCGGGACGTCCTCCTTCATTCGTTTGAGCGGCCGTTGCCGCACCGGGAGATGGTGGGCGATTTAGGTGGAGGAGTTAGCCAGGCGGTCATCTCTGCCAACGGGCGCTGGCTGGCGGCGGGTGGCCGAGACCGCCTCGGTTTATGGGACTTGACCGAGCCATCGACGTCGCCCGCCCTGACCTCGGCCAGGAATGCGATGCCGTTCTTTTCGCCGGATAGC
The DNA here is from genome assembly GCA_046346765.1 of Verrucomicrobiota bacterium. GTDB lineage: Bacteria > Verrucomicrobiota > Verrucomicrobiia > Limisphaerales > SIBE01 > JAXMHN01. The sequence goes on along the minus strand of JAXMHN010000015.1, from coordinate 12,747 downwards.
GCGGAGATGTTCGCTTTCTGGAATGACGGATTTGCGCGTTGGCAAATCCGGACGAATCGAGGGGCCGGCCACAGCTTGACATCCCTGCCGGTCTACAAGCCCTCTCGCATTTATTCGGCGGGTTTTGCCGGCGAACAGTTGCTCCTCGGATTGCCGGACGGCGCCATGCATCTTTCCCACGCAAACATCGCCGGCGGTCCGGGAATTCTGCAGCCGGTCGGTTACGCCGATGGCCAAATCTCGCCGAATGGTGCCTGGTTCGCCCTGCGCAAGGCGAGCCAGGCGTATGTGGTCGTCTGCCAGGTGAATCCCTGGTCGTTCCTCAAAAACGTGCCCTGTGACGCCCAAGTGCTCGCCCTGGGTTTCACGCCGCAAAATGACGAACTTGCGGTGGCCACGTTTAGTTCCGTCACTTTTTTGGATACGACCACGTGGGAACCGCGCCGGCGCTTCCCAGTCGCGCTCGATCGCAACGCCCAACTGCTCTTCGCGCCTGATGGCTCTTTCTGGTTGATCCATAACGCCCGGCTGGCAGCTCTGCACGACCGGAACCTTGACGTGCGCCTCGCTCTTCCCCCCGGCGCCATTCCTCTGGCTGTCAGCCAGGATGCCCGCCATCTCGTGGTGAGTCCGGACACCAGGCGGATACAGGTCTGGGACCTGGCGCTCGTGCGGGCCAATCTGAAGGAAGTGGGGCTGGATTGGAAAGACTGAGCCGTCGATTCCGCCTCTGACCTTGAGACCTCGAAGCTGGACTGGCAACGATCGCCGCGCTGCATTTTGTTGAAAGAACTCGGGTCCGACCGGCTTACCAGAAGTGTGAGAACCCGTGCTCGCTTCTCGTTGGCCTTCGTCCAAGCCGCTGATCTGCCTGACTTTAGCTGGAGGCGGGTGCGGGTTGACACGATTCTGCTCGCCGGGCTGTTAACTTGGGCCGTGGCCGGCAGGTCGACCGTCAACGCGGCGGAGCGATATTGGGCATCGCGAGGGGCTGGTGACAAGTGGAGCAATCCCTACAGTTGGATACCAGTCGGGCTACCCCAAGACGGAGAGGACCTCGTCTTTGGAGGGATCTTGAGTCTGAATACTTCGGGAACAATGCTGAACGATATCCCCGGCCTGACAGTTCACTCGTTGGCGTTCGACTATGAAAACGAGTTCTTCTCCGAAGCATGGGTCCTGAACGGGAACGGACTGACCGTTACTGGTGATATTACCTGCAAGGCGCTGAACGTCGAAATCAACGCCGACGTGACGCTGGGTCACTCCATCGTTCTCCGAAGAAGCGCATCATATGGTGCCGAAGAAGTCCACACGATTCGCTGGAACGGAGCCCTCAACCTCGGGGATCATGAGCTGACCATTATCAATGAAGGGCCAGACCCCGGCGTTTACCGGATCAACTCCACCGTCACCGGCAGGGGCGACCTCCGGTTTCTGAACAAAGATGTCAACAGTGACGCCTTGGTTGTCTTCGGCGGGACCGCTGCCAATACCTTTAGCGGCGATCTAGGCATCGAGCGGGAACTGACGGCGCGGCCATTCCATGCGTCCTTCGATAAGCCCGGCGGGAACGTGGTCAACGGCGGGTTGGTCATTGGCCACGGTTGTGAAGTCGCCCTGCATCGCGGGGATCAAATCGGAGATGACGCGGTGGTCAGCATCACCGGGGGAGGGCGGTTGGTGCTCAATGGCTGGAGCGAGACTATCGGAAATCTGGCGCTCTCGAATGTCCACGCGGATGCGGAGCCGACGCTGGTGGATACGGGAGGGACCGTGACCTTGCGCCGCGGAATCACGACTTCGGTTTTCAACGAAGGCGGAGCCGTGCCGACAATTAACGCTCGGCTGTCATTGCCGACAGGCTCGCACATTTTCGACCTGAACAACGCTTTAGCCGGGCCCGGCCTTGTCTTAAAGGGCATCATCGCGGGTCCAGGGGGATTCTCCAAGTTCGGCAATGGCACGCTCGTGCTGGGGATCGGGAACACTTTCACCGGGCCCGTTTCGGTCAACGACGGCGCCCTCGACATTCAACATCCCAACGCGCTCGGGTCAACCGCGTCCGGATTGACCATCACGGACGGAACCGTCACGTTGCGGAACGTGGTGATTGAAGGCGAAACGCTCTCGGTCCGGGGAACGAAGCCTGTCTCGGCGAACACCGCCGGATCGTTTCTGAACTGCATTGGCCGCGGCGGATGGCTGGGGCGGATCGAACTGGACACGAACCTGGTCGTCAATTCAACCGGCCTGTGCCAGATCGGCGGACCGATTGTTGGCTCGGGCGGTTTTGAGTTTCTTGGGGCCCGTTATGAGATGATCGGAAGCAACTCGAGCGCGACGCCGTCGGACTATACCGGATTGACTCGGGCGCTCTGTGAACTGCTCATCGTGAGCGAGGCGCGCCCCTTTCGCGGCCCGCTCATGGTCGGTGGCGGTTTCAGTCCGTTGTGCGAAGTGCGCTGGGGCTCCGGCAGTCTCAGCAGCGTTGTCCCGGCGGTGACCGTGCAGACGAACGGGCTGGTCAACTTGAACGGGCATGGCCAGACTTTTTCCCAGCTTACTTTCCATGGGGGGCGCGTCACGACGGGCAACGGTGTTTTGGCGGTGGCGGGTGTGAAGACGAATCCAACCAACGTGGTCGCGCTCATCGAAGGCAACCTGCAACTGAGTGCGGTTCCGACCACTCCGTTCGAAGTACCGGACGGGGCGGCGTTTCCCGATCTCTCAGTAAACGCGACTATTTCCGATGGTCTCAACGTGATTGGCTTCGAAAAGATCGGCGACGGCCAAATCGATTTCCATCGAGCCAATACGTTTCGCGGCGCAAGCTTTGTGCGTGAGGGAACGGTGTCGGTCCTGAATGACAATGCGCTCGGCGCCCCGACTCAAGGAACGGCCGTTTCCGCGGGTGCGACGGTTGCGTTTGGCATTCAGGCTAAAACTGTTCTTGAGCCGCTGTTGATTGCGGGCGCGGGCGTCGACGGGACCACCGGTGCCCTGGTCAGCGGCGCGGACCTTTGGATCGATGCGGATATGGCACTCAGCGGCCCGGCGGCGATTCGGGTTGAAGGCGCCAACAGCCGAGTGCAGGTCAACAACCTGAGCGGCACAGGTCCGCTGACCAAGCTTGGACGTGGCCGGTTGGTTCTGCGCGGCAACGCGCCCAACACGTATACGGGCGATACGTTGGTGGACGATGGCATTCTGGAATTAGCCAAACCAGCAAACACCACCGCCATACCTGGTCATCTCCTTATTGGGACAGGAGCGCTGCTGAAGCCGGCCAAAGTGGAACAGCGCTCGAGTCACACGATTGCCGGCAGCGTCACGGTCAATCGCGGGTTATGGGAGATGCAAGATCAGACCGAGGCTTTTGGCCTGGCCGAACTGCAAGGCCGTCCGCCGCTCACGCTGCTCAACGGCGGGAGCGTTCAAACTGGGGGTGGCATCCTCATTCTTCCGGCGGGCGGTGATGTGATGGTGACACCTGGGATCATTGGCGGTTCGCTAATCTCGGGACGAATCGGACTCGACCCTGGCAACCATCGGTTCGTGATTGGAAGTGGAAACGGCCTTCTTGGAGGCATCGATTGTACGGTGAACGCAAGCATCAGTCAGGGTCCAAGTGCGGCTGGAATCGAGAAGGCTGGACCGGGGAAGTTGGTGCTGGGCGGCAACAATTCTTACGCGGGCGACACCATTATCTCTCGAGGACAATTGCAGGTGGAAGGGTCGCAGCCGCAAAGCCTCGTTCGCGTGGAAGGCGGGTTGCTGGAGGGGGTGGCTGGCATCGTGGGGCCGGTGCTGTTGAATGCCGGGGCGGCCGCGGCCGCTCCCCGCGAGGCACGCTCGTCGCTCGTCTGTGGGCATCTCGGCGGCACGGGCGTCCTGGCGATGCAGTTCGACGGACCTCTCCTTAGCGATCATGATCGGTGGGATGTTCGCGGCGCTGTCGATCTGTCGCGCCTAACGCTGAGGGCCGCCTTCAACTTCTCTCCCGTGCCCATGGGCCTGTCTTTCATGATCATCGAGAATGACGGGGCGGACCCTGTCATCCCGTTTCAGGGCCTGCCGCAAGATGCCACCGTCGTAACTTCCGCCGGACGCTTTCGGATCAGCTATACGGCGGGCGACGGCAATGACGTCATGCTGACTCTGACGGCCGGATTGGATCCGTCGGCTCACCTTTGGGTGAACCCTCTTGGTGGCAATTGGCACAATCCGACGAACTGGAACACTCAGATTGTGCCCAATTTATCGAGCACCGAACTGTCGAACCCCGCTCCGATCGTTGCGATTACGAACCAAGGCATCTACACCATCACCAACGATCTCGACGTCACCATCGGCGAGTTGTTCTACGGAAATGGCTTCGGCACTCTGGCCGGAACCGGGAGTATTGCAATCAGGGGGCCGTTCATATGGGATGCGGGTTCACTGGCGGGCGGGGGCAGCATCATCGTCGAGGGTGCCATGCATATCAGCACCGCAGCGAATCTGACGGAAAAGGTTTTTCGTGCGAAGACTTTGGTCAATAAGAATGCAGCCGCCTGGGCTGGCAACGGCATCATTACGCTCAGCGACAGCGCCACGCTTTCGAATCAACCGGGCGCCATTTTTGACTGCACGGGCGACGGCACCATGAACGGTGGCTCGGGCTCAAACCTCGTCGTCAACGGCGGCATTTTCCGCAAGACCGGTGGAGTCGGGACAACGAGAATCAATGTGCCATTCCAGAACGACGGTCAGGTCGAAGTTCAATCCGGAACGTTAGTCTTGAACAACGGCGGAACGGAGAGTGGTTCCATCTCCGTTTCTGGAGGCGCCACTCTGGAAATAGCCGGGAGGCACGATTTTCGGGAGGACTCGTTGCTCACTGGTGCGGGTCATTTCTTGGTCAACGCGTTCTCGTCAAATCATCTTGCCGGAACAATCGATCTCACGGGCGACCACACCTACAATTCCGGAACGATCCATATTACCGGAGATTACCGTTGCGTCGGCAGCACGCTGACCATCGCCAGGGCGCGGTCGACTTCAATGGCCGGGGAATCATCCTGCCGACTGCGCTTATTATCCGTGGCTTCGGCGCCCTCGGTGGTTCAAATGCGATCACGGTGAACGGTCCGATCACTTGGAACGGCAGCTCGTCGATGCGCGGCGACGGCGCCGTCATCGCCAACGGTGGATTGGAGATGTCGGGAAATCTCACTCTCGAAGCGAGGACCCTCATCAATAACGCCATGGCATTCTGGAGCAATGGCGCCGGAGGCTCATTCTCGCTTGGCAAAGGGGCCGTTTTCTTCAACGCCTCCGCAGCGACCTTCGAATGCGCCGGAGGTGGGGCGATCACCAGTTCCGGGACGACCTTCTTCGTCAACCTGGGATTGTTCCGCAAGAAGGGCGATAGGAACGAGATTCGGCTCGACACTTTCTTTGACAACACCGGCCGCGTCTCCATTGACTCTGGAAGGCTGCAGTTCGGAGGCGGCAGCACCAACGCAGGCAGCGTGACGGTGGCGGCTGGCGCCGCGTTGATCTTGGGCGGAGGCACCAACCTTTTGCTTCCTGGAGCAAGTTTCAGCGGCGAAGGTGACTTTCAGGTCAGCGGAGGGACGGCCAATCTGGCGGGAACTGTTAGCATCGCGGGGACTCACACCTTCAGTGGAGGCACTGCCAACATTACCGGCGCGTATCATTGCATCGGCAACACCCTGAACATAACCGGAGGGACCGCTAACTTTAACGGGACGGGGGTTATCGCCCCAGCCACCGTCAACGTCGGCCTGCTTGGCAAGCTGGACGGTGCCAACGACATTTCGGTGAGCGGGCCGATGACAGTCTCTCCCGGCGCTACTTTGGCCGGAGCAGCCACCATTGTGGCCAACGGCGGCTTGTCGATGGCTGGAAGCATCCATCTCAACGGACGCACCTTGGTGAACAAAGGCCAAGGCTCTTGGGTCAACGCTGGAGGAGGCCAGCTGACCTTGTCGGCGGGCGCAATGCTCTTGAATGACACCGGAGCGAGCTTTGATTTGAACTCCGACGGCGTTATCGCCAGCGCCGGTGAAGACAATGCCATCATCAATGCCGGCATCCTCCGCAAGACAGGAGGGAGCGCTACCTTGGGCGTTCGATTGATTAATTCCGGGACGGTTGAGGTCCAGTCAGGGACTTTAAATCTATTGGCCTTTAAGCAGAACGAAGGCACGACTCGCTTACGAGGGGCCAATCTCGGCACTGCTTCGCCCATGGAAATAAATGGAGGCGTGTTGGAGGGAAGCGGTCGTATTTCCGGTTCAGTGATCAACGCTGGAGTTTTCCGCCCGCGCCATTTGCGGGCTGCGGGCGGCTTGCAGGGTTTTTCTGCAGCGCTCCAGAACGAATCGGCCGGCCCATTTATTATCAACGGCGATTACACCCAGACAGCCGATGGCACACTCGAGATTGAGATAGACGGACCGAGTGCTACTCCTGGATTTGACCAGCTTATCGTCAGCAACAAAGCCACGGTTGCTGGAACACTACACATCACATTTCCGAGCGGCTTTTACCCAGCGCCTAATTCCAGTTTTCCAATCCTGCTGGCAACCGGATATAGCGGCGCATTCGCGGCGATCCATTATCCCTCGAACGAACTCGCCATGTCCTTGACGTTGGGGAGTAGCAATCTGGCGCTTCGTGTCACCAACACCAAACCACTCATCACCCCGATCCCAAATCAGATCGTCACCAATGGTTCGACCTTGCGCCTGGCCGTGAACGCGAGCGACCTGGACCTGCCCGCGCAAGCGCTCACCTACGCGCTCGTCGATGCGCCGCGAGGCGCAACCATCGACGCAGGCGGCGTGATCAGTTGGACACCTTTTGAATCGGCCGCGCCCTTAACGACCCAAATGACCGTCCTGGTCACGGACAGCGGTAGTCCGAGCCTGATGTCGTCACGCACTTTCCAGGTCGCTGTCACCGATGCAGGGCCGATCATCGCACTGCAAAGTGATGGTCGAAGCGCGAGTCCCCCGACCATCCTATTAGCGGGAAAACCAAACACGCTCTACCTGGCACAATACACGACGAGTCTGGTTGGCCCGTGGCTCAATTTGGGGACGAATGTGGCGAATTCACAAGGGATCGGCGTCTTTATCGACCAGCACGCCACCAACGCCGCGCGCTTCTACCGCGCGGTCCAAAACGAGTAGCTGCGCAACCGCGGGGCAGACTGCGATCAAAGCGTGCGCGTCCAAGCTTTTTCGGCTTCAATTGCGGCTTGGGCTGACTTGACCCGCGGTTTTTGGATTTCTCGACGCCATCGCCGATAACTGCGGACCCAAGCCGAGAGGATCCTCACCATTCGATGGCCAGCAGATTCCGCGGAGGCAGCGTCACCGGCTGGCTGGAATCGAAGGGCGCGCGTTTCGTGACCAACTCCTGTCCGGGTGCGGAGGACAACCACTGTGCGGTGGAGGTAGCTGGACGTTCCGAGGCGACATCGAGACGAAAAGCCACCGTCTGGTCGCTCACGTTCGCGAGCAAGACGACGAACGGGCCGCCTTGTGTGCGGCGCCACGCGCCGGTCAGGACTGCGTCTGTGGTGACCCACCACTCACCGGACCATTGCCAGTCTGCCTTGACCTTTGGAACGTCGCCGATGAGGCGGGGAGGCCGCGCCATTTCGCCTGCCCGGAAGTAGTGCGCGAGCCGGGCGCGCAAGGCGACGATCCGTTGAAGAAACTCGGCGTTTTCCTTTTCCTGGATCACTCCGGGATCGATCCAGCCAATCTGTTCGCCAAAGACGAGTTGTTGGGCGGCTTTCATGCGCAGGGCCAAATCCTTGGTCGGGCCGCCGCGATAAGCCCGGCCGAACATTTGGATGGCGCCGCCGTAGACGGCTGGGAAGGCGGGGACTTGTCCATCGGACTGCCAGTGCCAGGTGAGATAGGCGTCGAACCAACGGATGAAAGGCTCCGCGTTGCACTCGGTGGTCAGGGCGGCGCCGGGCGGCATGGCCTGGCGAATGGTTTGAAGCGAGGTCCAGTAGCCTTCGTTCCACCAATGGCCGCCGCCGAGCGGATGTCCGTGGGCGCTATCCATACAGAGGGCCGGCGCCGCCGCGGCCACCTGGTCGATATAGACGGCGCTGGTCCCCATCTCCTGGAGCAGGCGCAGGACAATGCCGCGCACTCTCTCCTGCCAGAGCGGAGTCGATGGGCACATCACGCCTAACCGGACCGGCGCGCCATTGGTTTCCTTGCTTCCATAGGTTTCGGTGTAGGGCTTTCCGTCTTCCTGTTTGGAGACAGCGGGCCACGCCACCCGGGTGAACTCGAAGTCATCCGCGCCTTGGTCGTGCGTATCCCACAACCGGCCATTGATGTAGGGCATGACCTGCACCTGCGCCTCACGCAGTTCCTTGACCCCCGCGACGAAGTTGCTCTTCGGCGGGAAATAATGCGGGTAGTCATTGTCGAAAGGGATTTGGTGCCAATTGTACCAGTGCACGCCGACCGGCCCGCCGTCCTGTCCGAAAAAGCGCTGGAACTCGCGGACGGCCGGCACGCATTCGGCTGCGGTCCCGCTTCCCATCGCCCAGATGTGGAGCTGGCGCATCCAGGCTGGAGTGTCGAGGCGGCCTTCGGTTCCGAGCTGAGGCCACCAGCGGGCTTCGGTTTGTACCCAGGCCCGGTAAAGGCGGGCGGCATCGAACCAATCGCCCTGGAGAAGTTGCCAGACGGCGTGGCCGCTGAGTTCGAAGTCGTTACCGGCCCGGCCCGAATCGGGGGCTGGATGGTCGAACAACAGTTGGAGCGCATGCCGGGCCGGATCGCTCTGCACCGCCAGGTCTTTGGTGCTGCCCCAAGGATCGTGCTGCGCCAGATACAACCCGGTCGGCTTGTCCCCGCCGCGATAGGCCGCCAGGAACTGCATGGCACACCAGCCGTTTGGATAGGTGCTGCGATACTTGAAACGCCGCCCCCACACCCCAGTCTGTTCCTCGCCAGGACCGCGCGGGAAAAATACCTTGGCCGTTTCACCCAGATCGCGCAGGGCCAACTGCGGAAAAACAACGCGCCACAGGCTCGCGTTGGTCGTTCCATTCCTTACGCGCAAACTCCACCGCAGAGCGTTCTGAGGCGGATCAGGCAGCGCTACGGCCGTGACTGAAAGCCCCGCCAGGTCCCTCGGCTTCGGGTCGGTCCAGGCAAGCGTGAGCGCGTCGGCCGATGGCTGCGCCGCCACATGGCCCCAGCCAGCATCAGCTCCAATATGCAGTTCCTCGTGGGTATCAAGCCGGCGTAAAACCAGGCTGAAGAAAGGCGGGACATCGGAGGCGAGCAAACCCTCGCCGAGGCGCAAGTCGGACACTTGTTCGAGGACGATGCCGTTAGTTCGTATCTGCAAGGTCACGCTCAAAGTGCCGGCGCCGCAGACCTTCCGCTCTTCCGCCCGAAGTTGCGCAGCCGCCGGGAAACAAACGGCAGCGCCCCAACCGAGCAGGCAGATAACCGGAACGAACAAGCGGTGCAGGACGGAATGCTCGGATCGCAAGTTTGACATAAGCGCGGAGGAAGGCGGAGACCAAACCTGTGCGACGGACGATCGCCTTATCTTGAGTGTCAGCTCTTTGAGACGCAATCCTGATTTTGTCCGGCCGTTTGGCCCTGGCCATTCTCGATGAAGTTTGCGAGGGACGGTGTGACAAGCTCTCTGAAAATCGGCGGGCGGCACCAAGCTGGACGCGACGGGGGTGGCGGGCGCGACCTGATCCGCTAGGGATGCCTCAGGCGAAAGAACAGATCCCCTTGAACAATGGGGCTGATGACGCTATTGCTCAGGATCGATCCCTCGTAATTGCTCCAACTGCCCGTCGCCAAGCGGCTGTTACTTTGAAGCGTCCAACCCGAGGCCGGCCACGAGACAATGCCTGGCCGCCCCGAGGTTTTTGGTGCCGCCTTGAGTCGTGGTCCCATAGCACGTAAGACGCTCGCGGTCAGGGCGCCGGTTGGATACGCCCCATCGATCGCTCCGCCGCCGAAGACGTGCAGGTTGGTGCAACCGCTGCCATTCACAGTGAGGCGTTTCTTGAGGTTTCCAGCAGGGGGATGGAGAGCCATGGCGCCGGTTGCCGACCACAGCTGAGTCCTCCCGAGAAGTTCCCGACAGCTCGACGCATTCATCATCCCTAGTCGCCCGCTCGCGCCGCCATCTAGCCGTTTACGCCCGCCCAACCGCGCGTCGGCAGCAAAGCGGCCATTGGATATCCACCATATCCACCTCTAACCTTCCTTGGGTGAAGGCGGATAAAGCGGATACTTGGGTATGGCCGGGTCCATTTGATCCCAAGGCTGGGCATCGGCAACGAAAAGATCCATTTGGGGACGAAACCAGCTCGGATCATCGAGGCTGCCCACCGTGACGCCGACGAAGCCGGTCGCCCGCAGGTCTGATTCGGCGCCGGTCAGGCGCGAACCGCAATCGGCGCAAAAGCCCCGTTTGTGGCGGCCGCCGGCAGCGCTGGGCGTGAAATGATAGCGAAGCTGCCCTTTGGTCAGGCGGAAGGCCGCCGCCGCCACGAGCAGTCCAGCGACGAATCCACCGCCCGTCACCTGCTGGCAATCGCGGCAATGACATTTGAAGGTCAGGATGGGTTCGGCCGAGCATTCATAACGAATCGCTCCACAGACGCAGCCGCCGGTAAAAGGAATCGCAGGTTGGTTCATAGTTTTGTTTCGGCTTTGACAGGGTTGTAGTCGATTGACCGCAGGGTCGTTCGCCGGCTTGGCTCGCTTCGACGGCGCCGTTATGGATGCAAAACACGTCGAACGCGCCCTCGGCGCGCCCGGCCCCGATACTCGGTTTCGGAGGAATGACGAACAGACCGCTCGATCGAGGACAGTTGCCCGCAATCAGCGCACCTCCAGATTCTTCCAATAGGCGTTGCCGGCCGTTTTTCCAGGCAGCAAAACTCGTTGGTACAACCGAAGGACAATTTCCTGACCAGCGAAGCTCGGTAGATCGACATTGAAGTGGTGCCAGACCTGGTGGCTGCGATTCGTTCCATCCAACATTGCCTTCAGCACGAGGGAGTTGTTGGCGTAGACATTCAGTTCCCGAGCGCGATCCCGGATCGACGCCAGCCTCGAAATGGAGGGACGGGGTCGCGCTCGCGGTCCCAGGTTTGGGACAAACGGGCTCCGCGGACTTCATCGCGGGGGTAGGTGGCGAGCACGTCACCTTCCAGATGGGTCTGTCCGCGTATGCCCCCCATGCCGCCCCCCGCCCCGCCAAAGCCGGCTCCCTCCAGGTTCCCGGCCGCATCCCCCAACCGGGTGAGTTCAGCCAGCGCGAACAACTCCGCCTTTTGGACGAGCGGTTCCTGCGCCGGGATGTGCCACTCGCCTTCCCGCAGAGTGGCCCCCTCCGCAACGAGGAATCGCGCGCCGATGGCAGCCGTCCGCCGGGCTAGCCCGGAGATCGTCTCGTCGACAGCGGGCGTCAACCGCACCGGCCCCAACCGGTCTCCGTGAATGCGATCGCCGAGTTGCTCGATCAGGTGCCGAGGGACGGCCTGCAGCCCATGCATGGCCCCCACGACAGCCGCGGCATTGGCGGCGTTGCAATCAGCATCGGTGAAATCGGCGGCCCGGGCGGCGAGGTTGACCGTGTGCAGAAAATCACCGTCCCCAAACCAAACGCAAGCAGCGACGATGCCGCCGTTGGCCACGGCGTTGTTTGTGGCGGGGTATTCGATGTGCCAGCGATCTTCGACCGCCTCGACGATCTGGCCAAAGTTCCGCCCTTGTTCTGCCAGCGAGACCACCAGGTCCAGGCATTGCCGATAAGGGGAGTCCGGGTGAATCAGGCGCGCAGCCTTCCGGACGATCGCCTTGGGATCGTCTTCGCGAAAAGCCAGGCTGACCATGGCGGCCACGAAGACCGCGCCATCGGTGCCCTCGGCATAGCCGTTAATGTGGCCCAGCTCCCGAGCGATTCGACCGGCCAGATTGGGCAAACCTGGAGCCAGTGCTCCATAGACGTCTGCGCTGAACTGGGGCCCAATCGTAAACCACAGCTGGTTGTTCCGAGGGTGGCCACAATCCGGCGCGGGCAGGCCGCGCTGCAAGGCCAACCGCGCTTGTTCACTGGAACCCCAGGATCCGCAGGCGTTTTCCAGCCACTGCTGACCAAGCTGTGCGACCGTCATCTGGATCCCAAACCGTTCGAACCCGCGGACGGCTACCATTTCGTAATACCAATCGTCATCCACCGGCGCGCTGCGGTAGGGCTTCGGATAGTTCGTCAGCCAAAGAACCGACGCGACCTGGTGTTCATACGGCCAAGCCATCAAAGTCGCGGCAATTTGCGCCACCCACATCCCGTGCACGCGGTCGACATACGCCTCAGGCGTCAAACCACGGTCAGCAGCGCGCCCCACCGAAGATGAGACCAAAGTGAGGAACAGACCGCAGGCGCAAGCCGCTTTCATCGGCCAACCAGCTTACCGTATCCGCGGCAGTGAAACAACGCCGCCGCGCGAGGCGAAGCGGAGACGGTGCCGGGTAGCTAACGGAGACATCCGGTGGCCCAGCACGGTCTAATCTGCCTGGCTAGTGAGCAAAGCCGAGAGCGCTTGCCGGATCCGCTCCAGCTTGTCGCGGGCGGCCGGCCCGAGAGGGCCGGCCGTGTCAGCGGGTGAGGGCAAGGTCGAGAAAGATGGAATGGCCGAGAGAGTAAACCAGTGAT
>JAXMHN010000014.1:0-118013 GCA_046346765.1 Verrucomicrobiota bacterium | reverse complement strand
CGCCCGAGCCAAAAAAGGTCGAGGCAAAGGAAGCGGCAAGACGCCGGGCTCGGGCCAGGCTCAGTCCCAAGCGGAGAAGGCACAGGCGCGGAAGGCAGAAGCACAACGTCAGGCCCTTGCCTCCGCCAAATCGCAATTGGAGAAGCAGGCGCAAATGACGCCGGATCAGCCTCCGGAACCAGCTCCCTCCGACCCTTCGGAACAACCACAGAATCCTGCTGAAATGGCGCAGAAGGAAGAGCAACTCAGCCAGCAAGCAGCCGAATTGGCCGCCAAGCTCGACCGGCTCGCTGGCAAAGACCAAAGGCTTGGCCGCAAGGCCGGACAGAACGCGAAGCTCGCTGGGCAGAAGATCGCTGAGGCTTCGAATGAGATTAAGCAAGGCAACTTTGGGGCGGCAGGCGTCAATGGTTTCCAGGGCGAACTCGCGTTGCGCGAGGTCGTCCAGGAGCTGCAGCGGCTCGCCAAAGAGGCGCCTGTGCTCACCGATGTAGCGAACGAAGACGCCCCCAAGGCTTACGAATCGCTCATCTCGGAGTACTTCAAAAAGCTGTCCCACGCCGAATAGGGTGGCGAGGGTATGATCGACTACACCTACCTGCCGGCAACGAGGTGGCTCATCGCAGCGGGCTTGACTGCGGCCGCGCTGATCGTCACGAGCTATCTCTCCGGAAAAGGCCGCGCCAGTTGGCCCATGAGGCTCATTCTGAGCCTGGTCCGCTGCCTCACCGTAGCTGGCATCGCGTTCTGCCTGCTCGATCCTGAGTGGATCGAAGCCATCAAGCACCAACCGAAATCGCGCGTCGCGGTCCTGCTCGACACCTCGCGCAGCATGAGCATCAAAGACCTCCCGCAACAGCGCTTGGCCGCGGCCAAAGCATGGCTGGAGCACGACCTAAAGCCGGTCGTCCCAGGCAATGTCGGCGTCCAATACCAGGCGTTCAGCGACGCCTTAACCCCTCTCGCCAATGTCGCTTCCGCCCAGATTGTGACCAACGGCGGAACGGGCTTGGCCGATGCCCTGGAAAACCTCCTCTCCCTTCCGAATGACGATCCGCTCGCCAGCGTGCTGCTGTGCTCCGACGGGATTGAGAACCGACGCCGCGATGTCGATTCCATCGCGCGCCTCTACCGGCGAAAAGGTATCCCCATTCATACGCTGACCGTCGGCACAACGAATGACCAGCGAGACGTCATCGTCGAGAATGTCCAGGTGCGCCGCGCGGTGCCCAATCAAGCGCCCACTAAAGTCAATGTCCATCTGCGCGCTCCGGGCTACAGCAAGGAGACGGTCCCGATCCAAATCTTCCATGACGATGAACTGGTGGCGGCCAAGGATGTGGTTCTGACGGGGGCGGCCCAAAACGTCGAACTCGACTTCACGCCCCGGCAGAAGGGCTTCCAAGTCTATGAAATCCGGGTGCCGGCGCAACGGGATGAATGGCTGGCGACCAACAATCGGCGGCTCTTTGGCATCGAGGTCATCGATCCCACAATTCGGGTGCTCTACATGGAAGGGACGCCGCAACAACCCAACAGCCCCATTCCGGAATGGAAGTACCTCAAGAGCGCCCTCGAATCTGATCCCGATATCAAAGTGAAAGTGCTCTACCGCGAATTCGGCGCCAATGGCAAGCGCCTCCAGGTCGTCACCCGCGATCCGGAAACGGGCGAGAAGGTCTATCCCGTTGAGCACCCCACGAAAGGCTTTCCTCGGACCTTGAACGGCTTGCTGGAATACGACGTGATCATTCACAGCGACATCCGCAAGGAGTCCTTCACCAATGAGGAACTGCAGAACATGCAGCGCCTGGTGGAAGAGTTCGGCGGCGGCTTTGTGATGATCGGCGGCAATTCCGCCTTCGGCAAAGGCGGCTATCATCGCACCATTCTCGATCGGATCATCCCGGTTGCCATGCACCAGGAAAATGATTCACAAGCGCGTCCTTTCTACATGAATGTGCCCGTCTCCGCCTGGACACACCCCATCATCGCACTCGGCGCCACTCCGCAGGAGACTCAACTCATCTGGACCAAGAAAATGCCTCCGCTCTACGGATGCAATTTGGTGGATCGGGCCAAGCCCGGCGCGACGGTTCTGGCGAATGATCCCACCGCGCCAACCGCTCGCGGGCCGCGCCTCATCCTGGCTGTCCAAAGCGTAGGCCATGGTCGCAGCATGGCCTTCACCTCCGACACTACCCGAACCTGGGGCAAAGATTTCGAAACGCTTTGGGGTGAAAAAATCACCCCTGGCCTGCCGTTGACCGAGGAGAATTGCGATTCGCGCTACTATCGCCAGTTCTGGGCCAATGCGATCCGCTGGCTGGCGGCAGCGCGCGTCGGACGAACGAACAACGCCGTCACGCTCGAACTCACCCAGAGCTACTGCTCCCCCAATGAAAAAGTACCTGCCCTCGTTCAGGTCCGGAGTAAAGATGGCCGCGATTTGACGACTGCAGACGTCGCTCTCCTGGTCGCCTCCAATCGGAAGACGAACGTCGTCGCCAAGGCAATCTACGACGGCTCGAAACGAGCCTTCGTCGCCGATCTGACCCTTCCTGCGGCTGGAACATTCACGGTGACCGCAGTCGCCGCCGCCGCGGGCACGAAACTGGGAGATGATCGCCAGTTGCTCGTCTGTGAAGCAGCTGACCGGGAAATGGTCGATCTCCGCGCCCGGCCGGAGAGTCTGGCCACCATCGCTCGTCTTTCCGGCGGCAAGGCGCTCTCCTTGGCGGACAGCGACGCGCCGGCGATTGAGTCCGTCTTCTACAATGCCCCACCCGCGACGGTTGATTATCGTCGGACACCGCTGTGGGACAAGTCATGGATCCTGGCCGTGCTTCTGGGGTTGCTCAGCGCGGAATGGGCGCTCCGGCGCCTCAAAGGGCTGGCCTGACTCAGGCGGCATTCATTCGACTTTCCTTGCCAACAGATTGGTTCACCCGCTTAAAGTGGCGTCCCAGCTCCGGTCCCAGCCGCTGGCCTACTGGATAACACTTGCCGCCGCTTGGCCGCCTGATGGCTTGCATCGCTTCCGCTCGAACGTTGACGCCAAGCCGTAGGTCGATTTCCGCGCTGCCAGTCTTCGAGCGTGCAGGGTCGACGCGGCGAACCGCCGAATCATGGCCGGTTACGACAACGATATGGTCTGTGGCCGAGGCAAAAGAGGGACACAGAACAGCAGAACCGGCTCCTCAGCGGACGCTAACTCAGCGAGGGGTTTATTTCTTTTCCTTTTGAATCACCACGATGGCGTTACCCATCCCCCGCTCTTCCCCCTCGGAAGGGCTGTTCATGACCTGGCCATAGACCCAACAGGTCGCTGAGCCGCCTCCATCCAGATTCATCGCTTCCGTGCAGCCGATTCGGGCCATGTAGGTGGCCAACTCTCGAATGGTCATGCCAACAGAGACCCCTCGTTGCCGACCGTCAACTTCGACCAAAAAGTAAAAGTCCTTGTTCCAACCGAAAGCGCTGCGCGGATGTCTCACCTTGGCGTCCGTCCGGTCAATCACTTGCCCGCCACGGACAATCGCCGGGCCGCCACCGATGCCCGTCGTGACGCCCTTCAAATCGGGCCAAGTCGCGGTTGAGATTTGGAGGATGGTGCCAGGCTGGGCCTCAGGAATTTCGGCCAGCAGCTGTTTGCCGAGGGAGAGGACCACGGTGTCCTTTGCGATCAGGCTGTTCCCAACCTCCCGGACCTGGCGAATTCGAGCGGAATAAGTGACGCCCGGCTTGAGAGGCAGCCAGACGTTGGTTCCATTTTGTTCGAGCACGAGCTCGCGGCCGCCGCTGGTTTGGGTCGAGCTCCCAACCATCGAGGTGTAAAGCACAGCCGCATTCCGAGCGCGATCTTCATTCAGGCCGAAAGCCGTTTTAACGCCGTTGGGCCAAATCACTTCAAACCGAGGCAGCACGTTGGTCATTTGGGGATTACCAGCAGGATCGATCCAGAAGCACGTCCAATCGCAAGGCCCGCTCACCAATTCACCGCGCAAAATCTGCAAGCCTTTCGGGTCGCCCAGGTAAGGCTCCTGTCTTCGAAAGAAATCGCCGTTCAATCCCGCCACGGGACGGCCGATGTCTTTCGGAAGTGCCTTGATTTGTTCGCTCAGGGTGGCCAGGCCGAATGTCGTCCCGCGCGCCAACGCCGAGTGAATTTCGTAATCCTGATTGCCCCGCTCGATCTTCACAACGTGAACGGACCAGGGACCTTCGGGCAGATCCTCATGCAAGTAGGAAAGGCCGTGGGCTGCCTTGGCGGTCTGGGTAGCTTGCGCCGCCTGGCTGGAAAGCCCGGCCGCGACGACCAGCGCGAGCAAGGCGCGGCCGAGGAACGCGCCGCGATTGCCATCCCGTTTCATACAAGGGTCATGTTTCATAAGAGCGATTCGAGCACCGCCGAGCTGAGCTTTCCTGGTGCTTATAAGCCCAGCTTGCCCCCATCCGATTTGTCGACTGCCTTCGGCCGGCGGACCAGGACGAGCGCATTGGCCGTTTGGCGTTCGTAGCCAAAACACGGTCGGTTCATGATTTGACCATTCACCCACAGTTCGGACGATCCGCCGCCGTCGAGATTCATTGCTTCCTTGCAGCCCTGACTTGCCAGGTAAGTCGCCAGCTCCGGCAACGTCATTCCAACTGAAAAACCGCCTTGCCGTCCGTCGACTTGGATGAAAAAGAAGTGCGTATCGTTCCAGCCCATCGCTGACCGAGGATGCCGGTCATACGCCTTATTGACTCGGGTGGGTTGCACTTTGCCACCTCGAACCAGCACAGGGCCTCCGCCCAAAGCCAGGTCCACTCCCCGCAAATCGGGCAGTGTCGCCGTAGAAAGGACCAGCTTCGCGCCTGGCTTCACATTGGGAACCCGGGCAGCGACAGACGGTCCGAGTGAAAGCACCATCGTCTCGGCCGTCAGACGGGTATTGCCGGACTCGCGCACATCTTTGACTTCGGCCGTGTAAGTCTCACCCGCCCGCAAAGGCAGCCAACCGCCCTCACCCGATCGAACCAAGACCAACTCGCGCCCACCCCGGGTTCGAGTCGAAACCCCGCCGCGGGGCGTATAGATAATGGCATCAGTCGAGTCCCGTTCCTCATTCAGTCCGAACGGCGTCACTTCGCCCTCAGGCCAGGTTACCTGGAACTTCGGTGTGACATCCCCCAGGCACGGCTTGCCGTCGAGATCGATCCAGAAAGCCGTTTTGCCGTTAGGCGCGCTCACCAGCTCCCCGCGCATGATCTGAAGGCCGCGAGGATCGCCCGCATACGAGTCCTGCTCCGTCCGGTAAAAGTCGCCGTTAATAGCCGCGATCGGCTGGCCTAACTCTGCCGGGATCGTGTCGATTTGCTCGGTCAGGGTGCCCAAACCTAACGTTCGCGCCCGGCCGGTCGTTGTCACCAAGGCGAAGTCGGTCCTCGCCCGGTCGATCTTCAACAGATTCACTGACCAGGGCACACGCCGGATCCAGTCATTCGTGTAAAGCAGGCTACGGCGCCAATCAGCATCGTCCCCAGGTGCGCTTGCCACCTGGCGCGGAGCCGGAGAAGCTGCCGGATTCGATTCTCGTAGCAAATTGGAAGGCTCAGGCTTCGCCACCAACCGCTCGCGGCGGAGATGGGCGGGCCGGATGGGCGGAGGCGCCTCAGGCTGCCGGCTGCACCCAAGCCCAGTCGCAACGAACAAACAAGCCCAACACCAGGTCGCCGTGCGCCTAAAAGACAAACTCCGATGTCTAAGCCGTCCGAAGCCAGGCAGCAACGATCCGGTTAACATCGCCAGCCGGGTCCAGGCAAGAGGTGGAACTCGGTTCATTAATGACTAAACGTTGGGGATGAATCAGCCGGTTGGTGAAATCCTTGGATTACAGCTTCGGCGGAGCGTTCGTCTGAGGTGGGAGTGCTCCGACGACGTGGGTGAAATCGAAATCCGTGATCGCTTCGGCACCCAGGTTCGCTAGCGTCCTCTGCAACGGGAGCACATTCCCAGAGCGATCCGGGTGGACCCGGTTACTGAACAACATCCAAAACGAGTGCGAGAAAGGATCGACCCAGAGACAGACGCCGGTAAAGCCGGTATGGCCGTAGGAACCGAGCGGGAAGACGCTGCCCCGCGGCCGGCTGTAGTCTGAATCGATGTCCCAGCCCAGCCCGCGACGGGCTGGCACGGTTGGTGGAGATTGCACGCTGGTCATCAATCGCACGGTATCCGGTTTGAATAGGTGGACGTCCTCAAGCGTGCCTTCGTTCAAGAACATCCTGGCGAATCGCGCCACGTCCGCAACGGTCGTAAACACTCCCGCATGCCCCGCCACCCCCCCCATTCTCTGGGCGGTCGGATCATGCACCTTGCCCCGCAGGACCTCAGACCCGATCTGCTCCGTCGGCGCGATCCGCTCAATCTGGCTCGCATCGGGAAGATAAGTCGTGTCCTTCATCCCAAGCGGCTTGAAGATCTCGCGCCGGGCAAACTCGTTGAGTCGGCTTCCACCCACTCGCTGCACGATTTCGCCCAAGACGATGTAGTTGATGTCACTATACCGAAAGATGCCGCCGGGCGGATGGGTAGGCTTCTCAGCACAAGCCAGCGAGATAGCCTTTTCGTAACCAAGCCAATCTGGGTTCCGGCCCAGGCCCGCATTCAAGCCTGAGGTATGGGTTAGCAGATGCCGTACCGTAATCCCCTCTTTGCCCCGGGCTTTGAATTCAGGTATGTAAGTCGCCACCGGCTCATCCAACATCACCTTGCCGCGCTCCCACAGCAGCATGACGCAAGGCGCGGTGGCGAGCACCTTGGTCAACGACGCCGCGTCGAAGATGGTGTCTTCGGTCATTCTCTCCGGCTTCGGCAAAAGAGCACGTTGCCCGAACGCCTTCTTGTAGATATGTCCTTGATGTTCAAGCCAAAGGACGCCTCCCGGCATCTGATGGGCAGCGATCGTTTCCTCGATCGCGGCGTCCATTTGGCCGAGCTTGGATTCATCGAAGCTGGCCTGGGCGACCGGCAACGCTGCGGGGGCCGAGGCGGCTCGATGCGTCGCGGCCAATAAAAAGACCAAAAGCCCCAACGCAAGCCACCCACCCCGCCGGTTTTGGACACTGAGTTTGCTGTTCACTCGTTTACCTCGTTGCCGCTGAAAGAGCGACGTCCTCATTAGACCGACTGCCCGGCCCGATATCCCGCTCTCATCTTCTACCCCAGACGCCCCCGGAAAGTTTCGCTAACTCTTCCCGCCCTGCTCCGTCGTCGCCTCATTCGCAGGGGGAACTGAACCTCGATCGCGATAGTGCCACCGAAGCCACACTCCGCAGGCGAGCAATCCAGCATCCTCGATCAGGGCAATCACCCCCACTTGGCGCCCTCCCACCGTGCCAAAACAACCGCAATCGATATCCAAGCCGCGGACTACGGCTGAGGCGATGGCCGCGATGAAGACGAGGGTCATGGCGTTGATTAACCAAAGGCTTCCTCTCAGCCAGAGCCCCAAGATCAGCAAAACGCCGGCGACAACCTCGATCCCCGGCAAGGTAATCGCCACCACGTTCAGCAACTCATGGGGAAGCAATCGATAGTTCGCTACCGCCTCCGCAAATTTGCTGGGGTCTGGAATCTTAACAACTCCAGCGACGACGTAAAACCCGCCCAGAAAGGCTCGCAGCAGCAGTGCGACCCAATCCACGACGGTGCGCCGGCCGACACTCATTTGCCCGCACCCTGTTCGACGGGCAAATGGGCGCTGCGCCAGGCCGTCCAGCCGTTAAAGAGCACGTGGACGTTGGTATAACCTTGTTGCTGAAGCTCAGAAGCAAGACGGTGACTCAGCTCACATTCGGTTCCGTCGCAGTAAACGATCAACTGGCTTTCCGGGGTCAACATCGGAGCGAGCCGCGGGTAGTGCTCGCCGAATGCCTCTACCGGCAAATTGAGGGCATTGGCAATGTGGCCGGCCTCGTAGTCCGCCGGCTTGCGGGCATCGATAAAAAAGGAGGTCCCTTCGCTCCAGAGCCGTTGGGCTTGGTCCAACGGGATGAACTCGTCCGCGCGCGGCGCTTGTTTCGGCGGCGTTTGGAGCGGAATGCGTTTCGGTGAAATCGCGTTGGCCAACAAGCCGAGAGCGCTGCCCAGGACCAGAATGACGACAACCTGTAGGAGCGACCGGCCCATCCGGCAATCACCGCTTCACGATGTTGACCCAGACCGGGACTTCGACCTTCGGCTGGCTGGGAATGTTGGTGTCGAACCGGATCATGCCGTTGGTCGTCTTATCAGGGACATGCGCCAATTTGGCAACAATTTCATATGTCTTGCCATCTTCCTTTGCGACCGCTTCCACCTCGACATCCTTCAAGCTGCTCGAGACATTCTTGACCTCAAGCTTGTCGGACAGCGACGATCGCAACACGATTCGGCGCGTGGTCAATACTTTCGTCGGATCAGTGATCGGCCAATAGATGCTTTCGGGCGACAGCGTCAAATCCCCGGTGAGACGACCCGAGAAGCTGAGGGTAACGGCCGGTTGGTCCGTCTCTTCCGTGAAGAGCTGGAGTAACTCCGTGAAATATCGGGGTGTGCCTTCCGGCTTTAAGCTGATCTGGACCCGGACCGAGTGGTTGGTGGAGGTTTGTTGGTCCGGCTCCACTTTGGCTTCAATCCAGGACTGGCTCGGCTTGATCTTCGAAATGGTAAATGGCTGCCCGTCTGTCCGCATAACGACCGCCGGGGCGAGGTTTGTCGTGTCGCCTTTATGCAAATTGAGGTAATAGCTGATCGGGGTCACCTGGTAAAGCGGGGTATAGTCCGCCTTCACCACGAGCGTAACGCGCGGCGCGTCGGGATCATTCGAGTCGACCGTGATGTTCTTCTGAATCACCGCCCGGCTTTTGCCCAGATTCAACGTAAAGTTCAATTCGCCCTTTTCCCCTGGCTGAAGCGTATCCGATTTCAGAGCTGCGACGGTGCAACCGCACGAAGTGGTCGGCTTGCCGAGCTTTAGCACGCCTTCGCCCACATTCTGAAAAGTGAAGGTGCCTTTGACGACTTCCAAGCGCGACGTCTTGCCGAAATCGAACGTCGTCTGGTCGAACTTCAGTTTCGGCTTCGGCGTATTCGCCTGGGCGGGAGGCGTCGGGGTCTTGGGAGGTTCCTCCGCAGCTCGCAGACCGATGAGTAAAGCAGAAAAGGCCAACGCCGTCAGTATTCCTCTGTTCATATCGGGATCTAGATTAAAGGACCCGTGCACTCTAGCCGGGGGGAGTCATGCTGACAAGCGAAGGATTCACCTGCGCGTTCACCTGCGAGCTGCATTTCAGGACTTCCCTATGGCAACACCCTGCCCCATCTTACGCCAATGCCTGGGCTTGTTGCTATCGTCGGCCGACCGAATGTCGGCAAATCGGCCTTGTTCAACCGGATTGTTGGCCGGCGCATCGCTATTGTCCACGATCAACCCGGGGTCACTCGTGACCGGATCAGCGTCGCTGCCGAATGGCGGGGCCAGCCGTTTACGCTCGTCGACACCGGTGGCATCGGTTTGAGCCGGCGCGAAAAAGCCGGCGATGTCATCGCGCAAGCAGCCCTCCAACAGGTCGAGCTCGCTATCGAAGCCGCCCACGCCATCATTCTCGTCGTCAACGCCCGCGAAGGAATTGTCCCTCTGGACCGCGAAGTCGCCGAACGTCTCCGCGTCTCCCAAAAGCCAATCATCGTTGCGGTCAATAAGGTCGACCACGACGGCATGGAAACCGCCGTCCCTGAGTTTGCGGAGCTGGGTTTCGACAAAATCATCCCGGTCAGCGCCATTCACGGTCTGGGCATCGAGCCGCTGATGGATGCGGCGCTGGCGTGGTTGCCGAACGACGAACCATCTCCCATGCCGGAAGCCGTTCCTTCCGAAGCAGCCGCCGGAGCACCGGCTGTGCCGGGTCCGCTCAAACTCGCCATTCTGGGACGCCCCAACGTCGGCAAATCGTCGCTCATTAATGCCCTCACCCAGTCCGAACGCGTCATCGTCAGCCCAGTTCCTGGAACCACGCGGGATGCGGTCGATGTCCCGTTCGAAGTCGACACCGACGGGGCACGGGAAAGCTATATTCTCATCGATACGGCCGGCGTTCGCCAAGAGCGCCGCGTCAACGACAGCGTTGAATTCTTCAGCGTCAAACGCACTGAGGAATCGATCGCCAGGTGTGATATGGCCATCCTCGTCCTCGACGCCGAAGCCGGTGTCACTACCCAGGACAAAAAGGTCGCCGGAAAGATTTTGGACGAACGCAAGGCCTGCGTGATCGTTGTCAACAAATGGGACCTGGTCGAACAAGGCGTGGCTAAAGGCCGCGATCAGGAACGCCGGCGCCGCCAGCAACGAGAACACCGGCTTGAAGGTACGGAAGAACCCCTCACTACCCTCGCCGAGTTCGGCGCCTGGGTTCAGGAACAGCTCTTCTTCGTCGACTATGCTCCAGTCATCTTCGCCTCGGCCAAGTCCGGGTTTCATCTCGAACGTTTGCTCGAGGCCATCCGTTTCGTCGGCGCGCAACTCCGCCAGAAAGTGCCGACCGCTCTTCTCAACCGAGCTCTCCACGAGGCCATTGAAGAGCGTCAACCGGTCAGCGATGCCGGTCATCGCCTCAAATTCTTTTACGCCACTCAAGTGCGTCAGGCGCCGCCGACTTTTCTCCTGTTTGTGAATCGCGACGACCTGCTCTCCGACGCCTATAATCGCTATTTGGCCGGTCGAATGCGGCGCGCCTTCGGCTACGAAGGTTGCCCCATCGTGCTGGTTCCCAAACCCCGTCCCAAAAGCATTGAACCCAAACGCAAGACGCGCCCGGGCTCATCCGCCCGCGGTCCGAAGGGTAGCCCATCGCAGCACGAAGCCAGGTAGTGAAGAGTCCTTGATGGCAACGCCCCGAAGCTGGACGGGGCTTCCGATGGCTGGAGCTTTCTTGAAGCACAGCGCTCGCGGGTGTCACCTAAAGTCGCAACCTTCTGATTCACAGCCGCGGCCGCGGCGATTGGAGTCAAGAGAGTGATCAGGCGGCAGTTGGAACGATTTTGCGCTCCGATTGTTCGCTGCGATGAGGCGGCCACGGGCGTCCGCTGTCTGCCTCAGGCCCAGGCAGTTGCAAGCGCGAGATTTTTTTACAAAAAAGTCTTGCCGATTTGGGGCAGAATTCTATGGTAGCGATCATCAACGTAGCACAACATATTGTGCTACGGTTTTCAGGCTCACCAACTAATTGCGTAATTTAGCCGATTCGTTTAAAGTATATCCGAGGCGATTAAAGCATCCAAAACCTGGTTGGTTGGCTGTCGTCGAATTGTCCGAAAAACAGAGCCGAAATCGGTTCCCAAACCCTAACAAACTATGATTGACGCTCGTGACCCAGTCGTCTCCTCTCCCTCGGTCCAAACGGCTCGCCGGTCCACCGGCAAGTCCCGCTCGAGCCGATCCGTCCAATCGGCCGGCGATTCGAAGAAGAAGTCACTGCGTATCCAGCGGGTCTTTAGCGATGCCAAAGTCAGTGCGTTCGACCAACTCGAATGGGACAAGCGCACCGCGGAGATTTCCGATGACAGCGGCAAGGTGATCTTCAAGCAGGAGAACGTGGAAGTGCCGGCGTCTTGGTCGCTGCTCGCGACCAAGGTAGTCGTTTCGAAGTATTTTTATGGGGAACAGAACACGTCGGAGCGCGAAACGTCCGTGCGCCAATTAATCCACCGGGTTTGCCGGACCATCGCGGATTGGGGAGTGCGGGATGGCTATTTCAGTGCGGAGGATGGGGAGATTTTTTACCATGAGCTATCCTGGTTGTGTGTGAACCAGTATGGCGCCTTCAATTCGCCGGTTTGGTTTAACGTGGGTCTGTTTCACCAATATCGTGTGGGCCATGATTCGGCGCGGGGCAACTGGCATTACAGCGCTGCCCAAGGAGCTGCGGAACGGGCCTCGACCCAGTACGAGTATCCCCAAGGCAGCGCCTGCTTTATCCAGTCGGTCGACGACAACATGGAAAGCATCATGAGCCTGGCCTACAGCGAAGCGATGCTCTTCAAGTACGGGTCAGGCACCGGCACTGATCTCTCCCCAATCCGCTCCAGCAAAGAAAAGCTGAGCGGCGGCGGGCGGCCCAGCGGTCCCCTCTCCTTCCTCAAGGTCTACGACCAGGTCGCCAACGTCGTCAAGTCAGGCGGGAAAACCCGTCGCGCTGCCAAAATGAACACGCTCCGCGACTGGCATGGCGACATCGAGGAGTTCATCGATGCCAAGCAAAAAGAGGAGAAGAAAGCCTGGGCCCTGATCGAGCAGGGTTACAGCGGCTCCTACAATGGCGATGCCTACGGCAGCGTCATGTACCAGAACGAAAACCTCTCCGTCCGGGTCAGCGATGAGTTCATGCAAGCGGCTATTGACGGCCGCGAATGGTGGACCCGCAGCGTCACCACGGGCCAACCGCTCGACAAAAAAGACGCGCAGACGCTCCTCAACAAGATCGCGGAAGGCACCTGGATCTGTGGCGATCCCGGCCTGCAGTACGATGGCCCCATTCAGAAATGGCACACTTGCAAGGGAACCGAGCCAATCCATTCCACCAACCCCTGCTCCGAATACGTCTTTCTAAATAACACCGCCTGCAACCTCGCTTCGCTTAATCTCATGAAATTCAAGCGGGCCGACGGCGTGTTCGATCTGGAGCGCTTTAAAGCCGCCGTCCGCATCTACATCACGGCCCAGGAAATCCTGGTCGACAATGCGAGCTACCCCACCAAGGAAATCGCTGAGAATTCACACATCTTCCGAACCCTGGGCCTGGGCTATGCCAACCTGGGCTCGCTCATCATGAGTTACGGCCTGGCTTACGACTCGGACGAAGCCCGCGCCCTGGCCGGCGCCATCACCGCTATCATGACTGGTCATGCCTATGAGCAGTCCTCCGAAATCGCCCGCGTCACCGGGCCCTTCGCGGGTTATCGCGATGCTCGTTGCGCCCATGTCGCCAAGCCTTTCGCCAAGGACAACGTCGAATCGATGCTCGGCGTCATCGGCCTCCATCGCCAGGCCGTGGATGCCATCCAGGCCAGCGACGAGTTTGGCTATCTGAAAACCGAAGCCGGCCGCTGCTGGGATCGCGCCCTCGACAGCGGCGTCAAACACGGCTATCGCAATGCCCAAGTCACCGTCCTCGCTCCCACCGGCACGATTGCCTTCCTCATGGATTGCGACACCACCGGCGTCGAACCGGACATCGCCTTGGTCAAGTATAAGCTCCTTGCCGGCGGTGGCATGCTCAAGATCGTCAATCGCACCGTTCCGGAAGCGCTCGGCCGGCTCGAATACTCCGCCGATGAAATCAAAGCCATCGTCGCCCACATCGAGAAATTCGACACCATCGAGGACGTCGAAGAAAACGGCGAAACCGTCCGGAGCGGCTTGCGCCCTCAGCACCTGCCCGTCTTTGACTGTGCGTTCAAAGCCTTCCGCGGCAAACGCAGCATCCAGTACATGGCGCACCTCAAAATGATGGGCGCAGCTCAACCCTTCATCAGTGGGGCCATTTCCAAGACCGTCAACCTGCCGAACGAATGCACGGTCGCGGACATCGCGGACGCTTACATCCAGGCCTGGAAGATGGGCCTCAAATGCGTCGCCATTTACCGGGACGGTTCGAAACGGTCCCAGCCGCTCAATACCAAGAAGACCAATGAAAGCGGCCAGACCACCGCTTCCCCGGATGCCACACGCCTGCAGGCTCTCCAGGACGAAGTTGACAAGCTGCGGCAGGAAGCCGGACAACCGCTCCGCCGGCGCTTGCCCGAGACCCGCAGCGCGGTCACGCACAAGTTCGACATCGCGGGACACGAGGGCTACCTGACAGTTGGCTTGTTCGAAGACGGCCAGCCGGGCGAACTGTTTATTACGATGGCCAAGGAAGGCTCCACCATCGGCGGCTTGATGGACAGCATCGGCACCCTCACCAGCCTCTCCCTCCAATACGGCGTCCCGCTCGAAGCCCTGGTCAAAAAGTTCGCCCATCAACGATTCGAACCGTCCGGCTTCACCAAGAACCCGGACATCCGCAACGCTTCGTCCATCATCGATTACGTCTTCCGCTGGATGGCTGTCCAATTCATCCCGGGCTATCGCGAAAGCACTTCACCCGAACAGAAGCAGCCGGAACTCGCCATTCCCGGACTGATGGAGCAAGTCAAAAAAAAAGTGAACCGGCCGGTGCCTGAACTTCCGCTCGCGGAAGAACCGGAAACCGGCTTGAAGCTAGGGACAGCCCGGGCCACCCAGCCAGCCAAGGGCAACGGCCATTCCAATGGCGGCAATGGCCATGGCCAGCGCCAAATCCGCACCTTGAGCGACGCCATCGCCCACTTCCAGGAAGACGCGCCGACGTGTCCGAGCTGCGGCCACGTCGCCGTCCGCAACGGCGGCTGCTATAAATGCCTCAACTGCGGCGAAAGTCTGGGTTGTAGCTGACAACTCGAACCTACTTTTACTCCATGGTCTACCATCATCGCCGCATGTTTTCGTGGCGTCGGCCGGAACGGCCGGTGGGTAGGAGCATACAACTGATCGTTTTACTGCCGAAGGCGTGAGTCGGCTTCATCAAGCATTCCGAAGCCACCCTCGTTGTGTGCGCTCTCCCTTGAGCGGGATTGCGGTCAGCTGAGGGCGTATCGGCGCGAGTCAAGAATGGGGATAGCGCCGCTGCAGGCCGAGCTTTTCGAGCCTCGGCTCGCGGCCTGCAGCGTAGCGCCTGGGACACCATTCTTGGATTCGGCGGTGGTAAAGTCGGCGGCACCGCCGACCTTTCGGTTCCTTCCGACTTTTCGTCCATCGTCCAAACTTCGAGATTCGGTCTGTTTGGGTTCCAGGTGGAGGCAGTCACGCAGCAAGGCGCGGCATGATTCAAACGCTTGTAGCGGAGGCAACTCAAAATGGGAAAGACCATGAAAGTCGCTGTTGGGACAAAGCACGTCTCCGAATTCCACGGGGAGAGGTTTCTTCAGGAGGCCTTTACTATGAGCAACTGACCTTGCTCCAACGGCTGGAGCTTGCAGAAAGGAGCATCACGCATCAAGGGAAGCGCGTTGGCGCTCGCGAAAATTGACCCGGAGATACTCACGGGAAGTGACCCATTGGTTCGAACGGCCGTGAGGGTGAGCGGGCTCAAGATCTCTTTGAGCAACATCGGCCAGCTTTGTGGCGTGCTGGGCCCGGAGCTTCAAAGCGTTTTCGAGAACAAGAAACTATGCGAGTACATCAACGCCAGGAAAGCCGAGCAGAAGCCTGTTCCGCGACCCACCCGTGTTTCGGATTCCCGCTCGCGCTGGATGGCGGCTCTGGCCGGCTGTCTTCGGAGCGGGATCGGCGTGGACCTCCTCAGAAGGCTGATCGGGTGTCCGAGCTTGAACATGACTGCCTATTATTACTCACAAAAGCGTTTGGCGGGTGAGTAACAGGGAACGAGGGCGATTCAGCGGAATGAGCGGGGTCACGGTAATCGATGGCACTATTTCCACGGTAACCGAGGGACCTGGGAGGCCAGCAAACGACCGTGCTCAGGCGCGGCGGGGCAATCGGGTTCGATTTCAGCCGCAGCGCAGTCCCGCCGTCGCCAGCGGCACGCTGGCTAGCCCGCATTTTTGGTCCGGTGTCGTAGTTGCGTAACGAGTAAGCCGGAAATCGTAACCACGACTCCCACCGCCCAATACGGAAGAGCCTGGTTCCGCCAGTAGTATAACCCACCGGCGTTCGCTATCGCAGTGCTGATTGTTGGCGCGATCCGAATGATACGCTCATCATCCGGATACACCACGTTGTAAACTCCCTCTCGGCGCAGGCCGTCGTCCAACCGTTGCTTAGCTCTGGTAAGAACCCCATGCGTGATCAAATACCGAGTGGTCGCGTAGGTCAACAGGTTCGTGCCGAGCACCATGAGAACAAACGCAACGACAGCTTTGGCTTTCATGGGCTAACGCAGAGCTGACCGACAGACACCGATAACCAGAGAGAGCGCCAGCAGACAAACTGGCAACCGATCCCGACCGCGTCGGCACACGTCCTGGGTAGCGGCTGTTCGGACCGGCCTCTGGTTACGCGTGCCGTTCATAGATCTTCTGGTCTTAATCCTGTCCGCTTGCCGATTCTGGAGAGCATTCGTGGTCCGATTTCAACGCCGTCTGAAAAGCGAAAACGAAATCCGGCCAGCCCTCTCGAGCCGAGACGCGTGGGATCCACCGGCCTGCCGTTTGATGCGCCACCCGATCCGAAGCAGCGCTGCCAGCACGCGACTCGCACGTGTGGACGGCCAATGACTCATGCGGCGATCTCTAAGATCTGTCTCAACTCTGGGATCGATTCTCCGTGCTCCAGTCGGTCAGCCAAGACGCGTAGGACGAGGGCTTTCACGCGTGCCAAAGCCCGTTCTCGGGTCTCCCCATAGCTCATCGCGCCCGAAACATCCGGAATCTCAGCAATCCAACGGCCATCGTCCTCCTGCTCTAACTCGATTTTCATGACAAGCGGAAGATACCCGGAACCTTAAAAACTGTCGATCTGCAACAAGCTACTCAAGCGTAACGTTGAAATAACCGACCGTCGCCGGAGGGGAATGCCAAGCGCAAATTTGCGGGGCAAACCATTGATTCCCGCAAGTCGGTCTTCAGACCGTTGTTCACTCTCAAGCTTCCTCTTGCTTCGAGATTTGATACACTTGGCCTCATGTCCGACGTCACCCAGTTCCTCAACGCCATGGATGCGAGCGATCCGAAGGCGGCCGATCAATTGCTGCCGTTGGTTTATGAGGAATTGCGCAAGTTGGCGGCGGTCCGGATGGCTAATGAGAAGGCCGGTCAAACGCTGCAGCCCACGGCGTTGGTGCATGAGGCTTGGCTGAAGATTGCCGGTGACGGCAAAGAACATTTCGCCAATCGCCGACATTTCTTCACGGCCGCCGCCAGGGCGATGCAGCAGATCCTGATCGACAAGGCCCGGCGCAAACAGCGGCTTAAACACGGCGCCCACCAGAGTGGCGAGGAACTGCACGAGTCCCGCATCGCTGTCGCCGCGCCCTCCGAAGAGTTACTGGCAGTCAATGAAGCGCTGGCGGCTTTGGCGCGGGAAGATTCCGAGGCTGCGGAGGTGGTACGGATGCGCTACTTCGTCGGCATGACGGTTCCCGAAATTGCCGATGCTCTCGACCTCGCACCCCGCACCGTGGACCGGCACTGGGCTTTTGCGCGAGCCTGGTTGAAACGCACGATTCGATCGTCGATTTCCGGCCCGGCCGGTCCAAATTGAAAGCATCTCAGAGCCGATGGCGTGCTTTCCGCCGAGATATCGCCTTGTCAGAAATGGCAGCCCGAACAGGCTCCGACTGAAATGATCGAATTGTGACCGAACGGGAAATCTTCTTTGCAGCCCTGGAGATGACCACGGCAGAAGCGCGCGCGGCGTATCTGCAGAAAGTGTGCGGCCGGGATGTCACGCTCCGCCGCAAGGTAGACGAGTTGCTGAAGGAACATTTTTCCAACGACAGCCTCTTGGCGGGATCCGCCCTGGCCGGAGACCGGCCTGGGATCGCCGCAGGTCTGGCCGAGGAAGCACCCGCTCAGATAATCGGCCGCTACCAGCTGCTTCAAAAGATCGGAGAGGGCGGCTTTGGCGAAGTCTGGATGGCGGAGCAACGGGAGCCAGTCAAACGGCGCGTCGCCCTCAAGATCATCAAGCCAGGCATGGACAGTCGACAGATCGTGGCCCGGTTCGAAGCGGAGCGGCAAGCGTTGGCGATGATGGACCATGCGAATATTGCCAGGATCTTTGATGCAGACGTGACGGAGAGCGGCCGACCCTACTTCGTCATGGAACTGGTGAGAGGGATCAAGATCACCGAGTTTTGCGACCAGAACCAGCTTTCCACCCCGGAACGGTTACGGTTGTTTGTTCACGTTTGCCAAGCCATTCAGCACGCTCATCAGAAGGGAATTATCCACCGGGATATTAAGCCGTCAAACGTCCTCGTAACTCTACACGATGGTCTCCCCGTGCCGAAGGTGATCGACTTCGGCATTGCGAAGGCCACGCAACAGGATTTGACGGACAAGACGGTCTTCACGCAATTCCAGCAGTTCATCGGCACGCCGGCCTACATCAGTCCCGAGCAGGCGGAGATGAGCGGCTTGGACATTGACACGCGGGCGGACATCTACAGCCTGGGGGTTTTGCTCTACGAGTTGTTGGTGGGCTTGAGGCCGTTTGATGCCAAGGAGATGATGCAGGGCGGACTGGACGCCATGCGCAAAACAATTCGGGAGAAAGAGCCGGTGCGCCCGAGCACGAGGTTGGCGCAGGCGCTCGTCGCCGCTGAGGTAACGAGGCGGATGTCTGGAGGTGCCGAGGAATCCGCCTCCTCACGCCGGCGGCTACAGGAACACTTGCGCCAACTTCAGGGCGATCTCGATTGGATCGTGATGAAGTGCCTGGAGAAGGACCGCACTCGGCGCTATGAGACCGCTAACGGCCTCGCAGCGGACGTCCAGCGGCACATCAACAACGAGCCAGTCATCGCGCGCCCACCCAGTGCGGCTTATCGATTTCAGAAGGCGTGGCGGCGGAACAAGGTTGCGTTCTCGGCTGGGGCTGCCGTCGCCGCGGCGTTACTCGTGGGCACCGGTGTCAGTATTTGGCAAGGCATTCGGGCAAGAAAGGCGAATGCGAGCGAGAGAGAGCAGCGCCTTGCAGCCCAGACTGCCCAACGGCTATCGCGTCGGTTCCTTTACGCCGCCGAAATGAATCTCGCCCACCAGGCGCTGAAGGTAAACAACCTCGGC
Source organism: Verrucomicrobiota bacterium (assembly GCA_046346765.1). Lineage (GTDB taxonomy): Bacteria > Verrucomicrobiota > Verrucomicrobiia > Limisphaerales > SIBE01 > JAXMHN01. Next base: position 99,160 of record JAXMHN010000014.1, on the reverse strand, counting down.
CGAGCGCGCCGTTTGCTCGAACAGCACCAACCGAAGCTCGGCGAGGAGGACCTCCGCGGTTGGGAGTGGCGTTATCTCTGGCAGCTGACGCGCGGCAACGACCCTGTCACGCTCACGAACCGGCCGACCCAAGGATTCTCTGTCAGCTTTTCACCGGACGGTCGGAGACTGGCTGTGGGGTGGTGGGATGGGCGCGTGGACGTGTGGGATCTTTCGGCCAGGCGATGCGTTCGAATCTTGACAGAGAGCGAGCTTCCCCACCCTGCACGAGTGGCCTTTTCTCCGGGGCGGAATCTTCTGGCGGCCACATCTGGCCCCGGTGCAGTCACTCTGTATGACCTGGACTCCGGCCGAGACTCGGTGCTTTGGCGAGTGACCGATCCGGGCGGTTGGGACGTGCGTGACCTGGCGTTTTCGGACGATGGTTCAAAATTGGTCATTGACGGCGGATCAAACCCCGAAAGCGGCGATGCGGTCTGGGTCATCGATGTCGAGACCTCCCGGATTGAAAGCCGCCATCCGGCCGGGCGCAGCCCAAAGGGATGGACGCATATCGGAGCCGCCCGGCTTTCCCCGGACAATCGGCGTCTATATCAGGTCCGGACCGACGACTGGAACAGTCGTATCCAGTGTATCGACCTCGCCACTAGCAAGGAACTCTGGAGATCCGATTCGCCTAATGCCCCGCTCATCGCGATGGACATCTCGCCGGACGGGCGACTGCTGGCTTCGGCGTCAGGATTTACAGATTCGACCATCCTTCTCTGGGATGCCGTCACGGGCGAACCGCTCAGGCCGCTCTCCAGGCACACCGCCTCGATCATTGATCTGGCGTTTACTCAGAACGGACGACGGTTGATCTCCGCCGGCGCAGATCAAACCATCCGCCTCTGGGACACAAACACCTGGACGGAAACTCAGGTGCTGCGTGGCCACACTCACGAGGTTTGGGCCATCGCGACCTCGGAGGCGGTACAACTTATCGCCAGTACGGACAAGGACGGGAGCCTCATGTTGTGGAGAATGGATGAGAAACGCGATGCCTCCGAGTCCTGGCATCTGCCGGAAAGCCTCGGAGAAGACCATGTCCATCTGCTGGACCACTCGCGTGCGATGTTGCTGCCCCCGGGCCAGCCGCCCGAGCTGGTGGATCTCAAACGCAACTCCATTCCGGTGTCGTTGGCCGGGATCGGACCGTCTGACAATGTCCTGGGCTGTTTTGGCACGAACCTGCTTTGCGTCTGGAACATGGTCCAAGAACCGCTCGGCCCCAACCTGCTTAGCAATGGGTCGTTCGGCAACGGCTTGGCGGGTTGGGTTACCGAGCAACGGGACAACGCCCACGCCTCGTTTACGAGGACCTTCGACTTCACCAACGACCAGCCGGCAGTCCGAGTCTCGGTCACCAACGCTGACAACTCCAACTGGTCCATCCAGCTCAATTATCCCAACCTCAAACTGTCTTCGAACCTGGTATACAACCTCTCTTTCGCCGCCAAGGCCAGTCTCGTCACCAACGCCCACGTCGCTATCACGCAGGCTCACCCGGACTGGCTAAACCTTGGCTATTATCGCTCCTTGAACCTCACGCCCCAGTGGCAATGGTTCACCAACACTTTCCTGCTTTCATCTGGCGATACCAACGCGCGCGTTAATTTCAGTTCAATGGGAGACAAACTCTGCACCTTTTGGTTCGCCGATGTGCGCTTGCAGGCCGGAACCATTCGAACCAACCAGATCCTCGTCGGCGAGTTACGCGGTGCGGAGTTCGTTCAAGAGGAAGCTATCAAGCTGGATTCCGGCCTGCGCCCGACTGGGTTGGCCTACAACTCCGCACGCCGGCTCCTGGCCTGGAGCGAAGGAACTTCCTCTCACTCTGTCTACCTGACCAGCCTCGGGTCGGCTGGCCGTCGCATCGAACTAACGAGTGATGTCCCAGGGCTAGTTCCCTTCCTCTTTAGTGAGGAAGGGAATTACTTGGCTGCAGCGAAGGAGCCAGACATCCTGCGAGCCTGGAACGTTGAGACTCGGCAGATTGTGGCGTCCATCAACGAGACCTTCAACGGGCCCTTCCGCACCAGCGGGTGGCCCGACTTGGCCGGCTTCGCGGCGAACGGGCGGGTGCTGGTCGCGGGGATTCTTGAGAGAGTCCGCAATCAGGTAGCTTTTTACGATTTAACCCGCCCGGGGCAGCCGCCCCGGTTTGTCCCGGGAGGCTTTTTCGAAGAAGGCTTGGCGGTCTCGCCTGATGGCAAACTGGTGGCTGCATTCTCATTTGGCAATGCAGTTCTGCTGTTCGATGCCGTAAAGGGCGAGCTGATTCGGACCTTCCAAGGACATCTCGAAACCGTCGCCGGCCTCGCTTTCTCCCCGGATGGGCGTCGGTTGTTTTCTACCAATCACGGGCGGGAAGCCGTCAAGCTTTGGGATGTCGGCACAGGTCAAGAGCTGCTCACCTTGGCTGGCGCCGACGCGCATCCGCGCAAGGCCCGATGGAGCGCCGATGGGAATGTGATCCTGGTCGGCCCGCCGTGGCAGGCCTGGACTGCGCCGTCCTGGGAGGAAATCGCCGAGGCCGAGGCAGGAGCCGCCTTCGTCGGACTTCGGCGGCACGAAAACGGAGATCAAAGAGCTTACAAGCTGCTCGTGTTGTGGCTACGAAGGACGGGCGGTAGCCTTCCATCGCTTTTCCCCGACACGCGTTTCAACACTCCTGTCCTCTCTCCAAAAAATACAGGTTCAAAACCTCTGGCGCATTGGGAGGCGGAAAGCGCCTTGGACCGGTGAGTGAACGATCGAGATTCCCGCATCTCGGAAGAATAGACCGAAACATTATGAGAACAAACGTGACTCACCGTTGTTTTGCGGCCCCCCGCCAATCGAAGGCTGACGTTCCGGCGCTGCTTCTTGGGCGCTGTCCCCGCAGCGCGTTGGCCGCCGTCCTCGCGGCCTTTGCCGCTTCGATCGATTCCATCAACGCTCAACTCATCGTCAACGGAGGCTTTGAGACCCCAGATACACGCACCCAAGTAGGTACATCAATGCCGGCCAGACCACCCTTTGCACCCTGGTGTAGCGGTGCGATCTAAAGCGGAGCGTGAGGCTAGACGGTGGGAAGGAGGGCCGTTGGAGCGAGACGGGAAGCCCAGAAGAAAAGTGGCTTGATCGGCCGTAAGGATTTTGGAGATTCTCCCCCGATTCAACTCCGCGAAGAACAGCTCAAAGGAATCCGGCCCGTTCGTCCCTGCGGTTGTCCGGGGACCGTCCACCGCCATGGATACTACGAACGCTACGCCGATCCGGAAGAGACCTTGAAGGAGAGGATTCAGCGTTACCTCTGTCGGCCTTGCGGTTTGAGCTTCTCGGTCCTGCCACCCCACCGCTTACCCTATCGGCCCATTCGAGTGGAACGACTGGTAAGCGGATTTCGACAAGAGGGCGAGGATCCAGGCTACCGTTTGACCCTCCGCTCCCGCGTCGGAGGCCGGTTGCCTCCAACGAGCGGAAAGCGGCCTTGACCAAGCGCGTCACCACCCTCAAAGACACCTTCGGACAACTGGTTTCAAGCTCGGTTTCCGACGGCGCCTCGCTCTGGGCAAAGCTTGCGTCAGTCATTCGACTCGGTGGCAAAGATGCTCTGCTTTCTTTCCGAACTCCACCGCATTTCGCCTTGGGCAACCACCGCTGCCTGCGACCGCCCGCTTGAGTTTGCTCCTTCGGGCGCAGAGGGTTATCCGTCCCACAAAAACGGTGTTTTTGGAACCGGGACGGCGGCGTGAAAGGCTCCGGGGCGTATGAAAAATACCTCCACATCCCTTCACGAGGCCGTCGCCCTGCGGCGCCTGAGCCTGGTTCAACAAATAATCGAGCTGATCCAGCAGCATTGGCCCCTCTCGGCCGCGCTGGAACAGGTGGCCTCTGCTTCATCCCCTGCCCGGGGACGGCGACGCTCCCCTCAGTTCGTGGCCCAACGCACCCTCGAAGATTGGTATTACGCCTTTAAGAAGGGCGGCTTCGAGGGACTCAAACCCAAGCTGCGGTGTGACCGAGGTAAACCTCGGCGCCTTTCCGCCGCTCAACAACAATGGATCCTGAACGGGTTCGTTCTTCTCGGGAGTGCCGGTCAAACTGCTCTATCGCCAGTGGAAACAAGCCGATGCCACCCTGCCAGCTCTCTCGGCGCGATCTATCGCTGGCTGGAGCAGAACGATCTGGATGCCCAAGGTCGCCGCTATCTCCTGCGCCAGAACATCCCGGGTCCCACCAAAGCATTCTGAAGCCCCCGGTGTGAACGACCTCTGGATCGTGGACTTCTCTCCAGGTCCTTCCTGAGCCTGCATCCCAAGGCGGTGGCCACTCACCTGTGCGTGATCATCGATGACCATTCCCGATTGATTCCGCAGGCCCAATACGCACGGGCGGCCGATATCAGGCTCTTTTGAGTTGCCTCAAGGAAGGGATTCGGCGCAGGGGTTTGTGCACAAAGCGTACTGCGACAATGGCGGACCTTCGTTAACCACCACCTCAAGATCGTCTGCGCCAACTTAGGCATCCGGTTGGTGCACTCGCGGCCGGGAAAGCCGTGGAGCCGCGGAAAAGTGGAAAGGATGTTCCGGACCTGGCAGCAGGATTTTGAAGCCGGCCTGCGTTTGCCCGGCCAGGGAGTCGGGTCACTCGAAGAGCTCAACGGCAAGCTTGCCCGTTGGCTGCAGGAGATCTATCACCCTCGAGTTCACGATGGCATCGGCGAGAGCCCGCAGGATCGTTTCGTGGCCTGGGCTTTGCCGCTCCTGCGTCCTTTGATCCCCCAACTGGACCTGGACCGGCTCTTCTACACCCGCATCGACCGAGTCGTGCGTAAAGACGGGACCGTGCGCACGACAACGACCTCTACGAAGTCAACCTCGCTTTGCGTGGTCTCAGGATCCAATTGGAACTGGATCCGTGGGTGATGAACCCAATTTTCGTCCGCTATAAGGGGCAAGATTTCGGCACGGCTCGCAAGGTGGATCGCCATCTCAACAGCCAGATCGACGGAGGAGAGGTCCAGCCATGAATGACCTCGAACTCTACACCCGAACCCGGGGGCGCCACCGCCGTGCCTTTCGTCCTTTGCCGGAAACACAATGGGTGGCGATCCCCTCGCAACAACGAGCCCTAACTCTGTTGAATCAAACCGTGGCCTCAGGCGGCGTCATGCTTTTGAGCGGAGGTCGGCATGGGTAAATCGACGTTGGTCGGCCGGTGGGTGCGGCAGTTGGAGAACCGCCTCTTACACCCCGGTCAATCTGACCCAAGCCACTTTGAGCAGCAGTGGCTCTGGTCAGCCCGGCCGAGGCGCGGCCAGCATGCCGGAACGGGGACCGGATGAACTCTCCAGCTACCTTCCGAGCACGACCGGCAGACCCTCGTCATCATTCTCGATGACGCGCAAAATAGCTCCTACAGCACGTTGGAGGAACTTCTTCGCTTGCTCCTGGGACTCAATTCCGCCCAGCCAGCCCACCTTCGCCCTGGTGTTGATCGGCGACGAATATCTGTTGGGTCAGCTTCAACTGCGCACCGAGCCCTCTGTTCCGCTCGGGCGCCCATCATCTGCTCACTCCCTGAGTCTGGAGGAGATCCAGACCTATCTCAAAACCGGGCTGGAAGCCGTGGGGATCAATCGCTCGAAGGTCTTCGAGCCGGCGGCGGTGGATTCTGGTGCGCGCGACGGCGTGAGTGCCGCGCAGCGTCTGCCTCCTGTTCGAGCAGCCTGGTTGAAGCAGCTCGAGCCGAAGTCCGGGAAATCAGCGCCCAGACCATGCAGTTGGCCATGGAACAGGTGCCGGGGTTAACGGGCCTCACTCGCCACACTCCATGATCCAGCGGATCCAACAGGCTCACGCGTTGTATTGTCAGCTCACTGGCCAGCGCGTGAGCCTGCGCTTTGATCGGGAACGGCTCTGGGCATGAACTTTTCCACGCGGGCTTGATGAAGCCGACCTTCAAAAGGTCATCCGTTATCTGCAGCGGGAAATCCGCGAGGACGCAGGAATGTTGGAGCGCTCAAACTTTCCAATCTCCTGCAGATCGACCGTTTCGAAGAAGATTTGAACATCAGCCGAGTCCAGCTCTACGCACCCAAACCGCCGCCGCCCAGTCCGACGTCTCCGCGCCACCGCCAACTCCTGAACAAAAGGAGGCGGCTCGCCAACGGGCGCTGCAGTTGCTGGCTAAGTTACGCGCCGAACAAGCGGGTTATAGCCTCCATGGCCGATTCCAAAGCTGCCACCACCCACTAACGTCGCCACCGTCTCCCGGTTCGATTCCGGGAGATCCGCCACAATCCTCCTCGCCACTCTCCCACCGCGCCATCGCGAGTTTCTCTCTACTGACCAACTCGCTCATCTGTCCCGTTGCTCCACAAACTTCTCCGCGACTCACTCCACAGAACAATTCGCTGCTGTACAACCCTGGGTCGTCGGCCCGAACCCGGTGGAGATCGGAGATGCCATTGGCAATGGCTTCATCACCGGCGCGGCATTCGAGGGCGTCCAGATGCTCGACCTCCATGGGCGACTCACCCAAGCTTTCGCCACCACACCTGGCTCGCTCTACACCGTCACCTTTGCCTACACCGACAACCCTGCCGAGCCTGTTACGCGCCCGCCGGCTTCGGCGAGAGTTCGCCTCTTCGACGGGCTGGGAGATCGCCTGAAACAAACATTCAGTCACAGCGGTGCTCTCTCCAACGAATTCCATTGGACTGTCTTCCATGAGCAGTTTACCGCGCTTGAGAGCACGACCAGATTGGAGTTTTCTCCATTGACCACTATCCCAGATGGCTCGCCCGGCGGCATCCTGCTCGATGCAGTCCAGGTGTTTCCAGGCGGCCGATTGCAGCTTCTTTCCGTCAGCAGCGTCGGAAATGGCGCCCCGGTGCTGAAAGCTCGCGGAGTCCCAAAGGGCGTGCATCGAATTCAGGCTTCGGTCGATTTGAGTGCCGGTAGTTTCGTCGACATCGCCAGCGTAACTGCCGATCCCTGGGGTCTTTTTCAGTTTCAAGACACACGCCCAGGCCTGACAAAAAGCTTCTACCGGATCCTCTTTCCGTAATCCTGCAAATGACCACCCTGTGCCGTCACGCTTCCGAAATGTCGCGGGAGGTCTAGTAATACTAGGTTAAGTAAGTATTGACTTCGCAACCTGCGCCCCGTCAGGATGGGGCATGCCTAAAAGCGGCATCACCCGCTTGCGATTGATCCGATATCCCTGGCGTCGCAGCAGCACCAACAGCCGCCGGCTCCCATAGACCGGATGCTCCAAATGCATCTGCTCCAACTGCCGCATCAGGGCCAGGTTCTCCGCCGTCTCCGGACACGGTTCGTAATAGAGGCCGCTGCGGACGATGCCCAGCACCTCGCATTGATGACGGATGCTTGCTTGCTCGCATGGCTCGCGGACTTGGGGGCGATCTTGAAAGAGGAACCGAGTATCACGCTGGTACCTGAGCCATAGCATGAGGCCCAACGAATCGAGGCAACGAATGAGCGGCGAGAACAGCAACTTTGAATTTGAGCAACGCGGAATGCCGCTCATCGTTGCTCTTGGTCGTTGGGCCGGGAGCGTCTTGACCGTTCGGCGCGAGGTCCGTAGCGTAGCTCCATGAGACAAGTTCTGGTCTATCCTGGAGAGGATGGCTACTGGGTGGCTGAATGTCCCAGTCTACCGGGTTGCATTTCTCAGGGCAGGACGCGTCAGGAATCGATCACGAACATCAAAGAAGCGATAGACGGCTATGTCGACGTGCTGAAAGAAGACGGCTTGCCGGTGCCGGAGGAGAAGTTTGAAGCTTTGATCGTGGCTGTATGAGCCACTTGCCCCGAGTCTCCGGGCAGCAGGTCGTCGCAGTCTTGATCCGGATTGGTTTTCGCGTGCGGCGGCAGCACGGCAGTCACATCATTATGCGCCGAGATAATCCATTCGGTCAGACGGTCGTGCCCAACCACCCGGAACTGGATCGCGGCACGCTGAGGGCGATCATCCGCCAGATTGGAATCAGCGTCGATGAGTTCAAGAAGCTACTCTGAAAACTCGCCCAACAAGGTCTCTGCACCGAACGCCGGGATTGCGCTGCGGTTCCAATCGAAGCACCACCGGCCCGGCGTCGGTGATATCTGTCGTTGGGCCGATTACGCGCATGAGTAGATTCCGGGCTGTGAGAGATTTCGAGCGGCGGCTAGTTTGTCCCTGGTGGGTTGCGCCACTTGCCCTCACGGCAGGACAGAGCATGAATATCGGCTTATTCAGGGCGTCACTGACCCCGGCGGCCTGCCCGATTTCGAGAGGCAGCTTAACGCCGCCGCGAGAGAAGGGTTCACTATTCATTCAACTACCCTGATGCCAAAGCAGGAAGGGCAGCGACAGCAGACACTCATAATTCTTGAACGATCACGCCCATGACGCGGTTCTGGCCCAACGAATCTCTGGAACGAACAGCTGCTGGCGACTTTGGGTTTGTGATTTCCCGGAGTTCAGAGAGCATTGGCTTCGATGAGAACGTCGGCCATTCGGAGGCTGTCGTTCAGTTCGATCGTTCGATCAAGGAAGATGGCTCACGGAGGCACGGAGACACAGAGATGAACGAGAATGGGATCGGGACCATCGTGGTCGACTGTGCGGTTGAGTTACACCGGGATTGGGGACCTGGCCTGCTGGAGACAGTTTATGAAGTGACCCTGGCCCGGGCATTGGAGCGGCGTGGGCTAAGAGTCCAGCGCCAGGTAGCCGTCGCGATTGAGTATCGAGGTGAGGTTTTTCACGAGGGATTCCGAGCCGACTTGATTGTTGAGAACCTGGTGATCGTAGAGTTTTCCTTTGATTCGAGAAGCGTTCGTAGCCGAGAAGCTTTTCCAGCGTCTAATCGATCGGCACGCCCAGTGCTGTGGTTGGCGCGTTAAGTTCAGTTTACAGCTCCACAACGAGCAGGTCTGGCACTGAATGAAAAGGCGTTCGCGCCTGGCACCTGGAGAAATCACTTGATCAGCGCCATTCTCGCGGAGGAACCTCTCGCCCCGGCCATCAATCTCAAGCGGGCTTCAAGTTCCCTGAGGCATGGTAACTTCCGCTTGTGACGCAATGTCGGTACCCAGGTCCGCTCCCTTCTGCTACTCGTCCAGGAAGCGCGTGACGATTGAGATGATGAGCTGTGGTTTACAGTCGATTACGACATGTCCGCAGCCCGGAATAATTGCGAGCTGCCCTTTCGGGAGGAGCCGAAAGGTCTCAACCAGGCCGTCGAGACTATTGTAGGAATCGCGATCTCCTGCGATGACCAAAGTGGGGATGTCTATGGATCGAATCTCGTTTTGCTTAACGTAGTAAGGGGCGTGATACATCAGTTCCAGCTCGCGAATTAGCGGCTCCCATTGGCTGGGGTCAGGCATGATGGCTTTGCGTTTGGCCACCAAGCCGGGAACTTGCTTTTCCATCAGCTCCGGCGTTAAGGGATCCGCTTCTTTGGATTGCAGTGTCTGGTCGTAAATGCCCTTTGAGCCTCCGATGGCGATCAGCTTATGGAAGCGTTCCGCGTGAGCGGAGACGAGCAGATACGCTGTGATGGCACCTTCGCTGAAGCCGAGCACATCTACTTTTCCTCCCTCTTTAAGCGCATCTTCCACCACGTTCCAGGCGTCAATGGCAAATTGACGGTGAGACAGGGGAACCGCCCCCCTTTCCGATTTGCCATAGCCGCGGGTAGCGATGGCAATGACTCTACGGCTCTTGCTCATTTCGCGGATAAGGCCGGCAAATTCGTCAATATATCCATATTCACCGCCGTGCAGGAGCAAAAGTGGCCGACCTCCCACGCCATATTCCTCGTAGTAAATCTTGGCATCGGGAGTCTTGACAAAGTGGCCGGCCGCGGCGTTTGCGCCGTATGGAGGGTCTGATTGGGCATTTAGAAGAGGCGCGCCCAATATCAACAACAGCATAACAGCGATGAGCAGGCGCCTCGGCTCAGGTATCATTCCTGAGGTGCGTTCGAGAGAGGAGGAACTGTGACCCTGGGTTTTAATTTTCATTGCACAGGCGAGAGATATAGACATGGTCCTTCGGGAATGTGTGTTTGGTTTTGGATTGGCCCGGACCAAGACCAACAGGCTCAGAAAGCAGGCATCACGGGCAATTCGTCTGCTCAAACCGGCGCGGTAGCCGGATTGAACGCAGCGTCCTTCTCAAATGGAAACACCGGACGCCGGCGGCGGAGGTACGTCAGTTGCTCGATTCGCATGTCACCTGCGCCCGGTGTCAGGAGCATAATATGTCGAGGAGCGATTCTACGCAGGTCAGGAAAAAGGTAACCTTGTTTGACAACCACGATTCGTCGGCTCAGAGGATCGATTCCGCACGAGTGAAAGTGACGCGGCGAAGTGAAACCGGCTGGCCCGGGGGTGAGGATGGCCTCAACCCCTTCGATACGCACAACCGCAATCGGTTGGTCCCCGGTGATTAGACGAATAATGTGTGCTTCGGCTTCCAGAGGCGGTCCAAAGCGCCTTTCAATGGTCGCGCCAATAGACAGTTTGAGCTTTTTGCCTTCGCCGCTTTCAAGGCACCGGGCTACCGCTTGCTTGTCATTAATGCCGGCTACGACCGCGTTCTCGATCTTGCGTCGGAGCAATTCGCGCAGGACCAGCGTCATATCACCAGGAGTTCCAGCTGTGGCATTGTCTCCGCTGTCCGTCAGAAAAACGGTGCCTTCCTTGGAATCCAGGGCCATTGACATCGCCTGCTCTAAATCGGCACTCTCGCATCCGAAGGCGAATTCATGCCTCGCGTCCCAAATTCGTTGGGCCAGGTGAATAGCGGCGGCCCGTGCCGCTGGCCTTGAACGATCGGCTGTCACCACAACGGAGATCCCTGTGTCCGCTGAATCTGTCCAGGCACAGCCAACGAAAAGCGTCGCAGCGAGGATCTTTTCGGCGTGGCCAGGGCGTTTTGCGGATCCGACAACGCGAGTTGGCATGGCCTCTCCGGCCTCTAGAAGAGCCAAGGATTCGCCTCCCAAAACAGCAGCAAGAGAGGCGACGAATCGTCGACGGCTACACCGTCCGGAAGCATTCCCAGCATTCATAGTGTATGTAATGAACTCGGGCACTTCGTCTATTCGTGCCCCTTATTGCTTTGCCCCTTTCGGATATGGACATTTCCATTGACAGTCTTGAATGATATTTCGGCTCCTCCGCCGTTGATGTTGGCGACTTTGTGAACAAGGCTAAGCTGGTTTTCGTCGGCGTTGAGGATAAGAGAGGCGGCGTTATTTCTCTTTCCCGGAGGCAAACCGGCATCAAACTCGCTGTCGATTCGGCCGTTTTGCGTCGCCAGGTCAATTTTCGCTTTGATGTCTGCGGGCAAGGTTACATCAATATCTCCATTCACAGTGCTGAAAGACATTGGCTTGTCAGGAGCGACCTTGTTCAACTGAACCAGCAGTTTGCCATTTCGGGCGTCGGCGACGACCACTCCCGCGACGTTCGTCAGCGTCACCGGGCCTCTCTGATTGCTTGCTTCAATTTCGCCATCGACATTCTCCACCCGAATGGCGCCGTTGGTAAGGCAAACCAGATTCAACGACGTCTTGAACGGGACCTGAATTATCAAATCGATCGGGGTGTCCGAAGGTGCAGCACCTATCCTCACGAGATTGTTCTCTTCCTCCACTTTCAGGCCGGTTGCGGCCGTTGCGTCGAGTTTTGATGGCGCGCCGTTGGGGTCTGCTTTGACCTTGCCGAAGGAAGGTTGCCGACCGCTGAAGCGCGCTTCCACAAGCACTTCGTTGCCGTTATATCCTATCACCTTGATCCCACCATTCTTGAGGCTCGCCCGAACACTGGCAGGATGTGACGGACTAGTGAGGTGGACCGATGCCCGGTCCGCTTGGATATCCTGGGCGCGGGTCAGCATCGCCGCGAGCGACGCGGCGGAGCAAAACAGGCACGTGGGCAAAAGCAAAGAGCGTAAATTTGGGTTCATAGGCGACTCCTCAACTGAGCTTCCGGATTGCTCCTTCCGCGCGTTCACGCACGGTTGCTTCAATCTCCGGGTTTTTTAGCAACGACTCAATGACGGTGACGGAATCCTTGGCGTTTGCGCGCACGAGCGCGTCAATCAAATCGATCTGCAGCAATGGCGACTGCGCGTGCGCCAGGGCATCGATAAGGCCCTTTCGCACCGGAAGGTGGTTAATGAATTGCTGGAGTGCGCCCACTGCGGCGAGGCGGACATTGACATTGGGATCTAGCTCCAGGACGCGAAGCAAAACCGAAAGAACCTGCACGTCAGGTTGATCCAACCGCGAGGTCAACTCCACCCCGCGCAGACGCTCGCTGGCCGAGGGCTGCTGCAACAGGGAAAGTGCCAGGAGTTGCTTCATGGCCGCCATTTCCTCACGGAGCTGGGCCACCGCCGCTTGATTGGTCGCAGCCGCTCCAGGGTCCCAGGATGGCCTGCGCACGGTTTCAAGGCCGAGGAACAATCCAAAGGCAAACAACAGAACGGCCATGGCAAACTGAAATACCGGCTGCTTTGGCCATAGGCTCCCCAGGCATCCCGAGAGGAGTGGGCGCTCCTGGGTCTCATTGGGCAAGGCTTGCTTCTGCCCCTCTCGAAAGGCCTCAAGTGTCGTTCGGAAACGGTCATCCAAGGCGGGGCTTGGGTTTGGTTCGGGCAAAGTTGCCAGTTTCGCCCACACCGATTGCAGGTTCGTGACTTCGTCGCGGCATGAGGTACAGCCGCTCAAATGAGCCTCCAGTTCGCCTTTGGTCCTTTCGTCCAAAGTTTCGGCCAGTGCGTCGGGGAGCAGTTCTTTGACGCGTTCACAGTTCATATTTCTATGTCTCCTTTGAAAGCCGCATGAATTGGTCTTTTACTTCTTTGAGCGCCCGATGGACGCGCATCTTGACGGCGCTCACACTGCAATCCAGAACCCGCGCGATCTCTTCGTATTTCAGCCCCTGAAACCGGGCCAGGACAAGCACCTCTCGCGACTCCAGGGGCAATTCTCCGAGTGCTCTTTGCAGAAGGTTCAGTTCCTGTTGTTGGCGCAAGGAGAGATCGGGACTGGATTCGGGACTGGGCAAGCTTTCACAGGACTGGGCACCCGCGCCTTCCAGGGAAATCTCGCCCTGACGTTTGCGCCATGAATCGATCCGGGCATGTCTGGCAACCTGATACATCCAGGTTCTGAAAACCTTACCTTTTTCGAACGAGCGGCGGTACTTCAGCATGCGGAGAAAGACATCGTGAACCAAATCCTCGCTGAGCGCATGACTGCCGGTCAGGCGGACAAAGAACCTAAAGAGTGGACCACGATGACGTCCGTACAAGACGCCAAGTTCCTCGATTTCGCCGTCGCGTACTCGCGCCATGAGCAATTCGTCACTGTTTGACTTCGACAGTATGGGTGACGAGGTCATGTCCAAGGGCCGGGTGTGGTCGACATGCACTGGAGTGTCGTTCGACTTTGGGAGGTGTTTTCCCGCCTCAGGATTCTCGTCCTGGACGCGATCCATCCGTCGGACAAGGCAACGAGCACGTGGTTCATCGCCTCCCAATCTGTTGCTTTCGGCTCTTCGCCATCCTGTTGATCTCCTGTGCGATGTTCGCCCCGTCGCCACCCTGTTGCCAGGTGTAGATGTGCGCGCGCCAGAAATAGTCTCCCGCTTTCTCGAAGTCGCCCTGCTTCGCATATTCCCGCGCCAGAACCTGATAGGCTTGGATCTTTTCTCCGGCCTCATCGAATCCGTTAGCGTCCACGAGCATGCGATAATATCTCAAGGCCTCTGCCCGGTCGCCTTTGGCTTCGAACCGCCTGGCAATGGACATCACATTCCACGGATGAAAATGGCCTGCGGCGTTATAAGCCTCAACGGCCATCTGCGACGCCTCATCCAACCCGGATCCGCTGAGATGCGCGAGCAGGAGAAAAATGGCCGGATCATTTCGGGTGAACAATTCTCGATCAAAGTCATACAGCAATTGGGCCAATCCTTCTCCCTGGCGAATGGGAGTCTTGAAAGTCGATTCGGTGAAGGTCCGCGTAAGCGCTTGGCTGAGGAGTTCGGCGATATAGATGGGGTGCCGATCCTTTGCCAGCCGTGCGTTCAGGCTCTTTCGAATCGTGTCTTGGTTTCCGCTGTAGTCAATGGCCTCCGGATCTTTCTCGAATACGAAATGCTTCAAGAAGGCCACGATAAAGGGAGAAGTAACGGGGTTGCCTCCGCCAAGGTACGACGGCTCGGTTGCGAAGGTGGAATTGCAGAGGAGGATGAAATTGAGTTTCCGGCTGGGCACACGCACCAAAATTGCAGAATCGGAGTCGCCCAGCCCGTAAGCCCAATGAAGACGAACACCGGCAAAATCTGTGGTGAACCATCCAAACCCATATGCGCTTAAACGTCCATCATTGAGCTCGAACGGGCTGGTCATCCTGCCATACGAGGAACGGGTCAATAGGCGGTCGTTGTCCAGTGCGGTTCCGTAGGCCGCCAGATCCTTGATGCAAGATAGCAGCCCTGTGCCGGGATAGGCTGTGCCTGGATTCATCGCGCTTCGATTCACCACGAACTGCTGTTTTGCGGAATCGAAAACGTAGGGTGTCACGACACGCGCGCGCAGTGAGTTTTGGTTGGTGTTTGGGTAACCGGCCAAGGTGGCCTCCAGCCCGAGAGGCCGGACAATCCGAACGTCCAGCTCGTGGGTGTAAGCCTGCGGGTATTTCAAGCCGCTCATCTCTTGGAAAACCCCGTAAATGAAGTTGTAGCGAGCTCCGTTGTAGACAAAGGCCGTGCCGGGAATTCCCTCGGAGGTATGGCTCAGGACGTGTTTGAGTCGCACCGTGCCATCAATGCGCTGTGGATAGAATCCCACCGAAGTGAATGGATATTCGATCAGCGGGTCCTCCAAGGAAAGCCTGCCTTCCTGTTCATACTGCATCAACATGACCGCGGAGAACGTCTTGGTAACAGAAGCGAGCCAGAAAAGGTCGCCGTCGGCGACCGGTCTCCTGCTGTCAAGATCCGAGAAACCCAGGCGCACACGATGGAGGAGGGTTCCGTCCTGGACGACGGCCAATGAAAGGCCCGGCAGCCTCAGCTGTTCAGCAGATTCTTTTACCTCTCGATCGAAGGTCTGCGTATCCGGGCGCGCCGCTTCCCTGTTGACCTCTCCCGCCCAAATTGACGCGGAGAGAAAGGCCGCCAGGAGAACGGGAAAGGTAACTTTCATTTCTCCTCGCGGGCTGAGCATTATTCTGTGCCGCATCACCCATTTGCTTGTGTTCACAAACTCTTGGTCCATTTGTTGACGACTACTGACGAAAAAAGAAAAGGTCACATGATTTTTCCAGAAAGGGAGAAGCGGATGGGGACATGGCGTGTTCTCACCGTTGGGCGACGACTTTGCCCGAACAAGCGATGTCTCGGTTGCGCGAAGAATGCATGGCCAGTGGCAAAGGCGATCTCTTTGCGGTCGTCGAAACGGTTTTATCCGGTGAAAGGAGCAACACCTCCTACGCCGGTATGGCCGCGTCACTGGAAATGAGCGAAGGAGCGATCAAGGTCGCAGTCCATCGCTTGCGGCAGCGTTACGGCGGGTTAGTGCGAGCGGAAATCGCGGAAACAGTGGCAGACCCAGACGAGGCCAAGGAGGAACTGCGCTATCTATTAACTGTCCTGCGGGGCTGAGGATTCTTTGTAACCTTTCCTCCGGGATCGAGCAGTATTCAGTGGACCGGTCGAAAGAACCGCGGGGAAACCTTGAACGTGAGTTGGTGCAACCAGTAGACACATGTCCGCGATGCGGCGCAAAGCTCTCCGGTGATGGGCCGGCGGCGAGTTGCCCAGCGTGCTTGCTTGGTCTGGCGATGGATATTGGTGAGCTGGCTTCCTTTGAGATCGCAAATCAAGAATCACAAATCGCAGAATCAACGGTCCGTTATTTCGGTGACTACCAGTTGCTCGAAGAAGTCGCGCGCGGTGGCATGGGCGTGTTTCTGCCCAAGAGCGTGATCGAGATCGGAGGCGATGCTTTCTCCGGCTGCACGAGCCTGACCAGCGTGACGATCCCCAACAGCGTGACGAAGATCGGAGGTGGCGCGTTCGGCAGTTGCACGAGCCTCATCGGCATGACGATTCCCGAGAGCGTGACTGCCATCGGAGACCGCGCGTTTTACGGCTGCACGAGCCTGGCGAGCGTAACCCTGCCCGAAAGCGTGACCAACATCGGGTGGCTTGCGTTCTGGGGCTGCACGAGCCTGGCTGGCATAACGATTCCCAACAGCGTGACCTACATCGGGGACTCCGCGTTCTCCTACTGCACCAGCCTCACGAGCATCGTGGTGGACGAACTCCATCCGGCGTATCGCAGCGTGAACGGGGTCTTGTTCAACAAGACGCAGTCCGCGCTTCTCGCCTACCCTGGAGGCAAGGCTGGCCCCTACGTGATTCCCAACAGCGTGACCTCAATCGGAATTACCGCTTTTTCTGGCTCCACCAGCCTGACGAGCGTGACTCTGCCGAAAAGCGTGACCGAGGTCGGAGGTCGCGCGTTCTCCGGCTGTACGAGCCTGAACATCGTGAGCCTCCCCAACAGTGTGACCTACATCGGAGACTTCGCGTTCTCCGGCTGCACCAGCCTGACGAGCGCGTACTTTGAGGGCAGCGCGCCGACGTCAGGTGGCGATGCATTCAGTGGGTCCGATTTTGTTACCGTGTTTTACCGATCCGGTGCTTTTGGCTGGGGCCCCAGTTTTGATGACCGGCCGACGTCGGTGTGGGTTCCGCTCGCGCCTTATGGAGAATGGGCCGAGTCCACCGGCCTGACCGCGCAGTTTCCCGCCGCCCGCAGCGAGGCAGATGATCCCGACGGCGATGGGTTCACCAACGGCGACGAGTGGTTCGCCGCCACTGATCCGACGCAACGCGCCTCTCGCCTGGAACTGGAACCCATGCCCCGGCCAGCTGATCTCTCCGGGTCAGACCGAACACCCATCGAGCCGGGTCAGCACGTGGTGTATCTCCGAAGCGTGCCTGGCCGCTACTACGGCGTGCAGAGCGCCACGAGTCTCGACGGCGCATGGGAATTACGGGCCACCAAGGTCGCCGCCACCACACAAACGCGGTTCGTGTTGCCGAAGCCTGCCGACCACGCCTTCTACCGCGTGCTGGCGCTACCGTGACCACGGCAAGCTCCGCGGGCGACGCTGCCTGTGATCTTTGCTCCGCGAATGAGCAGATCGAGCCGTAACCAGGTGAACAGTCGGAACGAAAAACAACGTGAGCGATTGATTTAGGGAACGCAAAACTCGTCTCGGCTGAACACGGTGATTGACGAGGCATCAAACGATCTTCGCAGTTGGCTGGCGATTCGGACTAATTTCGTCTCAGATGAAGGGTCCTTTCACCAGGATGAGGTCGGCATTTCCTCCAAGCGCTTTTATCGGGTTCGCCTGCCATGATTCCGGCGCTCTGGGGGGGAAGGGGTAAATTAGGTATGGAGCGTCTTGGAGCGACGGCTGAAGTGCGTCGTGCCATTGGCGGCAATTATCCGCCGCTGTTTATGTGCGGTTACATGTCGGGTGGGATGCAATTGCTTACATTCGGCTTTTTAGAATCTCTTCCGTGCGGCCTGCAAGATCCCTCAATTCGCGCACGTTATTGATGTTTGCGAGCAAGGCCCACCCCAAGCCACGATCGAGATCGATCGTCACCCGCCCGGCATATCCTACCGCTCCTCCTTCGCTGAAGAGAATTCGCCGATCAGCCTCCCTCAAAACAGTCCAGCCCAGGAGCTTCCCAGAGCCATCCCGCGAACGCGACGACCAGCACCAGGCCGCCGGCCACGAAAAAACCCGCTTTCTTCGAGAGTCGATTCACAGGTGAAAATGGAAGAGGCGCATCATTTCCAGGCGTCGAAAATATTCGCACGCTCGTCGGTCCAAACTGGTCCGCACCGTTTCGACGCTGGGCGGAATCGGGATTCGGCCGAAAGCAAAAGGGTTTTGGGCAGAGTCGTCGCGGCGAGCAGCCAAGTGGAGGAGGCAAGGCCCCGGAGTTGCGCTTCAAGCGCGGGCTGATGTTCAATCACCACCGATTCGAGCGCCGACGCTTGCGCCAACTGGGCCACCGGACCGGCAAGATCGAGATACAGATTTGAGAGATGCACGGCGATGAGGCCGGATGGCCGTAAGTGGCGCTGATAGATCTCGAAGGCTTCGCGGGTCAGAAGGTGCATCGGAATAGCATCGCTCGTGAACGCGTCCAGCACCAGTAGATCGAATTCCTGACAACTCTAACGTTACGTCCGAGCGTCATGCGCAGAATGCTTGGCGGCACGCTCCATTTCGCCTCGACTCGTCCCTCTTGACCTATGGAGGATCGGAGAGATCCCCACCTTCGGGCTGCGATCTCTCCCGTGCCAACGTTTTTCGCGAACGCCTGCCATCGGAACCAAGAGGCCTCTGGCCTCGCTTCATTCGCTCCTTTCGCCAGCCCGAGTGTCCGTAGGATGGATTCGGTTGCCGGCGGGATCGATCAGCGTGGGGGTGATCAAAACCAAGAGCAACTGGTTCTCCTCTTCCTGAGAATTCACTCCCCCCGCCGTTCGCCCGACGCGCTGGCAGAGCACCAGCGTTTGGCCATCTTTGAGAACGCCTTCGCCAGAGACGCTTGTTTGCTGCACTACTTCTTGTCCCGCGTCCAGCGCGTCCGAAGCGGGCACCTTTTCGGCCAACGATGCCGCAGCCTGCAGCGAGACGGTCGTGCGATCTGGATAGACCGACGCCAGCAGGTCAGCTGTGGGGCCAAGAATTGTCCCACCCGCGGGCACATCAGCGCTGGCCATCAGGCTGACGGAAGCCTGCCGGCTGGACAACGTTGTCACTCGCGGCGCGGCGAGGATCTCACCCGACTTGGATTGGAGGGCGCCCAGGAGGGCGCTCAGTTGCGAGTCCGTGAGAATGGCCGTCACGCCGACACCGGTAATGTCCAGCCCGATTGCATCCATTCCAAGCCTCTTCAACGCGCTGGAAGGTTGTTTGAGGAACTTGGTCTCAATGGTAACCTGCGGAAGCGCTGGAGGCTCCTCCGAAACTTGCGCCGCGACCGGCGTGGGCAACTGCCGCTGCCCTGCGTGCAAACGTGTGATTTCGTCACGGAGACGGAGAAGCTCACTGTGCTCCCTTCTGAGCCCGGCCAATTCTTCTTGGCTGACGGGCGAGTTGCTCGCCGAAGCGGGGTTCCGATCGCCCGCGCGATAGGCAGCGAGCTGCGCCGAAAGAGCGTTGCTTTTCGCGCGTGATCGGGAAAGAGCAACCGCCGGCAGGATCCAGACAGTGACAAGCGTGGTCGCGATGGCTGTGAATGCCAGCAACGTTTTGCCGTGCAGGAGCTGTAAGAGCGGCGCTGCCGGCGTCGGAATCGAAGTCGCCAGGGCGCCGGCAACGATGCGCGCCTGCAGCTCGGCGGGAAGCGCCACCGCGGCCGCGCCACTGAGAGCGCTGGTCATGGCCGATTCGGAAGAGGAGATGCCTCGCGCGTGCAAAGCCGCTCGGAGCCGCTCGACCGCCCGCGTGACCCGTTTGCGGGCAGCCTCATCGGAGAGGCCCAGGAGATGGCCGACGGTCTTGAAGTCTTGCTTTTCGAAGAACCGCAGCAGGACGGCTTCGCGATCAACCTCCGGCAATTGCTGCATCGCCTCTTCGATAAGGGGACGCAAGCGTGCGGGTTCCGGAGAAAGATCGGGAGAGAGGTCAGGGGTGCTCATGTTCGACGCGCGCTGTTCACGGGATTGGCGCCGCTCCTCTGTCCGGGTAAGTTTGGCAGCCACAAATTTAGCGCTGGTATACAACCAGCCCGCGATCGATCGATGCTTTAGCAGGACTCCGGACTTACGCGCCAGGTCCATAAACACAATCTGGGTCGCGTCGCGAGCGAGACCTGCATCGCCGTGCACTTGGCTCAGGGCCGCTCCGTAGACCAGGGAAGCGTGCCGTTCGACCAGTTCCGCAAAGGCGCTCTCGGAGTGCTCGGCGAAGTAGCGGCGCAGCAGTTCATTGTCAGCCAGCATGCTCATTAATCTATAGCACCCGCCAAAGACCAGAACGGACAAAAAGCGGCTTTCCCCGGAGCGAGGATGAAGATGGCACTCGGTTTGTCCTTCCTCTACAGGCCCCGCAGAAGTGAACCAGGCACCGACTGCAGGCCGGAGTGCGCCCGGATCATCCACCATCAAGTCCGCCGGACCGTCTGGGTTTTGTTCCAGAATCCCCTTGCGAGACCTGATTTCGCGCCGCAGACTGCTGTCCGAAAATCCACGAAACCGAGCACACCAGTCTCTGTTTCTGCGGAGCGTCGCCAGCGGATTCTATCCTGAGTCAAATTATGAAGAAATCATCGAGGGCCTCCAACCGCACCCGGGACCTGCCATTCGCGTTTGAGGAGCTTGCCAAGCGGGGTCACGAAGCCGCCACGGCCCAACGGCCTGCGGCGATAAACTCCTTCCAGGGCTGGAACGGGCTGGTTTTCGAGAAAAGCCCGCGCGGGACCAAGCAACGGATCGGCTTGCAACGCCTCGACGCGGCGCGCGATGTCTCGGCTTGGATCCTGTCGGCGGAGCATGACTACCGCCTCGAACTGCCGGTGCTTGAAACCAAAGTCATTCCGAGGCCGAAGCGATCCAGGGCCGGCACCCGCAGCCTCGCGCTCGCCGAACCGCTGCACCACCCCTGGAACGCGCGCAACTACCTGCCAACGGTCACGGCCGTGAAGGAAAGAATCGCCCGCAACGCGAAAGGGAAGCGCGCCGTCTTTACGGACCCGCTCGATGCGCTCCTTTTCGGCCCGGACGATCGCTCGCCTTATTTTCCGAGCGGATATCCCTGGACCTGCGTCGGTCGCCTGGAGTCGACCAACGGAAGCTCCATGGGCTCCGGCGCGATGGTCGGCCGCAATCTCGTGCTGACAGCGCGCCACGTCATTCCCAATCGCAGTGCTCCTTTGCTGCCCGCGATGAAGTTCGTGCCCGGCTACTATCAAGGCCAATCGACCGTCGGCGCGAACTTTTTTTCCTGGGTCAAGAGCACGACCTACTACGACGGTGACGATGCCGGCGCTTGGGACTTCGCGCTCCTCGAACTCTATCAGCCGCTCGGCGACTCCGTCGGCTACTTCGGTGTTCGAACGTATAACGACGATTGGGACGACCTGCACGTCTGGGCCGCCGCCGGTTACCCTTCGATGTCTCCGTTCAATAACCAGATCCCTTCCTACCTCCTGGGCGTTTCGATCTATGACGAAGACACGGACGGCGACGCCTCTGAGCTCGACAGCGACGATCAGGACAATTCCAGGGGCAACTCAGGCGGGCCGCTCTGGGCGGTGTGGCCGAATGGACCCTACATGGTTGGCGTCACTTCCGCGAACCACCACACCGATTACGGTCCGTTCGGCGACGACTATTACGTGATGAATGCGGCCGGAAAGGCGATGGTGGATTTGGTCGGGCTCGCCCGGCTGCAGATCGATACGACCATTCATGTCAATCCGCCCCACCTCGACTTGAGCGGGTAGCCTGGGGCGCCTTCCGGCCAGCACACCTGGCATCGCCGCAGACCTTCGCTCGCTTTCGAAAGAGGCCAGGCGGCCATGACGCCGCGAAACGCACGCGCCATCCCGAGAATCCGGACGGGAACTGGCCCGCGCGCGCCCGGCTGCGCAGGCGGTCGTCTGGCGCGACGAACTTCCGGCGTATCCGCCAGCCAACGTCAGGCATCGCGAGCCGTCCGCCACCGGAGCAAGCCAAATCCGAACAGGGCCGCGCCGAGCAGCGGCAGTGTCCCACCCGCGTCGGGCACGCTGGACGAAGTCAATCCTGTCAGTTGATAGGCTAATTCGACATGGAGCGAGCCCCATGGACCGGGACTGCCGGAATGCAGCAAGCGAGATTGGTCATCTCCGGCCAATTGGTTCGAAGTTGCCCAGACCCATTCGCCACCGGGGTCGCCCGCCGTATCATTCAAAATCGAGAGCCAATAGGTCGTGCCTGTCGGCAGCACGATCGGGGCGAGCAGATCAAATTGGTAGGAGAAGATATCGAGCGAGACGAAAAGATTGACGCCGGTGTCGATTCGGGCGGGCGCTCCCACCGGAATCGTATAAGCGACAGTGCCGGGACTGCCGCCGCTATCGTTGTAGAGATAAATAGTGAAATGATCGACGGCATGGCTGAAACTGGAAATGCCGTAACCTCCCCACCAATGAATATCCGTCAGGGTATTCGCCGCCCCGACCACGAAGCTGCTCGCCGCCTGAATTCCTCCGCCAATACCGGGGCTCAGGTCCGAGTAATAAGCATTCCCATAATCCGGCGAGCCGTTGTCAACAATGATCGGATTGGCTTGAACGGTGAGTGCCGACAGCCATGCCGCCAGTAAGATCAGTTGCCGCTTCATAAACGATTCCATCGAGCCCTTCGGGACTTCTAACGGTGAGGCTTTCGTTTAACACAACCGGCGTGACCTGGCAACAGTCGCCCCATCTGCTTCCCTGCCGGCCGGGTGCCGGCCAGCGGTGAGGCGCTGATTCCGCCTCGAAGGAAAGACAGCCGGTTGCTGCTTCAACGGGGCCGCGCTCGCTTGAGCGCGGAGAGCCCAGTCCACATCCCCTCCCAAGCCGGCGGTTCTCTGGCTCCGCTTCAACGGGGCCGCGCTCGCTTGAGCGCGGAGAGGCGTCGGGTCGATTCGGAATACCAGAAGCTCTTCAAGCTTCAACGGGGCCGCGCTCGCTTGAGCGCGGAGAGGCCCTTGGCCTTGGTCACCCGGATGAACCCCCGGTCGCTTCAACGGGGCCGCGCTCCCTTGAGCGCGGAGAGACAGTGACGCCAACGTGCAAGGGGAATGCATCAGCAAAGCTTCAACGGGGCCGCGCTCGCTTGAGCGCGGAGAGGCAGCCAAACCACGGTGACCATGTGCGGTCGCACCATTGGATCGCTTCAACGGGGCCGCGCTCGCTTGAGCGCGGAGAGAGGCCGAGCCATGAACTGGTCCCTCGCAACCCTGGCGGGCTTCAACGGGGCCGCGCTCGCTTGAGCGCGGAGATCATGCCCTTCCGGGACTGCAACGTATTGGCTCTATCGGCTTCAACGGGGCCGCGCTCGCTTGAGCGCGGAGAGCGAGCCACGTCTTGAAGATCCTCAACGACTTTACGTCGCTTCAACGGGGCCGCGCTCGCTTGAGCGCGGAGAGGCCGTAAGGACGGACACACTGTAATTCTGGAGCACGACGATGCTTCAACGGGCCGCGCTCGCTTGAGCGCGGAGAGAACAACGCTCGCCACCTCTGCGCCCAGGAGAGTTCTTGCTTCAACGGGGCCGCGCTCGCTTGAGCGCGGAGAGCCGAGCCGTTCGGTCTGCCTAAATGAGACAAAGCAATGCTTCAACGTGGCCGCGCTCGCTTGAGCGCGGAGAGGATCAGCATTTTCAGCGGGCTTTCCGAGAGCCGTTACGCTTCAACGGGGCCGCGCTCGCTTGAGCGCGGAGAGCCGAGATTTTGCCGCCTTAGGCGAGGAAACGGACTGGCTTCAACGGGCCGCGCTCGCTTGAGCGCGAGAGCCGAGATTTTAGCCGCCTTAGGCGAGGAAACGGACTGGCTTCAACGGGGCCGCGCTCGCTTGAGCGCGGAGAGGCAACAGCGTCGTGTTCATCGTCGATCCGATCTTCTTGCTTCAACGGGGCCGCGCTCGCTTGAGCGCGGAGAGGTAGCCCCCGATATACTCAAGCATCTTGGCCGTGAACTGGGCTTCAACGGGGCCGCGCTCGCTTGAGCGCGGAGAGCCGACAAGTTTGGCGTAACCGTGGAGAGCATCGTTGGCTTCAACGAGGCCGCGCTCGCTTGAGCGCGGAGAGGACCAGGAGGAACTGCGGGACCTGCTGGAGGAACTGAACCAGCTTCATCGGCCGCGCTCGCTTGAGCGCGGAGAGACAGCCAACGTCGAAGGGCGCCGTGAGATTTTGCGGTTTCACCTGGGCCGCGCTCGCTTGAGCGCGGAGAGGTGGCAATACCGGAAGCAGTTCGCCAGAGCTTCAACGGGGCCGCGCTCGCTTGAGCGCGGAGAGGCGATGGGAGAGCCTACCGCGGCGCCCGATCGACGGACAGCTTCAACGGGGCGCGTCGCTTGAGCGCGGAGAGCGATACCCAAATCCGCCAGGCCCAGGACTACGGCAACTGGCTTCAACGGGGCTGCGCTCGCTTGGAGCGCGGAGAGCTGCGGATTGTCGCGGGTTGACGACACCGCCTCCTTGCTTCAACGGGGCCGCGCTCGCTGAGCGCGGAGAGACCATCGAGCTGCCCAAGACCCCGGAGCAGATAGTCGCTTCAACAGCGCCGCTTGAGCGCGAGAGGGATGAATGCGGCCAAGTGGGCGTTGCAGTCTTCCAGCTTCAACGGGAGCCGCGCTCGCTTGAGCGCGGAGAGGGGAGGCGAACGCCCGGATCCGGAACGTCTCAGTCGCTTCAACGGGGCCGCGCTCGTTGAGCGCGAGAGAGGCCTTTGACGCTGTTCTGCAGTTCCTGGAAGGCAGGCTTCAACGGGGCCGCGCTCGCCGAGCGCGGAGAGGTGGGGACACATGATCGACAGCATGAAAATGGTGCAGTATTCGCTTCAACGGGGCCGCGCTCGCTTGAGCGCGGAGAGCAACCCAGTTGGTATCAGCAGCTCGCCGCTCGGCGTTGCTTCAACGGGGCCGCGCTCGCTTGAGCGCGGAGAGCAGTCATCATCGCAACAGCCAGGGCGTCGCTTGGGTCATTGCTTCAACGGGGCCGCGCTCGCTTGAGCGCGGAGAGGGCGCGATTCCAAATACCGTAAAAGCGCTGCGCGAAGAGAAGCTTCAACGGGGCCGCGCTCGCTTGAGCGCGGAGAGGGTAGGCAGCAGGAAGAATGCCAAAGGACTTTAGTGCGCTTCAACGGGGCCGCGCTCGCTTGAGCGCGGAGAGCTCGATTGTCAACGGCACTTGATGCTCGTGCAATTGCAGCTTCAACGGGGCCGCGCTCGCTTGAGCGCGGAGAGGGCCTTCTTGTAACTCGCACGGGTGCAGATTGGCGATCCAGTGTTTGCGACTGCCTGTGCTGTCTCAATCGGTTTCATGGCGATTCTCTCTCGGTCACTCGTCATAAGTTGCTGGCTGAACATCGTTTGACGCGATGCGAGCGATGGCAGCCTTTTGCCTACCACCTCACCGCTCGCCTGCTAAAATGTCAAAGATCGCAAACGTCTCAAACGACATAGCACGGCGCGTCGAGCTTCACATAAGGCAGTCCGAGTGCTGTAATCACCCGGTCGCCTCGCCCTTCCGCCGGTCCCAAGGCAACGAAGATCACTTGATCTTCATCGTGATTGATGATGTCGCTCAATTCCGTCTCCAATTCAATCTTTTCGGAAGGACTTAAATCGCACTCAAAAACGGAAAACTGGAGGTGGTCGCCGAAATTGCCGCAGGTCTTAAACACCTTTCGGAGCCGCTTGTCGTTGGCGATGTCGTAGCAAACGATGTAGGTAGTGCGCATGCTTCACCTCGTCATCAAAGGAATGTATTCAGCGATCTCGCCCGTCAGCGTTTTCGCGAGCAGGCGCGCCTGCAACTCCAGGGCTCGGCGGTAGCTCACTTTGTAATCGAATAACGGATGAGTAATTAAGGAACTCATGCGCTGCTCATACGTTTGGAAAAATCTCTTTCGTCCCGGCGCCGCGAGATTCACTGCCTGGCCGGCGCGGACGAAGTCCTTGTCCGTGACGACTCGATTGTTGATGCAACTCAACACGGTGGACTCCGCAATGAGCGATCTGAATTCCTCCATCAAATCCAGCCCCAAAGCGGGCCGGCCGAAACGCGGCTGATGATAGAACCCAATATAGGGATCGAACCCAACCGCCAATGCCGCCAGCGCGCAATCTTTGGTCAACATGCTGTAGGCCAAGGAAAGCATCGCGTTGACGGGATCAGTCGGCGGACGACGGTTGCGGTTATTGAAGTTGAAATTGAACGTGCGCTGCTTGGTGCTTCCGACCGGCAGACCTGGCAAATCATCTTCCACCTTCACCATCCCGCTGAACTGCTGGAAGTACTGACTTGCGGCCGCACCTTCGATCCCCAGAAGTTCTTCAATGGATTCGGCGGCGAGAGCGTCCTCTGCCGCCCGTTTGAGTTTCAGGATAGTCGGCTCCGGCGGCTCCAGATGGTTTCGCATCAGCAGCGTGCGATGGTTACGAATCTTTCCATGCACAAACTGTCTCGCCAGCGACAGGCAAACGGTTTCGTCGCGCGCCAGTCGAAATTGTTCTATCCTCAGAAAGACATTCTTCAATCCGTGTCCACGCGTGATCCCGTAGAACCAGCCGCCCATCGAAAAGTACGTCACCGGGATTTCCTGCTCGCAAAGCGTCTGAATGGCCTGGGTCGAGATTTGAATGTTGCCGAACAGGGCAACGTGCGAGAGGTCGCGCATCCGCACTTCTTCGATGAGCTTGTCCTTGTCTTTCACGGTCAGGACTTCGTCTTTGCAGCCAACGCGATAGCCCGGCGTGTTCAGATACAATGGACGCGTATCATCCCGTGCGGCGATCAACCTACGTGGCAGCTGTGTGCCTGACTGCGCTTTCTCGTCCGCGTCTGACTCACGAGGCAATTCCGCTTCGGCCAGCATCCGCGTTTCGTCGGGCAGACAGACCGGCGCAAGGGAGCAGCGCACGCACTTGGGTGAATGGACCAGCGGCGCTGGAATCGGCCCGGTGATCACTCGCCGTGCCTCGGCGATGTTTTGGAGAATCCAGCTTTCCAACTCGGGCGTGATTGGCAGTCGAACGCGCTGTTTCGTGCTCCGGTAGTAGATGATCCCCTCGTCGCAGGTGTAACCGTTGTCGCGCAGAATTAACGCCTGCAGCCCAAGCTGCATTTTATCCGTGTCCCATAATTCAATAAAGCCTGTGCCGTCCGGACCTTCCACTCCCTCTTTGGGTGCGCCTGCCTTGTAGTCGACCGGACAAACCTCCAGCGCCGCGAACAAATCTTCTGTCTCCGCCTTACCGGCGCGCGCGGCTCCGATGGCCTGCGCGGCTTGCACCTCAACCAGGTCCATCTTGGCGACCACACCCAAACGTTCGGAACCCATCTGCACAGAACGGGAATGAATCGTTTCAGGCTCCGCGTTTTGTGCTTCTGCCTCCTTCGTGGCGGATTTGGTGTCCGCTGGTTTTTCCTCTGCTTTTGGCTTCTCAGCAGCCGTCTTTCGCTTGGCCTTCGGCATCGCGCCGGTGCCAGTATCAACGCGCTGATGAATAGCCTCGCCACGCAACGTGTCGGCGCTCTCCACAAATACACCCTCGACGAATTCGTAATAAAACAGTCGCTGGCAATAAACGAACTCGTTCAGCATCCGGGCCGGTATTTGCTGCGGCTCGCCTTCTCGACGCTCAACATCTCCATCCCCGGCTGTTATCGTCGCTGTGCCTCCTGGTGGCGTCACTGAAATCGAAGCTGGCTCTGAGGCGGCTTCCCCAGCTGGCTTCAACGGTTCTGTCTGGTGCGGTTCCGCTGGCGCCACTCGCAACCGGATCTCCACTCGCTGGGGCTCGGCCTTCGGACGCGAGGGGCTCCGCCTCGCGCCGTCTGATCTCCCAGCGTCTGCTCCGGGCGAAATACCTCTCGACACGTTTGGTTGTTCCGGTTCGGTCGAACGCGGCTCAGTTGGAATGGGTTCAATTTCGTCCATAAATCACATCATGCGGCGCAGAAGCCATCGCATGCCGGGATGCCCTTCTTGGAACGGCGGAACCTCACTGCCGCCAGCGTCCGCTTTAAACGCAATCTCGCCATCCGGCGCTGTTCCCAGCAGCGCTTCTTCCTCTGGTCGCCAATCCGCGCGCGGCCTGGCGCACACTTAGAATGTGGCGTTTCGTCCGCGCTGGCGGACGCTCGTCAAAGAATGTCCGGTGCGCCGCGCGACTTCTTCATCAGTGAACTTGCCAAGCAACGCATCTTCCTCCGCCATCCAGGTGCAATACGCCGCGCCTGGTTTGGCCTTCACCGTATTCGCGGACTGCTTGCGACGAGAACCCGACGCAATCACCTTGACGACTTTGAACGCGGCATCCGGTTTGGGTCGGTTGAGTTGAATGCGACGCGCTTCGACGGCAACGATCGTGCGGCCAAACTTCCGCGCCAACATCTGGTCCGGCTTCGTTCCCAGCAAACGATCTTCCTCCAACGTCCACTCCGGTTGCAGTTTCCTCACCTTGCCGCCAGCCAACTGGCGGCGGCGCATGTGAATCCGTTTGTAACTCCAACCGAGAATGGTGCACAGTTCCTGATTTGGTTTCGTGGCGAACAACCGCGCGTAACGGTCGCGCGGCTCGCGTTCCATGCCGAACGGTTGCGGCGCATGACCGACAGCGGCTTTGCCGAGAAACCTGCGCCGATCCCGCACTGCACCGAGCGCTCGATTCAACTTTTCTGCTTCTTCGCGGTCAGTCAACTTGCCGAGCCACGCATCTTCCTCCTTCGTCCACGGAAACTGCCGCGCGGAACGCGGCTTGTTCGACGCTAGCCCTTCGACTCTTGCTTTCGCCTGTAGAGTTTTCACGGCATCGGTTATCGTTCATCGTTCAATCGCTACGAGCGCCGATGGCACGAACAGGCCAAGGCCGAAGTGGCATGATGCTCCAAGAGAAATTGGCCCTTTGGCGGGCTCTCGGAAACTGAGCTTTACGGTGTATCCGAGCTTGTCATTGTTCGTTCGCTCGCCCAGTCCTGACTTGAAGCGGTGAGTTTTGACCCAGCCAGAACGCTCAAGGGTTACCGTCAAACCCGCGACTTCGACGCCTCGGCTTGCGAGTTCCTCCATTACTTGATCCTGCACAGAGCAGCCGGGCTTCTCCTTGCCGGAGCGGCCATAGACGTGTCGGGGCGGCACGTAGGGGGCGAGGCTTTTCCATTCGCCGTGGGCTGCACCATCCAAGCCGGGCGGCGGTGGAACGAGCTTGTCCAGTGGGACCAAGGTCAGTGTCCACGGGTCGTCTTTGTAGTTCAGCGGCAGTGGCGTGCTCGCGGCATCGAGAATGGCGCGTTGTTCAGTATCGGTGAATGGTTCGGGTCGCCACACACACAGCCGCGATGGGGAGTCAGGAGTTCCACACAGGAAAAAAGAAGCGTGGCGGTGACCAGTCGCCGGGTTGCCCTTGGAATCTCTGCCCGACAACAGGAATGCCTGTTCGCGGACCTCTTCTGACGCGCCGATCCACTTTGTTTTGGGATTGCCGGTCACGATTCGCGTGAAGCAGCCCAGCACACGGTTCCGAAACCGCTCGGTGACGAGCACCGTATCTTTGTAGCGGGGGGCGACCTTGGAACCGATGGCGAATTGAATGAGCGAGACAGGCGAGAGTGCGGGCTTGGGGCGAGGCTTCGGTTTGATAACGGGACGCGTGGGGCGCTCGGCGAACATCCAGCGGGAGCCGGGCGGGATGTTGGTGTCCTTAACGCTGAGCGCGTCGGTCGTAGCTTCAAGTTGGGCAAGACTCGCATCAGGCTTCAACGCAAGGACGGGGACAGCGTTGCCAGTGCGGCAAAGGTGCAATTTGACGAGCGGGGAGCCATTCACAGGCGGGGCCGAGAGACGGTGGATTTCGGTGATGGATTCAGCGCGGCCAAAGTAAGTCATCCGGGCGAGGCAGGCGTCGAGGTGCGAGAGCAGCGCATCCGTCCATTCCGGCCCCTCGAATAACCACACGACCGGTGCGGCATCTCCATCTGAGGTCACCCAAAAGTTGTCCAACACTTTGGTGGTGTTGTAGGTCATCATTCCAGGCTCCTTTGCGCTCGCAGGCACGCGCCTGAACTCCGCAGGCTGGTATTGCCGCAGGCCCGGCCCGCGCCAGGTTGATGCCGGGAGTTGCCATGAGACTTCGCTGGTGGCAAAGGCGCGAACCAGAGATTCCCGAAGTCTTGCGTGGTTGGCGGCGGAGTCGGCAATTTCCCGGTCGAGTTGGAATGAACGGGCCAGCACAGCGCGGACAAGTCGCCACGGGCTGGGCGGCCATTCGCCGTGCGGGTCATCGTAGGGAAAGACTTTCCACGGTGTCGCATGAAAGCGCCCCAGCGGGAAAGTCTGCTCAAGAATGAGTTGCATGGCTTACTCGTCATCGTTTTCAGTGGTTCCTTCTTCGCCGCCTTCATCCTCTTCGTCCTTACTCGGCTTCTTGAAGAGTTCAGCAGCGGGCCAATAGACCTTCGTGACACGCGGGTCTTGGAATCCAGCGTTCGTGATGGCTGTCGCGATCTCACGGTTCAGTTCCGTAGCTGAAAGTTCCGTTGACTGTCCGTTTTCGATCCGTGCGAGCGCCGCGAGTTTGAGGTCGCAGCCACTGCGGAAACGATAGGGACCGGACAGCAGGCGTCCGATTTTCCACAAGGCGAGTTCAAGCAGGAAGAGCTTCTGGCTAAGGTTCAATCCATTGGTTCCATTTCCGAAGGAGCGGATGAGTGATAGGTCGATGACAAAGGTTGCGCGAATCTCGCAGGCAGTCTCCTTGTCCACAGAGAAAATAGGCTGACCCGAATTCGTCTTCTGTAATTTGTCAAACTTCACGCCAGAGAGACCAACGCGATCGGCGCCGAAGGCTTCGTGATGGGCAGTGAGGACTCTGGAAATCTTGATACCCAACGCGGGAAACAGAATGCCGTGAACGAGCGAATTCGGGTCGTAGCGGAAAATGGGTGCGGAAGACATTCCACCAGTCCCCAGGCAATGGATGGCTGCGGTTGTCGAGGTCATTGATGCCCATTGCCTCCCGCATCACAACTATCAGTTCTCTATTCGTAACTTGGCCGTTTTCCACGAGATATACTGGTGACGTCTTCTTCTTGCTCTTGGCACCAATGAAGTAGTTGGACGCCAAGCGATGCCCCTCGCTTAAGGTGGTCACCACGAGGCGATGCGGTCCTTCCCTCCGCACCGTGGGCCAGCCTTCGTCCGTGTAGCACTCGATGTAAGGCATCCCGGCTAGGTTGGAATGCAATTCAAGCGTCTGAGCACTGGCGAGGGAGACAGCTTCGAGGTGGTTCGCCATGCTGGCGGCGCTATCCACGATGCAGACTTTTTCCTTGCGCCACTGCGGATTGCCGAGAGCATCCTCAGCTTGAACCAATTTCTTGTCTTTGCCTTCACCCTTTTCTTCCATGATTGGACGTGGCGCCTCGTAGATAACGTGGCCGATGTCGGGAAATCCGGCAGGCTGGAACAAGTCACCCGTCACGGGGACGAGGGTAGCTTGTAGGACGAGGCGGTGGCCGTTGGCGTCAGCCAACAGGGCGGTGCTGTCGAGTGTGTTGCTCATGTGTTTTGATTGTTGTTCTTGTGTGATGAAAGCCAGGGCGTAGTAAGTTTGGTGAGTCTTCCGCCGCGTGCCGGAATCAGGAGCGCCGCGAGCAGTCGCAGCGGGTCGGCGCAGGCGAATTCCTCGGAAGGCAAGTGCGCTGGTTCAATGCCTACGGCGCGGTACGCGTTTCGCGCCAGACGCACGGCGGCGCAGACGTCGCTGCGTGCGAGTTGGGCGACTATATCGGGCAATGGACCAACCTTGGCAGCTTTGTTGCGCTGGCTTCCTTCTGGCAGCAATGCGGACAACAGCGTGCGTTGGAAAAGAGGCTTGAACAGCGCGAAAAGTGCGAGGTCTCCCGATGTAGTGATACGCTGGTCAGCGTGGCCGAGGAGCTTGGCGACGACGGAGACGCTTTCTTCCCAGCGAAAAAGGCTGAAACGCATCGCGCAGCACTCCACTTCCGCATCGTCCACCGCGCCCGTGAGCCACGCTTCGATGTCACCAAGCGCAACGCGATGCCACGCGCCGAAGGGCGGCTCGGCGGACGGTTCCTCCTCGATCAAGCGACGATGTACCGCCGCGGCCAGATTCGCTGGCAGCGTACCCGCACCCCACACCCGGCGGAATGGTACGGCCTCCGGCATGGTGCAGAAGGTGCCGCGCATCTGCACACCGAGCCAATAAGGCAAGAACGGCGCCGCGTTTTCCCGTTTAACTGCGGCAGTCTTTCTCCCCGCAAATAGCGTCGCGAGCGCCAGACCGATGCGCGCTTCAACGCAGTCTTCTCCGTCTGTGTCGAGCAGTGAAGCGGCCCATGCGCCGGGCAATTGCTGGAATTGAATTGCTGGCTTATGTCTGCGGTGCCCGCGATTCCGGTCCGCCTTCCGTAGCGCGCCAATCACCGCATCCACTGCTTCGCGTGCCGTCTCGGGCTGCGGGCGTTCCGCAAAGGTCACCAGAGCCTCGTCCAACGGCCCACGCAGCCCGGCATAAATCCAGCGTGTGCCTTTCTTGCGATCAGCCGGAAGTTTGTCCCGGAAATCAACCATGCGTTTCAGCGCCGATGCGGCTGCGCTCTCCGATTTACTCGAAACGGTGATGACGGATGCCAGCCGTGACTCGAAGGTGTTTTCACTCGTCGTTCGCAGTAGCAGAAAGCGACGGAACTCACGGATGCCCGCATCGACGCCGCGCTGGAGAATGGCGGCGGCAAACGCGGGCGATGTGGTCGCGCCGCGTCCGCTTACTTCGGCTCTGCCGCGCTGGAAAAGCGCGACGACTTCGGCCAAGCTCATTGGCTGTTCCCACACAGGCAGCCAGATTTCGCCGAGATTCTTTCCCGCTTCGCCTGCTGCTGTCGGAGCAGCGCCAGTAGTGACGAAGGGGAACGCGCCTGTTGCTCGCCGCGCGCTACCAAGTTGCCGCGACGTGCTGCCGTGAAAGAGTCCGAATGCCTCGCACGCAAGCGCCATCGCCCAGGGAGAGATTTGGCCTTTGCGGAAAGGTTTCGCGATTCCGCTATTGTAAGCCTTGTTATCAGCGCCAAACCAGCAGCCAGCCTTGTAATCTGACAAGACTACACCTGGCTGGCCTTGTAAGAAGGCGGCCAGGTCTGCATTCAGCTTTTGGCGTGTCAGTTTTTTGGGGGGCGTTTTGAGAGTGTGCGTGGCCTTGGCCCATCCCTCGGTGAACTTGCGTCTTCCCGCATTGCCGCCGGTTCCGAATAAAGGATTGAAGCTAAGCCGATCCGCCGTCGCCAAGTGGGATTGGAACACTTCGAGCACTTCTTCAGGAGCGTCATGCGCGCGCCAGCGAGTTGTATGCACGGCACTTTCGGAGTCCGTGTCTGCTTGTTGATGCATATCCCAATCGTTTCGATATGTCTTCCACTCGCCACGCTCACCGATGCCCGCGAGGTATTCGATGAGTTCACTGTCGGTAGTCGGGCCACCCGCAAGATAAAAGACTGCGCCGCGCCAACCGCCACGCACGGAAGCCCAGCGCCGCGAACAGAGCGACAAAAGACCGAGTGCGGAGAGGCAGAGGCCGAGACTATCGAGATGCAGTCCGGGCAAAGGCAGCACCGTGAGCCGGTTTGGCGATTGGAGAGATGAATCAGGCATGGTGCAGGTCAGTTGGTCTTTGGCTCGCCTGGATGTCGGCAGCGCAGATGAGCGATTCGAGGTAGGCCAGCTTGAATGGCCCAAGCTGACGAGTTCGCCGGCATCACGCAAGGTCAACGGTGGTGACACTTCGCTGGGGCGCTTTTCCCAGCCGCCGAGTAGATCGGCGACCAGGCCTGTCCAGCCGGGTGATGCAGTAGTGAAGGTGAGTCCGTCGTCGGAGAACTCACCGCCGATGCCAACGGCGGCGCACGAGAAGTCCATTTTGAAGCCGCCAGCCCACGGCAGCGAATCGGACTGCTTCGGCACACCGCAGACATCCTCACCGTCATCCCCACGGGCGTAGAGGACTGTGCGGACTTTGCCATGGTGGCAGGCGACGAGGAATAGGGTGAGGCCGGGCCATGCGGCGTTCGCTCGGAAATACTGAGTCCATGCCGCGAGCACCGATGCAGCTTCGTGGCGGATGCAGGGTTTGTCCCAACTTGGACGCGGGAGGAAGCGGCGCATCCAGCCTTCAAGGCCGGCTGTCTGCGCTTTGATTTCGGAAAGCAGCCGCCGCGAGCGGGTATCGCGGATTTTGTCGCTGACCTTCCAAAGCTGGCGCGGGATTTTGTCCTTCACTTCCTCGCGATAGAACTTCGTCTTCACGCTAGCGGCAGTGAGGATGCGCTCCGTGGAGTCGCGGAAGTCAGCGGAGTTCTTGCCATGCAGTATGAAGACATACGGAGCTTTGGCCCAAAGCTGCTGCGCAGTGTCAGTGGAATGTGGAAGTGCGATCTGCCAGACGCGATGCGCCTTGCCGATGTCGTGCAGTTCCGCAGCCGTGATGAAAGCGATGCGATACGCGTCGGCAAGTTGCAGAGCGTCGGCAAGGTGGGTGGCCGCTGACTTTGCGTCGGCAAGGTGGGTTTGTAGCGGCACCCAACCTGCGTTTTCGGACTCGGCATCTTCCTCAAAGGTGTCGCTGAACCGGCCCGGTGGCGGCGTTTCGGCCAGTTCATCCATTGCTTTCCCTGTCCAGCCGAGTTCTTCTGAATAGCCGCCTGCCGAACGCGGCAGCATGACGACCATGCCGGGGCGGATGTCGTCGGTCCGCAGGGATTGCCATTGCTCGTTGCGTTCGTCCCAGAGATGACATCGGCCTTTGTCGAGAAAGTCGCGGAAGCGATGGATGGCAACAGCACAGCCTTCCGATACGTCGAAGGTCGGGCCGGTGAGGGCTTCGGTTTTGCCGGGACCCTTCTTTGCCTCGAACTCGCGCCAGAACACGGTGACGTCGGCATTCTTGTCCGCGCCGCGCACCCACGGGCTGACATCGGTGAAGCCGCCAAACACGTCTGGCTCGGTGGAAAACAAGCCGTGGACATCCATCGCGCGCGGAAACTCTTCGTCCTTGGGTTTGAGCGCGACTTCCATCTCTGTGCCGCTGGATACCCGGAGTGCATCCATCGCGTCTTTGGCTCCGAGCTTCGGTTCCGCTTCGTAAATCGCTGCGAGTTTGGTGAGGAGTTTCACGGAGACTTCGATGTCTTTCGTTTCATAAGGGCCAATGGGCTGGCCTTTGGCTTTCTTTCCCTCCTGTGGCCATTCAAAGACAAAGGCTCTGGCCTTGCCGTTGGCGCGACCGTCACGGTTTAGTCGTCCGAGCCTTTGCAGCGCAGACGGCCACGGCGCGGCCTCCATCCAGAGCCTGCGAGCGGAGATGTCAACACCCGCCTCGACGACTTGGGTGGAGATGCAGATGAGTCCCTGGGAATTAGGAACGGTGTCGTCTTTCGGATTCTCTTCTGCGACTGCTTTGCGCTGCTTCTCAAAAGCCAGCAGACGCTTTGTGTGTTCAACGCGGTCGTCGCGACGGAAGCGCGATGTCAGCAGGATGGCATCCTCGCAACCAAGCGTGCGGTATAGCTCCTGTGCGGCTTTGACGGAATTGCAGACTACGAGCGAAAGCGTGCCGGGTGCGTGCTCGGCGCGAATCGCAGCCGCCAAGCTGTTGAAGAAAGTTGCTGGCGGAGCGCCTTTCTTTTTCCCTTTGGCCTTGGGTGAGGTGTCCTTCCAAAAACTCAACGGTCTTGCGGGGTTAAGTCGTGAGAGAGCGGCCGGGTCGTCGCCGACTTCCACCAAAGGCATGGTGGTCGCAGCATCTTTCCGCCGGTCTGGTGTTTCGAGAAACAAAGGGCTCGGCGTTGCGCTCATCCACCAAGTGAAGCACGATTTCAACACGCCAAAGCGGTGCTGCCGCATCCAGTCCAACTGCCCTGAAGTCCAAAGTCCCGGCCCCATCAACTGCGCCTCGTCCATCACCCAAAGGCAATCGTTGTTCAGCAGACCGAAGTGCATCGGCCAACGGTAGCGGCTCATCCCGTAGCCGCGATTTAACGCGCGACTCAGGAGCATATCTTGGGTGCCGATGAGAATGGCTTCGCGTTCGGGGTGGATGTCCCATTCCCCAGCGTCCTCGCCGCCCATGAGGATGACGGGACTCTTGTCTCGGAGCCATTCGAGTTTGGCCTTCGCTTGGGCATCATGAGCGGGTTCGCCATTTCGGTCGGCGAGGATGTTTGCGACCCACGTTTTCACCTCGCCAGCAGTCTGCTCCACGAGCGTCCGCATTGGCAGGCAATAGACAAGGCGGCGCGGCCATTTCGGATTCTGTCGTTGAACACGATCCCAAAGCCACGCAAGCACGACGGCGGCGGTTTTCCCGAGGCCGGTTGGGATGCTTATGAGTCGAGAATTGCATTCCGTGCCACTGGACAGCCACTCGCTTTCGCTCCGGCCGCCACGTTCGCCACATGCAAGGCGGCGTTGGTAATCGAACGGTCCCTGGCCATGACCCGTAGCGGATTTGAAGAATGTGTCGAATCGAAGTCGGCTCATGACTCGCCTCCTTTCCAATATGTTGGTACGGATAGCCCGATCACGGGCTGCCTGTGTTTTGGCGTCGCGCCAAGGGTTGAATCCGCGCTGCGTTTTCCTCGGCGGGTTGTATGTTCGTATCAAACCTCGTTACAGACCGCGAGCCTGAAATTGCCGCTATAGAACTGACGACTCCAGATGACCATTCACCATCGATGATTCGCTCGGTTTGGGCGGATGAACGTGGTGCTCGATGGCCGCCCCGGGCAGCGCGGAAAGGGCAATTCAAGTGTTAACACGCTCTTAACACTCTTATAACTATGATCTTTTTATCAGCCAACTTTTGCCGCGAAGGCGACTTACGGGCGGAAGCTGCGGGCAGGTCGCTTTAGCAGCTGAGGTGAAGGAAATTAATGCGCTGGATTCGGCACTTTTCTTTCGATTTGGCGCTAAATTTGCAAACAAGCGGGCGATAAGGATTTACAACTCGAAACGTTACGCCCGACTTTCGCGCCACTCTTTTCCTCCGTCCCTCCCCGCTCAGCAGCGCCGGGATCTCTCATTGATCAACACATCGCCCCAGTTCGTCCTCAGCAATAAATGGTCGGACGAGCTGCCAAGCGTCGAAGTCGATCGCCGCCTCGGGCGAAAACACCCCGCGGGATCAGGGCTTTTCAAGGCTGCTTGGACGAAAGGCGCCCTGGATGCGACTCACGCCAATCTAAATCGATGAATTGAAGGCCTTTGCGCGGCGCAGCCCTCTCATACTTCAGCTCAGGCTCGTTCGTCCTTCGTTCGTCCTTCGTTCGTCCTTCGTTCGCCCTTTCTTCGACCGGCGTCGAATGGGGCCTGGACATGGGACGAATCAACCAGGATGCAGCTGTAGCCCCGAACAATTGCCAACAACCGTTGTTGAACGAATCTTCAACCGCGGCCTAGTGTTCCGCTCCGCGGCGAGATCGAGACTCCTTGAGTGTTCTGCGGACGCTCTGCCCGAGCTCCGGCATTCTGGCCACGGAAGTCCGGATCGACCCGGAGTGAATCACTCGACGGTGGCCATCCTCGGGATCCGTGGCCGGAAAGGTGCGCTTGGCGACAAGATCTTCCGCGGCGCGCTGCACCAACCGTCCAGGACTTTGGAACAAACGGCAAAAAAGGGGAGCGACTGTTCGCTCCCCTTTGGATATCGAGCAGGTGATGCTACCGCAGGTTGACGTTGCAGCCTGCCGCGCCATATCGATAGGAACGGCAAGGGAGGAGAAGCGCGCACTCCTTATTATCGCCGGTGCGGCCGTTCAACGATGCCTGGATCGAATACTTGCTGAATGAGCCCGGCAGGCGCGAGAAACTGTAATGGCCGCTCGAGTCCGAATAGGTGGTGGCGACCACGAGGCCCTTACGTAACGCCTTCACCAGAGCGCCACTAACGCCTTGGTTTCGGTAGTTAATAGTTCCTTGAATATCTGCGCCGATGTCGATCGTAGCTGGAGAGTAGTAAGTGACAACGGACGTCTCCGCGGAGGATTCTTTCTCCCCATCGGAAACGGTCAAGCGCAGTTTGCACAAGCCATCTGTCTTTGCGGTGAGACTGCAGACTCTTTGACTGGCGTTGAGGAGGGTAAAGTCTGCGGCATTGGCGGCACCGGAAGCGCTTGTGATGCTCCATCGGTAAGTTAGCTTCTTACCTTTCGGGAGTCCGTCGTCGACCACGGTGGCTGGGATTTGCACGGTGGCAGGCATATTTCCGCAGCCTAGACCAATCTCAGATTGAGCGGCGAGTTGGATGCGCGGCGGCTGATTCTGGGGCTTCTTGGCGCCCTGAGTTTGAAAGCAAAGCGCGACTGCGACTAAGACCAAGCTGTTGACCAGCAACTTGCGGGACGCGCGCGGCGCGGTGACTGACAGTTGTCGTTGGATCGTTCGCATAGGATTCCTTGATTCACTTGGCAGTAATAGCAAACCGAGCGGCAGTTATCGCCAGGTTCCTTCTCATGCTACCTTTGTGTTGATGTTATGGTTGCTTGCGGCCGCCGGCCCGCACGGGCCATTACCGGCCGCGGAACAAGGTAGAAACACAGCGTCGTT
Organism: Verrucomicrobiota bacterium; assembly: GCA_046346765.1. GTDB lineage: Bacteria > Verrucomicrobiota > Verrucomicrobiia > Limisphaerales > SIBE01 > JAXMHN01. Next base: position 60,681 of record JAXMHN010000014.1, on the reverse strand, counting down.
TGCGCTGAGGGTTATGCAGCGTCGGCGGCGCTCTCGCGTTGAAATAGCAATGGCGACCAATGAAAACAGCCGTTTATGCGCAGCGGAGAGCGCTTCCATTTGTTCCGCAAGAGACCCCTCATTCTTATGCAGGCACAGTTGCCGGTTCGGCTTGCCGGGGAGCCCGCGTCGGCTATGCTTTCAACGGTCGAATCGATGAAAGAGCGCAACTTTGTCACGGATGAAGAGCTGGTGCGGTTGCTTCGCCTGATGCTTTTCTACCTGGCGCATCGCGAGCTCAATGATGCGCAGCGAGTGACCATTTTGGCGATTCTCCGCCGGATTCAGGACTTCATTGCGGTGATCTGTCAGCATGAACTGGGGGAGGATGCGTTCCGGAAGCAGGCGACCGATATTGCGGCGATCGTTTTGCGTTACATCAATGCGTTGAAGAGTGAGACGAGGCTGGTTGAACTGCTGGATATCGTCGAAGGCAAGCGCTCGTTAAAGATGATGTTATTTAAGATGGCCAAGGGGCTGGTGACCGGCTCGGCCGCGCCCTCCGTGCCGGAAGGGGACATCCTCGATGTTTTGAGGCGATTTCTCGACCAGGAACGGATGAGAACCCTTCCTCCGCCCATAAAAATCCTTCAAGGAGAGGGCGTCTGCCAAATCGGCGATTCCCTGGCCACACAGGGAAGTCCGGATGTCCTGTCGCTTTTGCCATGCGCCCAGCGATGCGATTTGCTCCTCCTGATTCGCTTGGAGTTCGCCCAGGAGGAAATCGCGAGGGAGTTGTTCGGGGTAGATCAATCAACCATTTCAAGGGCTTACAAGCAATGCCGAATCCGCAACAACAAGCAAAAAGTCTAACGCCGGACGAGATCGAGTACGTCGAGTTCCAAAAGGGCCTGCAAGCTGAGTTTGCCCAGGAAGACGAGATCCGCCGTCAATGGGTGGACAGCGTCGTCACCCCTGCAACGGTGAATACCTTCTTGCAGGAATTTCTTCCTCCGAAAGCAGCATCGTTCTGGGTTCGGCGAGGGTTGTGGATCGCGGGCGCACTCGGACTCCTCGGCGCTTTTGTGGCAGCAGTATACCATTGGTCTGGAAACACCAAGCCCGCCAAGCCGACGCCTTCCTCCGCGAATGCGGGCTTGTTGGCAAGCCACCCTGCCCCAGCCAGCACCGATGAACTTCTCGCGGCCGCGCAAGAGAAGTTTGACCAGAGGAAATATCGCGAAGCTATCGAGTCGCTCGAGTTAGCCCTGGCGTTTGCTCCCAATGACCCCCGCGTGCCTTTTGAGCTCGGAAAGAATTTTCGTTTCGCCGGTGACCTTCCGAAGGCGATCAGGTTCTTCAGCCGCACCATCGAGCTTGATCCGGCAGCCATTCAGGCAGTAGCCGCCCGGGCCGAGATTCTGAAGAGCATGGGGAGATGCGAAGAAGCCGTAAGGGACTTTTCCAACCTCGTCGCCCTGAACCCGGGCTCGAGCGGAGCCCTCCGCCAGTGGGCCGAATGCGAAATGAGCAAGGATCTTGAAGGTGCGATCGCGCGCCTTCAGCTAGCCATCGCCGCGGCCGGACAAGATCACCGCGAGTACAACTGGGCCACGTTTGATTTGATCGAGTGCTATTTACTCCAGCGCAATACTAACGCGAGCAAGCAAGCATTCGCCTCCCTGCAGTCGGAGTTCTTCAGCAAAGACGAGGTGGATAAGGCGGGGTTGCTGCGACGGCGAATTGGAAAAACAGACGACGGCGCACGCTGATTGGCGAAGTCGGTTTGCCTTGGAACAATTCGCCGGATTCAGGCCGAACACTCTCTTGGGATAGGCGGCCTTGGCCAGTTTCTCGGAGGCTTCGGCATTCCCCTCGATGTCTTTGTCCGCGGATCCATCGTTGATGCCGATCGTGGAGCCCGGGGGTGAAGACGAACACGCGCCCGTCATTGTATGACTCATGCCAACCCTGAATGAGTGGTGGTCAACCCGGCGCGATCCCGCTTGGGATTAAGTTGCTGTCCCCAGCGAACCATGCGCAGCGCGACCCAGAAATCGCGGTGTCGATGGGTGAATTCAATTAATGCGCTGGATTCAACAGATTTCTTTCCATTTGTCACTATTTCTTCAAGCGCTTGGTGATGTGGGTATTCCAGACGAAAATGTTACGGTGGGTTTTGGAAGCGGCTATGTCCATTTGCGCCGACGAAAACAGGCGGTCGCGAGCGGGTCCTTGGTTACAGTGGGTCCGCACCCCACGACTCTGGACGCGCCCGCAACGTTTCATTCTTTTGGCCCATCAGACTTTGGGACATAGTCGGGCGCATCCATGAAGACTGGCCTTGCACGCATTTTGATCGTGGCGGTCGTGGGGAGCTGCTCCATGCCGCTGCTTTATCCGGCGGAGTCAGGAGATCGATCCGCGATCCGCCATGCCTATTTGGTCATGGGATCCAGGACCGCCCTCATTTCGGAGGAAGGTGTCGTGACTTGGGAGCATGCCGGCGGATCCCGGGATGGCTTCGTTTTGCCGAACGGCCACATTCTTGTCGCTTATAGCGATCGTGTCGAAGAAATCACTCCGGAGAATAAGGCGGTTTTCTCCTACCGGCTCAGCCCGCAGAATCGAGAGATCGGGACGACTCAACGCCTTTACAACGGTCACACCATGGTCACAGAACTCGGCGCCCAACCTCGATTGCTGGAGATCGGCCCGGGCGGAGATGTCATCTTGAGCATCCGACTGCAGCCCGAGACCGACAATGCTCACTTGCAGACGCGCATGGCCCGCCAGCTCAAGAATGGGAACTTCCTCGTTCCGCATCTCCTCGCTTTCGCTGTCAAAGAATACTCACCGGACGGTCAGGTCGTTCGCGTGCTGCGCACCGATCTCGATTCGATCGGAGGGCGTCCAGCCGAGAATTGGCCTTTCACCGCGATCCGTCTGGACAACGGGAACACAGTGGTATCGCTGACTCACGGCAACAAGGTGGTCGAACTGAACCCCGCGGGGAGATCATTTGGAAAGTCACCAACGAGGACGTGGGCGGATTATTCAACGATCCATGCGGAGCCCAAAGACTGGCCAATGGCAACACGGTCGTGGGCAGCCATGGGGCAAGCCAGGGGACATCCATGATTGAAGTGACAGCCGAACGCAAGATCGTCTGGACGAGCGATCATCCAGCCGCCGCGAGCGTGCATCACTTTCAAATCCTCACGACGAATGGCCGACCTGAGCCAGGCATGCCGTTGAAGTAAACCGACTCATCCCAGCCAAGGCCCGAGGCTCCGACGCGATCGACTCCAAATCAATCGGCAAACGCCGCCAAGCGATCGCGGATTGGCTCGTCGACTTCGACCGAACAGGGGACGCTTCCAAAAGGGTAGCGGGGGCCAGGAGGGGTGACCCGGCGCAACCCGGATGAGATTTCCCGTCCGGGCCGATCGTTGTTATCCGAGGGCAACGACGTTCAAGGGCTTAGAACTGGCAACTTGGGAGTTGCCGAGCAAACCCGTTGGCGGTCATAACTGGAAGGGTGAGCACCAGCACCTCCATTTTCCGAGCGTCTCCGCTCTCATGGTTGGCGGCCGTTTGCCTGGCAGCAGCGGGCCATGTCATCCTAAATACGCCTGCGGCTGAATCGGCGGCGACGACCGGCGTGGATTTGGCGGGCATGGATCGATCCGTTCCGCCAGGCGATTCATTCGACGGGTTCGCGAATGGGACTTGGCTAAAGACCACGGAGATTCCGCCGGACAAAGCTTCCTACGGCACCGGGGCGATCGTCCAGGACCGGACGCGGGAGAACTTGACGAAGCTGATCGAGGAAGCCGCCCAAACGAATTCCACGCGCACGGCCGCGGCCAGGCAGGTGGGCGACTTCTACGCCGCGTATATGGACGAAGCAACCATCGAGCGCCGCGGGATTGCGCCGGTGAAAGAAGAGTTGGCGAGGATCGCGGGGGTTGCCGATCGTCAGGGACTGGCCCGGCAAATTGGCGGGACTCTCCGCGCGGATGTCGACGCACTCAATAACACGGAATTTTACACCGGCAACCTGTTTGGCGTTTGGGTGACGCAGGGCCTTTACGACCCGAAACATCATTATCCGTATCTTCTGCAAGGGGGATTAGGCATGCCCGATCGCGAATATTACGTGTCGCCGTCGCCCAAGATGGCCGAACTACGGACGCGTTATCAAGCCCACGTGGAAGCCATGCTGCGCCTGGCCGGTTATGCCGACCCCAGAGCGGCCGCGTTGCGAATCATTGCGCTTGAGCTCAAAATCGCCGAGGGCCACGCCACCCGAGCTGAGTCCGCCGACTCCAAACGCGCGGCTGTTTGGGCCCGGGCCGAGTTCGAGCAGAAAGCGCCCGGGTTGGATTGGACCGCACTGTTCCAAGCAGCTGGATTGAATCAGGCGCCGACCTTCTACGTTTGGCACCCGGGCGCTGTGACTGCCCTGGCCAAATTGACCACCTCCGAATCACTGCAAGCCTGGAAGGACTGGCTGGCCTTCCACGCCATCGAGCACGCGGCGCCGTACTTGGCGAAGGCCTTTGACGAGGAGAACTTCGCTTTCCATGGTAAAGCCCTCACTGGCACACCGGAAATGCGGCCGCGCGCCAAGCGCGGGGTGGATTTCACCAGCGCGGCCCTGGGCGGACGGGTGGGCAGGCTCTACGTGGAGCGTTACTTTCCGCCGGAGGCGAAGGCGAAAGTGGAAGCGATGGTGCGGGACTTGGAAGCGGCCTTCAGCAAGCGAATCGATCAGCTTTCGTGGATGTCTGCCGCCACCAAAGCGAAAGCGCACGAAAAACTGCGGACCTTGCACGTTGGTGTCGGCTATCCCGATCAATGGCCGGATGACGTTCACGGGCAGATCGAGCGAGACGATGCCTGGGGCAATGCGCGCCGCGCGGAACTGTTCCATTATCAGCACGCGTTGGCGAAACTTTCCAAGGCACCTGATACGCAGGAATGGTGGATGGACCCGCAGATCGTCAATGCGCTCAATTTGCCGCTCCAAAATGCGCTCAACTTTCCGGCGGCCATCCTCCAGCCTCCCTTCTTTGACTCCGCGGCCGACGCCGCCCACAACTATGGCGCCATCGGCGCGGTCATCGGCCATGAGATCAGCCACAGCTTCGACGACCAAGGCAGTCTCTTCGACGCCGCGGGGCGCCTTTCCAATTGGTGGACGGACGCTGATCTGGCCCATTTTACCGCGGCGGGAGATGCCCTCGTCCGGCAGTACGATCAATACCGCCCCTTCCCTGACCTGGCGGTTAGCGGACGCCAAACCTTAAGCGAAAACCTGGCGGACCTGGCCGGCCTGGCCGCGGCCTTTGACGCCTTCCGCCTTGCGTTAGAGGGGAATCCTCTCCCCACGGTGGAGGGCTTTACGCCCGAACAACGTTTCTTCATCAGCTTCGCGCAGTGTTGGCGCCGCAAGACGCGTGAACCTGCCCTTCGGAAGCAAATCGCCACCGATGGGCACGCCCCGGCCCAATACCGCAGCGCCACGGTCCGGAATCTCAACCCGTGGTATGAAGCGTTCGCGGTCAAGGCGGGACAGACCCTCTACCTGGATCCGCCAGAACGGGTGCGCGTCTGGTGAATCATTCCCCGCTCGGGCTTTGAGCGGCTGTTTCAGAACCCAGGCGCTCGCAAACTCGGTCGAGAACTCGACTGAAATCCGGCTGTCCTCCTCAGACTCTGCGATCAAGGCACACGACAGAGTCTACTTGGGACGGCCAGAGATGTCCTTGCCAGGCGGGCTGAGGTGGGCGCACCATTTGAGCACACATGAGCAAGATATTCGCCTTGGCCATTGCGGTGGTCGTAACGCTGAGAGCCTTCGGGGCGGACGACCACGGTTTTTTGCGCGCCAAGGAAATGCGCATCGTAAACGGCGCCGGGCAAGAAGTCCTGCTTCGCGGGATGGGGTTGGGTGGGTGGATGCTGCAGGAAGGGTACATGCTCGGGATTGAGAAAGAAGGGACGCAACATTCCATCCGAGGCCGCATCGCCAGTTTGATTGGGGAGGAAGACTGCCGTCGCTTTTACCAATTATGGCTGCAAAACCATATGACTCGGGCCGACGTCGACCTTCTCGCCTCGCTTGGCTTCAACAGTGTGCGTTTGCCGATGCACTACGACCTCTTCACTTTGCCGGTCGAAAAGGAACCGGCGGCGGGACGTCAGACCTGGCTGACGACCGGGTTCGAGATGACGGACCAACTGCTGGCCTGGTGCAGCGCGAACCGGATGTACTTGATCCTGGACCTGCACGCCGCCCCGGGTGGCCAGGGCAAAGACGCGAATATTTCAGACTATGACCCGTCCAAGCCGGCGTTGTGGGAAAGCCCGCAGAACCAGGAGAAGACGGTCGCACTTTGGCGAAAGCTGGCCGAGCGCTACGCGGCGGAACCGTGGATTGGTGGCTATGACTTGCTCAACGAGCCGAACTGGACGTTTGAAGGCAAAGACAAGAATGGCAAGGACGATGTGGGCAACCAGCCGCTGTGGGACCTATATCGGTCCATCAGCCGAGCCATCCGCGAGGTCGACCGCAACCATATGATCATCCTCGAAGGGAATGGTTGGGCCAACAACTACAACGGATTTCCCGGGCCGTGGGACGACAACCTGGTGCTCAGCTTCCACAAATACTGGAACCCAAATACGACCGAGGCCATCGGGCGCTTCACCGCGCTTCGGGAGAAGTACCGCCTTCCCATTTGGCTCGGGGAGAGTGGCGAGAACTCCAACGATTGGTTTCGCGATTGCGTCGCCCTGATGGAGAGCCACCAGATTGGGTGGGCGTGGTGGCCGCATAAGAAGGTCCACTCCGACTCCTGCATCCTCACGGTAAGACGACCGGACCATTACGAGCAGCTCGTCGGCTATTGGAACGGGCATGGCGACGCCCCGGCGCGTCCGATCGCGCGCCAGGCGTTGTTCGAGCTGGCCGAGAATCTCAAATTGGCTCATTGCCGTTTGAACCGGGCCGTGGCGCAAGCGCTGCTCGCCGGGAAATCACGGTGAAGCCATCGTGACGCGATAGAACCGCTGGGAAGGATTGGCCGCGCCGAAGTCAATCACCGTTTTGACCAGGCCGTTTCCCCACAGGGGCAGATCGACATTGGTCCAGGGGCCGGCCGGAGACCAATCCGATCGTTCCACGCGATAGCAGCGACCGATGCAGGTTTTGAAGCCCAGTTTTAGCGCGGGTCCAACCCATTCGAAGAGGCTAATACCGAGGCTATCGCCGGCGTCGTTCGGATCGGTGCCGCATTGGAATTCCTGCAGATTCGTCAGGCCATCGCCATCCTTGTCGCAAGCGGCATCGTTGGGGTCGGTCGGATCCAAGCCGCATGCAACTTCGAAGTAGTTGGGCAGGCCGTCCGCGTCTGTGTCAGCGTCACGGACGGTCAGATGCACATCAACCGTCTGGGGTCCGTTGATGCAAGCTGGGTCGCTGATGGTAATGGGGGCGTAATATTCGCCCGGTTCGAAGCTGGAGGTTGCATAGGTCACGGTAATCAGCTGGTGCGTGGCGGTCGCTGTTCCGGACGAAGGGGAACAATTGATCCACCCCACGAAAGAATTGATGGTGTAAACGAGCGGGCAGCCCCCAGTGCCCCAGACTTCAAAGGTCTGGCTGGGAGCGTCCTCGCCTGGATTGCAGCTGGGCGAGAGCCTCTCTGGCGTGCGCTCGCTCAGCACCAAAGGTTCGTCGTCCACAATGGTGATGATGGCAGAACTTGGGTCGTTCAAGGTCGAGCCTTGGGCATCGTTGAGCACGATGGCGAAGATCTCGTGGCCTTCACACAAATCGTCGTCGAGGATGGGAACATCGAAATACTTGTCCTGCCAGTCGCCTGAGGCCCAAGAGAGAGTTCCGGAGACAGCAGTATAGTCCAGTCCGGCGGTGGCACTGCCGTTCAGAGTGGCATAGTGGACGCTGGCGGGGACATCCAGGCTGCCGGACAGTTGAAAGGCACACCCGCACCAGACGCCCCAGGGCACGCCCGCATGCGGCGCCTGGAAAACGGCCCAATGCATCTCCTGGTTCCACGTGTCATGCAGCGCATAAAGGCGTGGGTTGCTATCGTCGTAACCGACGGCCGCGATGAAATGGTCAACCCCTCCGGACTGGGAGCTGTCGACAAAGAACACCATCGGCCGTCCATGGTCCACTTCGTAGACGAGCTTGTCCCACAGGTTGCCATCAAAATAGTGCCAGGATGCGGAAACATTGTAGTTTGGGTTTCTCCATTTGGCATAATTCTGCAGTGATGGCGTCAGCATCGACGCCCAACTCCAGCCGTAAGCGTTGCCGCGACGGCTCCAGGAAGTCTCCATGAAATCAGCGATGCTATTGTGGACATGGCATCCGGCCGGATAATCCACCGACCGGTCCGGCCACAGGGACGAACCCAAATAATCCAAAGGCAATGCATAATCCTCGTAATGTTGTTGCACGCCAAAATTGCGGCTGCCGCTTCCTTGCGAAGCAATCGCCTGGTTGACCGCCGCGGTCTGCGTCGAAGCATCCCCGTCGATCAGGTCCGGGTAACCATGTGTGTCGTAAAAGCCCGCGATCATCCCAATCGCCGTCGGCCCGCACCCGTGCCGCCAAACATATTTCGGAACGCCGACAACGACGCGCGCGTTCGGGCTGGGCGACGGTTCCGCCTGGGCCTTGAGTCCGAGAACCGGCGGAGGCTCCGGCCCGCTGGTGCTTTGCCGGTCGGGGAAAGCCGCGCCCGCTGCCTGGGCCCCGCCCGCTTCGCGCCGGACAAAAACCCGGACGTTGCCGGCGGCTTCGGACTCCATGGCGGGCGGGTTCCAAAGATAGATGGAGCCGACGGAGGCCTGAGCGAGTGCAGGCGCGACCGCATGGTCCAGGCCCGCTTGGTGGGGAGCCAGGACCGAAGCAGCCGCAACGTTCGGCCCAGACACGAACGGGGCGCCATCGACTTTGTGGTGAAGGTATCCGAGGAATACCGCGAGAAAGAAGCCGAACGGCCCGGCGAATCTTATACACATACAGCGGCAAGATGGGGACTCCGTGACGAAGTCCGCTAATACACCGACTATAGAGTCATCTTGATATCTTAATATGAATAGTCAATACATCAGTTTCGGTGATTTTCAGTCCACCTGGTGCAGTTGCGCTCCGCGCCGGCTCATTCCCCGATTCTTAGCCCGCCATTTGCGACGGCCGAGCTCTGGAAGGCTTCATCCCGGCCGACGTGCGAAAGGAGCCCTACCCTGCCCTGCCCCGGCCCGCTGGCGCGCGCTGCGGCGATTCCAATTCGCCATTTACAACCGACAGGTTCCGCGGTTAGGTGTCCGTTCAACGCATGAATTGTTATGAACTACGCCGCTCCTGATCTTACGCAACATCCTCCCCGCAGCGCCCGCGTCCGGCTGGGAGGGTACGTCATCCTGGCGCGCTGCTTGGACAAATGCCGGGCCACCCAGGCCGGAAAAAACGGCGAATACCATTACGCCTGTCCTTTGGATCAGCGCTGGTTTGACTTTGCCGGCATCCAACCGGACGCCCTCAAGGCGCAAGTGGCGAAAGGGATGGGCGATGCCGAGATTCTCGCTTGGATCCAGGCGAACGGGACGAAGCGGGAGGACTGGGCGATCGCCCACTGGAGTGCGTTTCAGGAACGCCGCAGCCCCGCGGACAACGAAGCGCGCGAGTATTTCACCAAGCTGGTTGCGGGGGCCAAGGCCGGAGAACGCGAGGACGTGTCCGGCTGGTTCGACTTGCTGGACATCGACGACTACGTGAGTTTCGGGGGCAAGCCATAAACGCTTGATCTCCGCTGCTTAAGTCGAGCAGCAGGGCGCCGCCCACCGAGGGCGCCTAAGAAGCGGCTCGCGCCGGAGCGCAAGCCCTGCCCAAGGCGCGCAGGCAAGCCCCGAAAAAGACGCGAAGGCCCGCGTTCCGATCAGGGCTTGGGGCGCCGCCATCCTGCGGCCCGGTTACAAGCGACCGGAGAGAGCGGGCAGTTCGATCTTGCCGTCCTCGGCGATTCGTAACGTGCCGAGGAGCTGCTCAAAGGAACGCCAGGCGTCTTCCTGGGCGCCGCGATTGGCGCTGCAACTGATTTCGATGATGGTGTCTTTGACGGTCAGCAAAACGACCCGTTGCGTGAGGGCAACCGCGGGCGTGGGTTGATATTCCAAATCGAAGATGGTGGCGTTCTTTTGCGCGACGCCCCGATCCATCTCGCTTCGGATGACGCAACCGGGACGATGGCTCTTGAGCCGTTGACGCCAATCATCCTTGGTGGCCGGGCCGCTGCCGCGGTCAAAGGCCAGCCGGATCCAGAAAGCTGAATTGGGCGCGGCGATGGTGATCTCGTTCGCGCTATTGGTCGTCACCCCGCACTGTTTGGGAGGGATAAAGGCGAGATGGAGATCTCCCCGTTTCACTTGCACCGTCTGATAGGTCCGGCCCAGATCAGGGGCCGAGCGGGTTTGGGACGTGATCTGCAGAGGGACCGCCGCAGGTTCTGCCAGGGCGGCGCCCACGGCGAAGAGCGAGACCAGCCAGGCCAAGCGGAGTGAAATGAATTGCGGATTAAGGTGCATTATAAGTGACGGAGCCCGGAGGCGGATTGGCATAAGTGGCTCGGATCATCGCTCTCATCCGAGGCGTGGCCGGCGGCAACTTGGAAGGATCAGTGAAATTCTGGTCGAAATTGAAGTCCCGAATCGGAGCATAGTAATAGATGCCGGGGCTTTGGAATTGGGTGGTGGCTTTGAGGCTGTAAAACAGCTTCACCATCGAAGTGTTGAGGGTCAGCTTGGTGCTCTTGCCGTTTCCCCAATCCTCGAGCAGCCGCGGCAGGTTCATGACCCCGCCGCTGAAGTGATCGTCATCGGAGGCGGTCGAATCCACGGCGCCGGTAATAATAGCGGCGTTGATGGTGGTGTTGACGGCATCGTTGCGGCTGCTGAAGCCGAGTGAACTTTTCGAATCATCCCAATTGGAAGAGAGAATGGTCAAGGCGTCGGACGCGATCGAAGCTGGAGCTGTTTCGCTGGTGTTGCTCGTGTTGCGGTGGGCGCTGTTTGGGCAATTGTAATTGCCTTTGATGTAGAGAGGATTGGGCGTGGCGATGGTCAATCCGTCGCTCGGCAAGGTATCCGCGTTCACCAGCCGAATGCCGGACAGGTAGCTGGAGGTGGTCGGACGCGTGTCGTTGACGTAAACGACGCCAATGGGATTGCTGGCTGGAGGGCACTTGCCGGCCACCGTCGCGTTGGTCGCCATCCAGGTGCGGAATTTCCCCATGTCAATCTGGGTCGTGCGGATATTCTTCGCCTCGCGCTGGTCATAGAACGTCACATTGGTGGAGAGGAAGGTGCTGGCGGCGGCGAAAGAAATGGTGGAGGGGCTCGAATCGCCCGCCGAACTCTTGACCGAGATCTGCACAGCCGAACTGCCCACCGTGATCTGCAGGTTGGCCAGGTTGTAGTAGCGTTGTTTGCCGATATCCGACGTGGGACTTTCATCGGCGGGGGGCGGATTGAGAATTTCCCGGACGGCGGAAGGGCTGTTGTCCAGGCCGATCGGCAGCGTAATTGCCGGCACGCCGGTGAGGAATCCCGGCGGGGGTTGTCCGTTGTAATAGACCCCGCCGGTGTATTGGCCGGGAGTATGACCGCCCCAAGCCGGGCTCAGGATCTTGCCCGTGCAGGTGACTTGGCGATCGAAGGTGAGATCGCAACTGGAGCCGACGTAGATGTCCCCGTTGGCATGCACGCGGCCGCGGACGATCAGCGGCGCCGCCCAGGTAAACTCCAAAAGCCCATTGTAAAAGATGGCAAATTGGAACACGGGAATTTCGGCCAACTGCACGTCTTCCTGGGCGGTGCCGGTGACTTTGCGTTGGTTGTTCATCTGCACGTTGGAGACGATCCGATAGGTGCTGGCGAATCCATTCAGGCCTTTGAACTGGTTCTGGAGTGCGACGTAGGGAGGATTGATGTCGGAGGACATCTTCTTGACAAAGGTCTTGGCCGAATTCCCCTGGGCATCGGTGAAGGCGAACCGGCTCCAGACGCCGTCCTCCGATGAGGTCGGCACGCTGCTGCGGTAACCATCCATGTTGGCAATGACGCGGCCTTCCGCGTCGATCTGATAATCGACTTGGATCTTGCCCAGGACCCTTTCGACGCACGCTTCCGCCGCGGCGGTGGTTTCTGAGTATTCGTTGCTGCGCCGATTCAATTCGGAAGTGGCGGACGTATAACGCATGAGCGAAGCGACCATGTAAGTGGCGACGCTGCACAAGAGGAGAACCATCATCAAGGCGTAGCCTCGTTCACCGGGGGAGATCCTTCGGGGTGCCATAAGTTTGGTCAAGGGGCGTGGCGGGTGGCCTTAAACTGCAGGCGATAATAGTTGTAGTGGCTGTTCGTGCTGATCGTCGTGCGCGGATAGAGGAACTGATAGAATTCCAAGTTGATGCCGACGACGTAATTGAAGGTGACCGCATCCGGACTGACCGTCAGGACGTTGCTGCCGCTATAATCTTCCGCTTGGAAGATGACACGGTTCGTAAGGAATTGCGCGACCACGGTCGCTTGGGTCGCGCCGGACACATAGCGCCTCAACTCCTGCTTCGACTCATCGAGATAGTAGCGGACATAGTCCGAGGCGTTGGTGCTGAGAACCACTTGAATCGCTTTGCCAACTTGCGGCTCTCCCGTGGAGACCTCGGTAAACGAAGTGCGATCTCCCGACCCGATCTGAATGTCTCTCGCCTTGCGAATGTCATTGATCAGTTGGTTGATGCCTTTGCGCGATTGCGCGCTCATGCCGAGCTTGCTGCGCGTGAGCTGGTCTTGACGCATCCCGAACATGGTGACTGCGACGGTGCCGGTCACGATCATCGTAAAGATGGCCAAGGATACGAGGAACTCTGGAATCGTGAACCCAGCTCGCCGGGCGGAAGAGCGCCGATGTCTCATGATGGCATTAATTGGGTGCTCGATAGGTCGAGACCGTGTTGGTGAAAAGCTTGCCGCGAAAAGGCCAGACGGTGTTGACCGTGATCCGTTTGACGCTGATCGGAGGGTTGGTGGAGATGGAGATGGTCCGGAGACTGATGAAGTTGGTCGCGGGGACGACATTGGTGCCTTTGACGGGCAGATCGAGGATCGACTTGACCGTGGTGGGCAAATTGGTCGTCTGATCCACCGCCGGATTGCTGCGCACGTCCCAAGTGGCCGCTTTGAATTGTTCAACCTGGGCCATCGCCAAACTCTGAGCGGCGAGCGAATAGCCACTCCATTCCGCGTGCCGCGACATCTGAATGTGACACTGCATCACCCCAAGGAAGACCAAACCCATGATGGTGCAGGCCACCAACACTTCCAACAGGGTGAATCCGTCGAACGCCTCGGGACCGAAGCCGCCGGCCACCGCGGATCGTGACCGCCGATGAGAGACGCGGGCTCGGATTGTTGGGCAGGAACTTCCAAATTCTTGGCAGTCAATCGACACCGGAATGGGGGAAGACGATTCTCCCGGCGGACAGACCAAGGCAGTGGAGCGCGGCGGAATAACGGGCTCGCGGCGGACGCAACCTGTTTGGATAGCGCGGCTTGCCGAAGCAAATGCTGTCGCGCCATCGACACGGCTTGTTCGGACCAACGGGTTCACCTGGGCTTGGCTGCAATCTCTCATCTCGTGTAAGAGGCTTGAGAGAAAAGCACGACCAATGCCCCACCGAAACGGATCTCGCATCGCTAATAAAACACTCCGCCCCCGCGCGCCATCTCTCGGCAAGGCACACTCCCTTGTCGCGCAACGGAAACGTCGTGTCCGCTTCTTATCGGCAGATTGGCGGACGTTCTTAAGCTTGGCAGGTCAAACCGTAGAAGCGGGCGCAGGCGGTCCCGAGAATACTCTCGCGGTCGGCGAGCGGGAGGCAGGCGATGCGGCTCAACACGAGACCGATCGTGGTGGGGTAATCGCTCGAGACCGTGCAAACAGGCCAGTCTGAGCCGATCATGATCCGCCCCGGGCCAAAACACTCCAGGACCCAATCGAGGTAGGGGCGAAACTCATCGGGGCGCCACTGTTTCCATTTGGCCTCGGTCACCATCCCGGACAACTTGCAGTAAACGTTGGGAAGATCGGCCAGGTGGCGCAGGTCCTCGCGCCAGGGGGACAGCTTTCCTTCGCGGACCAGTGGCTTCGCCAGATGATCCAGGACGAACGGCTGGCCCGGGAACTCGCTAGCCAGTCGAATCGCGGCCGGCAATTGCCGGGGAAACAAGAGCAGATCATAAGTCAGATCGAACTCTTGCAGTTGGGCGATCCCGCGGCGGAACTCAGGCTGCAGGACGAAGTGATCATCCGGCTCGTCCTGCATGACATGCCGCACCCCAACCAGTTTTGGGTGAGATCCGAACCTGGCCAACTGGGCGTTCAGGTCGGGAGCGCGCAAATCGACCCAGCCAACCACGCCTTGGATCCAGGGATTAGCCTCGGCCAAAGCCAGGAGCCACTTGGTTTCGGCCAGAGTCTGTCGCGCTTGAACCGCGATGGTGCCGTCGAAGCCGGTCGAATCAAGGAGCGGCCGCAGGTGTTCAGGCAGGAAATCGCGGCGCAACTCGGGCATGCCTTCATAGAATCCAGCGATACTCAATCGGGTCGTAGCGCCAGAAGTGCTGGTGAGCATCGAGACGCGTTGGGCCTGTCGGCGCCGTTGAGCTTGAGGTCGCCATCGATGGATTAGAGGCCCAGGAGAGGGTCGCTAAAAGACTCGGATCCATTCTCGATCCGGCCGGCATAACGGCGTTCGAAGGGAGCGGCTCCTTCAATCCGAACACGCACATCGTACCAGCCATGACTCGAGCTGAGATCCAGCGAAACGTCCCGAGGCGCGGTGCCATCCCCCGCGGCGCCGAGCGCAACGCGCTGTTCCTGGGCGCCATAAGAGAGGTCGCTGACAATGGCTGTCATCGTCCGTTGGCGGTCTTTGTTGACCAGGCGGAGAGTCGCGCTGCGCAAGTCAGCCTTGCCCTCCGGGCTCGGAAGGAACAGCAGTTGCAGCCAGGGATCATCCTTGTTGCCCGCGAACTCACGGAAGAAGCCGTTCGGCCCGAGGACGCGCAGATGATAACGCTCATCGGCGAAGTCAGCCAAAGGAAAGGCATCGCGAAGGCGATCCCCAGCTGCCACCGCGTAGGTCCAGGTCCTCCCGGTCTCGTAGCGGCGCGGCTGGCCTGGGAAACGCGTTTTGCCAGGCGCGTAGACATGGAATGGAGCACCGGCCGCTTGGGCGCCGAACCGTTCTTTGGCCGCGGCCAACTCCACGACCAGGGCCGCTTTCTTTTCGTCCAGCCAACCGTCGACGGAAAGTTCGTAGGGCAACGCGCAGGAGGGGCGCAGGCCGGGTTCCTGGCGGGGCCGGGCTTGGGTGGACCTGGGGTCGTGGCGCGCCGCGGTGATTTCAGCGGACGAATACCGCTTGAATCCATTTGGGACCGGTTTGAACTTCGCCTGGTGGATGGAGGCGGCGAAGGTCGGCCAGGCAACAGCCGTTGGACCAGAGCCTGATGGGCCGTCTGACGAGCGGAAAGCCGAGCTGAGATCCCCGCAAACCGTCCGGCGCCAGGCGCTGATGTTTGTCTCCCGGACTTCTCGGCCGGTTCGCTGGCTAAGGATTCTCTCCAGCAAGCGCAGGATGGAGGTATGATCAAATACCTGCGAGCAAACGTAGCCGCCACGGCTCCATGGGGACGCAATCACCAATGGCACTCGAAAGCCCAAACCGATTGGACCGGCCCTTCCCTCGGGCCCACGTTTGATTCGCTGCCGCTCTTGCTCCTGCTCCAAACGAACGTGCTCCACCGAAGTGTCAATCCCATTTGAAACTTTGCCCGTCTCGGCCTGATCAGGATGTGGCGGAACGAACGGAGGAACATGGTCAAAATACCCGTCATTCTCGTCGTAACACAGAATGAAGATCGTCTTTTTCCAGACCTCCGGCTGGCGCGTGAGGATGTCGAGCACTTCGGAGACGTACCACGCGCCAAACCAAGGGGCGCCCGGATGATCGGAGAAGTTCTCCGGGGCAACGATCCACGAGACGGTCGGCAGCTGCCCTTCGGCAACATCGCGCCGGAATCGATAGAGGATATCACCTTTGGGCACCTGCAGAACACGTTCACTCTTCCCGTCTTTGTAAGAGAGTGTGGTCAGCTTCCGGTAGTCCGGGTCGCCTTCATTCGTCGTAAAGGCCTTCTGGTGAAGCTGCTGTTCGCGCGGGGGAAGTCTGGCGAAGCTGGCGTCGGATGCCGGTCCTGACTGACCGACAAATCGGCGGTGAGCAGCGGAGAAGCGAACGTGGTACTGAGTGAACCACTCCAGAGGGTTATCGGTAAAATTGGCCAGCCAGGCTTCCGCCTCGCCCTCCAAGCCGGTCGGCAGGCTGATCTCGTTCTGGTAAACGCGCCAGGAAATCCCCAACTCCTCGAGGCGCTCGGGAAAGGTGCGCCATTTGGCTTCGGCGCCGTAATCAACATCCTCGTTGCGAATGTTGGCTTTGGTGGATATCGAAGGCTTCTCTCGAATCGTTCCCGTCCAGAGATACAATCGGTTCGGAGTCGTCCCGGTCAGGGAGGAGCAAAAGTTTTGGTCGCAAACGGTGAAGGCGTCGGCCAAGGCGTAATAAAAGGGAAGATCGTCGCGGTTGTAAAAACCGAGCGTGAGGGGAAGCTGGGCGTAGGCGGCATTGCCGGAACGCTTGGCGTCCAGCCAGCGGTCGTGTTTGCCTTGGTTGCGGGCGTCAACCTGGTCAACCCAGGAATGCGGCAGGGAGCTCATCCAGGTGGCCTTTGTCTCTTTAATATTAAGGCGGAAAGGTGCATAGGTTTCGCCGGCGCGATTCGTTTGCAACCAAACGGGATCACCGCTCGGCAGGGTGACGGCGCGAGGATCGCCGAAGCCGCGCACGCCGCGCAATGTGCCGTAACAGTGATCGAAGGAGCGATTTTCCTGCATGAGGATGACGACATGTTCGGCATCGAGAAAGGTCGTGCCGGGAGAGGGTTCGATGGCCCATGCTCGCCGAATCGAGAGGGGAAAGCCGGCGGAGAGGCCGCCGCCTGCCGCCAGCAAGGCGGCCTGTTTCAAAAAATTGCGTCGTGAACCCATAGCTTGTCGATGATCGGTCCTGGATGAACCGTAGCCTGGCGAGTCCTCGCCTGTTTTTCGAGACATTTGTCGAATCGTCCGCGTTCGAAGCCCGATCCACTATCAGTCCGGTTGATCTTGCTTCCCGTTCCCAGAAGATCTATAGCTGATCGTAGATCGCCCGATACTATCGCTCTTGCTGGGGACAAGAGCCCGTTCTACTCAAACCGACCGTTGCATGACCGCGACCAGTGCGAGACGACTATGAAAATCGACCCACTCAAACAGTTGGCGAAGCTTCGGCAGCAACTCATGAAGGAAAAGGAAAGCCTCAGCCGACGACTACAAGAGATTAACCAGGCTTTGGGCACACCTCAACCCACTCCAATCTTTCCCCGGCCCGGTCGCGGCGGCAATAAGATGACCTTGCGCGAAGCCATTGGGCAGGCGTTGGCGAATGGTCCGCTTGGCCGCCAGGAGCTCGCTCAGGCGGTCGCGGAGCTCGGCTATGTCTCCACGGCTAAAAACCCACTCGCCTCCATGGGAGTGTTCCTCTACGCGAGGAACTCACCTTTCAAAAGAAGAGAAGGCAAGTTCTATCTGCCGCACGGCTCGCTCGTCAACGGCCGTTCCCGGACCGCGACTCGGAGAATGAGCCCGGAAGCCCGGGCCAAGATTGCGGCCGCGCAGCGGGCCAGGTGGGAACGGCAGAAGCGAAACAAGCCGGTCGCTTCGGCGTAAAACCAATCCGCACCTATGGGAGACGGTCAGCACGCGGCCGCTGCCTCCGCGGAAGCGGCTCGATCGCCCCCAGAACGACATATGAGCTCGTGCCTTTCTGAACACAACCGACCACCTTGCCCTGCAAAGGCGCGTCCTCCGCATTAGGTAAAAGGAAGCTGGCGCCGAGCGCAATTTCAACGGGGGAAAGCAGCGCCACGTGGGTTTGACTCTGCATGCCCGAATGGGCCTCGTCCTGGATCCGAGAACGAGAGAAAGACAGGATGCTCACGTCGATCCTTTGTTCGGCGTAGATCATTGTTCTCATAACGGCGCCTGCTGAGGCCAACCGGTCGCTGATTTCGTGCTGAGGCGGTCCGGTCGAGATATATGCCTGCGATCCTCGACCTCCGCTCATCTCAGGGTCTGGATCGGCAGATGGGGCCGATGACTGAAGAACAGCGGCGGACTTCGAGAACGCGTCCCTAGGACAAATTGTGCTCTGAAAATAGCAACAACAGGTTGGATCACTTTCCCGGCGTCCGTTGAAATGGGCCACGAGACAACAGTTAACCAAGCGCAAGCGTTCCGCCCAAGGCCATGAGCCAACCCCATGAAGCACGTCCCCCGCGGAAAGATGCGACCGGCCGAATGAGTGCTGCCGCCAGCGAGGGTCGCCCGCCGGTCAGTCAGCCCGCGTTGCAAGCGCGGCTGCGGGAACTGGAGCAAAGCCACACCAGTCTGGAAGCGAAAGCGGCTGCGATGCGGGACATCCTGGCTGACCTGGAGATGGCTCATGCCCGGCTGGAGGAGAGCGAACGTCGTTATCGCATGGTGGTCGAGACAGTGCCAGGGGCGATCCTGTCGTTTCGCCTCGACCGCGAAGGGCATGCTTCCATGCCCTACGCCACTGCCGCCATCGAAGAGATTTACGCCGTCAAGCCAGAGGAGGTGGCGACCGATTGCGCGCGGGTCATGGCCTTATCCATCCGGATGATATCGCCCAGGTCCAGGAGAGCATCGCTTTGTCCGCGCGCACGATGCAACCGTGGCATGCCGAATTCCGCGTGCGCAACCCGGTCCGCGGCGAACTTTGGGTCGAAGGCCACTCGGTCCCGCGGCGTGAGGCGGACGGAGGGATTCTCTGGCATGGGTTTGTCCACGACATTACTCAACGCAAGCGGGCCGAAGAAGCGTTGCGTGTCTCCGAGGCGCGCCTGCGGCAGGCAGCGGAAGCGGCCCAGACGGGGACCTGGGATCAGGACCTAAAAGCGAACACCCTGTTTCTCTCTCCCAGTTTGGAGAAGCTGATGGGCTACGAGCCGGGGACCTTCCCGGGAACTCCCGGAGCCTTTCTTGAGCTGCTTCATCCGGACTCGATTGAGGCGCACGTAACGGCTCAACAGCAAGCTCGAAAGGGCGACGGCTTCTTTCAGGCTGAACTGCACTTTCGATTGCGGGACGGCGAGGAGCGTTGGGGACTGGTTCGCGGCCAGATGCTGCTCGATGCCCAAGGGGAACCCTGCCGCATGGTGGGCACCCATATCGAGATCACCGAACGCAAGCTCTCCGAGATCGCGCTCCGCGCCAGCGAAGAGCGGTTCCGGGCCGTGGTCGAGAGCGCCCCGGACGGCATTTGCCTCCAGGCCGAAGGCCGCTTCGTCTACGTGAACGGACCGGCTGCCCGGATGTTCGGGGCGGCCTCGCCGAGCGACTTGCTCGGCCGCTCTTTCCTGGAACGATTTCACCCGGATGATCGTTTGCGCGTGCAGCAATGGATTCGCGTGCTCAACGAAGAGCGCAGGCCCGTTCCGCTCGCCCGCGAACGCTACGTGCGCCTGGACGGAGCAGTCTTTGACGCGGAAGTTACGGCCGCACCCTTCGATCACCAAGGCCGGCACGGAGCGCTCATCTTCTTTCGAGATGTGACTGATCGCAAGCGGCTGGAGGATCAATTGCGGCAGGCGCAGAAGATGGAGGGGGTTGGACAGCTGGCCGGCGGCATCGCCCATGATTTCAACAATATCCTGACGGCGATGATGATGCAGCTTGAGCTCCTGCAAGCTCACTCCAAGCAGAGCGTGGAACTCTGCGACGGCCTGGGAGAATTGATGACGCAAGCGCAACGGGCCGCCAGCTTGACGCGGCAACTGCTGCTCTTTAGCCGCCGATCCGTCATGCACGTCGAGCCACTGAGTCTGAATGACGTGGTGGAGAATCTGCTGAAGATGCTGCGGCGTCTGATCGGGGAAAACATCAAGCTGGACTGGCACGGAGCATCCCAACTGCCGCCAATCCCGGCGGACGCCGGGATGCTCGAGCAGCTGTTAATGAATCTGGTCGTCAATGCGCGCGATGCGATGCCGAAAGGGGGCCGAATTGTGATCGGGACGGAAGCGCTGGTTTTGGATCCTCTCGACACGCAATCTCACCCCCAAGCGAGACCGGGCTCCTTCGTCTGCCTCTCGGTCGCTGACACCGGCTGCGGCATGGACGAGATCACGCAAAGCCGAATTTTTGAGCCTTTCTTTACAACCAAGGAAGAGGGAAAAGGCACGGGCCTGGGTCTGGCCACGGTCTACGGGATTGTCAGCCAGCACAACGGCTGGATTTCAGTGCAGAGCAAAGTCGCTCATGGAACTGTCTTCCGAGTTTTTCTCCCCGCGAGCAACGTGCGGGCGTCCCATCCCATGACGACCGCAGCCGAACCGGTCCGAGGTGGTTCGGAAACGATTCTGCTGGTGGAAGACGACTTGGCTGTGCGCCGCACCGTCGGCACGTTTCTGCGGCGTTGGGGGTATCACGTGCTGGAAGCCAGCAACGGCCTCGAGGCGGCCCAGGTCTGGCAGGCCCGTGCCACCGAAATCGACCTGCTCTACACAGACATGATCATGCCGGAGGGCATTACCGGGGTCGAATTGGCTGAATCCCTCCGGAGCAGCCGACCTGATTTGAAGGTGATCATCTCAAGCGGCTACAGTACGGAACTGGCCTATCACAGCGCCTCGCTCTTGGTCGGGGTTAATTATGTGGCAAAACCATGCTCTCCCGCGGACCTGGCCGCCAAAGTGAGAGAATGCCTCGATGCGTGCGCGCCCGCGATCCAGCCATGATGGTGCGCGGATCGCCGCAGCTCCTGCCCGGGCACCCAAGGCGCGCGCCGGCGGACCAGCAGCTGCGACCGCCCACTAGATCGTCTCGGCCAGGAGACGAGCGCTGTGTCGAATATCACAGGCTTCGTAGAGGTAGACGACCGCTTCCGCCAATCCCTTGGCGTGGTCAGCGACCCGTTCGAGACGCTTGGCAATCGACATGAGATCCAGGCAGCGGCCCAAGGCGGCTGGCTCTTTGGAGATGCGCTCCGTCAACTCCCGGTGCAGTTGCTTATTGATCGCATCCACCGCCTTGTCGCGCGCGACGATAGCCCGCGCCTTGTCCGGCTCACCGTTAACGAAAGCATGGAGGCTGTCCTGCAGCATCTCCAGGCCGAGGGTGGCCATTTTTGAGAAATCGACCGAGTGCTGCAGGGGGGGTTCGAGGTTCAAAGCCAGGACGCGCCGAGAGATGGCCGTTGCCTCGTCGCCAACGCGCTCCAATTCGTGGCAGAACCGCATCGCCACGGTGATGAACCTGACTTCAGCCGCTGGCGGGGCGTGCGCCAACAGCCGAACGGCCAGCTGATCAATTTCCAGTTCGAGGCGGTCAATCTGGTCATCGTCATCCGTCACCCGCCACGCGCCTTCGTCATCGCGCTGCACGAGTGCGTTGACTGATCGGCTGACAGCGAGGGTGGCGAAGCCGGCCATGAAGAGGACCTTTTCTTTGAGCTGGGCCAATCCCTCATCCAGTGACGGCTTCGTCAGGGAAGGCTTAGGGCCGCGGTCAGGCAATTGGGTTGACTGGGACAGGTTAAGCATTCGCAACGATGCTCCGGCGACATGACGATCCCATGGCCGGCCGGTGAATTTTGCGTGACTTTCCCTCCATTTCAACGTTGCAGTGGAACGGCTTAAAAAGGGAACATGGCCGCGTGACCGAGAGCTACCGATGCTGGGCCGAAGTCGATCTCAATGCCCTGCGCGACAATTTGGCGAAAATCCGCCAACTGGCCGGTCCCACCAGTCGGATCCTTACCGTGGTCAAAGCGGACGCCTACGGCCATGGGATCCGCCAGATCGCCGCGGTTCTGATGCACAGCGGCACGGACGTCTTTGGCGTTGCGAGCCTGGCGGAGGCGCGGGCGGTGCGCAGTGTGGGTCAAGGGTGGCCAATTTTGATGTTGGGCGCTTGCCTGCCTGGCGAAGTGGACACCGCCATCGAGGAGAGCGTCATGCCGACTCTTTCCAACCTACAGGAGGCCGAGCGATTCTCCCGCGCCGCAGTCCGGCAAGGCCGACAGGTCATTGCCCACCTCAAAGTGGATACGGGCATGGGTCGGTTAGGGGCCCCGCCTGCTGAGGTCATCCCTCTGATCCAGGCGATGGATAGCTTGCCCGGGTTGGTCGTCCGGGGTCTTTACACTCATTTTTCGTCGGTCGAGGACGATGCAGGCTTTACGGCGGCGCAGCGCGAGCGGTTTGCGGCGTCTTTGCGGGAATTGACGGAGCGAGGCAGGCGCTTTGAGTGGGTCCATGCCAACAACAGTGGCGGCTTGCTGCTGGAACCGCCGCAACCGGGCAACATGGTCCGGGCTGGTTTGTTGGTTTACGGGATCGTGCCGCCCGGGAGCCGTTCGCGCGGGTCAGACGAAATGCGCCCCAGATTCTCACCCGCATTAACGTGGAAATGCCGAGTCAGCCAGGTCAGGGAGGTGCCGGCGGGCACGCCCATCAGCTACGGCCGCACGTTCGTCACTCAGGAGAGGATGCGGCTCGCGGTCCTCGCCGTGGGCTATGGGGACGGTTTGTTGCGCTCGGCCAGCAACCGCGCGGCGGTGCTGGTGAGGGGGCGACGCTGCCGGGTGGTGGGCCGAGTGACCATGGATCAAACCGTGGTCGATGCGACCGGGCTGCCGCTGGTCGAACCGGGCGACGAAGCGGTGCTCCTCGGCCGCCAAGGCCAAGAGGAGATCACCGCCAACGAACTGGCCGAGTGGTGCCAAACCATCCCATGGGAAATTCTAACCAACATCACCTATCGCGTCCCACGCATCTATCGGGGCAGCCATGCGGCTTAGCAGTCCGGGTTCCGGACGAACCGAGACTTTGACTAGTCTTTCTTCGCCGCCTTGACCTCGATATGCAAATCGCGCAGTTGCCGCGCCTGGACCGGAGCGGGCGAATCCGTCATCAAATCGGTCCCCTTGGCCGTTTTGGGGAAAGCAATGACATCACGGATACTCGGCGTGCCACAGAGGATGGCATTTAACCGGTCAAACCCAAGGGCAATGCCGCCGTGCGGCGGCGCGCCATAGCGGAACGCTTCAAGCATGTAACCGAAGCGAAGCGTGGTCTCGTCCGGGGGAATTTGCAGGATCTCCTCGAAGATGGTTTTTTGGACGTCTGGTTGATGAATGCGGATCGAGCCGCCGCCTAGTTCCACGCCGTTGACCACGACATCGTAGTGCTGGCCCCGGACCTTGCGGGGCTCGGTTTTGAGCAAGGGAATGTCCCCGGCCACCGGCGCGGTGAAGGGATGGTGGCTCGAATACCAGCGATTCTGCTCTTTGTCGAAGCTGAGCAACGGAAAGTCCACTACCCAAAGAAACTCGAATTGGCCCGGATCAGAGGGGAGCTTCCCCTGCCCCTTGAGCAATTCGGCGCAATAGAGTCGGATTTTGCCGAGAATCTCGCAGGCGTTGAGCCATTGGTCCGCCGCGAACAGGATCAGGTCTCCCTCGGCGATGGCCAGCTTGCGGATGAGGGCGTCCTTTTCAGCCGGCGTGAAGAACTTGACGATGGGAGATTTCCATTCGCCGCCTTCGACTTTGATATAAGCGAGGCCTTTGGCGCCGAAGCTTTTGGCGCACTCGGTCATTGTCTCCAACTGCCCTTGCGTAGCGCCGGCGAGTCCCTTGGCATTGAGCGCCTTCACCACCCCGCCGCTGCTGACCGCCCCGCTGAAGACCTTAAACCCGCTCGACCGGAACTCTTCCGTCAGGTCGGCCAACTCCATGCCGAAGCGCGTGTCCGGTTTGTCGATGCCGTAGCGGTTGAGCGCTTCCTCGAACGAGATCCTTCGAAACGGGACGGGAATGTCGACATTCAAAGCTGTTTTCCAGACGCGTTGGAGCAGGCCTTCGATCAGCGCGTAAATGTCTTCGCGATCGATGAAAGACATTTCAATATCGATCTGAGTGAACTCGGGCTGGCGGTCCGCGCGCAAGTCCTCGTCGCGGAAACAGCGGGCGATCTGGAAGTATCGCTCGATGCCGCCGACCATCAGGATCTGCTTGAATTGCTGCGGCGATTGCGGCAGCGCGTAGAACTTGCCCGGGTGGACGCGGCTGGGGACGAGAAATTCTCGGGCGCCTTCCGGGGTGGACTTGAACAGGGTGGGAGTTTCAATTTCGAGGAAGCCCTGCTCTTCCATGTAGACACGGGTCGCCGTCGCCACCTTGCTCCGCACGCGCAAATTCCGCAGCATCTCCGGCCGGCGCAGGTCGAGATAGCGATACTGCAGACGCATCTCTTCGTTGACCTTGTTGGCCACTTCCGGATCGTCCACCGGAAAAGGAAGCACCTCCGCATAGTTCAGGACTTCGAGCGCGTGGACGGCCACTTCCACCTCGCCAGTGGGGATCTTGGGATTATTGGTCCCCTCCGGCCGGCGGCGAACCATGCCCGTGACCCGAATGACGCATTCACTGCGCAAACCGGCCGCTCGCTCGAACAGGTCGCGCGGGAGCTCCGATGGATCGTAAACGGTCTGAGTTCGCCCCTCGCGGTCGCGGATATCGATGAAAATAAGCCCGCCCAGGTCGCGGCGTGAATGGACCCATCCGGCCAAGGTCACCGTCTTTCCAATCGATTCCAGCCGTAGTTCGTTGCAATGGTGCGTACGTTTCATGAAACAGCTCGCTCCCCAACGTCGGACGTGCCGGAGCGAACGCGGATGTTGGCGGGAACCCGGCCTGATTCAAAGCCAAAAATCTCGCTCGCGGCCCGGGCCAGCGGCGTGCGGCCACGTCGACTTGGGATCACGAAGAACCGTCCTGGCATGCGGCGACCGCCCGGGGTAAGCTGCTTGTGCAGAGCGGAGCCTGGCGGATTTGAGCCCGAGGCTGCGCTTTCCTTATTGAGTATGGCTGAAACGCAGCCCGCACAGGATCGGGAGCGGGAAATCTTTCTCGAGGCCCTCGAAGCCTCCACGGAAGCGGAGCGAGCCAGCTTTCTCGCCCGGGCGTGCGGGGCTGATGCCGAGCTGCGCGAGCGTATTGACGAATTGCTCAAGCACCACAAGCAGGACGCCTTTTTGGAGACACCAGCCGTGGAAGCGCCCCGCTTGGGGCAGCGGCGTCGAGGAGACCAGCCCGGCACGGCGCTGCAGGGGAGTTTCATCAAGATCGGAGACCGCATCGGTCGTTACAAGCTGCTGCAGGAGATTGGGGAAGGAGCTTGCGGGACGGTTTACATGGCGGAGCAGGAGGAGCCAGTGCGCCGGCGAGTCGCCCTCAAGATCATCAAACTGGGGATGGACAGCAAATCGGTCATCGCCCGGTTTGAAGCGGAACGGCAGGCGCTGGCTCTGATGGACCATCCCAATATCGCGAAGGTATTCGATGCCGGCGCGACCGACACCGGCCGGCCCTATTTCGTCATGGAACTGGTTCGCGGCATTCGCATCACCGAATATTGCGACGAAAACCAGCTCACCACCTGCGAACGGCTTGATCTGTTTAGCAAGGTCTGTCACGCCATCCAGCACGCCCACCAGAAAGGGATCATCCATCGCGACATTAAACCATCCAACATCCTCGTCACTTTGCACGATGGCGTGCCCGTCCCTAAAGTGATCGACTTCGGCATCGCCAAGGCCGTCGAGCAGCGGCTGACGGATAAGACCGTCTTCACCCAATTCCAGGCTTTCATCGGGACGCCGGCCTATACCAGCCCGGAACAGGCAGAGATGAGCGGCCTCGATATCGATACCCGTTCGGACATTTACAGCCTCGGTGTGCTCCTCTACGAGCTGCTGACCGGCCAGACCCCATTCGATCCGCAGCAATTGATGGAATCAGGCCTCGACGAAATGCGGCGGATCATCCGCCAGGATGAGCCTCTGCGCCCTTCCACCCGTGTGGGCACGTTTGGCATGGCTGAAGCCACCACCCTGGCTCGAACGCGGCACAGCGGCATCGCCGCTTTGGTCGAGACGCTGCAAGGCGATCTCGACTGGATCGTGATGAAATGCCTGGAGAAGGACCGAACCCGCCGTTATCCCACGGCCAACGCGCTCGCTTTGGACATCCAGCGCTACCTGGAAAACGAGCCCGTCCTGGCCCGTCCGCCGAGCACGCGCTACCGCCTCCAGAAATTCATCCGCCGCAACCGCGTGGTGGTGGCGGCGGCGAGTGCCGTGACGGTGATTCTGATCGCAGCCGTCGTCGTCAGCAGTTGGTTGGCGGTCCGGGCCCGGATTGCCGAACATGATCAGGCCATGTCTCGACAAGCGGCCGAGAAGGCGCGGCGGAACGAGTCAGTCCAACGCCAGCGCGCCGAGTCGGAGCGGACAGCGGCCTTGCGCCGGTCGTACACGTCAGACATGAACCTGGTCCAGCAAGCTTTGGCCGCCAACAATTGCGGCCGCGTCAACGACCTCTTGGATCGGCATCGCCCCAAGCCCGGGACCGCCGCGCGGGTTGAAGGATCCGTGAGCCAGCAGGACTTTCGGCAATGGGAATGGCGTTACTTTTGGAGCCAGTCGCGCAGTGAAGCGATGTTCAGCCTGCCAGCCCAATCCATCTCAGTCGACGCGGTCGCTCTCAGTCCGAATGGCCGTCTGCTGGTGACGGGTGATCGGTTCGGTAAAATAACGTTATGGGATGTTAGTTCGCGGAGCGAAGTCGCGGTTATTCAGCAGAGCCTGGGGTTTCCCGGCTTCAGTGCTCCCTCCTTCGCGTTCTCGCCGGACGGGTCGAAGCTGGCGTGGGTGATGCGCGAGGGGTCCCGACAGCCTCCGGGCGGGCGCCGCGCCACCGTCATGATTGCGACCGTCGCGACGCGCCAGGTCACCACCCAGTTGCCCCAAACTGCGGAAGTGGACGCGCTCGCTTTTACGCGGGACGATCAAGGCCTCTTAATTCTGACGCGCGACGACTTCATCTCCGCGTGGGACCTGGCCTCCAACCAGCGCCTTTCCCACGTCAAAGGTCCTGGTTCCCTCGGCCGGTGGCGCTCGGTGTTTTCGCCGGACGTCAAATGGCTGGCGATCCGGCAAAGCGGCCGCATCCAGGTGGTGGACGTTGAGACCGGGAGCCCGCGCGCCATTATCGAGGGCTTCGAAGGGGAAGTCTCCTCCCTCGCGTTTTCGCCGGACGGAGAGACGCTCGCGGCCGGCCCATTCCTGACCGGAGCCTCCGCTGACATTCGACTTTTTTCGACCTCCTCAGGGGCCGATCTGGGAGAACTCAAGGGCCACGGGGCATGGGTGCCTGGCCTGGCCTTCACCCCGGACGGCCAACGCCTCATCTCGACCGGCGGCGACCAGATGGTGCGCATTTGGGATGTGCAAAGCCGGCGGGAACTGGCGGCGTTGCGCGGACACCGCTCAGAGGTCAATTGTGTGGCGGTGAATGCGAAGCTGGCCGTGACCGGCTGCAAGGACGGCAGCATTTTTGGTTGGGATCTGGAGCAAGTCGAACATCGGGACGCGTTCGCGGCGCTCGCCAAACCTCTTAATTCCATCGAGTTCTTTCCGGACAGCCGCACTTTCTTAAGCGCCAACCCGGACGGCAGCGTCAGCCTTTGGGACGCGACGACGCTGCGCGAAACCGAGCAGGTGCCAGAATTGACCAATGTCGGCCGCTTGCTCATCTCCCCGGACGGCCTGCGCGTTTACGCGGGGACCGACTCCGGCGCGATCCAGGTGTTGGACTGGTCAACGCGTTTGATCGTCACCAACCTTGCCACCGCCACCGCCGGAGCGTTCCGGGCCGGACCGGGAGGGCGCGGGCCGTTCCGGCACCACCACGGACCACTCGGCCTGGTCAATGGCGGACGCACCTTGATCGTGGAAGCACTTGGCCAGAGCTTTCGTTTGATCGATACGACCACTTGGCAAACCATCGGCCAGTGGCAGGAAACTCAGCCGCTTTTCCCGCCATTCTCCCCCGCCCCGCTCGTCTCGCCTCTGGGCGACTCACTCGCTTGGGCGGGGAACGGCGTCGTGGAATTGCGGAAGGCGTCCACCGGCGAATCTCAAGCGACACTCACGGCCCAAACGCTCGGCATTTCCGGACTGGCGTTCTCGCCCGACGGGACCATGCTGGCCGCCTCTTCCATTGACGGAACGGTCAATCTCTGGAACGCCCATCAAGGGCAGCTGCTCGAGGTGTTGCGCGGGCATCTGCTCGGGGTGCACGCCGTTTCGTTCTCGCCCGACGGGCAAAGGCTCGCCACGGTCAGCCTGGGCGCCGAAGCCGTCAAACTGTGGGATGTGCCTACCCGGCACGAAGTGGCCACACTGGCGGCACCGGGGCGCTGGTTCTTCGCGGCGAAGTTCTCGCCCGACGGCAAAACGCTGGTGGCGATCGATCGATGGAACGGAGCTTGCGTCTGGCATGCGCCCTCCTGCGATGAAATCGCGCTCCTCGAAGGAAGCGTCCCCAATGAGCTCAAGCCAAAGCCGCCGGCCACGCCGGCGCAGGATGGCGCGGGGCGGCGCTGACAGGCCGGGCGACTAACGGGGCGGCGTCGCCACTTCCACGGCCGAGGTGGCGGGAGCGCGCTGGATCACGAAGTTGGTGATCCCCGCTTCGATCAACTGCGAAATATTGGTGATCCTCACCCCATCCCGCTGTTCCAGCAGCGCCCGCACCCCACGGGCTTGCGTGCGCTCGGACTTATCCCAATCGAAATCCGGCAGGATCTGTTTCAGATGTTTGGGTTCAATCAGGATATTATCGCCGTCGTTGATCGCGCCTTCGGCCGCCGCTGCGTCGTTCGACTTGTCGGCGGAGTCTTGCTGAGCTAATTGGGTCGCAGCGTGAACGTCCGCGACTGCGGCGGTTAAGTTCGTGGCGCCGGCCGGCGCCAGCTTGGCGACTTGTTGCCGGAACTGATCGTTTTCTTTCCGCAGGCGGTTGGCTTCCTGGTACTGGCTGCGCAGCTTTGGCAGATCCTGGTTTTCCTGCTTCAAACGCTTCACTTCCTCGTTGTCGGCGCGCATCTGACCCAGCTCCTGGTTCTCAGTCTCAAGCCGTTGTTTCTCTTGAGTCAGCGCGACGGCGGTCGGGTCCGGATTTTGGCCCGAACCGCAAGCATTCAAGAGTAGCGCCACGCCAAGCAAGGCGGCCAGCATGCCAGCATTCGCAGATATCTTGTCCTCGATTTCATACCATCAGTGCTAAGGCTTCTAAACCCAAACTGACCAGAAGTACTCGCCCAACGGAAGCGCAAAACGCCGGCTTGGCCGGCGAACGGACCGCCGCTGCCTCTCTCACTCGTCGAGCATGGCAATCCGGCGAAGGTGGCGCCCCCCTTCGAATGGTGTGGTCAACCAAACGTTCAGCATCGCGAAAACGGCCTCGAGCGTGACCAGCCGTTCGCCAAACGAGATGACATTGGCGTCATTGTGCAGGCGGGCCAGACGCGCGGACTCGATGTTCCAGCAGAGAGCGCAACGCGCGCCTTTGACACGGTTGGCAGCCATGGCTTCACCGTTGCCGGACCCACCGATCACCACGCCCCGCTCCAGTTCCCCGCGGGCGACGGCTTCGGCCACCGGCCGAACAAACAACGGGTAATCAACCGGCTTCTCGGAATCGGGACCGAAATCCCGCACGACGTGCCCGCGATCTCGAAGGAAAACCTTGATCGCTTCTTTGTAAGCAAACCCAGCGTGGTCCGAGCCGATCCCGATGTTCATAGTGGAAAGGAAAAAGGCGACCAGTTACCCCGACTGGTCGCCTTCCGATACACTTCCTGTCCCAAGATACAAGGAATATAGACATCGGATTTTCAGAGCGCCAATCAGCAAAGACCACGAATCCAGGCTCCGGTTTTCCATGACGCCGTCGGCAGGGCACGCTGTGACCGTCCGTTCCGGTGCGCCCAGTGGCACGGGGCCGCCCTCATGGTTTCGGCCAGTTCAAGTGCGTGTGGAGAAAGTCGAACGTGCCAACGCCATGAATGGTGTGCGGCCCGTCAAAGAACTCAATTGTCGTCCGCTCCGGGATGTGGAGGGCCGCATACCAACGTCTGACTTTAGCGAACTCGTAGGCGACCCACTCGTCCGGCGCGACGCCGTCATGATGGCCGCGCTCCACCATGAAAGGGCGCGGCGCAATCAGGGCAGCCATTTCCGCATAGTTGAAAGTGTGGCCCAGGTTGAATTCCGGCATTTCATATTCGCCGGTCAACAAATAACTGTAAGGCGACTCGGTCGTCGCGTTCTTCCTGATCCATTCGTTGAAATCCGCCGAGCAGATCGACAGGCAGTACCGATCGAGCAGCGATGGCACCCGCATGGCAGTCTTGCCGCCATAGGAAAGCCCATAAAACGCGATCCGCTCCGGGTCAACCGCGGGCAACCCGCCGAGCCAGTCCAAAATACGATCGTGCTGAGCCAAGATGACGGAGAAAAGCGATCGACCGAGCGGATTGGCTTTGCGCTGCAGCACCCGGAACCGATCCATCCCGCGGTAGGGATTGTGCGGCGCAAAGGTGATGAAGCCCCGGTCGGCCAGCCGAGCCGCAAACGCTTGATACGCGCCGAACCCGGACCCTTTGGGATCATCATTGATCGTGTCAAGCGGAACACCTTCCAAGCCATGCTGGCAGACAACGACAGGGCGTCGCTCACCTGGTTTCAGGTCTTTGGGCAGCAGCAGCACGCCCCAAGCAAACACGTCTGGCCAGACATCGAGCATCACCTCATATCCCACCCACGTTTCTTTTTCGAGGATCTTGCGCACCCGCGGGTTCGCCGGCAGGGACGCGGCAGGGAATCGCCCAATCACGCCGTCCCAAAGATTGCTTTTGAAAGGCTGAGCGAGCTTGGCCCAATCCGAAACCGAGACGGACTTGAGATTGCCCCAGAAATAGCGCGCCCGCACGGTCTCAGCCCAGCGAAGCAGATGCTGCGTGTGCTGCACCATTTCGTCCAATTGCCGCTTCTGGCGCGGTCCGGGATCAAAGCCGGCGCGCAGCTCTTTCGGCGGCGAGGCGGACGATGGGGCAAAGCGACTTTTAACCTGCAGGCCCGCCAGCAGCTCTGCCAGAGCCCCGGTTGAGCCCGGGGCAATCGTCTGTCCCTCGTTGGCATAGATCAATTCCGGATTGAAGCCAAAGGTGCCGGGGAAGAAATCCCTGGCCCGGTTCAACCTCGGCTTCGACGGCCATCCGGTCCGGGGTGACTAAACGCCCGGGGGCGGCGCCATTCCGGCCCGCGCGCGGGGCGGGAGGCCCATCCACTTTCGGCCATTCGCTGTGCTCCACGACGAGCGCTCGGGGAGCGATCATACTGGCGACCTCAGCGTCGCCGAACTCAGCCAGAAGGCGAAAGACGTTCCGGTAAATCGGTTCCTCCCACAATCGTTGCCGGGGACCGAAATAGCCGCTGACCAAAGCCGCTTCAATTCGAGAATCGAGGGCGGCACTATAAAAGGCGATCAAGCCTCCCTCGCCGTAGCCCGCCACGCCAATCCTAGGCCGAGCCTGAGCGTCGAGACGGCCATTGCGCTCCGCAAACCAATCGACCGCTGCCAGGACTTTCTGAACTTCATAACCGATGACATGCCGTCCCAATTCAAAGGCCTGTCGGTAGACCCATTCCCGATGCGGCTGATTGGTAAAGCGGCCCAACTCCTCGCTGCCGGACCAAGTGTCCTGGCGGTCGATCAACACCGGGACGAGGACCTGGCAGCCCTGCTCCGCGAGCCGACGGGCAAACTGCGACTCGGGCTGAATTCCAGGAGCTAATCCAGCCAACATCTCGGGGGTTTGATCGGCATCCGGCAGCGCGACGATCCTGGCTTGGATTCTGTCCTTGGGCGTGAGCAGAAGTCCCTCCGCGGTGACGTCGTCAAACACGCGCCAGCGAACCACGTGGATGGTCAGATTCGTCGTTTCCGCGGCCAACGCCGGCAGGTCAGTGGTGCTGACGTACTCGAGCGCCGTTCCGGGCAGACGCGGATCCACGGCGCCGATGGCCTTGCGAAAGCGTTCGCGATTGGCCTCAATCGACTTGGCGTATTGCGCCGCTGAGGTGACGTCCCGGCGCCAAAAGCCAGCTCGTTCAGCAACGGCATGGTCTGTTTCCCGCATGAGGAATCGATCGATCCCTTCGACCATCTGCGCGGACAAGTCTCCTTCGACCACCAGGGGCGGCAGCTGGGACAACCAGCCTGGCTCTTCACCCCGTGTGGCGATGCTGAAAACCAGGCATGCGAGCGTGACGGCCCGAAAAAGCTGGCCGGCTGACGCGCGGACGCCGAAGCGCCGGGTCGGAATGAGGCAAGGTGGAAATGGGGCTACTCGGTGGGAGCGAGTCGGCTGCATTGCGCCTATGCTACGATCCGTCCGGAAAAGGACAAGGCGTGTTTTGAGTCCGGGTTGAAGTAGGCGCGGGCGCTTCGATGGAAGCGCCCGCAGGGAGAGGTTGACAAGTATGAGTGGTTACCGATCAACCCTGGAGGTAGTAGAAGCCGATCTCGAAGAGAAGCCACTCTCAGAGGCAACAATACAGAATCGATGGGTGGACAAAGCACCCCAAGTTGCATTCCTCTTCCCGGAGAAAGCGTCATCAGGCACACTTCCGGTCGCAGACCTCAGCGACATTCCATTGGTTGAGAATGCAGTCATCGGATCTGGGGATAGCAGGGGCAATGCCAGACAACCGCCGATCACGTTGTAGGACAAAATCCGAGCTAAACACCGCCACACCAAAGGCCGCTCCGTCACGCCGTCTCCCTTCCCACTGCCATACCCCTGTCTCGTCCTGGCAAAAAGTGTCTCGAAGTTGGCGAAGAGTGGCGTTTTTGCCTACTGACAAGGACTTCCACCTGAAGACCGATCGAAGATGGACGAACCGCGACCGGGCTGGCGCAGTTAGTTTGCTGGAAAACGGGCCAACTTTCCCGGCGAGAGAGTCCGTTCAAAAACGGCAGGGGTCAGGCCGCTGAACTGACCACGCCTGAGTCCAGGTGCGGCAAGTCTTTCGCGGGGCGGGGCGCTTCGATGCACAGCTTCTTGGCGAAGGCGGCGATCTTCCGACGATGCTTGATTACCATCGGATGGGAGATGCCTAAACGCTTGGCGATTTCTCGCGTCCCCAGGCCCTCGGCCAACCATTGCAGGATGGAGATTTCCCGCGGGGAAAGAACTTTGGACAGGGACGAGAACATGTCGCGGGCGCTCACGTCCTGGAGAACCGTGTCGCTGCCTTCAAATCGATCCAGCCAGTCATCCGCATCGTCGTCGTACTCGGAGGGATGAACCTGGGAAGCCCGGCGCTTGGGCGAGTCCACACTCCGGCCCAAGGCCAGGTAATGGAGGAGACGATAGCGGCAGTTCTGCAGATACCAATTCTTCGTCTGGCCCGGGTTCTGTTCCTGCACCTGCCAAAGGTGAATCAGCGCTTCCTGCATCAGGTCCTCGCGCAGCGCGGGGTTCGAGGTGAGACGGACCACGATCTTGCCTAACTGCTCCAGCGTCTCGATGTCTTCGATCAACATAAATCGCACTTCTCAGGCACGCATCGCCGAGGGATGCTGGAAGTGACTTGTGCAGGATTGCTGCCAACCCGCGGAAATCTTAAAGATGCGTCCAGGAGGGGATGCGAACGAGGAAAGGACCCCAATTGAGCGCGCCAGGTCCCGGCCACGGCAGCCTATTCGAGCGGTCCGCGGCCATTAAAACCGCCCCGATGTCTGTTTCCTGGATGAGACTGTCCCGGGCCGGAAGGAGCTAATCGCGCACACAAATCACGCTGATCAAATCGAGGCCCAAACCAGTCGCGTTCTCATTTTTGCCAACGAGTTTGAACATCAGGTTGTTCTTGCCCTCGGAGAGAAAAAGATGGCCGAGCAGAAGCCGACCGCTTTTTTCCGCGACCGCGGCATAGAGGTCAACCGCCTCTCCGACCGGATTCTCATTTTGAAACAACTGCACTTTGGCCTGGGCGGGCCCCTTGACTGCTTCGATAAAGATTCCATACCGGCCACTCGCGGGCAGATCGCAGCTTGGTTCAAGAAAATGCGGGCCGAACCAATCGGTTCCTTCCGCGGCGAGAGCGAGAAAACGAACCTCCTCGTTGCCGATCTTTTGCTTCCGTCGCGTTAAGCTGGCCTTTTCGAAGGACCAGGCGCTGATGGGCAATTGCCACCAAGCGGGAAAGAGCACTTCCGCGAGATCAGTCACACCGCGCTGCGCCAGGCTGGGCAGCGGCCGATCTCCCGTCGGGGGTTGTGCCGAGTACAAGTAGCTGACGCTGCAATAGTCGGTCGGAATGCTGTTCTTCTCGCCGGCGTGTTCGATCGTCTGGCGGATGCTCTGGCGGAAGGCATAGGCATCTCCCAGGAAGAGCCGATAGCCCCCGGTCCGGCCCAGGTGTTTGGAGTATCCCAAACAGCCGCTCAATGGAAAGGAGAGCTGCTTCTCCCAGCGATCCGGCACATCGTACCATCCGCCATTGAAGAAATCCTCGGAACCGGTGCCACGCACGACCGTTTCGCCATCAATCGTCGTTTCGTCATCGCCTTCAAAAAAGAGCGTTTTGCCAGATTCAAAACCTTGCGCCTGGAGAACCACCCCGACCAGATGTCCCCGCCCTTCGGTTTGCAGAAAGGTATAAGGCTGCCCCGCGGCGGTGGGGTTCTCCCGCCGCCACACCGCGTAGAATTTCCCTTCCGCCGCCGCCCTCGGCACGGAGGTGTGCATGACCTCAGCCCGCAATTCGACCGGGCTGGCGCGTTCGGAAACGATCTCGACCGCCGCTCGCCGGTCGAACGGCATGGGAAAATAGCAGTAATTGGTTTCACCGGTTGTGCCCACGAGGAGCGAACGCATCGCGGGCTGGCCCCAGGCATAACCAAAAAAATCGCCCAAAGGGCACAGCACGGCCGGCTGGTCATCGTCAAAGGAAATGCGGAGAAGGAGATCCCGGGCTTTGCCCGCCATGACGCTTGCCGGGGTCAGACGCAGTCCGACGATCCGGCCGCCGCTGTCGGTGCGGAACAGGACCTGACTGGAATGCGGCGGCAGAGTGATCGCTCGTCGCGTCAGTTCGACCTGGGTCCCAGGCGGGGCGACGACAGAGCTCAGGTCATCGCCCGAACGCTGCAGGACGTCAATGGCGCGGGCGCGCCCGGTGGCTGTCTCCTCGACCCAGCGCCGGCTGTAGCTCTCGATGCGCGTCGAGGGAGCAAAGAGCGCATAATTGATCTGGTAAAACTGCACTTTCTTGGCCCGCATCCGAACAACGCAACGTTCGGCGAACGGGATCGGACCATAGCAGAAGTATCCGCCCACGCCGAACCCGACCAGCGGATGAGGAAAGCCTGGTTCGTGCCCCAGGAAGAGGTGACGGTATTTGACCGTCAACCTGGGGCTGGTCTCGCCGTCGAAGAAGAACTCCAGGTCGTCGTCCGAGGGCGTCGGAGTCCAAAGGCGATAGATCACCCCCGGCCCTGCCAGGTCGGCCAGGACGAGTCCCTCGGGGTCCTGGCGGACGAAGGAATACTTGCCCGAGAAGCCATCATCATTGCCGCCAGACCGATCGTAACTCGAGACCGAGCCGAGCTTGACCGACGCTTTGAAAGCAGGCAACCGATCCAACCGGGACAATTCCTCCCAGGTGGGAGTTTGGGCTAAAAGACCAGGCCGGGCCGACGCCAGGAGCAGTCCGGCCAAGAAGAGCCGTCGCGAGAATGTCATCGTGGTTTCGATGACCGCAGGCCTGATTGCCCGGGGTCATCGTTCCACAGTAAACGTGACGTCGTAACCTCTCGTCGAGCTGTTTTGTTCGCCAGCAGCGCCTCGCTTGCGCGCGCCGGTCTTGCTGCCGCTGCCGCGTTCGGTGCCATCGTTGTCGACGCGATCGGCTCCGATGCTGTAAACGAGATAACCAGGCTTCCTCGTTTGAAAACGAAGGGCATGGCCATCGATCGGGTCGCGGGGAATCCGGGCCAGCTCGGCCGCAGGCGCCGCCAGATCACTCGGCAAAGCGCCGTCGTGGTGCGCACGATAGAGCTCCACGGCCAGGGCCGCTTGCGCGCAACGCAGGCGGGCGTCGCACTCGACCTGTTTCTCCGCTGATCGCTCCAGGGCCGGCAGCAACATCCGTGAGAAAATGAGCAATCGCCGCGCTTCGAGCCGGTGCCCCCGGACATCTTCATCGCGCTTCACCTGGGCGAGATCCTGCGGGAAGGTTTTCGCGCCCTCAACGATCGCCCTCATATTCTGCAGGTAAAACAGGTAGTCGCGCTCCCGCAATCCCGTCCAGGTATAGAGCGGCCATAACACGTGGACGAAAGGGGAAGACTGGGCGTCTGAACTGAGGGCCTCACCCAATTCCTGGGGCCGGGCATGAAACATATAGGAGCCAAAGCACGCTTCCCCGACATAGCCGGCTTGAAACGCTCCGGGTCCAGCGTCGCGCGCTTTTTGGCACGCCTCGGCCAGACTCGCGAGCTGGGCTTCGGCAAGGGCATGCTGGGTCAAGACGCGTTCCAGCGAGAGGCAGGTGATCGAGAGACAAGCTGATCGGACGAGTTGCGAGATCAAGAGCGGTTCCTGGTCGAGCGAGTGGGCGAGCCCAAAGGCGTCCTGAATGGACGCGAGCGCGCGGTCAACCTGCCCTTGCTCCGAGTAGAGGGTGGCTTCCGCGCGAAGGAGCTGGGTCAGCGATTTGACCTTGGCCAGGTGCGGGACGAGCATGTTTGGCCCGCGGCTGAAGTCCATGGGAAACCGGCTGAGGGGGAGGGAGGCAATGCCGCGAATCGCTTCGAAAGCGGCGAAGTTATTGGTCAAAAGGTCCGCCAGGTGGTCCCGCTCTTCCGGGCCCAATTCCTCAGTGCGGTCGGGCCAGTGTTTAAACGAGTTGTCGTCCAAGGCCAGAAAGTCCGCCGCCTCCAAAATCCGTAGGGCGGCATTCTGCCGGTCAGGAACCGGCCCGTACCAGGATTGGAGACCGCTCAGTGCAATCGGGTAGCCTTGCTGCCGAAAGCTGGCCAATTCGCGCCCGATGGCGGCGTTCAGCCAGGCCCGATAGGCGGCAATGGTGAAGACAAGCGCTACGACCAGGCCGGCAAGCACCCAGGGCCAGCGCCTTTTCTTCGGCGGCGATTCGAATAGTTCAGGTGGCATAGTGTGCAAGAGTATGGACCTCCGCCGAGGGGAATCGTCACGAGCGGCCAGCTTCCAACGGGCCTCGACTGCCACCAACTCAATCCTTGGGCTTGATCCGCCGCCAGTCGTACTGCTTCTTGCCATCCCCATCCAGGAGGAGCAACCGCTCGGAGGTCAACTCGAGGATCTTTTCATCCACCCGGTCGCCCATCATCCGCAGGATCATCTTGACCTTGCCGGGAGGTCGGCCACTCTGGGTGATTTTTTTCAGGCGCCCATTCTCCAGGCTCCAGGTCATGTCGAACTCCAACCGCGACGTATAGAACGCCGCCTTCCAACCTTGCAGTTCCACCACCATGAGAGCGCTGCCATCCGCGCGGATCGTCATCGTCCGATGGCCCTGATAGTGATCCTCCCAAACACCGACGATTTGGCCACGGCACTCTTGGTCCGAGGGAAGCGGGTCGGCCGCCAGCAGGCGGCCGAAGGCAG
The DNA here is from genome assembly GCA_046346765.1 of Verrucomicrobiota bacterium. Lineage (GTDB taxonomy): Bacteria > Verrucomicrobiota > Verrucomicrobiia > Limisphaerales > SIBE01 > JAXMHN01. The sequence goes on along the minus strand of JAXMHN010000014.1, from coordinate 22,851 downwards.
CCACCCAAGCCATGGCGGCGAGGACACGCCACTGGCGGGTTTGTTGTCGATCAAGCGCGAGCACTGGAGTGAACTTAGACGGGCGGGAAACCTGGAACAACCTGGAATCGAGGCAACCTGATTGAAGCGTTGGGCAAGGGCGCGGCGTCCCTTGCGGAAGGCCTGGACTGCAATTGCACCAAAAGCTTTTGACCATTTCTCCGGAGAGCGCTAAATCAGCTTCGACCGAATGAATGTGCCGACAGATTTTCTCGCGGCAGCGTTGACCAGCGGGGGAAGCGAATTGCACCTGGTGTGGCAAAGGGCGACCCCGGAGGGCAAAGGGATCATCTTTGTCCTGGCCATCTTCTCGATCTTCGCGTGGTCGGTGATGGCCTCGAAAGCGATGCAACTGCGGCGGGCTCGGCGGATGAATCGGTTTTTCAGCTCCGAATTTCACGCCCAAAAGAACGTGCTGGCCATTTATGATCGCCAGGTCCAGGTGGAAGGGTGCCCTCTCTTTACCACTTACCAGCAAGGCTGTGCGGAACTGGACGCCCGGCTAAAAGCGGCCAATGGAGAAGGACGCAAGCGCCACATTTCACTCAAGGCGGTCGAGCACGTCAAACGCACCTTGGAACGCACCGTTGCCCAGGAATCCCTCCGGCTCGAATCGGGTCTGATCCTGCTGGCGATCGCGGTGAGCGGCGCTCCTTTTTTGGGGTTGCTCGGAACGGTCTGGGGGGTGATGAGCGCTTTCAGTTATGTCGCTTTGCAGGGCACGGCCAGTCTGGACGCGCTCGCCCCCGGCGTTTCCGCGGCGCTGGTGACGACGGTGGCAGGTCTGCTCGTGGCCATTCCGTCGATGTTTGGCTACAACTGGCTCGTTCACAATTTGCGCGTGCTGACGGTCGAGCTGGACAACTTCGCTCAGGAACTCGTGTCACGCATGGAAACCGAGTTCCTCCGGGATGATGAAGATGAATGGGCGGGAAAATCCGATTGAACCGGTGGTCCCGCCGGCCGGGGTCGCTTGCGCCAAATGCGGCCATGAAAACCCGCATGGGCAGACGCATTGCGCTTCGTGCGGCTCGCATCTGCATGTCGTTTGCCAGCATTGCGGGCATCGCACGGAACGGAGCCGCCGCCGTTGTCCCGAATGCGGCGGCAAGCTGCATCGGTCCTGGCGAAGGCGGACGACGCGGTCCTTGCTCGGCCAGGATCGCCGCAAATTGCTCTCCCAAATAGTGCTGCTGGTGGTCGCGATCGTCCTCGGCCTGATTTTCATCGTTTATTTCTCCGAATGGCACACGCCGGAAGCGGAGCCTTGACCGATGCGTCGCTTCTCCCAACGCAATTCCCTGGTGACGCTGAGCGACATCAACATCACCCCTTTGCTCGACCTTGCCTTCGTTCTGTTGATCATCTTTGTCATCATCTCCCCATCGATTCGTTCCGCGCACGAGCAGAGCATTCAAATGAAGCTGCCCAAAGGGGGGCAGCCCGAACGTCAGATTGACGCGCGCGACATCGTCACGGTGGAAGTGAGCCCACAAGGGTTCTACGTCTACAAACGGCAGAGACTCTCCCTCGGTCAGATCGAAACCGAGTTGGTTAAGGCCTCCCGCGCCAACAGCAATCTGGTGGTCGACTTGCGCGCGGATGAGACGAGCATGTTTAAATTGCCCGTCGCCATTTTGAACGTCTGCGAGAAGCACAGCATCAAATGGTCGATCCGGACTGAGGCCGAACGATGAGCCGCTTGGAGAAGAAATGCTTGATGGCCTCAGCGAGCATGCATGCCTTGCTCGTTTTTCTCCTGGCCGTCGCTCCCTTTCTGGGCACCTCCCGCCATCCTCCGGTCGTGCTCACTTCCATTAACTTTATTCCATCGCGATTAATCGATGGCGCCACCTCCGGCGGCGGCTCGCCGACTGCCAAAGAACCTCCCAAGCTTGCCCCGGTTCTGCCCATGCCTGCGCCCGTGCAGCCAGCCCCACAACCGGTCAAACAGGTCGAACCCGAACCCACACCGGTTGAACCCGACCCCGAACCGCCCGTCCGCCCCCGGAAGAACACAGACTCGGCCGCTGACAAAAAGCCAGCCAAGGCAAATGACACTGCCGAAGCCCCAGACGGCAAGGCTGCCCGCCGGAAGGTGCAGATCAGTCTAACCCGCGAGCCGAGCGGGACTGGGCGGAAGGCTGCCGCTGAATCAAGGGCGCGCGCTGAGGCGGCCGCGAAGGCGGCGCAAGCACAATATGCGGCCCGGGTGCAATCGGTTTTGGGTGCCATTGGTCAAGGCCTGCCCAGCGGCACGTCGATCGAAGTGCCTGGCCCGGGAGGCGAGGCGTATGCGGACTATAGCCAATGGCTGGTGGCGGTCTACCACCGGGCCTGGGCGCCTCCCACGAGCCTCGCTGAGGGCGTCCCAATTGTCGAAGCCACTGTCGTCGTTCTCCGCAACGGGACAGTCGAGTCGTTCAAGGTCACGCGTCGCTCCGGCAATGCCGCCTTGGACAAGTCGGTCGAGCGTCTCAAGCAAGTGACGACCATCGCTCCTTTTCCGGCCGGGGCGCCCGACGAGCGCCGCACCTTCATCATCGAATTTGATCTGAAAGCTAAACAATCCATTCCATGAAGCACCCCCTCCTTTGCCTCCTGGCCGCCGCCGCCGGCGCCCTCTGCTGCATCACCTTCGCCCAGTCGCCCCCACGCGTGAGGGTGGAAAAAGAAGCGCAAGCGCTCATCCCGATCTCGTTGAGTGGCTACTCTGGAGAAGTCGCCAGCGTCCTTCGGTTTGATTTGGAAGTGGCCGGCTGCGAAGTCGTCGCCGCCGAAACCGCCCGCTACAGCGTCGCTGGCAACAACAATGGGGCAGTCGAAGGTCAGGTGACCGAGAGTGTCACGAAAGCGTTGGTCCTGGAGAACCGGCGTTATTCCGGGGGGAGCTTGCGGTCGCAAGCTCACGCTTTTTCGGACGAGATCGTGCTCAAGCTAACCGGCCGCCCCGGCATTGCGCGCACCCGGATTGCGTTCAAGGGCGACGAAGGCGGCAACACGGAGATTTACGTCGCTGATTACGATGGCGCCAATGCCGTCGCGGTGACGCGTGACCGGGCCCTGGTGGCGGCGCCCTGCTGGGTGCCGGGCCAGCGCATCCTCTATTACACCTCCTATAAATCCGGTTTTGCGGACGTCTACTCGCACCATCTCTCCAGTGGCGAACGCCGGGTGGTATCCAAATTCCCCGGGATCAATACGAGCGCGGCCATCTCCCCCGACGGCAAGAAGATGGCCTTGATCCTGAGCAAGTCCGGGAGCGGACCTCTATGTCGGCGACGCAGACGGCAATAACCTTCGGCAACTCACTAAAACCCGGGAAGACGAGTCGTCTCCCTGCTGGTCTCCGGACGGTCGGCGCATCTGTTTCTGCTCGCGCAGCGGCGGCGCCCCCGGCCTCTACACCATCTCCGCCGATGGAACGAATCTGAAACGGCTCCGGACCACTGGCCTCGGCTCGGTCACGGAACCTGACTGGTCACCGGACGGGAGCACCATCGTGTTCACGGTCCTGCGGGCGCGCGGTTTCGACCTCGCGATGGTCCCGGCAGACGGTGGCGAACCGACCGTCCTGGCCGCCGGTTCGGACCCTTCGTGGGCGCCCAATTCGCGCACGGTCGTCTTCACGCGGACGAGCGGGGGCCGCCATACTCTGTCTTTGCTTGACGTGCAAACTAAACGATTCAAAGATGTCGCCCAAAATCTGGGAAGCTGCTCCCAGCCTAGCTGGGCCAAATAGCGTTGCCTACGTCTGAAACCGAACCATGAAAACTCAGAATTTCCTTTTGCTGCTGCTGGTGGCTGGCCTTTCATTTGCCGGGGCGGGCTGCAAAAAGGCTCCAAAAGCCACGACTCCGATCTTTGGCCGGTCAGGCACTGCTCCGATTGGGTCCAACCCTGCGGGCATGGATCCAGGCGCGCGCTTGCCTGCTGGGGAAGATCCCAACGCCGTGCGCCGGACCGCCACGGGTGAGAATCCGCTCGCGGAACGGCCCCGCTTGGAGGACTATGACCAGGATCGGGAGACGTTCAAACAAGACACGGTTTACTTCGACCTGGACAAGTACAACGTGAAGTCGGCCGAACTCAGCAAGGTCGAAGCGGTCGCTGGTTATTTGAAGGGCCAATCCGGAGACGCGGTCCTGATCGAGGGCCACTGCGACGAACGAGGCACCCCCGAGTACAACCGCGCCCTCGGCGAACGACGGTCCCTTTCGATCCGTGAATCCTTAATGACTCTCGGCGTTTCCGGCGACCGTATCCACACCACCAGCTACGGCGAAGACAAACCGGCCGACCCCGGCCATAACGAAGCCGCTTATGCGAAGAATCGCCGTGGCGAATTCATCCTCCTCAAGCCGAAGGCTGGCGCCCGTTGATCGGCCCAATCACGGTTGTGCATTGCGACCGAGTCGACTTCGGGACGTCTGACACGGTCTCGTCCCGCCAAAAGCAGCCGCTGCTCGCGCACAATGCGGACGTGGCGGTTGTGGTTCAGCAGCGGCCGTTCTTCCTGACGCCCCGGCGCCGGATCCATTCGATGACGTTCGCACCGCGCCTCGTGCCACCGCGCGGCTCGTGCACAGGTTTATTGACCTTTACTAAGCCTGAGGCATGGATTAGGTTTTTGTGCGAATCTGACAGTTGCTATTTATGAACTCGATACTTGCAGTGTTTGGAATGGGCGGTGGCGAATTGATCCTGGTGCTCGGCGCAGTTCTGATCTTGTTTGGCGCAAAGAAAATCCCGGAATTCGCCAAAGGCCTTGGCCAAGGCATGAAGGAGTTCAAGAAGGCGTCTCGCGAAGTTTCGGAGGAATTGGAGAATGCAATGCACAGCGAACCGCCTCCGCCCGCGCCGAAGAAGATCACGGCCCCGCCGAATACAGAAGCCATCGTCGAAGACGTCCATTCATCCACTCCGGCCCCGAAAGTCTAGGCAGCCGTTTCACGCACGTTGGCCATGGGAGAAGATCGTGACGCGCAGGCTCCCGCCGTGGAGCAGAGCGGGACAAAAGAGCACGAGGAGCCACTCGCCGAAGAAGAGGACGGGGGCGGAGAGGTCAAGTCTTTTCTGGAGCATCTGGAGGATTTGCGCTGGACGCTGATCAAGAGCTTGAGCGCTCTGATACTGGCGATGATCGGGTGTCTGGTGGCGGGCAAATGGCTCGCTGGAGTGCTGACTCGACCGATTGAGAAGTCGGGTGTGAACATACGGCTGGATTACCTCGACCCGGCCGCCCCGTTCATGTCAGCCATTCATATGGCATTCTTCGGAGGCATCATCATCGCGGCGCCGGTGATTTTCTATCAGCTCGCCCTCTTCATTCTCCCCGCCTTGAAACGAAAGGAGAAGAAATATTTCTTTCGCGCTTGTGCGATTGGGTCGGGGTTGTTCCTGAGCGGGGTGACGGTGTGTTATTTTTTGATCATGCCGCTGGCCTTGAACGCGGCGGTCAAGTATTCGCATTGGCTCCTGAACCAGCCGTTCGATCCGAAAAAAGAAGTGCTCTGGAGGGCTGAACCGTATTTCAGCTTCACGAGCAAGTTCATGGTCGGGATGGGTCTTGGTTTCGAACTGCCCGTTGTTCTCCTGACCCTGGTTCGTCTCGGGGTGCTTGACTATCAAAAGCTATCAGCCCTGCGGCGCTACATGATCGTCATTTGCCTCGTTCTCGGCGCGGTCTTGACCACGCCGGAAGTGGTTACCCAAGTCGCTATGGCGGTGCCGTTGTATGTTCTCTACGAGGCGAGCGTCTGGATCGCTTGGTACTGGGAGAAACAGGACAAAAAAAAACTGGAAGCTGAAGCTGGCCTAGCCGCCAACGAACCAAGCTGACCGTGCGAAAATCCTTGCCCTGCGCCCAAAAGGCGCTTTACTTCAACCACAAGGACACTAATCTGGAAGCACATCATTAGCCTATGCGAATCTCCTTTTCTTTGGTGGCGGCACTAGCCTCAGTCGCGGTTCTCGCGGTGGGTTGCGCCGGGCCGGAACGCAAGCTCGGCCGCGGCATGCTCAACATGAGCGAGTTTGCTCGCGGGGGCGAGATTCGGCGGTCCATGGAACAAACCGCTCTTTGGGAAAATACCGACGCCGCTTATACCACCGGCTTCATTCACGGCTTCAACCGCAGCGTCGCCCGCACCGCCGTTGGCCTTTACGAAGTCGTTACCGCTCCCTTGCCTCCCTACGACCCCGTATTCCTCCCGGAATATCCGGTTTACCCCGACAGTTATCGGCCAAAGTTGATCGCTGATCCAACCTTCGGCCCGGATGCCGCCTTGGGCTTCAGCGGCGGCGACGTGGCCCCGATGATTCCCGGCAGCCGCTTCCGAATCTTCGATTACTGACCGGACTGTCCGCCGTTTTGCCGACGCGCCAACATCACCATGTTGGCGCTCTTTTTTTGTTATGACCGGACTGCAACGCCCTTCACCCTGCAAGATCAATCTCGTTCTGAACGTTCTCGGAAAGCGCCCGGACGGCTTTCACGAACTCGAGACGCTCATGCACCCGATCGCCCTGACGGATATTCTGACCTTTGAACGCCTTCCCGGCGCCGGAATAGAATTGTCCTGCAGCAACCAGTCTCTGCCGACCGATGCCAGTAACCTCGTCTACCGGGCAGCCTCGGGTTTTCTCCAGAAAACCGCCCGAAAGGAAGGATTCCGGATTCACCTCGAAAAGCGAATCCCACTGGCCGCCGGACTCGGAGGGGGAAGCGGCAACGCCGCAGTGACTTTGGTCGCCCTGAACGATCTTTCCGATCGCCCGCTCGGTCCCGCAGATCTGCAGGAGTTGGCCGCCACCCTGGGCTCGGACGTTCCCTTCTTTCTGCAGCCCTCCCCTGCCCTCGCGGTTGGACGCGGGGAACGGATTTGTTCGGTGGAACCCTTTCCAGCTCTCGCCGGCTGCTATGTCCTTTTGATTCATCCGGGATTTGGCGTTTCGACAGCTTGGGCCTATCAAGCCCTGGCAGGATTTCCCGAAGCGCTCAACGGGCGCAAGGGAAGAGCTGAGAAGCTGGTCGCGCTCTTGCGCAGCTCGACTCTCGCAGAAGCCGCGCCTCATTTCTATAACTCCCTCGAATCGCCCGTGCTGCGCAAATACCCGGTGCTCCAGCTCTACCAGGAATTCCTCCGCGCCCACGGCGCCGATGTCGCCCTCATGTCCGGAAGCGGTTCGACCACTTTCGGCTTGTTCCGAAACGAAGCCGCGGCGCGCGAGGCAGCAGATCTTTTTCGCCAGCGCTTCGGGCAAGGCTGCTGGACCGCGATCGTTTCGATCGGCCCGGCCATTTCCGCTTAGATTGGGAGTCGATTGAAAAAGGCGATGGGCGCTGCGGCGAAGGATTTTGGCTGCAGATGAGGGAGTGCAGCGCGCACATCCCGCAGTGGGCTGTAAGGGCTGAGCCAACGACGGCCACGAATCGGCCGACCACACCCGGCTTTGGCGGGGTTCAGTCCTAGAGAGATAACAAGTAGGCGACCAACTCGTCCAGTTCGCCGTCGCTTAGCGTCGACGTCTCGCCGTGTGCATCCCCTTTATTCCATTGGGCAAAGATCTCCTTCAAGCTAGCCGCGCGGCCGTCGTGGAGATACGGCGCGGTCCGCCAGATTTCGATCAATGTGGGCGTGTCAAATTTGTCGTCCCCTCGGTCAAAGGGTCCACGGGTGCCGACATCGTAGGAGCGGAGGTTAGTGAAGAGCGGTGGAGGATGGCACGTCGTGCAGCCGGTGCGGCTGGAAGCGAAGAGGGCCTGGCCGCGTTGCGCCGCCGCGGAGAGTTCGCCATCACGCAGGTGAGGGCTTGGGATCGGCTGGAGTGACTTCAAATACTCGTCGATTGCCCAGGCGTCTTCCTCGGGCCGAGTTGTGAAGAGAGTGTGGCGGATGCCAGCGCGCACCGCCTGTTCGGCCGTTTCGCGAACGCCGACGGCCATCGAAGGCGGCGTCCGATGGGCCAGCAAGAGGCTCTTGACGTTTTTAGGATTGCCGATGCCGTCATTCAGATTGTCCCAGTTAAGCCCGTCAATCCGGGCATCCGACGAATGGCAACTGGCGCAGCTTTGCCATCCTTGAAAACAAATGGTCGCATCGTTGAAGAGCATTTCGCCTCGCCGGACGGGGCTGAGCGGACCTTGCGCTCCGAGACGAAGGGAGGTCGCTTGCGGGTTCCCGCTTTGAAGGTCAACCCGGCTTAAGCTGTCGCTAAAATAGTTCGCCACAAACGCAACCTTCCCGAGGATCAAGAGCGCTCTTGGACCCCGGTCCTGCCCCGGCAGCGCCAGCCGCTGCCGGCAGCCAACGAGAAAGGCCAGGTCGTTCGGCACATCGGAAGGGAGGTGCGAAGCAGAGACAAGCGTCTCGCCTGGCGGTGAACCCTGGTCGACCGTCGTCAGCTTCTGAAGAAGACATGGCCAACGAATGATGCTCAGCTCGTGAGTGCCCGCATGAGTGACAAAGATCGTGCCACCATCTCCCGCCCAAGCCGCCGCCCAGGGATTGGCCGCCCCATGGTCGACACTGTCGAGGAGGACGGTATTGATAATGCGCAGCCCCGCCACGTCTACCAGGGTCAGCGCATTGCCGTTAATCCAGCCTCGCTCAATCTGCGTCGTGGGCACCTGATAACGAGAGAGGAGATGGGTTACGCACGCATAGCGTCCGTCCGGGGACACGCGCACGTCCCGGAGCAGCCCACTCCCACTTGGCAGGCTTAATTGCTTGATCCATTTGCCATCGTTGGCGTCGAGGACGGTCAGACACGAAGACACCGCGGCTTGATCGGAACGGCCCGCGTGAAGATGATTCGCGACCAACAGCCACTTGCCGTCCGGGGTAACGTCCGCCGCAACAGGTTCGCGGCTGACCTTGATTCGAGTGGTGACGGTGCCGGCGGCCGCATCCACAAAGGCCACGTCATTGTCGAAGCGGTCGCAGACGAAGAGGGTCTTGCCATCCGGACGGAAGACCGGAGCCATGGCGGTATGCCCGACCTGGATCTGGCGCGTGAGGGTGCGGTTGGCTCTGTCGAAAAGAAGCAGGCTACTTGCGGGCGAGGCACAGGTCACGGCCAGCGTTTTGCCGTCCGGAGAAACCGCCAGGCCGGAAGGAGTGCCTTCCACTCGAAGTTGGGCCACGACCTCGCCGGTGGCCGAATCGACGATGAGCACACGCTGGCCGGTTGCACACGCCACGTAGAGAAGCTTGCCATCGGAGGCCAAGGCCGCCGGCGCCAGCGGCGCGCTGGAATCCGCCGCATCCGGTTGGGCAGCGCTTCGAGCTGTCCAACAAATCCCGAGCAGTGCCAGCAACAGTAAGCGCCTTAGCATATCCGGATGGCTTCGGAGCGAGCCACCTCCTCCCAGGATGGAGCTTTCGACCTTGACGTGCTTTGACCGGCATCAACCGTTCCGCCTGACTGAGTCTTAGCGCGTCCGTCTGCGCACGACGCGGTAATCAAGCACCCCGGCGTAGGAATCGAAATGGCAGGTAACCCGGTAATCGAGCAGGCTCTGCTGAACCGGGCGTCGGTTCTTGGCGGCTCGCCGAACGCTCTCGTGCAGCCAAACCTCGAGCCCTTTCCAACAAGGGAAAAGGCTCTTCAAGAAGAGCAGCGCCCAACAGCTGAATTTCAACAACTGCAACTCATCCGGCCCGGGCAGCGCCATTTGAAAGCTCGCGCTCGTCAGGGCTCCGTCGCGTTCGCACACCTCCAACAGCACGCGACAATCGAACGTTTCGGCGCGCAGGAGGATGTCCCCATCGCACGAACATTGAGGCTCACCGGAGGACTTGAGGATGCCGCTAAAGACGGAGATCAATCGATTTTTCCATTCGGGGTTGATCTCGGTGAGGGCACCGCGTTTGGCCTTTGTCGTATCTGAACTGCGACTCATCGTGAGCGGAAGCATGCGGCTCGAAACGTGAATCAGCTACACTCCCTTTGTTCAAACCTGACCAATACTTGGTCCACTGATCTTCGTCATGTTGCCGATCAACCAAGGAGCGCGACGCTTCAGTCCGCCGACGCTCACAAAGAAAATCGGCGAGACCGCGGATCTTCCGCCGGGTCTCGCCGATCAGACGAGGGCGCTTGACTCTGCGCTCAATGGGCCGCCGGACTCGATGAGCCCGCCGGTTTCGCGGAGCCGAAATGCACCGTTACTTTTGCTCGGGCTTGGCCGCTTTTTCGGTAGAACGCTTGGCATCCCAATCGCGCGACATGGGCTGGCCATTCCGCTCCGATTCGATCTTGCCTTTAATGGAGTCGCCACTGACTTTGCCCATGAATTTTTGGGTAAACTTGTTGCCTTGAAATTCGCGCGTGACCGTAAAGGAGATCTCGTCCCCCTTCACTTTTCCGTTTTCGATCGCTGTTTCACGAGGTTCGGCGCCCTGTCGTCCTGGGCTGGAGACGGTGCCCATGAGCTTGTCCCCCTCCACTTTCAACTTCGCTGTGCTCTGGCGTCCCGGACCGCCGTCACGGCCAGGAACCGTCCAGGTCCAGGTGCCCGAAGCATCCGCCTTCTTCTCATCGGCAGCTTGGACCCGAGTGACGGCGGAGAGGGCCAGCAAAGCGCACGCGAGTGTCCCGAGCATGGAACCGAGAATGTATTGACGTTTCATAGAGCTTTGTTAGTGAGTTGTTTACCTTTTGTTTTGCCCCCTCCAAGCGCCGGCACATTCGGCGGACAGAAACCCGGGGAGGACTACTAGGAAGACTGCTTTCAGCGCGAAAGGGTTACAACCGGTCCAGCGCCACCCCTTCCTCAACGAGGGTTCGTCCGGACCGTTCCATCCGGCATGATCGTGTCGCGGAAGATGGCCTGACTGAGGATGGCGTTAGTCAAATTGGCCGCCCTGAAATTCGCCCCGGTCAAGTCAGCCTGCGTCAGGTTAGCCCCGCGCAGATTGGCGCCTTCCAAGTCGGCTTTGGTCAAGTCGGCGCTGCTCAGGTCGGCATTGCTGAGCAGCGCATCTCGCAACGAAGCGCGGACCAGCACGGCGAAGTTGAGATTGGCAGAGACGAGGTTCGCGTTCGTCAAAGACGCCTCGACCAGGAACGCCGTACTCAGGTCGGCCCTGGGCAAGTTGCGGACAAAATTCGTGTCGTTCAGGATCCGCCACACATTCCGCCACTTGGTTGGCAAAGTCGTGCGGGCATCGATCTTTGATCCGTGGAAGCTCACAAAGCGCAGAATGGCCGAACTGAGATTGACGCCGGAGAGGTTGGCTTGTCCGACATCGCTCCCGGATAGATCGGCCAAGCGCATATCCGCGCCACTCAGGTCCACTTGAAAGAAGGTCGATAAGCTTAGATCAGCGGTGCGGAGATCGAGGCCTTTGGGTCCCTGGTTGACCAGTTGCCAGATGAGCTTGGGTTTGTCATCGATGAGCGTATGCTCATCCAGTTTGGTGTCGCGCCAAAAGGCAAACTCCAGCTTCGCTCCCGGCATGGTGGCGAAACGCAAATCGGCTCCTGATAAATCCGCTCCCTGCAGATTGGCCCCGACCAAATCGGAGTAGCTCACATCGGCCTGACTTAAATCGATATCGGACATCTCAGCTTGAAACAACCGCGCGCCGAACAAAATCGCGCGCCCCAAATCCGCCCCGGTTAGATCAGCAAAGCGCGCATCGGCTCCCATTAGATTGGCACCGCGCAGCGAACTCTCCTTCAGATTCGCCGCAAACAGATCCGCGCCGACCAGCCGCGCCCGATCGAACATGCCCTGCGCTAAGTTGGCCGCGATCAAGTCTGCTCCGCTGAGGTCCACCACCGGAAGAACCCGCCAAAAGGCGACGCTCGCACCGGCATGAACCAGTGTCTGGTTGAACCTTGCTCCGTCCGGCTCGGTCCGGCCGGCCACCGCGAGAACTCGATTCCACAGCCGCAAGTCAACGCTGGTTTCCACCTCGTAATCGGGATGGATTTGCAGCCCTGGCTCCGGCACCACTGAAATGTCGCTCCAGGAAATATCAGCGGTTTGAGGGTCCTGCACCCGGATTTGGAGGTCCAATCCGGGCGCCGCGCCGGAGGCGCCTCGGCCTATGATCCATAAGGCGAGCCAGGCTATCCCAAGCGCCGCGGGCCGGATTTTCCGGGCGGTGCGTCGCCGCTGGCCGGCAAAACGGGCCGGATCTGCGGACGGAGGGTTGGTCCTGATCATGGTCGTGCCCTGGAACTCATTCCACCAGTTCTACCCGGAAGTATTCGGCCGAGGGGGAACGCGCTGCGTTGACTCGATTCGTCATCCGATCACCCGCTGTTTTCCGGTTCCCCGTGATGGTCCGCCAGGCATTGTCCGCGTTGGTTTGCGATTGCACTCGGTAAGTCACCCCTGCCCGGCTGTTCCACGATACCTCGACGCTTGCCTCCCCGGTGCGCCGAATGCCCAGGCGAGGCTCTGGATCGCGCACCTGCACGCGAAAGCTGCGCGTGGCGCTCAAGGGCGGCGTCCCATCGTCGCTCACGTTAATGGTGAACGCATAAGAGCCGGGGCTTTGGTTGCGCTCCGGCATCCACTCCACCAGGCCGGACGAGGAGTCAACCGTCGCTCCGAGCGGGACTCCAGGCCCGAAACTGTAGATAAGCGTTTGTTTGGCCCCCGTCCGGATCTAGTTGCGGCCGCCTGCAATCGCGATCCCTCCCCGAATATCAGGACCCGATCCGAGATGGCGGCCAGGGTCGGAGCGGTGTTGCCCGAAGCGGATCTGCTGTCGTTCGGGTCGCTGCCCTCGTCCATTTCAGTTCGATCCGGTATGCCGTCCGCGTCTCGGTCAATGCCTAACCGTCGGCCGCTTCCACGTGGGACCAGCGTATAGGTGAGTTCGTTGCCCTCGCGGGCCAGCTCCTGGAGCGATTGCACGGAGATGACCTCCGCACTCCGATCGGATTGGAACTGACTCGTTGTGCGATCAAAGACCCAGCCTCGCGGCAATCCCTCCTGCAACCCCCGCACCACCAGGTCGACCCGGCTGGTGCTGGCACGGGCCAAAGCAATTATGGGCGCGAGCTGGGCAGCGGATTCCGGTCCATGGATGGTTACCTGACGGCCAACGCCGGCGGGCACATCGCGACTGGGCAATCCTGGGGCCCGGCGGACATCCGTCGCCGACCCGGGCGGCAGATCGGAGCCGCTGAACGAGAGCAAAAGAGCCACCAGGTTGGCCGCATCATCATCCGCGCGGACATTAAAGCCGTCCTGCACGAAACGTGTGAGGGAATCCACACTGCCGTCATGGAAAAAGCCGAAACCGGCCGGGCTGTTGGTGTGCTGGAAATCGGCCCCTAGCTTTTTATAGAGATTGCGGAGCTGCGGGATCTTGAAGGGCCGCTGTTCCGAACGGTCCAGCGCGATGAGGGCGGCATGATGTTCGAAATTAGGACCAGCCAAAACAGTCGACCAGCGGGCGCCGTTGAAACGCATGTCGGGTCCCAGGCCGGTTGGCAAGGTGTGACAGGAGATGCAGTCCACCGAGGTGTCGTCGCGGAAAGTAACAAGCCCAGCGCGGGCATTGCCGTTGGGCATCGGGGCTCCTCGAGGCAGCGGTCCGCGGCCCAGCACGAAATGACCGGGCAGGGGCAAGTTCGTCGACAAACTATTGTCGAAGTTGCGAAACGGGTTGGGGGGAAAAGCGATGCTGCCCAGGAAAGCTTTCAGTTCGGCCATCTCTGTGGGCGTCAACTCCGCATCCGTGCCTTGAAGGGCGCGATAGGTCTGATTGAATTGTTCGATGCCAGGCGATCGCCGCGCCAGTGAAACAGCTCGTGCCCGACAATGTCTTGCAGGGTCTGGGTCACCATCAGTCCCTTCATTGGGTGAAAATCGTTGGTCACGGCCGGGGGAACCGGCCGAAATTGTGGCTGCTGGAAGTGATATGGCTCATCGCGCCGGCAGGATCGCCCAAGTCCCAGGCCAATCCGTCCATCTGCGCATCTACGTGGCATGAAGCGCAGGCCACATGCCGGAACCGGACGTGCAGTGCGTATCGTAGAGGTGCTTTCGGCCAGTCGGATCAGTTGCGGTGTTGGATCAAACGGCGCGAGCGACTCCACCGCTTCGTTCTGATCCGTGTCGAACACCATCAGAGCTGGCGAAACGATTCAAGATATAAAGCCGGTGCCGGCGATCATCCATCGCCAGACCAGCGGGACCCTCTGCCAAGGCAATCGTCCGGAGACGTCGTCCTTCGGCATCGACCAGCAGCAAGTTGTTTGACCCCATGCCGACGATGTATCCCGTCGTGCCGGCCGCCATATTCCCACAATGCCCCGCGGATCGCCGACCGATTCCATCCGAACCGTCTCGGACCCACCTAGCGGAAGCGACAGGCCTTTCAAATGCGGATTCAGATCCACAATCCGACGCCGATGTTTCCGGTTCCACGATAGCGAGGGTGACTCGAAGGAAAGTCGCCTGCAGGACGGGTTCGAAGCGGCGCTCATTGGTGGCATCGGTGCCAATGACCAGTAATCGCGCCGCTGGCCGGATTGACCGCTACGTCCATACACAGGTTCATCAAGCCATTGATGTAGCGGAGGCGGAGCGTCGCCGCGTCGACCACCGCGATGTCATGGTCGGGCACATCCCACCCTGTCGGTCTGCCACTCAGCACCGCATTGGTCCCGCGGACAAAGTCTGTCCAATCACCTCCCGTATCGTCGCGCCAGACGCCCGCTTCGTCTTTCTTGACGATCAAGCCGACGCGGGGCGGCTTCGTTCCGGCCGGCCAATTCGTGCTCAGCAATGGACTGAAACCGGCGCTGGTATTCAAGGGGCGGGTTTCTCGCCGGCATGCGGTCCCTGCGGGGAAATCGACCGGGCTGGCTCTGGGGAACCCGAGCGCCACGCCCGTGCCCAGAATCGTCGATCCGTTGCCGGACCGGAAGATAACTTCGCGATCACGCTCTCCCCGTCTCGGCTCCGACTAAGCGCCTTCGGTTCCAACCCCTCGATCACGACTTGCTCGACCAATTCCGCGTTTCAGGGAGAAAACTTGCGGCACGCCTGGCCCAGCGCAGGAAACGAACGCGCGCGGCGGGGGATCCGGCGAACGCAATATCTGCAGGCTCGTCGAGCGTCTGCAAGGTTGCAACCACCCGGCGCCCAGCCAGGTTCTACAATGCTGACCGAATCCAGGAAGCGCGATTTTGACCACCCACAGCTCGTCGTCATTTCGAAACCGCACCGAGACTGGGTCTAACCCCACCGGCACGTTCCCGAGAGGCCGGACGTTCGTCCCGCCAAGGCTGAATAGCTCAACCCGGGCGTCGGGCAGGTTGCAGACAGCCAAGGTGCTGCCGTCCGGGCTTAAGGCAACCGGGTGAACTGGGGCTGTTTCCCAATTGACGAATGACTCAGGGGGCGTCTGGGCCTGCGTCCAAACGGTCAAGCCGGACGACACCAGCGCCACCAAGCGACATAGCCCCACCGGGAGTAGGTTCATGGAACGGCTGCTAAAAGAGCATAATCAGTGCCGGTCAGACGCTGCTCGTAAGCATCGCTGCTGTTGGCGCCGCTGGTCAGCCCTCCTCGACCGACCCCTCCAGGCGTCTTTTGGCCCGCTGTTCCACGAAAAAGCCCTGGAGAAGACCCCGGCATTCCTCCTCACGCACTCCCGCGGTGATCGCACAGCGATGATTGAAGGATGGGAATTGCAGCAAATTGAGAACGCCGCCGGCGGCTCCAGCCTTCGGGTCGGCCGCCCCGAAAACGACGCGGTCGAGGCGCACATGGACGATGGCGCCGGCACACATCGGACACGGTTCCTTGGTCACGTAAAGGGTGCATTGGTTGAGCCGCCAATCGCCGATCACATTCTCCGCCTGGGTGATGGCCAGCATTTCAGCGTGGGCGGTTGCATCCTTCAACAGTTCCACCTGATTCCAGGCCCGGGCGATGACCCGCCCGGCATGGACAACGACCGCCCCGATCGGCACTTCCTCGGCTTGATATGCCTTGGCCGCTTGGCGCAACGCTTCCCCCATAAAGAAATGGTCGCTCTGCAAATCGATGATGGGCTGGTCGGGCATGCCTGCTCAACTCTTGACCCGCGCCGCGCCAAAGTCACGCCTCTTCGACCTGCCACTCATTGCGACCGTCCGCGAAGGTCCGACAATGTGCCGCGAAAAACCCGCCTCGATGCCGCCAAAACAATGGCCAAATCATCTCGGCATCGGTCTGTGGCACTCGCAGGTGGCTTACGTTGTCCCGGGCAAAAAAGCTGAATCGGCCTTCCCGATGAGGCTCCGGAACCGTGCTGAGCCGCACCTTGACTTCAAAGAGAAACATCAGCCAGTGGGCCTGTCCCTCATAGGCCGCTTCGCTCACGAGTCCGACGAGATGCAAGTCTCGACTGGCCAGCTTGAGCCCCAATTCCTCGTCCGCCTCCCGGCAAGCACAGGCATACGGCGACTCGCCAATGGCTGTGTCCAGTTTGCCCCCGCACGGACTCCAAAGCCCCAGATTGGGTTGCTGGGCGCGCTCCAGCAGCAGGACCTCATCTTGCGCGTTGAAACAGTAAAGCAACGTGGAGATCTTATACGGCAGCGGTGCCATGGCCGAAGTCAAACAGAGCATCCAGCCCGGATCAAGCCAGCCCGATGCGCGCGGATCAGAGATCAGATCCGTTCCTCAATGTGCCGCCCTCGCTGGAATGCGAGGGAGGAAGAATCCCAGACGTGAAGCGGCCGTTTGCCTTCGTGAGGCGGTCAGGCGATCACAATCCGAGAAACGAGCAACGGGAGCAGAAGCACTTCATACTAAACTGGCCTCTGGGTTGGCCCGCGTTCAATACGGCCTCCAGCCCGATCGTCCAGTTCGATCGTAGCCCTTCGGTCGCTGCGCCTTGCGTCGTTGAGGAATAGGCGGAGCAGCTGGACAGCCAGGGCAACGCCCGCGGTCAGTGTCAGGGCATCCGTTTACTGACGCCTGCGACCTGGGCGTCGCGAGCGGTTGACCGCGAAGAGAACCGGCGCCGCCAGTAGGGCCATCAGCGTTATCGAAGGTTCTGGCAACGGCGGGCCATGCCCCAAATCAAATCGTCCAGCGCGGCGACGCCCCGGCTCGAATCAGCGATCGGACTGAAACCGGGAGCCAACTCCGAACGCGCCAAGGCGAATCCCAAGGCCGCTAACCCTGGACCCAGGTTCCGTGATTACTCCAAGAAATGAAAAGTCAGCGCCGACTGGGGTCGGAAGAACTGGGATCAAGGACGACGGGCTCGTTGCATCGCCAGATATAGTCGAGAGGAAGGTCAAAGCCGATTGACTCCCCTGCTCCACCATGGATAAAAACTCCCCCGACCGCGTTCGCCGGGCCCGACATGTGGGGAACCACCAGGACGAAATCGACCGGAAGCGGTGCAGCCACCCCAAAAACACTTCGGCCGCTAAATGACTGCAACTGATGGGATGCATCTGGATCAATGTCGCCAAAGAGGCCAGGACGGATCGTTCGCAGGCACGTTGGCGCTCACCAAACTTATCTCTTCCGGCATGCTCGCGAAAAGGACCCGCCGGATGAAAAGGCCGACAGGATCGCGGTGGATGAGCCAGCAACATCGTCGAAGGTGGCGACTTTGTAGGACCCGGGGAACGGCGGACTTCCTTCCCCTTGCCCAGGGCCATAAACGATGTCGTGTTTGAATCGGTCAATCGTCGGCTGGATCTGCTCCCTGGTTCCAGCAGCCTGGTAGATGATCATGTCTCCGCGGACAGGGTGAGGAAAATAAAAGCGGTGACCGAGAACAGCTTCGCAGCGAACCGAAACGCCATCAATCTCTCGATGCAATCAGAAAACAGTCGCGAACTCAACAGGCAACGCCCTGAAGGAATGGCAGGCAGGGGCAGGCAGCAGGACAGCGCAGGAAGTGATTTAGCGTGGCCCATGCCCGTCGAACAGGAGGGCGGCGGCTAGTCCGGCATCTGGCCGCTTTCGCTGTGGCGGCGGATACAATCCGAGAGGCGCCGATCCTGGCGTGATTCAAGTCGGCGTTCGGACGGCCCTTCGTTGTTGGTATGGAGGCCGCGTGCGCGCGCCGGCTCGACCGAGGTTTTTGATCGCGCAAAGCACCAACCAGCGAGGCAATCTTGCGTCACACATTGCTCCGCCCATGAATCCGCTCTTTTTTAAAGAACTGAACGCATATTTTGACCCAAATCGCGCTCGTCTGAATCTAAGTTGCGGCCGCCAGATCAGGATTGACACCGGGCGTTGAAACCGGCCAATTGGTCGGAGGTTTCGGCACGCTGGAAGCGTGGTGCTTTACGCCGTCGATTCCGGGAGCCGTTCGATGATGGTGCCAACTACCTCCTGAACGGCCCTGGTCACGGTGACGATGGCCGGATTGTTTTTCGCAAGCCGAAGGAAGTGCGGGAAATCCTCGCGGCGCTTGGCATTGTCGCCCCGACGATCAGCGCCCATTGCGCCGCTTTCGCCCATTTGAGTGCCAAGTGGGGCTCTGAATACTCGGAAAAGTTTGTCCCACCGGCTGTCCAAGCGAAGGGCGCTGGCTATGTCGAGAGCTGGTCGGAAGACTACCTGATCGGTCTGCTCGAGACCGGGACCGGGGCTGGCATTCAAATTTACGGCTGGTTCTGGGGGTTGTGGGGAAATCCTGTGCTGCACAGCGGGTGCGCGGGTCGCTGGCTGGGAAAAGATGATGGCGGACGGGTTGGAACGCTTTCGCACGGTGACGGCCAAAGTGCGAGCTCAAGCTAATCAGCTCGGGGCTTACCTTGCTCATGAACTGCATCCGGGCACGGGGGCGATTTGCGCCCGCGATTTCGGTCTACTCCTGATGGCCGTGGACTACGACAAGTGTCTGGGGGTTTGGGGTGATCCGAGCCACTGTTGGGCCGGGGAAAGCTGGACCCGCCGGTTTGGTAGCCGCTGGTCGCCCCGCGGATTGTGGGCGGCTTCACGCGAAGAATTTCAAATACCTCGAAGGGGCCTCCACGCTCATGATCTCGGAAGACTGGCCGCAGCGGGGACACCAATTCTACAAGGTCACGGCGAAGGAGAAGCGGAATCTGGTGAGTTACACCAAAATGCTGCTGGCGGCGGGGTGGGCGAACGGTTCTGCGCCATCACTGGGGGCGATGTGATGCCGATGTTCAGCGAAGCTGAGGACAGCATTCTGCCTGGACGCTGAGTCGAACCTTTTGGGCGCTTGCAGCGCCGGCATCCGATAGGTCAGCGACCATTTGTCGGGCATATCGCGGCAGACCACCTTCACCGACACGATGGCTAATGCCCAGGCCGCCACTTAAAGACCCTGGACCTCGTCAGCCAGCGCGGCGACTTGGTTCGGCTCTAACAGCGCTTGCGCAGCACCGCGGCTTCGTAGCGTTTGATCTCGGGCAGCCAGTCGCCGCCGACCGGGACATCTTCCCGCGCGCAGTAGTAGTCCCACACCGCGCTCCAAGGCTGAGCTTTGTGTTCCTCCTGCCAGACCAGGCGAGTGGTGTTGTCGCCGGCTTGCTCCGCCTTCCGCAATGAGCCTGCAGGCTCGAGCAGGGCCAGCAACAAGGCCTTCTGCAGGTTGCGAGCGCCAATGACCCAGGCAGCGACTCGTTGATGCTGGCATCGAAGTAGTCCAGGCCGAGATGGATTCGGCGCCATGCCTGGCCGGCGGCGACCTCGCGAGCGATGGCCTGCAGTTCGTCCGTCAACGTCACCACATGATCGCTATCCCAGCGCACCCCCCGGCTGACATGCAGGAGCAGCGCCGGCAGAAAGGCGAGCAGACTCGAGATTTTGTCGGCGATGCTTTCGGTTGGATGGTAATGCCCGGCGTCGAGGCAAAGCAGTTTTTGCCGGGTGATGGCATAGCCCAGATAAAACTCATGCGAACCCACGACGCAACTCTCGCTCCCGATCCCAAAAAGCTTGGAGGCTCGACCGCGTCCAGGTTCCAGCGCGCTGGGAGTGACTTGGCAAGATGGCATCCAACGCTTCGGCCAGTCGCTCCCGGGGCGCAAGCGTCAACAAGGGTGTCCTTGAATCCGTCTGGGATCCATTCGTGTCTGATGCCGGGAAGACGCCGGCGAAGCGTTCACGGCGGCGGATGCCATGCTCAATCCAAAACTGCCGGATGCCAAGGTCCGGATGAGAAGAGTGAAGCCATCCGCAGCTTTGGGATGGGAAAAGAACGTTGGATTAAAATCCAGGCCTAGCTGGTTGGTCTTGGCCCAGTCCATCCAATTCAAGAAATGCTCCCGGCCGATGCCGTCGCGGTCGACGGCCCGGCCCTGAAATTCGCCATAGGATGCATGCAAGTTTAAACGATGCCGCCCCGGGATCAGAGCCAACGCCTTCTCCAAGTCCGCCCGCAGTTCCGCCGCATTGCGCGCCTTCCCGGGATAATTGCCGGTCACAGCCAGTCCGCCGCCCAACGCCGAACCGGACCGCTCGAAGCCGCCGACGTCATCCCCTTGCCAACACTGCAGGGAGATAGAAACGCCGGCCAGCGTGCGCAACGCTTCATCGACATCAACGCCGATGGACGCATATCGCGCCCGGGCCAGGGAGAAACTTTGTTCAATTGCTTTGGTGTTCATCGTAATCCCCTGCCGCCAGGGAGTGTCGTCGCTCCTTACTGCCGCTCCACCGCGTTCAACTCCTGGATGAGCCATCGCCCGCCCAGCTTGCGGAGAGTCAATCGAAAGGCCTGGCCGAATTGATTCGTTTCGCGATTCACATGGCCCGTGATCACCATGTAAGCGTCAGCCCGGCCTGGTTCCCCTGGAAAAGTCACGTTCAAGTCCGCCAATTGAAAATCGGCCCGGCGGAGGTAGGCACGGGCCGCGGTGGCGGCCTGGAGCAAGTCGGTGCGACCATTGATCACTGGAAAATCGCCCCCGACAGCGTCCAGGTGCAGCACAGCGTTGGTGGTGAAAAACGCCGCCAGCCGGTCAGGATAAGAAAGCCGCACGAACCCGGATGCCTGCGGATCGACCGAAGCCGCTTCCGCCAGGCGCCGCATCGCTTTTTCAATCGCTTTCTGATCGCTTGGCAGCCATCGGAGCAGGACCCAGCCCAACAGCGCCACCACCGCTAGACCCGCCACGATCTTTCTCAGAACAGCACCTTTCCAAGAATGTAGTGTTTCGGAATCTTGCGGGTGATAGAGACGTTCCGATTGTCGCCAATCACAAAGTACTCGTCCGCTCCCAGCAGGAGATCCCGCCCCATGGTGGGCGCCGATTTATTCGGCGTCAGTTTGATGTAGGGCTCGTCCAGAGGCTCACCATTGACAATCGCCCGCCCTTGCACCACCCGCACCCTCTCTCCGGGCACAGCGACGATTCGCTTTAACAGCACGACGTTTCCTTCTTCCGGCAGCCGGAAGGCAATCACATCCCCGCGATGCGGTTTCTTCCAGCGGTAAGCCTGATGATTGACCAGGTTCACCCGGCCATCGCGATACGTCGGCATCATACTGAAGCCGCTCACCCGGATGGGAATTAAAACGAACCGGAAGAGAACAAAAGTCGTCAGAACCAGGCAAGACAAGCGCAGCAGCGTCCTTTTCGGGCTCCGCCCGAACACCATGCGCATCCACAGGGGAGAACTCATTGCAGGCGTCGTCCCATTCATAACGAGCTGAGGTGCATTGTCTGGACCCACCTATTATGTCTGGAAAAGAGGAAAACATCAATAGCTCGACAGGAGGTTCCGATGGAAGCGGTCGGCCGGCCAGCAAGGAGAGTCCCCACCCTTTGCCTTCCCTCTGAACGAGGTCCTCCCGCCGCGAGCTAGAGAATGATGAGTGGCCTAATTGGTAAGGCCGAGGTTGGTTTAGCGGACGGCCTTCGCCGAGTGAATCAACAGCACTTGCCCGAGCTCGGCCGAAACTCCGTCGCTGGTCAGGAGCCGACGGCAGCCAGGATGCCGCGCCGGATCGCTTCGAGAGCGTCTGACTTGATCACTTTGTTGCCGCGCAGATCAGTGACGTAGAAGACATCGCAGGCCTGGTCGTTGTCTGTCTCCACCATGGCCTGGGCGATGTTGAGGCCGGAGTCGGCCAGGGCCTGCAAAAGGTCATGCAGCAAACCTAAGCGGTCCACCGTTTGAATACGCACCAGGGTGTGCTCCGCTGAGTAATCATTGTCAAACTGGACCGAGGGCGCCCGATCGTAAACCAACGCTTGCGTTTTATGAAATTGACCAGCCCAAACCGAGACGAACCGGGGCGGCTCGCTCAGCGCCCCTTCCAACAAAAACATCAAGTGCTGGATGCGGTCGGCATTGCTCACATGCCCATGATTGGGATCGTTGACCTCAAACAAGTCCAACGCCAGACCGTCCGCCCGCGTGTAAACATCCGCCCGAAGGATATTGACGCGCAACGCGCTGAACGCGGCGGCAATCTTCGCCAATAGCCCGGGCTGGTCGTGCGAACAGACCATCACCTTGGTGAAGCCCCTTTCGGGATAATGGCGCGAGTCAGCCAGGACCTTCGGCCGCATGCCGGATCCGGGATCATCCTGCAAAAAAGCGTGCACGACCTCTAAACCCCAGATCAACTCGGCTTTTGTCACCTGTTCCCAATAGCGGCCGGGCATCGCTTGAAAATGCTGATCGACCTCGCCGGGCGGGATATCTGCCAGCGGATGCTTGCGCAAGCCCTGGTAAAGGCGCTCCCGTTTCCGAAATTGTGTGCTCCCACCGTTCTGGCGTGATCGCCGTGCCAAGAACGCAGAGTCCGGGATAATAGCGGGGCTTTCCAACATCATAAACGTTTCAGGCATTGGCAGGTTGTTTGGCTTCCGGCGTCAACGTCACTGTCCGGA
>JAXMHN010000013.1:0-120587 GCA_046346765.1 Verrucomicrobiota bacterium | reverse complement strand
CCGAGCAGGTCTGGAAAGTGGTCCTGGGGGAGAAACGCTATCAAGAGGCCAAAGCTCGATATGAGGCCGAGATGGGCTCTGGCGGGGCCGCGGTCCATCCCGACACCGAGGAGGTCGATCTGGAGAAAGTCCGAGAGGAGCTGACGGCCAAACTGAAGCGGCCAGCGACCGATGACGATCTCTATTCGCATTTGATGTACCCACAGGTCTTTGCCTCCTTCGAAAAACACCGGCATGAATATGGGGATGTTTCGGTGCTGCCGACTCCCGCCTTTTTCTACGGACTGCAACTGCGTCAAGAGATCAGCGCCACCATCGAAGCGGGCAAGACGCTGATTATCCGGTTGGTCAACGTGAGCGAACCGGAGAAGGACGGCCGCCGCACCATTACTTACGAACTCAACGGCGTGACCCGCGAAACATTTGTGGCGGACAAGAGCATGGCAGCGAAGGTCAAACATCGGCCCAAGGCCGACTTGAATGATCCGCGCCAGGTGCCGGCGCCCATTCCCGGCCTCATCGTGAGCATCGCGGTCAGCATCGGCCATAAGGTCAACAAAGGGGACAAGCTGCTCATGATGGAGGCGATGAAGATGCAGGCAACCGTGTCTGCACCGGTCGACGGCGTGGTGGAAGAACTGCACGTCAATGTCGGGGAAGCCGTCCAGAGCAAAGACCTGCTCCTCAAGCTCAGAGCTTAGGCCGAAACTAAGCGCACGAAGCGGGGAGCATCGGAACCCGGACTTGAGCCGGCTTCAGCCCCCCCGGTTGAACGAAGAATCCCGGCTCGCGCCGCGCTGGCATCTGCTCGAGTCCGCTTGGGCGGAGTAAGGGATAATTGGGGCGTTTGGTCCGAACCGCCGCCGTGGCGGGCTAAAGCCCGCGCTCGTTGGGCAACGCCCCTCGATCCGATGAAGAGAAGCCCGCGGCGCGGTCGACAAGTGGAGCGCGAAGTTTACTTCGCCCCAGTGCGAAGCTGAGCGGCTTTGGTCAGGAGCGCGTCCAGGTTCTCCAGACACAAGCGCGACCACGTCTCGTAGGCGGATGGGGCTTTCATGGCTTCCGCAATCGGCACAAACTCGGGCGCGACGATGCCGCTGCGGCGTCCGACGACCTCTTCCGACGGGACCTCCATGACGTGCACGACTCCGAAATGGACGTAACCGACTTCGGTGCTGTCGTCATTCAGGACGGCGACGGCCGCTTCGTTGACCGCTTCGATCTCGACCTCTTCCATCAGTTCACGGCGCATGCCCTCGCGATAGCCGAGCTGCTGGGAAAACAGGCCGTGATCTTCTTCCGAAATGTGTCCGCCAATTCCGACGGAAAAGAGACCATGCAGCCGGGTTTCCTGTCCTCCTTTGCCCCGGCGATAACGCAAAATGCGGGACTGACACAGGATCAGAACATATGGAATGAGCTGCTTATAACGGCGGTCCTGCTCGGCCTCATTCCGGTTCAAATAAACGGTCTGGGTCGGGGAGGTTAAAACCGGCAGATACTTCTCCACCTCGAGATTCAAGCCTTGAAAAGCTCCGAGTTCTTCGAGCAGCTTCCGTTGAAAACACAGCACTCTTTCTTCGCTTGGCATGGGACGGTTTGCCTTTCGATCAAGCGTGATGGTGCGGAACTGGCGCCAAGGCCGCGAGCAAAAGATACTCGACCTTTGTTCACTCGCTATTCACAGGCGCGGACGGGCAGCAGCTCCTGAAAGCGGTCGAGCGCCTCGGCCAGATTGCTTTGCGCCTCGGCACTGAGGCCGTCCCGGAAACTGAGGTCGTAGGCCGGCATCGTCAACAGCCAGGCCGCGGGCCCATGGCCAAAGAGGTCGCGCGCCAGTCCAAGCAGCGTGGCGGGCTGCAACCCGTGATTTCTCAGCCCGGGCTGAGCTGGCGGGACGACCGGCTGGACCTGGATCCCGGCGCTCCGATCGATGACCGCGTCGAGGAAGATAACGAGCTCGGCCTGGCTGATGGCCTCCGCCAGCTCGGGCATGAGTTGATGACAGGTGAGAACCACCACGCCGGGAAGGTGCCGCTGGGCGATGAGGGCGGCCAGCTTCGGGCCAAGGGCGTCGTCGCCCCGGAGTTCATTGCCGTAGCCGATGACGAGGGTGCTCAAGATCGAGTCACGTGGTGCAGGACGGTGCCATCGCCGGCCCGCAACGTGACTTCCAACGGCATTTGCCCGCTGGCGTGGGTGGAGCAGCTCAGGCAGGGATCATAGCAACGGATGCCGGCCTCGACCCGATTGAGCATGGCTTCGCTCACTTCTTTCCCACGCAGGTAATGGCGCGCGATCTGCGCCACGGTCTGATTCATGGCCAGATTGTTCTGCCCCGTGGCGATGGCGAGATTGACCTTTAGCATCAGGCCGTTCCGGTCCACCTGGTAATCGTGGAACAATGTGCCCCGAGGCGCTTCGCTCACGCCCACGCCGCGGAGTTTATTGATGCCGGCGTCCGCCCGGAGATCGTCGGAGAGCAAGTCGGGATCGTCGAGGCGGCGTTCGATCCATTCGAGGGCTGCCAGGATCTCGATCAAGCGAGCGTAGTGATAGAGGAACGAGGAAGTGACGGCGCCGCGTCCCAGGCTGCGAAATTGCTTGTGCTCGGCGTCCGCCCCGGGGGTGCCCATCCGCTCGGCGACGTTGAGCCGGGCGAGCGGTCCGACGCGGTACATGCCGTCCGGATATCCAAGCGGTTTGTAGTAAGGCGATTTGAGGTAGGATGAAGCTTGCACCGCCTCACCGATATACTCCTGGTAATTCTGCGGATCGATCTGATCAGCGATGATGCTCCCACTGCTGTCAACAAAGCGGAGACGGCCGCCGTGATGTTCCCATCCTCCTTGGTCATCCACCAACCCCATGAAGAGCGAAGGAAAATTGCCGAAGATCTGCGTCTCGCGTTCATGTTTTTTGAGGATCTTCTTGAACAAATCCAACGCCAGTCGAGTGGTCCCAAAAGCCTCCGGCAGCTTGGCGCGAATTTGACTTCGCCCGGCCTCAGTCAACGGGTTGCGGACGCCTCCGGGCACCGCCCAGGCAGGATGGATTTTTTTGCCTCCGAGCAATTCGATAATCTCTTGTCCGAATTGACGCAAACGGATGCCAGCCCGGGCCAGTTCGCGGTCGGTGGCAATGATGCCGAAAATATTCCGCTTGGCCGGCGGCGTGTCCCAGCCGAGCAGGAAATCCGGGGCGCTTAAGTGAAAAAAGCTGAGCGCGTGGGATTGGACGAACTGGGCCAAATTCATGAGGCGGCGGAGCTTATCCGCCGCGGGTGGAATAGCGACAGCCATGATGGCGTCGCCGGCTTTGGCTGAGGCCAGGAGGTGGCTGACGGGACAAATGCCGCAAATGCGGGGGGTAATTCCTGTCATCTCGGCCATCGGCCGGCCCTCACAGAAGCGCTCGAACCCGCGGAATTCCGCGACATGGAAAACGGCGTCGGCCACATGCCCGGCTTCATCCAATTGGATCGTAATCTTGGCGTGGCCTTCGATCCGAGTCACCGGGTCGATAACGATGCGTTTTGACATAATTGGCTCTGGTTCTTTGGCGCGTCAGCACCCAGCCTGGTTTTCAAAGGACTCCTAGCCAAAGCGGATGTCGTTGCCGCTCAGATGCGGGTCTCCGCCGGCGAGCAACTGATCGACAAAGCTCTTGATCCGGGCGGCCGAAGGCGGGCAGCCGGGCAGATAATAATCGACCTCGATCACCTCGCGCAGCGGCACGACACGGTCCAACAGGGCGGGGATGATGCCTGGCTCTTTCGGCACTCCCTGGTTGAGTTCCGCTGCCTCTACGTAAGCCCGCTGCAGCACATTCTCGGCGTTGCCCAGGCCGAGTTGATTGCGGATGGCGGTGACGTTGCCCGTGACGGCGCAATCGCCGAAGGCCACGACCAGGCGGGTGCGGGCCCGGATGCGATGGGCCAGTTCGACATGTTCCTCGTTGCAGACCGCGCCTTCGACCAGGACGAGGTCGACCTGGTCGGGATATTCCTTGGCATCGACGATGGGGCTGTAAACGAGCTGGATGCGATCGGCTAGATCGAGGAGGGCCTCATCGAGATCGAGGAAGGACATATGGCAACCGGAACAGCCGCCCAACCAGATTGTGGCAATTCTCAGATGTTCCATTGTTTTTTCTCCCGGGCGTTGACGATGAATTCCAGCCGAGTGCGATCGCGTTCCATTTCCGCGGCGGTCGCCCCGCGATAAAAGAGGGCGCCAGTGGGGCAGGCCTGAATGCACTTGCCGCAGGAGGTGCAGGTGGCCGAATCGCCCCAAGGCTGGGCGAGATCACTGATGATTCTGGAAGTGGTTCCCCGGCCGGCGACGTTCTTGGTGCCGGCGCCTTCGATATGCCAGCAGACGCGGACACAGCGCGTGCAGAGGATGCAGCGATGGTGGTCCATCCCAAAGAGGGGGTGGGTGATATCGACGTCCCATTTCGGGAATTGATATTCGAAACGGACGTGGTCCATGCCCAAGCCGACCGCCAGGCTCTGCAATTCGCAACGGCCGTTGGCCACACAGACGGCGCAGACATGGTTGCGCTCGGCAAAAAGCAGCTCCAGGGTCATACGCCGATACTTGCGGAGCCGGTCCGTATTGGTCTTGACCTCCATGCCTTCAACAACGCCAGTGGTGCAAGCGGGCAAGAGCTTGTTGGTCCCAGATACTTCCACCAGGCATAGCCGGCAGGCGCCCACGTCGTAGACGCCCTCCAAATGGCATAAGGTTGGAATGGAGATACCGGCATCGGCGGCGGCGTGCAGCAGGGTGTCGCCTTCTTCGGCGCTAACCTGCACGCCGTCGATGGTAAGAGTCTTGGCAGCCATAGATTCTATTGTGGGCGTGTGGCGGCCGGTTCCGCCCGAACCGCGCCGCTGGCCGGCGCGCCATTCGGGGAGGGGTGCTGCTCCGATCGCAGCAGCGCGGTGTACTCCTGGCGGAAAAAGCGAAGCGTGCTCAAGACCGGGTTCGGGGCCGTCTGGCCAAGGCCGCAGAGGCTCGTATGGCGCACCATGTCGCAGAGTTCTTCCAGTTGCTCGATGTCGCGCCCCGTGGCTTGCCCCGCGACCACCTTGCTGAGCAATCGATACATCTGCACGGTCCCGGTGCGGCACGGAACGCACTTGCCGCACGATTCGTCCATGCAGAATTCCATAAAGAAGCGCGCCACTTCCACCATCCGGGTGGCGCCGTCCATTACGATCATCCCGCCCGATCCCATGATCGATCCAAGCTTGGAGAGCGATTCGTAGTCGACCGGAGTATCCAACGATTCCGCTGGGATGCAGCCGCCGGACGGGCCGCCGGTTTGGACTGCTTTGATCTTGCCGCCGTCGGGCGCGCCGCCGCCCATTTCCTCGACGATGGTGCGGAGCGAGGTCCCCATCGGCACTTCGATCAAGCCCGTGTTCTTGATCTTGCCGGCAAGCGCGAACACCTTCGTGCCTTTGCTCTTTTCCGTGCCGATGCTGGCGAACCAATCTGCCCCTTTGCGGATGATGGCGGGGACATTCGCGAACGTCTCCACATTATTGATCAGCGTGGGGCAGCCCCATAAGCCCGATTCCGCCGGAAACGGCGGACGAGGTCGCGGCGTGCCGCGCTTGCCTTCGACCGAAGCCATCAACGCGGTCTCTTCCCCACAAACAAAAGCGCCGGCGCCGATGCGAATTTCGATATTGAAATTGAAGGGCGATTCAAAGACGCCGCTGCCGAGAACGCCCAGCTGTTTGGCCTGGCGAATGGCGATCTGCAGGCGACTGATGGCGAGCGGGTATTCAGCCCGGACGTAGATGAAGCCTTGGTCGGCGCCCACCGTATAAGCGGCGATGGCCATTCCCTCTAAGACGCTGTGGGGATCGCTCTCGAGCACCGAGCGGTCCATGAACGCTCCCGGATCGCCTTCGTCCGCATTACAGATCACATATTTCTTGCCGGAGGCGGATTTCGCGACCGTGCCCCATTTGAGCCCGGTGGGATAGCCGGCGCCGCCGCGGCCGCGGAGCCCGCTGCGGACAATGGAATCGACCACGTCCTTTGGGGTCATTTCGTGGAGGACATGATGCAGCGCCTGGTAACCGTCGGCTGCCAGATAGGATTCAATCCGTTCAGGGTCGACGAGGCCGCTGTTGGCCAGGACGATCGAAAGCTGCTTGGTGAAGAAGGGCTGGTTGGGATCACCCTTCATTGCGGACGTGAGGCCACCCTTCAAAGCTGCCACCAGCGAGGGTGCGTCCGCCGGAGTGACTTTCTCGAAGAGGATGCCGGCAGGATCGGATTGGACGAGCGGGCCCTGGCAGCAAAGCCGGAGGCAACCGACGCCCCGCACCTCGACTTGATCGCTAAGGCCGGCTTCTTTGACCGCCTTTTCCAAGCCGGCCTTGACGGCTGACGAATTGGAGGACATGCAGCCCGCGGCCATGCAGCACCGGAGCGTGAATTTCTTCTGCCCGGTGAGTTCCTTGTGCTTGATTTGCAGAAGATCGTTATAATCCATGGGGCACCCACTTTCTGATCTGTTCCAGGGCCGATTCCGGGGTCTGCCGCGGCGTCACCACATGGTCGTAGACAACTGCCGGCGCGATACCGCAGGCCCCAATGCAACGCGCCGTCAAGAGCGAGAGCTGATTGTCGGCCGTCGTTTCGCCCGGTTGAATTCGGGTGTGCTCTTGAATGGATGCGAGCACCTTGTCAGCGCCGCGAACGTAACAGGCCGTGCCCATGCAAACGACGCAGGTGTGGACGCCCTTGGGCTTGAGGGTGAAGAAATGGTAGAACGTAGCGACGCCATAGACACGGCTGGGCGGCAGTTTCAGGCTGTGCGCGATATACACGAGCAGATCATTTTCGAGATACCCGAACAACTCCTGGGCCTTGTGCAGCACTTCGATCAAGGCATCCGGCTTTTGCTGGTGGCGCTTCATGTGCGTGTCGAGAATCTTGAAGCGCT
The DNA here is from genome assembly GCA_046346765.1 of Verrucomicrobiota bacterium. Taxonomy (GTDB): domain Bacteria; phylum Verrucomicrobiota; class Verrucomicrobiia; order Limisphaerales; family SIBE01; genus JAXMHN01. The sequence goes on along the minus strand of JAXMHN010000013.1, from coordinate 113,615 downwards.
TGTCGCCGCTCGGGTGGGCAGCGATAGCGGGAAGGCTCGGTTTGCGGGAAAGTAGTTTCATGAGGAGGATGTCTCGAGCCGGGGCTGGATGGCTGCATCCACCCATTCCCAGCTTGACCCTGCTGCCGCGAGCAGATCGAGTTTCATGACTGTGGGGATGCCCGAAGGGGCGGCCTGGGGCACCCATTGACTGAGAGTAAATGGGGGTTGGGCATGAAACTCCACCGATCTTGTCAATTAACGTTCGGATCTTGTCACCAGCGCTTCCATTGACGGAGGTCAACGCGGTGCGATCCAAATGAGCTAGCGTGAAAGCGACGGCCCATTCCGAAAACGTTATGTCTGATCTCAAATCACTCCACGATGCCGTGATCGCCGGCGATGCCATCGCCGTCCGGACCATTGCCGAAAACGCCCTCAAAGAGGGCATTGACCCGCTCAAGCTGGTCAACGAGTTCATGGTGCCAGCCATGGATGAAGTGGGCCGCCGCTTTGAGTGCAACGAATATTTCGTCCCGGAGTTGTTGCTCTCGGCCCGGGCGATGAAGGCCGCCTTGGAACTGATCCGGCCCCTCTTAGTGGCTCGCGGCTCGGAACCGGTCGCGCGGGTCGCGATCGGGACGGTCAAAGGCGATTTACACGATATCGGCAAGAACCTTGTCGGCGCGATGCTCGAAGGCGGCGGCTTCGAGGTGATCGACCTGGGCGTGAACGTCTCTCCGGAGAAGTTCATTGAAACCGTGGAGCAAAAGAAAGCGACGATCATCGCCATGTCCGCCCTCCTCACGACTACCATGCCTGCGATGAAGACGACGATCGACGCGTTGAAACAAGCCGGCGTCCGGGATAAAGTCAAAGTGTTGATTGGCGGCGCGCCGATCACCCAAAAGTACGCGGAGGAAATCGGCGCCGATGGTTTCAGCGATAACGCCGTCGGCGCGGTGGCGCTGGCCAAAAAATCAGTCGCGTTCTAAACGGCTCATTTCCGTCCCGGGCTGCCGCTTGGCTCGGCGGCTTGGGCGGAAGCGCTTTGCCCGGCGGGCCTCTGCCAAATCTTATGCATCCTTTGGTCGCAAAACTCGTCCGCGCGGGCGTCACCGTCACCGATGGCGCCTGGGGCACTCAACTGCAGGCCCGCGGTCTCGCCATTGGCGAGTTTCCCGATATCTGGAATTTGTTGCACCCCGAACGGGTCGGCGCCGTCGCCGAGTCTTATGTGGAAGCGGGCAGCCAGGTCATCCTGACCAATACTTTTGGGGCGAATCGATTGCGTCTGGCAGGTCACAACCTGGCGGAGCGGATCAAGGAGATCAATCGGCAGGGGGTGGAGATCTCAGTGGAAGCGGCCAAAGGGCGAGCCCTGGTCTTCGCCTCCGTTGGGCCGACCGGCAAGCTGCTCATCACCGGCGAAACAACCGAAGACGAGCTGCAGTCAGCTTTCGAAGAGCAGACGGCGGCTCTGGCGGAGGCCGGCGCCGACGCCCTCGTGATTGAAACGATGGCGGAAATGACCGAGGCGGTGATCGCAACCCGGGCGGCGCGTCGCACCGGCTTGCCCGTGATCGCGTGTATGGTGTTTGACGCTGGCAAAGACAGGGATCGCACGGCCATGGGAGTTACGATTCCTCAAGCCGTCGCCGCCCTGACCGACGCGGGGGCGGATGTGATCGGCGCCAACTGTGGCCAAGGCATCGCCGGTTTCGTGCCCATCTGTGCGCGACTCCGAGCCGCCACGGATCTGCCCATCTGGCTGAAAGCGAACGCGGGTATGCCCGAACTCGTCAATGGACGCGCGGTTTACCGCACGACTCCAGAGGCGTTTGCCAGTCACGTGCCGGAGTTGGTGGCGGGCGGAGCCAACTTCGTGGGGGGATGCTGCGGCACTAATCCGTTCTTCGTGCGCGCGTTGCTGCAGAAGGTCCGAGGGAGCGACGCCGCCTGACCCCGGCGGGGCTCGCCCGCTTGAACGGGTGGCGGAAAGGTAGCTTCAAATTGGGCCTGACAACTGGCCGATACCTGGATAGTGATCCAGATATGAACCCACCCGGCTCTCAGGTTTCCCTCCCTCTTTGGTTTGTCCTTTTCGGGGCGCAAGTGGCTCTGGCTCCTCCGCACGCGGCTTCCTTCGACTCGCTTCGGCCGGTCGTCGACGTGGAGGAAAATGTCTATGCCTACGAGCCGGCCAACAATGGCGCCGGACCAATGTGGTGCAGTGGATCGACCTGCTTGGTGCGGATCGGCGCAAAGCTGTTCGCGAGCGGTCTCGAAACGATCAAGGACTGTCCGCCCCTCAACAACTGTCGCTGGACACTCTATACCCGCGACGAAACCGGCTGGCACCTCCTGCAGACTGATCAAACCGATCGGACCCGGGAGCCATGTCCGATGGCGGCTTTCCCGGGCGGGTCCCTCTTCCTCTCCGTCAATCCGACGCTGGTGACGAATCGGCAGGCTGGGGGAGGGCCAGCCCAGCCGCAACTCCTGCAGTTTACTGCTCCGAAGCCGGGCGCGCCCTTCTCTCGGCTCCTGCCAGTGTGGGCGGGGGAACCGAAATTTACCGAACACTCGTATCGGAGTTTGGCCGCCGACGGCCCTGGCGGTGAGCTGATTCTCTTTCAGAACGTCGGCTACACCCATGCTGAATGGTCCTTTCGTGATCGGAACGGGAATTGGTCAGCGCAGGGCCAACTCGCCTGGCCGTGGGGGGCTGCCTACGAGCGTCCCCAGCCGATCCGGGTCTGCTATCCGAATGTGGCCCTCAAAGGTCGCGCTGTATACTTCTGCGGCGTCAGCGACATCCAGGAACCCAGGTCGGAGTGGCGGCAATTCAAACACCAGCTGACCGGCAATGAATGGGATTATGACTTCCGGCGGCTGTTCTTTACCTGGAATCCTGACATTCGCGCCCAGCCATTCGCCGATTGGATTGAAATCGCTTCGCGCGACCAAACCGGGGGCTGGATCTCGCCAGGCGATCTCTGGGTCGACTCCAACGAGGCTGTTCATCTGGTGTGGAGCGAACGCGCGATCGACGAAAGACTTCGCGCCAAGTTCTTTGCCGAGGCGAAGCAGTCTCACGCCATCAACTACGCCCGTGTGCAGGATGGCAAAGTGGCCCTGCGACGGACCCTGCTCGAGGCGAGGGAGGGGGAGGGCGGTTTGGTGCCCTCTTCACCGCGCTTTCAGGTCTTGCCCGACCAGCGGTTAATTCTTTTCTACCTCGTGCGAGGCCGCACGCCGGCTGGGTTGGAGGTGGCGGAGAATCGTGTCGTCGAGATTAAGAAAGACGGCGCCCTGGGCGACTGGGTCAAGGTCCCGCTGAAAGTGCCGTTTTCCGGGCCGTTCACCACTACCTGGCGGGCCGGATCTTCGGCATCGACAGCGCTTGAGTTGCTCGGGCCCGGATTGGATCAGGGGCGGACGATTCGTTATGCCCGGATTTTGCTTTCCGGGTCAGGCGAGGCGCCGGTCCGTTGATGTGGATTAGGCGATCTGGTTTTTCCTTACCGATGCAAAAGCAAAGATTGCTTAACCAAATCGCCTCGCTATGATCGCGTGCTCGTCTTTGGCGAGGCGCCTCAATGAAAATACTGATGGTATACCCGCAGACTCCGGAGACGTTCTGGAGTTTCAAGCACGTTCTGCCGTTCATTTCCAAAAAGGCCGCCTTTCCCCCGCTCGGCCTGCTCACGGTCGCTGCGATGTTGCCGCGCGACTGGGAGCTCCGGTTGGTCGATACCAACGTCCGCCGGCTGCGCGAGGAGGACCTGGCTTGGGCGGACTGCGTGATGTTGAGCGGCATGATCGTGCACAAGGAATCCGTCGAAGAGATCGTTGGCCGCTGTGACGCGCTCGGCAAAACCATGATCGCGGGCGGACCGCTCTTCACGACCGGGCACGAAGCCTTTCCTCAGATTCAGTGCTTTGTCCTGGGTGAAGCCGAGCCAGTTATGGGCCAGCTCGTGGCTGACCTGAAAGGAGGCGAGCTGCGCCGGATCTATCGCGCGTCGAGCCGACCTGAGATGTCGGTTGTGCCCATCCCGCGTTGGGACCTGATCAACGTCCGGGACTACGCCACCATGGCGGTCCAGTTTTCCCGCGGTTGCCCCTTCGACTGCGAGTTCTGCGATATTATCGTGATGAATGGCCGCGTGCCGCGCACGAAACAGCCCGAACGATTGGTAAGCGAATTGGAGGTCCTCAGACAGCAGGGATGGCAGGACATGGTCTTTGTCGTCGATGACAATTTCATCGGCAACCGCAAACAGACCAAGGCCCTCCTCCGTGAAATGATCGAATGGCGCAACAGGACTTCGGCCCCGATTGGCTTCCTGACCGAAGCGTCGGTTAACCTGGCTGATGATGACGAACTATGTGGCCTGATGGTGGCGGCAGGATTTAAAAAAGTGTTCCTCGGGATTGAGACGCCCTCGGTGGAATCGCTCGAAGAATGCCGCAAGCTCCAGAACCAAAGCCGTGATTTGGTCCAGACAGTGAAGATCCTGCAGGGATACGGCTTCGAAATTATGGGGGGCTTCATCGTCGGCTTTGACAACGACAAGAGTGATATCTTCAAGCGCCAGTTTGAGTTTATTCAGCGGTCAGGAGTGGTCACCGCGATGGTCGGCCTGTTGACCGCTCTGCCCCAAACGCGCCTCTACCATCGGCTCAAGAGCGAGGGACGATTGGAAACGGAAACGACCGGCAACAACACCGAAGCGGTGCTCAACTTCCGTCCCAAACTAAACCGTGAGTTCTTAGTGAATGGGTATCGCGACCTGATGAAGAAGCTCTACGAACCCCGGACCTACTACCAACGCATCCGCACCTTCCTGCAGCATCATCAGCCGAGCGGGCCGAGCTTGCGATTGTCGCGTAGTGATCTGGAAGCGTTCCTCAAATCGTTTTGGCTGCTGGGCATTTGGCATCGTGGGCGAACCCACTACTGGCGTTTCTTCTGGAGCACGCTGTTGCGCCGGCCGCGTCAGTTCCGCTATGCGATTGAGCTGGCCATCATGGGATACCACTTTCGCCGGGTGGCCAGCCTCCTCTAACATCAAGTTGCCCCCGCTCGTTCTTTGCATTCATCCGTTATGCCTGGTGCCCAACTCAGACTCGAGCCGCTCGGGCAGACACTCTCGGTCCCACCCGGGACGGCGCTGCCGGACGTGCTCTTTCCTCTTGGCGTCGAGTTTCCCTGTGGCGGGCGCGGCCGCTGCAAGGGCTGCCGGATTCGGGTCTTGGAGGGCGAGATGCCGGCCACGGCCGACGATCGCGCCTTGTTGAGCGAAGGGGAGCTTGCGCAGGGCTGGCGCCTGGCTTGCCGTACGACGGTGACCGCAGCGGTCACGATCGAGCTCGCGCAGTGGGAGCCGGAGATCCTGTCGGATTATTCGTCATTTAGCTTTGAACCGCGGGACGGGTTTGGCATTGCCCTTGATGTCGGCACCACGACCTTGGTGGCCCAGTTGCTCGATGGGCGCAGCGGCAACGTGGCTGCCGTCCGAACTGCCCTTAACCCGCAGGCGCAGCTCGGGGCGGACATCATGAGTCGCATCGAGTTTGCCGTGGGGGGAGGGCAAGGCGTGCTGGAAGAGTTGATTCGCACTGAGTGTGGCCGATTAGTGCGGGGCTTAATGGAAGACGCTGGCATTGGACCGGCCGCTTTGAATGAGGTGATCGTGGTCGGGAATACGGTCATGCACCATCTGTTCTGCGGCATCTCGGTCGAGCCTCTCGCCCATGTGCCATTTGTCCCGAAAGACGACGGCCAGCAACAGTTCCTCGGGCACGATCTGAGGTGGGATCTCCCGGTCAAGGTCACCTTTCTCCCCTGCCTCGGCGGCTTCGTCGGCAGTGACATTCTCGCTGGTATCCTGGCCACCGGACTGGATACGACCCAGGCCCTGACCGCGTTGGTCGATCTCGGCACCAACGGCGAAATCGTCGTCGGCAATGGCGAGCGCATGCTCTGTGCCTCCACTGCGGCCGGCCCGGCCTTTGAAGGCGCCCGCATCTCAGCTGGAATGCGCGCCGCCACCGGCGCCATCGCCGAGGTCTGGAGGCAAGACGGGCACATCGCCTGCCGCGTTCTCGGCCAAGGTCCGCCACGCGGGATTTGTGGCAGCGGCCTGGTCGATGCCGTCGCGGTTGGGCTCGATTTAAAGTCGATTCAAGCCAGCGGCCGGCTCGATTCCGGACGCTCGTTCGCGTTGACCCCGGACATCGCCTTGACCCAGCAGGACATCCGGGAACTGCAATTGGCCAAAGGAGCAATCGCGGCCGGTCTGCGCATTCTCCTCCAGCAATGGGGTGCCGCCGTCAGCGATTTGACTCGCGTCTATCTGGCCGGCGCGTTCGGCAATTACATCCGCCTCAGCAGCGCCCAGCGAATCGGGCTGTTGCAGGTGCCGCTGGAGAAGGTCGAGCCTTCGGGGAACACAGCGTTGCGCGGCGCGAAGATGGCCCTGTTCCGCGCGGCGCAGCCGGACTTGTCGTTCGCCGCTCTTCGGCGCCGTGTCCAGCATGTCTCTCTGCATGAAGACGAACAATTCCAGGAAGTGTTTGTCAGCGAGATGCCATTTCCGGTTTGAGGCCGGGCGCTTCTGGAGGGCCTGGCCCCTGGTCGCTTTGCTGGTCATGGTCGCGGCCCTTGTGGGAGCCGAAGAAAGCGTGATGGAGAAACAAGTGGAGAGGTTCGGGCGGCTCAACCTGCGCTTCGAAGCATTGGCACCCTACGGCGCCAGTTCGAGCTTGATGCAGCACCTGGGGCATCGACTGCCGGTGCCGGAATACGAGCTGGCCCAAGAGCGATTCGAAGCGATCGTCCCTTCGGCCTATGCCACCAATAGCGCCTGGGGACTGTTCGTCTGGATCAGCCCGAGCGCCGAGCTCCGGCTGCCCCAGGCATGGGAGCCGGTGCTGGCCAAGCGCCAGCTGCTCTTGGTGAGTGCGCTTAACGCCGGCAATGACCGGCATGCAATCCAGCGCTGCCGCTTGGCGTTGGACGCCGCCTGTAACATGTGCCGCCGCTATGCCATCGATCCGCAGAGGATCTACGTCGGCGGGCTCTCCGGCGGGGGGCGGATCGCAAGCATTCTGGGCGTCGCCTATGCCGACCTGTTCTCGGGAACCATCTCGATCTGCGGCGCCGATTTCTACCGTCCCGTCCCGGCCGCTCCCCGCGACGTCTACCCGCCCTCTTACCAACCGGACCCGCGGGTGCTGCTTCGGGCCAAAGCGCACGGCCGTTTCGTCCTCCTGACTGGGGAGAAAGATGTCAATCGCGATAACACGAAGAGCGTGGCCAATCATGGCTTTACTGCGAATGGCTTCCAGAATATCCGATACATGGAAGTGGCCGGGATGGGACACGAGTTGCCCGACGCGGCTGTGCTGGATGCAGCCCTTGAATTCCTTGATCGACAGCCAATACGGCCGTAACCAGGCACGCTTCAAAATGGCGCGACGCCTCCAGCCGCTTCACCCTCCCGTTCGTTCGGAGCGATTCCAGCCAAAGTCCGATTCGCTTTGCGACGCAACCGAACAAGGGTTGTTCGGTGCAATACGCGGATCGATTGGACGATTCCTCCTGGGGCGAGCTCGGTCGTATCCCGGCCAGCGATCAGCGCACAACCAGGCGGCGCCACGGCCGGCTAAAGTTGCCATGAAGCGGCCTAAGCGCCGCTAAACTTGCCGTTGACAGCGGTGGTAGAGGGAGGAGCATGGCTGGCATGAATGCGTCCTCTCCTTCTTCTCGACGTGAATTCCTCAAGACGACCGGCCAGATCGCGGCCGCTTCGGCTTTGGCGGGGGTGGCACTTCCCCATGTGCATGCCGCCGACGACCAGACCATCCGCTTGGCTTTAATTGGCTGCGGCGGCCGTGGGTGTGGCGCGGTCGCCAACGCGATGTCCGCCGGCGGCCTGGTTTTAGAGGACGATTCCGGCACCCAACGCGCGGTCGGGTCAGGCGCAGGTGGCCCGATCAAGCTCATCGCCATGGCTGATCTCCGCCAGGATCGCCTCGACCAGTCCCACGCCACGCTCAGTCAGACTTTGGGGTCGTATATCGATGTGCCCAGCGAGCGGCGTTTTCTCGGCTTCGATGCTTATCGCCACGCGATTGACTGCCTGCGGCCGGGTGATGTCGCGATGCTCACGACCCATGCCGCCTTTCGCGCCCCGCACCTGGAATATGCTGTCGAGAAAGGCATCAACGTTTTCATGGAAAAAGACTTCGCCCCAGATCCGGGCGGGATCAAGCGGGTCCTGAGAGCGGGCGAAGCGGCTGAGAAGAAGAACCTGAAGATTGCTGCCGGCCTGATGTGCCGGCACTCTTCCGCCCGCCAGGCCCTGATTCAAAAGATTCGCGACGGTGTCATGGGCGACGTCCAGCTGATCCGAGCGTATCGCATGGATCCCGGCTATTTCATGAGTCCGTTCCCGCGGGGGGAGAATGAGTTGATGTGGCAGCTTAGCCCTGGCCATCCCTATCAGTTCATGTGGTCGTCCGGGGGCGTCTTCATCGAATTGATGATTCATCAAATTGACGAGTGTTTCTGGATCAAGGACGCCTGGCCCGTCGCTGCCCACGGCGTCGGGGGCCGCTTTCCCGGGAGCACCGATTGCAGCCAGAACCTCGACAGCTACTCGATTGAGTACACTTTTGCCGATGGCGCCAAAGCCCTCGTGACCGGCCGGTACATGCCCAATTGTTACAATGATTTCGGCACTTACGTGCACGGGACGAAGTGCGCAGCGAAATTCTCCGGCAGCATCCATGCCCCAACCTCCTGGCTCTATAAAGATGGGCGCATGGACTCATCGAACATTTCCTGGCGGGCACCCAAGGAAAAGGTCAACCCTTGGCAGGCGGAATGGGATGTCCTGCTGAGCGCGATCCGCCGTGACAAGCCACACAACGAGACCCGGCGCGCTGCTTTATCCAATCTGGGGGCTATCATGGGACGGGCGGCCGTTCATTCGGGCAACATGATCACATGGGATGAGGCGATGGCCTCCGACTTCCAGTTCTGCCGGAATGTTGATGAACTGACCGCGAACAGCCCCGCTCCCGTCCAAGCGGATGCCCAGGGAGCTTACCCCGCCCCCATGCCCGGAAAGACGGTGGAGATCTAAGACGCGAACAGAGCATAGACAGCACGGCTCGGATCGATTAAAAGTGAATCTTGGTGAAGATGGAAATGGCCAGCACTCACCGCACCGGCGGCTGGGTGTTGACACTCACAACAGTAACCGCTGCCGCGGCGCTTTTCTTGCCTTTACGCGATCGGCCGGCAGCTGAGCCGCTCAGCGAATGGCTGATGCCCGGCTCGCTCTCCCCCTTGATGGCGATGGTCTTGGCGGCTGCCGGCTTCTGGGTTCTGCGCCGGCGCTTCTGGCCCCGGACGCCCCATGAGGCCCGCAGATTGCGAAGCGGCGCGATCCTCGTGGTCATTCAGGCGGTATTTGTGCGGCTGGCGGTCGAACTGGGGCATGAGGCGGAGAAACTGGCGCTACCATGGTGGCCTTTGGACGCCTGGCTATGGATACCGTGGTTTCTCAGCACCGGGTTGGCTGTGATGCTCCTGGGGAGTCGCTTGGGAGTTTTGCTCAGCGTGACGGGCGTGTTTCTCATTTATTTGCGCGCTGATCCTGGCCCTTTCGCGATCGTGGGCTGCCTTGTCTCCTCTTTAGCCGGCATTGTTTTGTTGCGCCGATCCACTCGTTTCCGTGTGCTGCGGGCCGGGGCCACGGCGGGTTTTCTGCTCGCGGTGATTGCGATCGGTCATGGGATTCAAGCTGCGTCCCCGGCGATAGCCATTGGAGCCGCCGCGGTCGTTCCGATCTTGATGGGAGTGATTTCGGCGTTCGCGGTGCTGGCAGTTCTCCCAGTCATGGAATGGGTATTGGGTGAGCTCTCTGATGTGACCTTGGTGGAGTATGGGAGTGATCACCCATTGCTCGACGAGCTGCGGGAGCACGCTCCAGGGACCTGGCATCACACCCTGAATGTGGCTGATCTGGCCGAAAAGGCGGCGGCTGCGATCGGTGCGAGGGCTCTATTTTGTCGCACTGCTTCTCTCTACCACGATATCGGCAAGTTGAAGGCCCCTGCCATTTTCGCCGAAAATATTACCGGGCCATCGCCGCACGAGGAGATGGATCCCCAAGTGAGCGCGGAACGGATCATCGAGCACGTCACTTACGGGCTGGAGCTTGCTCGTAAGCACCGTTTGCCGAAACCGTTTCGCGAGATCATCGCCGAGCACCATGGCGCTTCAACGCTCCGCTACTTCTACGACAAGGCTTGTGCCCAGTTGCCCGAAGGTCAGAATCCTGCGGCTCTCCGAGCCCTCTTCCGCTATCCCGGGCCTCGCCCATCCTCGCGCGAATCCGGGATCATCGCTTTAGCCGACATCGTGGAGGCGGCCAGTCGTTCCTTCCAACCCAAGGACGAGATCGAAGCGCGTGCCTTCGTTCGCCAGTTGATCGCAGACCGCGTCACCGAGGGTGAATTGGCCGATTGTCCTTTGACCCTGGCTGAACTGGCTCAGGCCGAAACGACGTTTGTGGCTTGGGTCAAGGCCCGCAATCACCAGCGTCCCGCTTATCCGAAGGCCAAGCCTTCAACAGCGACGGAGACGGAATGGACCAAGAATCAACGTGAGGCGCAACCCGCTTGACCTGGGCCGGGCCGCGATCGAAACGCTCGCACCGGCAAAGGCAAGGCCATCTTTGCTGTTCCCGCCGGTGACTGCGACAAACTGATCCGTGCTGCCCATCATGTGTGGGCCAGCGGTCCCCCAATCGAGCTGCGGTCCGGATCCAGATGCGGAAGCGTTCTCTCCTCAATTCCCGCCTTCGGTGATCGTCAAGAGCTGGTCGGCTTTGGCATGTTCAACCACGTTTGTGCCGCCGCCGATCCAGTGGACCTCAATCCGATCCACGTCCTTGCGCGATCCCAAGCCGAAGTGAAGCTGACGGCCATAGCTGCTTTGGTAGCCACGGCCGCTGTGAACCTCGTCGATGCGAGTCAGATCGCCGGCGATGACTTTGACGCTCGCGCCGATGCCGTCCCGGTTCGTCCGCGTGCCGCGAAGACGGACGTTCAGCCAGTGGTTGGCCCCGAGGCTTTCGTTTCGCAGAATGGTCGGCCCGCTACGGGCATTGAGCACGACAACGTCGGTCCGGCCGTCATTATCGAGATCGTCGAAAGCCGCGCCGCGGCTGCTCTTCCGGATGGCCAGCCCATCCCCCGCTTGAGCGGAGATGTCACGGAAGTGGCCGTGGCCATTGTTTTCGAGCAGGATGTTGCGCGCCTGATAGCTGGTGGTATCGTCCCAAAGTTCGACGTTGTCCTGGAGGTGGCCGCACGCGATGAAGATATCGGCATCGCCATCGTTATCGAAGTCGACCAGGCCCGCGCCCCAAGTGACTTGATTGTAGGTGCCGCTGCCTGCCCCGGTGATGTGAGTGACATCTTCGAAGAAACCGCCGCCCAGGTTGCGATAGAGGATGGCCCACTGCTTCATGTAGGATGTCATGAAAAAATCGAGGCGGCCATCGTTGTCGTAATCCCCGCATTCGACCCCCATTGTGCCCAGGCCGATCCCGTTGCGGTCATAGGCAAGGCCGCTGAGGAGCCCGACTTCTGCAAAATGTCCCTTGCCATCGTTCTTCCAGACAAAGTTGGCCATGGCATCGTTGCCCACGATGATGTCGGTATCTCCATCTCCATCGTAGTCGGCCGCGACCACTCCCATGCCAGTGCCGACGTGCGCCCCGATCCCGGACTCGCGGCTGATATCGGTAAAGGTGCCGTTGCCATTGTTGCGGAAGAGGGTGGCGCGCAGCGGCCCGTACATCATTGGGCCGACGTAGGCGGGGTGACCATTGACGAACCTCGTCTGGTGTTTCTCAACGGTGAATGCGCAATAGTTCGCCACGAATAGGTCCAGATCACCGTCCCCATCGATATCGAGAAAGCATGCGCCTGCCCCCACTTGATCGCCGTCGGCCACTCCCGCTGCCGCCGTCACATCGGTAAACGTGCCGTCGCCATTGTTTCGGTAAAGGGTTTTGGGGCCGAACTGGCTAAGGTAGATGTCCGCATAGCCGTCGTTGTTATAGTCGCCCACGCAGACGCCGAGCCCGTAACCGCCGCCGTCCAGTCCAGCCTCGACGGTCACATCCGTGAAGCGCCATTGACCTTCATTCCGGTAAAGGGCGTGGCGGGCGCTGCTGCCGGGGGCACAACCTGGCAAAGGACGCCCATTCAGGAAGAGGAGGTCGGTCCGGCCGTCGTTGTTGTAATCGAAAAGGGCGAGGCCGCTGGCCACGCTCTCCACAATATAGCGACGGCCGGAACTGCCGTCGGTGTGCACGAAGTTGATCCCGGTCTTGCCGGTGACGTCCCGCAGTAGAATGGAGGCCGCGTTATCTCCAGCGGGCCAGGCGGTGCCGCTCAGGACAAGGAGACTCAGCAAGGATATGATAAGTGCTTTCATCGGGGAGGTGAAGGGCCGGCCGCCGGCATCAGCCCCCGGCCTTCCACGATCGTCACCAGGCGATCCGCAGCGACGTTCCGGACGGTATCGACTCCGCCGCCGATCCACTTCACTTCGATTTGGTCCACTTTGCTCTGCTGGCCCAGTCCGAAAGCGAGGCGTTTGCCGAAGTCGCTTTGGTAACTTCGGCCGCTGTGCACTTCGTCCAGCTGTGTGATGGCGCCGGCGGTGACGTAGACGTGGGCACCGATGCCATCGCGATTCGACCGCGTCCCGCGTAACTGGACCTGGATCCAATGATTGGTGTGGTTCGAGTCGTTCCGCAGGATGGTTGGGCCCGAGCGGGAATTCAGAATCACGACGTCGATATCGCCGTCATTGTCCAAGTCGTCAAAGCCAGCTCCCCGGCTGCTCAGTCTCGATGCCAAACCGTCGCCGCATCGGTCCGAGACGTTGAGGAACCGGCCTTGTCCGGTGTTGCGGAGAAGAATGTTCTGCTGGAGGTAACTGGTGGTGTCGTCGAATTGATCCACATTGTCGAGCAAATGGCCGCAAGCGATGAAGATGTCGCGCTGGCCGTCGTTGTCGAAGTCGACCATGCCAGTTCCCCAGGTGACTCGCGAATAGGTCCCGGCGCCCGCTCCGGTGGTTCGGCTGATGTCCTCGAAGTAAAGGCCGCGCCCATTCTGATAGAGGGTGGCCAACTGGCGCTGATACGCAGTCGTGAAGAAATCGAGCCAGCCGTCATTGTTCCAATCCGCGCACTCCACTCCCATGGTGCCGTGGACATTGCCAAACGAGTCGTAGGCGAGGCCGAGCGACATGCCCATCTCCTTGAAATGGCCCGTGCCATCATTTTGAAAGACAAAATTGCGCCGCAGGTCATTCCCGACGATGATGTCGGTGTCTCCATCGTTGTCGTAGTCTGCTGCGATCACTCCCATGCCGCTGCCTGGATGAGCGGCAATGCCCGATTCGACGCTGACATCGGTAAAAGTGCCGTCGCCGTTGTTCCGGTAAAGCAGGTTGGTGGTTGGCGGGTAATTCATCGGTCCGACATAGGCCGGGAACCCGTTCATGTAAGAGATCTGGTGTTTGGCAAAGGTGAAGTCGACATAATGGGCCACAAACAGATCAAGGTCACCGTCCCGGTCAACATCCAGAAAGCAGGCCCCGGCTCCGACGTGATTGGTATCCATACTCAGGCCTGCTTGGGCCGTCCAGTCGGTAAACGTGCCGTTTCCGTTGTTGCGATAAAGGACGTCGCGCCCGAAGTTGCTTAGGTAAAGGTCGGGGTTTCCGTCGTTGTTGAAATCCCCAACGCAGACGCCGAGGCCATATCCCGAGTTGCCGACGCCGGCGGTGCTGGTCACGTCGGTGAATTTCATGCCGCCATCATTGCGATAGAGCGCGTGTTGTGGCCGTGAGCTGAAGGTTGCGCCGGGCAAGGGAGTTCCGTTTGGGAAGTAGATATCGATCCAGCCATCCTGGTTGTAATCGAAAAGCGCCAGCCCACAGGAGACCGTTTCGACGATATACCGCCGGCCCGAACTGCCGTCTGTATGAACGAAATGGATGCCGGATTGGGCGGTGACGTCTCGCAGTTGAATGGGGCAGATGCTTTCCCCAGCCCACACGCCCGCAACTGATGCGAACCAGGCCCAAGCCCAGGCCGCCCACACCCAGCCCCACCCCGCCAATCTGCCCGCCAATCTGCCCGCCAGAGTGTCGACCCTCTGCCTTCGCCCGTGCTGAACACAACGTAAATTCACGACTGCTAAGGAGCCGACTTGAGCTGGTCGAGCAAATCACGATACCGCTTCTCTGTGGGCACCAGATTCACCGCTTGTTGGATGGCTTTCTGCGCGGCCGCGCGATCGTTCGTCCGCCAGCACGCCATCGCCAGCATGTAGTAGTGTGGTCCGCTTCGTTCCATCTCCACCAGGCGTTCTGTCAATCGCCGTGCTTCCGCGGGCTTACGTTGCGTCCGCAAGTAAAGGTCGGCCAGCGCCCGGTAGCCCTCCGTCCAACCCGGGGCCAGTTCCTGGACTTTCTGATAAGCGCTTTCCGCTCCGTCAATCTGTTCCAGCCGGGTTCGCAATCGTCCGAGGAAGAGAAAATTGAGGGGGTTCTTGGGCTGTTCCGCGGCCAGCTGCTCGAACGTGACAATGCCCTCCGCGAGGGCTTTGCGCTGGACGTAAGCAGCCTCCAACGCGGCGCGGTAAGTGGGACTTTCCTCGTCCAAACTAGCGGCCCTGCGGAATAAATCAGCCGCTTTGGCCAACTCCCGGTGCGCGCCATAGACCTGGCCGGCGCCAAAGACTGTTCGGGCGACCGTTTGGCGCACCATCGGCAGGCCGGACAAGGTGTCTTCCTGGGCACTGCGGTCCGTCAACGACCGCCGATCGACCGCCTCCAGTTTCTGGAACGCGGCTCGATAACGATCCGCTTCCGCGTTTTGGCCCAGGCCCAGGCAGGCGCGGAACAACCCGAAATAGGCCTGCGTATGGTCGGGCAGAAGCTGGATGGCGTGCTCAAACGACTCCTTCGCCGGCCCCGGTTGGCCGGCTTGCAGATAGGCTTGGCCCAAGAGGTAGAAACTCTTGCTGGAGGCGTCGGGCAACTGGGTCGCTTGCCGGAGCGCTCCGGTCGCACGATCAGTCTGCCCAAGGTCCATGAGCGCCCGGCCCAGCTGGGTGAGAACCTCCGTGCTCGGTTGTCCTCTTTTGAGCGCTTCCTCGCAAAGTCGGACGCTTTCTTCCAGGTTGCTTTTCTCGTAAGCAACTCGGGCCAGGATCTCAAACGCCTCCGCCTGGCGTGGCTGTAGATCGATACATTTTCGCAGGTACTTCGAAGCCTCATCCGAGCGTCCGATATTGTAGTAAGCCGATCCGAGCAGGGCATAGCCGAGCGGTTCATCCGGATAAGCTTCGGCTACTTCTCGCGCTGTGTTCACCGCGCTTTGCTTTAGCGCGGCGGCTTCCGCTTGCGCTTGGGGGATGCCCGAGGTCGAATCCGCGCCGTTGACGACAGCCAGCTTGTTCGTAACAGACGATGGTGCGCCTGTTGCCTCCGCGGCCGTCAGAGTCCGGCCTAACCTGGCCCAGAGCGGTGCGCTCATCCCGGCCAACAACAGCAGCAGCCAGAACCGACGGACCAATCCGGGCAAGAAGGAAAGGTTCCTGAATGCCGCCGCGCTTGATCCAGTCTGTAGGCGTCGAGACATGCTGTGGCTGCTGGTTACGAGCGTACCGAGTAACGTGGGGGAGTCAACTCCAAGCGGTGGTGTCGGGGAGCGTGGTGCCGAAAGCGTCCAAGCGTCCAAGCGTCCAAACGTCCAAGGGAGCCAACCAGTGCTTGATTGCTCGAGGCTCAAGCGGCGCCCTCGGAGAGCGCTCCCAACCCACCACTGGCTCTGCGAGTGTTTGGATCCTTGGTTTGCTTGGATCCTTGGTTTGCTTGGATCCTTGGTTGCTTGGATCCTTGGTTGATTGGATCCTTGGTTCATTGGATCCTTGGTTGATTGGATCCTTGGTTGATTGGATCCTTGGTTGATTGGATCCTTGGTTGATTGGATCCTTGGTTGATTGGATCCTTGGTTGATTGGATCTTTGGTTGATTGGATCTTTGGTTAATTGGATCTTTGGTTAATTGGATCCTTGGTTAATTGGATCCTTGGTTAATTGGATCCTTGGCTCCCTTGGCTCACCGTGCTCTGGAACAAGGCGGATTCGAGAGCATGATTCGAATTGTATGAACGCTTGGTTGGCCCGCTTTTTGAGCGGCCTTATTGTCTGGGGGGCTTCACCTGCCCGTGCCACCGATGTCGTCCCGATTCCCGACCACGCCCTCTGGGAGGCGGTTCGCAATGCCCTCGAATTGACGACGGTCGAAGTAACGACCAACGACCTGGCGCGGCTCACCACTTTGGCTGCTTATGGCCGGCCGGCGGGCGACCCCATTCTCAGCCTGGAGGGATTACAGTTTGCCGGCAACTTGACCAATCTTAGTCTCAGCGGCGCTATCAATCCGCTCGGGTCGATGCCTGCGAACATTGATTTCTCGCCATTGGCAGGTCTCCATCGCCTGATCGCGCTCGATTTGAGCAGCAATCATTTGACCGGCTTGGATTTGCCCGCCGGCCTGACCGGGCTCCGAACGCTGCGACTCCAAGACAACTCGATCACGAACCTGGCCCTGCCAGACGATCTGGCCAGTCTGACCGTATTGGAATTGCAGAACAACCAGCTCACGAACTTCGCCCGGCCGAACGGATCCACGGCGCTGGAAGTGCTGGCGCTCTCATTCAATCGGCTTCCCGACTTTCCCGATTCGAACGGCCTCGGCCGGTTGCGGACGCTTCTGCTCGACAACAACGCCATCACCGCTCTTTCCCTGCCGCGCGGCCTGACTAACTTGGGCGTTTTGGATGTCTCAACCAATTGGCTCCTCGAGGTGACTCTCCCTGACGACCTGCGGAGCCTCACCCAGGCCGAGTTCTCCTATACCCATCTAACGCGGTTGGCGTTCCCCGGGACCTTGGGGAGTCTTTCCAATCTGACGGTCGTGGCTGCGCCGCTGGCTGAGTTTGTGGTGACGCGTTCGATGACCAATCTGGCGGTGCTTCGCCTGAGCCGCGACCGCCTGACCAACCTGGTCCTCAGCCCCGGACTCCACCGACTTCGTGAACTCGATGTCTCGGGCAATCAACTGGAGAGCCTCGACTTGCCGCAAGACCTGGCTGCTCTGGAGATCTTGGACGCGACGCAGAACTCGCTGACGCAATTCGTGCTGCCTCCCGCTGTCACCAACCTGACTGTTCTCAACCTGGCGATGAGCTTGCTGACGGACCTGACCATCGCCCAACCCCTCCCGCACCTGACCAGCGCAAGCTTCGGCTGGAACCAGCTCACCAACGTTGCCTTGCCGGCCAGTTTGAGCCGGTTGACCAACCTGTCCCTTGCGTTCAATCAACTCAGTCGGGTGCGGTTGCCGGAGGGATTGAGCAGCCTTGCCTCCTTGGATGTGTCGATGAACGCCATGACCAATATGTCCGTTCCATCTGATTTGAGCGGTCTAAGGACTTTGACCCTGGAAGGCAACGCGTTTGAAGAATTCTCCTTTCTCGCCGGATTGACCAATCTGCAGACCCTGGTCCTGGCCCGAAATGGCCTGACGCAGGTCTCCTTGCCAGCCACCCTGACCTCCCTGGCGCGCTTGGAGATCGGTTGGAACCGATTGACGAACTTCGACTTCCTGAGCGCTTTGCCGGCCTTATCGGTGCTTAGCCTGGACGGGAGTGACCTGAGTGCCATCCGCTTTCCGAGCGGGCTTCACCTCACCGGACTTAGTCTCAGTTTCAACGCCTTCACCAACCTGTCCCTCTCGCCGGACTTTGCGGGGCTGCGCCTGCTTTCCCTGTCGGGCAATCCCCTTCGGACCTTGATCCTGCCCAATAGCATTGAGGGCACCTCGCCGCCTCTTGAAGTGCTGCGTTTGATCGATCATGTGGCAGTATTCAGTTACCCGCTCGAAATCCGCCTCTCCGCCCGCGTTTCGCCGGCGACTGGCCTCCTCAATCTGCAGTGGACCGGCGTGCCCGGGACTTACCGCGTTCAAACCACAACGGCATTCGATTCTTGGATCGATTCAGGCTTGATCGACGCCCCAACTGGCAGCGGCGGTTGGCAGAGCCCGGAATCCATCGGAGCCCTTCCCCAGGCCTATTATCGGCTGAGCTACGAGGATAAGTTGCGTCCTTCGAACTAAGCCCGATCTGGATCCGATCCAAAGCCGATCGCAACCCGATCCGCATCGTGTTCTGATCGGGTTTGCATCGGGTTGACATCGAGTTTAGACCGAATGCGGCCTTCTACGAACGAGGCCGTGTGGCGGATCGATGCCACCTCCCAGCGACGGGGCAGTCTGACTGCTTGCACTTGCCGCGCGGAGTGGTGATGATCATCACTGAAACATGCCCGCCGCGCGACGCAAAGGCACGATGCCGAAGAGGCCTCAGGAGGGAGCCGTGCCGGCCGCCAGCCTCGGAAAGCAGTGGCGCTTCCGCTTGATCGCTCTTGGCCTTGGCCCGCTCCTTTGCTTTGGCCTGGTCGAGCTTTCCTTACGGCTGGCGGGAACCGGCGCCCCGACCGACTTCCTTCTCCGCTTCACGGCGGCCGGGAAGCATTTGCTCGTCCAGAATGACCGGTTCGGCTGGCGTTTTTTCGGACGGCGCATGGCCCGGACGCCATTCCCCTTCGCGCTGAGCGAACCGAAAGCGCCCGAGACGATTCGCCTCTTTGTGTTTGGCGAATCAGCAGCCTACGGGGATCCCGAGCCCCGCTTTGGACTGAGTCGGATGCTGCAATCGCTTCTGGAGATTCGTTATCCCGGGACACGGTTTGAAGTGATCAATGCCGCTATGACCGGCATCAATTCCCACGTCATTCTCGAGATCGCCCGGATTGCGGACGGGCCGAAGGAGACATTTGGGTCATTTACATGGGCAACAACGAAGTGGTCGGGCCGTTCGGCGCGGCGACGGTCTTTGGCTCGCAGGTGCCACCGCTGGCGCTGGTCCGGGCGCGCCTCGCGTTGCTCCAGACCCGGACCGGCCAAGCGGTCGACGAGTTGGTGCGCCGGGTCGGCCATTCGACGACCGCGGAGAACGAGTGGGGCGGGATGCAGATGTTCCTGGATCATCCAGTGGCGGCAGATGACCGGCGGCTCGCTAGTGTCTACGCCCATTTTGAACGAAACCCGGCCGATTTGCTCGCCCTGGCCCATCGCCGCACGGCCGGGGTGGTCTTGAGCACGGTCGCCGCCAATCTCCAGGATTGCGCCCCTTTCAGCTCAACCCACGACGCGAAGCTGAGCGCGTCCGACAAGGCGCAATCCGAACACCTCTACGCGGACGGCGTCCAATACCTCGCGGCCGGAGGCGCGGCGGTAGCTGCGGCGCGTCTCCAAGAAGCAGCTGAGAGGGACGGCACTTGGGCGGAGCTACGTTTCCAGCAAGGGCGCGCGGCCCTGCAACTTGGACGAAAGACCGAGGCCGAGAAGTTTTTCCGCGCCGCCCGGGATTTGGACACTTTACGGTTCCGCTGCGACAGCCGGTTAAACGAAATCATTCGGCGGGTCGGCGCCGACCGTGCGCAGCAACGGGTGGCTCTGGCGGATGCCGAACGCGTCTTCGCCGAGGCGGCCGCCTCCGGTGTCCGCGATCGTGATCTGTTCTACGACCACGTCCACCTGACCTTTCAAGGGACCTACCTGGTGGCGCGCACCGTCGCCGCCGAGGTTGATCAGCTCATGCCGCCGGCCATTAAAGGAGCGAAGGGCGCCCCCCGCCCATGGCCATCGGAAGGGGACTGCGCGCGACGCCTCGGATGGGGCGACTGGGCGCGCCAGCAAGTCCTGATCGAGATGCATCGGCGCCACAATGACCCGCCTTTCACCGCCCAATCCAATCATGCTGAACTGATGGCGCATTTGCAGGCTCAGTTGCGCGAATTGGCTGGAGCGGGTGGTCCGGAATCGCTGGCGCGGGCGGCGGCTGGTTTCCAAGTGGCATTAGGGGCTGCTCCCGATGATCCGTGGCTCCACGAACAATCGATGAAAGTCAGCCGCCAGCTGCGGCAAACGGCCGCGGCGGAAAGTTCGGCTCGGCTGGTGGTGGCATTGTTGCCTGAGAACGGCGAAGGGTGGTCCCAACTGGGACTGGTTCTGGCCGATCGACGGAATTACCCCGAGGCCGTCGCTTGCTTCCGCCGTGCCGTAGACTTGGATCCGCAGGATGTCTGGTCGCTCCAAAACCTGGCCCAAGGCCTGGCCAAGGTCGGGCGCAGTGAAGACGCCCTCCGCGAATACCAGCGTGCCGTCGCCCTGAAGCCCCGTTTTGGCATGGCCTGGCTGGGGCAGGGACAGCTCCTCGAAACCCTTGGTCGAACGAATGAAGCGCAGGCGTGTTTCCAGAAAGCTCTCCAAAACCCCATTCGCCGACCCGCAGAACTGGCTTTGCTGGCGCGCTTTTGTCAAAGCCGCGGTTGGATGACGGCAGCCGCGACCCACTATGCCGAGGCCGTCAACCTCAACCCGGTCGATCCAGCCCTCCGCCTTGAGTATGGGCAAGTCTTAGCGGCGGTTGGACGGCAAGACGGAGCCGCGGCACAATTTGCCGAGCTGGTTGGGCTCGCGCCAGCGATGGCCGAGGCTCACTTTCTTTACGGGGTCGCTGAAGGACGTCTTGGCCACTCCGAACCAGCAGTGCACGCCTTCCGCGAGGCTGCCCGCCTCAAGCCAGACTTGCTCGAAGCGCGCATTAACCTTGCGATCGCATTGATGAATCGCGGCGAGCACCGCGAGGCAGCGACTGAATTCGAGGCGGTGCTGGCACGTAGTCCGACCAATGCAGTGGCGTCACGTTATCTACCGAAAGTGCGCGCGCTGCTGCCAAGCGGCCAGTAACGCGCTGCGACCGAATCCGGAACCAGGCCGGCGCGAGGCCGGTCCCGTGAGCTGCGCTCTGCGCATCCACCGGGAAACGGAAGGGGCCAGGGCTGTGCCGCCTCCTGCCCGAAAAAGCCAGCACCATAGGAGGTCCTATGGTGCTGCTCAGACTGATGGGCGCGAGCTGATCTGGCTGATCAGCTGACGCGTCTCCGGATGCGGCTTAGGTCTTGCGCAGCCGGTAGAACTGGGCTCCTGGGCCAATCGGCACCGTCACGGAGCTGGTGCCGTTGTTGGTGGTCGGAGCCGGTGTGACCGCCGTCCAGGTGGCGCCTGTTCCCAAGGTGGGACTGCTTTCCAGGACGAAGCCGGTCGCGGAGGCGGCCCAGCTGATAACCAGGTTCTGGCCCGTCACGGCGGCGGCCAGCTTCGGCAGCGAGTCCATGGAATCGGGACCGGCAGCATAATGCGCCGCGATTTGCTCGGGCAGGAGCACGCCTTTCCAAATGCGGAACTCATTCAGCTTGCCTTGGAAGGTCGGATCATTCCATTGCGAACGGCCCAGCCAATTGTTGACATCATCGATTGTCGTCAGGTCAACCGGAGCGGCTCCGGCCACAACCGCGACGGAGTTGCTGTAAAGGCGCGCGACGTTGTCGGTGAAGTCATACACCACGGCCAGGAAGACTTCCTGGTTGGCGGGAATTGGCGCGCCGCCAATCAGTGGCGCCGGTTCCGCGCCGGCGATCGGATCGCGCACGGAGAAGGCCAAATTGGCTGCGCCTTGCGGGGCCAGGAAAAGATAACCGCCATTGCCATCGGAAACATCTTCGCCGCCGGCGGAAGTGCCGAAGTCAAAGATTCGCTGCCAGGAGCCCGAGCCTTGCCAGGTCACCCAAGCCTCGACGGAGATATTGCTGAGGACATTGATGATGTGGTTGGGCAGATCGACATATCCGGCGATGGGATCTGCGGCTGAACCGGTGCCGCCGGGCAGAGTAAGCTGACCGCCCCCAAGGGTGGCGCCAGTGCCTTTGATGGTGCCATCGGCCGTCCCGACGGAATCATCTACCGTGGTGGCGCCGGCCGCTTCGCTGAAGCTGTAGCGATGCACCAAGGTGGCTGTCTCCGGGTTGGCCAGACCGACGATGGTCACGGCCGCTTCGGCCGTCTTGCCGCCATAAGTGACGGTGACATTGGCGGTCCCGAGGCTGACATCGTGCAGTCGGCCGCTTTGATCGACCGTCAGCACATTCGGATTGCTCGACCCGAACGTGACGAAGGCTGCCGGGATCGGCACGTTGGTGAGGGTGGTGTAATCGGCATATGCTGCGGCAGTCACGAACCCGCCGCCGTAGGAGACTTTGTTGGTCGTGGTAACAACGCGCAGGGCCTGGATGGCACCGGGATCGGTCACGATCTGGTCCGGGCCGGCGGCAGCGTCGAGCGCCACTTGCAGGGCGGATAGGGCGCCGTTGTAGATGCGGAACTCATCGATTGAGCCGCTGAAAGTCGGATCGCCTGCGAATTGCGAGCGGCCGAGCCAGTTATTCAAGCTGGGACCGATGTCGGCCGGCGAAACGATCGTGGTGGTATTGACGGCTTTCAAGCTGCCATTGAGGTAGAGCCAACTGGTGTGGTTGGCGATATCGCTGCTCCAAACGACGTGGGTCTTCTGGCCGCTGGCCGGACGGGGAGTCTCGACCGCACTGTCGCCGCCGCGGTCATTGACGTGAATGGAGCCGAGCAGATTGCCGCTGTTATTGATGCCGCCGTAAACCCAGCGCACGCCCGAATTCGGGGCATCTTCGCCGTCACTGCTGTTACCGAAATCCCAAATGCGCGCCCAGGCGCCGCTCTCATTGTCGGTAACCCAGGCTTCGAAGGTCGCCGCCGTCAAGTTCGTCAGGAGGCCGTTAGGCAGGTCCACGTACGCGGAAGTGGGATCGGAAGAAGGAGTTCCGCCCGGCAACACGACCGCGCCACCGGTAATGCTGGCGCCGTTAACGAGCTTGCCGTGAGCCGTGCCGACGGAGTCGTTGGCGTCGGCTGCGAAGCTGAAACGATGAACCAGGACGGGCGCAGTGAAGGTGACAACGGCGCTATTTGTCGTGCCATTATAAACGGCCGAAACCGTGGCCGAACCGACGGTGCGGGCGAAGAGTTGGCCTTGCGCGGTAACGGAGACCACATTGGCATCACCCGAGACGTAAGTCGGTTCGGTCGCCCCGGGGACAGTGACGCTGCCGTAACTGGCCGTGTTGAACGTGACCGTCGAGCTCTGGCGCGACCCGACCACCATGTTGGATTGCACGTTCCAGCTGAGCGAATTGATCGCAATGTTGGTCACGATCGTATCCGGGCCAGCGGCGTTATTGACGTATACCTGGAGGGGACTGAGAGCGCTGTTGTAAACACGAAACTCGTCGATGGAGCCGTTGTAAGGAGCATCGGCGTTATACAGCGACCGTCCCAGCCACGCGTGCACGTCATATACGTTCGTCAGGGAGAAGCTTTTACCATTGGCCGACGGCACCGGCGATAGCGTCGCAACAAAGGTCCCGTTGGTGTAAAGGGTCATCGCACCGTTGGGCGGGTCGTAAACACACGTGACGCTGACCGGGCCCACGTTGTCGAGGATGCCTACCCCGTTGGCAACCCGCTCATCGTTGTAACCCGGGGCGCTTTGCGCATAGCTCATGCGGAAGTCCGGGACAGTTGAGCCGGTATGCGGGCAAAACATCACCATGTTAGCGCCTTCGCCGCCTGCCGTTTGGTTGCCCAACGCGTAGATTTCCGTCCACGTCCCATTATCGAGCACATTCACCCACATCTCGAACGTGACACTCGTATAGTTGGTGATTAGGCCGGATGGCAGTTCGATATAGTCTGTATTGCTCGCTCCTGGAAAGGTCGCGACGCCGTCCGCAATCGTCACACCGCCCTGGACTGTGCCATTGGCGCCACCGACGGAGTCAGTGACACCGTTGCTGAAGCTGTAACGATGTGTCAGGGCGGCCTCCGTCCGGCCGGCCCAAACAGACAGAACAGCCGCCAATAGGGCACTTCTGGCCCAACGGCTGAATGGATAGGGGGATTTTTTCGTGAATGTCATGATTGGCACTCCTCTGATTTACTGTGGTTGTAGTGGAGCCCACGCTCGACTGGGTCCCAATGAGTTCAGATACAACATCAAACCCATAACCCCTATCAAGCCGCCGCTGGCTAATCCTTGTCAAAACAATTGTGCCACCGCTCGTTGGCGAGGAGTCGAGGAGCCAAGAATCCCAAGAACCAAGGAACCAAGGAACCAAAGAACCAAGGAACCAAAGAACCAAGGAACCAAAGAACCAAGGAACCAAAGAACCAAGGAACCAAAGAACCAAGGAACCAAGGAACCAAGAACCAGGAACCAAAGAACCAAAGAACCAAAGAACCAAAGAACCAAAGAACCAAAGAACCAAAGAACCAAAGAACCAAAGAACCAAAGAACCAAAGAACCAAAGAACCAAGGAGCCAAGGAGCCACGTGTCAATGTTTTGTAACCCTTAGCCTCCCATGAGATTACTACGTGATCTACGCGTTTCAGGTCGAAAACGCGTGTGAATTTTCCCGTGCAACTGGCCAGTTTGTCTTGTCGTGCAGCCGCAAGCGGGAACACAATCCGCCTGCCTGGCATGAACTCGAACCCTCCCCATGTCCCGGGTCGAACGAAGGCGCTGCTGCTTTTGTTGGCAGGTACCATTCTCCTCGCGGCTACGTTGGGTCCGCTCATCCGGCGGGAACTTTTGGCCCGGCTCCTCTTACGCGCCCAGGCGCCTTCCGAAACGGTTGTGGCCGAATTGATAGAAGCATATCCCGATCCGGTGCCGTTCCTCATCCGGCTCTGGCAAACCGGTAAACTGGCCCATCGCCAACTGGCCATGGAAGGGCTGCGCAGCCGCCCGCCCCGTGATGGCGCGCTCGATCGCAGGGTCGAAACCATCCTGGCCGCCGGCACCACCGACCCGGATGCTTCCGTCCGCGAGATGGCGTTGAGCGCCCTCTTTGACCAGCATAGCCCGTTGTGGACGCTGGGCGCGCGGGCTCAATTGACCAGTCCCGATCCCGAAATTCGACTGTTGGGGGTGAACTACTTGTCCCGAGCCCAACCTTCTCAAGCCGTGCCGGCCCTGATGCCGATGCTGGACGATGCGGACCTGCGGATTGTCACGACAGCGGAAGGACTTCTCCGCCGGTGGTCAGGTATCGACTACGGAGTACGAGTGGCGCAAGCAATTTCAAAGAATGATGGCCAGGGAGGGCTGTCGACGAACGCCGCTGACCTGGAGGTCATCCAGCGCGGCATCGCCCAACGCAAAGCATGGTGGCAGCAGCACCAGACCGAGTATCCGTCCTCCCTTCAGGAACACACCCTGGGAGCCGCCGCTTCGGTCCTGTCTCCAGCCGCTGACTTTGTGTTGCCGGACTTGCGCGGTCGCCCCGTCCGGTTGTCCGACTGGCGCGGCAAGGTCGTGATCCTCAATTTCTGGACGACATGGTGCGCGGCGTGTCTTACCGAAACGCCGACCTTGGCCGAAGTGCAAAGACGGAATGCGGACCGTTTGGTGGTGCTGGGCATTTCGTTGGATGGGGTCCCCGATCAGCATGGGCATGGCGACGTTGATGAGGAGGATGCCAGAACCAAGCAGAGCGACAACCGGCGGCAGGCGGCAGGCCGCCGCGAAGAGCAGATTCGGTCAAAAGTAGAACGCGTCGTTCACCGTCAAGCCATGACTTACCGCGTTTTATTGGATCCGAACAACGTCGTCGGTAGCCGATTTAAGGGCGGAGAATTGCCGACCAGTGTCTTGATCGACCCGCAGGGGAACGTCCGCCGTCGTTTTGTGGGCACGAGAACGTTATCCGCGTGGGAAAGCATGATTGCGGAACTCTTGCCACGCGCCACGGCGGCCTCTCAGCCATAAGAGGTTTCCGCATGTCGGCACTGTGGAGCACGGCCACCCCCAGCAGTGCAGCAGGCTTTTACCAGGGTCCTGTTCAGGCTCAGCCCTGATTTACCTTCTTTTGGGGACGGTTCTAAGTTGAGGGCCACGTTGGGAGGTCTTTGCCGAACAGGGTGGAGGCTGACGAGACGGTCGAGGAGTGGCAATGCCGCAAGTGTTTGGTCCAGGCAGCAACGCGGTCGCGCGCGCGACCCTGGTTGTTGGAGTCCTGCTGGTGATCGCCGCAGGAGCAGGCTCTTGGGCGGTCTGGTCCTCGCCCTACATGACGCGGCAACATCTTGCGCTGGATCAACCTGTTCCTTTTAGTCACAAGCATCACCATGGTGCTCTAGGCATTGACTGCCGCTACTGCCACACAAGCGCAGAGACGTCGAGCAGTGCTGGCATGCCCTCAACCGAAACCTGTATGACCTGCCATTCGCAGGTTTGGACCCAAGCGCCCGTTCTCCAGCCCGTCCGCGAGAGCTGGCGCACCGGTCAACCGATTCGCTGGACCCGGGTTTACGACAATCCGGACTACGTCTACTTCGATCACAGCATCCATGTGCAGAAGGGCATCGGGTGCTCGAGTTGTCACGGGCGAGTTGACCAAATGCCGCTGCTGGCCAAGGAACACACACTCTGGATGCGCTGGTGCCTTGACTGTCACCGCCACCCGGAAGAACACGTTCGCCCACGGGAGCAAGTTTTCAGCATGCAGTATCAACCGCCCGTCAGCCAACTCGAAACCGGCCGCGCGCTCGTCAACGCTTATCAAATCGACGCGCATCGCTTGACCGACTGCAGTCTTTGTCATCGATGAAAGGCGATCGCTCCAGCGTGTCAGGTTCCTTGTCTTGCACCGACTGGCCATTGCTCCGCCAGACACTCGCTTCGACTCATCGGCATCGCTTTTGGCAGAGCATCGAAGAGCTGGCCAACACACCCGCGTTCCAGCAGTCGCTTCCGCGTGAATTCGCCCCGGGCGCGTCCGAATGGCCCGCCCAGCTTGACCGGCGAAGCTTCCTTTCCCTGATGGCCGCTTCCCTGGCGCTCGCTGGCGCTGCCGGCTGTACTCGCCAGCCTCTCGAGGAGATCCTGCCCTACGTTCGGCAGCCCGAAGAGGTCACCCCTGGGCGCTCTCTGCGTTTTGCCACCGCCATGCCGCTGGGCGGCTTCGGCACGGGCATTTTGGTGACCAGTCGCGAAGGTCGTCCCATCAAGGTGGATGGCAATCCGGATCATCCCGCCAGCCTTGGAGGATCGGACGTATGGATCCAAGCTTGCCTGCTCGATCTTTACGATCCAGACCGGGCCGGAGGTGTGACCCGCTTCGAGCAACCCAGTTCGTGGACCCAACTGGTTGGCCACCTCCGGGCCAGGCTGGATTCTTTGGCGGAGAAGAGCGGAGCTGGGTTGCGCGTGCTAACTCAGACGGTTACTTCGCCCACCCTTGGGGCTCAATTGCGCGGCCTCTTGCAGCGATTCCCCGCCGCACGCTGGCACCAGTATGAAGCCATCCATCGCGATACAATCCTGATGGCAAGTCAGGCAGCGTTTGGCCAACCCCTCGCGACTCACTACCATTTCACCCCAGCCAAAGTCATCCTTTCCCTCGATGCGGATTTCCTTTCCACGCCTCCGGATCGACTGCGCTATATCCGCCAGTTTGCGGACCAGCGGCGGGTCGTCCGCAATGGCGGACGGATGAATCGGCTTTACGTTTTGGAATCGACTCCGACGATCACGGGGGCGATGGCGGACCATCGCTGGCCGGTCGATTCCAGTCAGATCCTATGGGCCGCATGCCATCTGGCCAGAAATCTAGGCATGGAGGTGGAGTTGCCTGGCCCGTTGCCCCCCGCCTCGATGCATCGGATCGCGACCGTCGCCCGTGAGCTCCAGGCCCACCGCGGTGAATGTCTGGTCATCAGCGGAGAGTTTCAGCCGCCAGCGGTCCACATCCTGAGCCACGCCATCAATCATGCCCTCAATAATGTGGGCCGGACCGTTCACTATGCCGCTTCCGCCGAAGTCGAACCCGTGCGTCAGATCGAGTCGATCCGGGCCCTGGCGGAAGGAATGGAGCGCGGTGACGTGGAACTCTTGGTCATTCTGGGCGGCAATCCAGCGTTTGACGCGCCCGCGGATCTGCAATTTGCGCAGTCGCTCCGAAAGGTGCCGGAGACAGTTCATCTGACGGAGACACCGAATGAAACGTCGATGCTTTGCTCATGGACGGCGCCACGCGCTCATTTTCTTGAGACATGGAGCGACATCCGATCTTTTGATGGCACCGCGACAGTGATGCAGCCCCTGATCGAGCCGCTGTTTGGAGGTCACTCCGATCACGAATTACTCGACCTGATGCAGTTAGGCGCGACCGGCCCGGCCAGCAGCTATGAGTTGGTCCGCGAATGTTGGCGCCGCCAGAATCTCTGGGCGAATTTTGAAGCCGGCTGGCGCCAGGCAGTCCATGACGGCCTCATCCACGGGACCGCGGCTCCGGTGCAGAATGTCGAGTTCAAGGCTGGTGCCCTCCCGCGGCCGGTTGCGCCTGCGGCTGAGGTGGGCATCCAGATCCTCTTTCGCCCCGATCCGCACCTTTGGGACGGACGATTTGCCAACAATGGCTGGTTGCAGGAGGCCCCGAAACCAATCTCTCAACTGACTTGGGACAGCGCCATCCTGATCAGTCCGTCCATGGCGGAACACCGTCACCTCAGGCCGGGGGAGATGGTCGAATTGAAGTTGGCGGCCGCGTCCGTCATTGCCCCGGTCTTGATCCTGCCTGGCCAGGCCGAAGGGACCGTGACGCTCCAGTTCGGCAATGGCCGACGGCAAGGGGGCCGAGTCGCCCGGCACGTTGGCTTTGATCTGTATCCACTGCGGACTTCCGCTGCTCCTTGGTTTGCCGCCGGCGCATCGCTGCGCAAGCTGGGCGTGCTTCATCAGTTGGTTACGACCCAAACTCATCATCGTCTGCCTCATGAGGACCGGCAGATCTATCGCACCGCTACGCTGGCCGAGTTCCAAAGAAACCCTCATTGCGTCCAGGAAGGAGTCGAAACGCCGGCTGTCGGGGAGACACTCTACCATCCGGGCGAATTCGACAGCGATCGAAAGTGGGGAATGGCGATCGACTTAACGACCTGCGTTGGGTGCAACGCGTGTCTGATAGCTTGCAACATCGAGAACAACATCCCCGTGGTCGGTAAAGAGCAAGTAGCCCTCAATCGTGAGATGCTCTGGCTGCGACTTGATACCTACTTCCAGGGGCCGGTCGAAGCTCCGGAGATGTTCTTTCAGCCCGTCCCTTGTATGCACTGTGCCAATGCCCCATGTGAGTATGTTTGTCCGGTCGAAGCGTCCGTTCATGATCGCGAAGGCCTCAATTTGCAGGTCTACAATCGCTGCGTCGGCACGCGCTACTGTTCGAACAACTGCCCCTACAAAGTCCGCCGTTTCAACTTCCTCCACTACGCCAAACTCAATGCGGTTGATGCCCTCCGCCAGAACCCCGAAGTGACCGTGCGGGGGCGCGGTGTCATGGAAAAATGCACCTATTGCGTGCAGCGCATCTCCGCTGCCCGTATCGAAGCCAAGAAGGAGGGGCGCCCCATTCGCGACGATGAAGTTCGGACAGCTTGCCAGGATGCTTGCCCGGCGCAGGCTATTGTCTTTGGTGTGATGACGGACCACGGCAGCAACGTCGCTGCGTACAAGGAGCATCCGCTTAACTTTGCCATGCTTGGGCAGCTCAATACGCGCCCGCGGACAACTTATACGGCGAAGGTGCGCAATCCTCATCCTGACCTGGCGCCGTCTGGGCAAGCGCGCCAGATCAATGCCGCCGGGGCTTGAACCTTATGGTCCCGTTCTCGTCAGCTTTGTCGCGCGGAAACCGGCAGCAGGCCCGTCAGGGGACTCTTGAATTGTCTCCGTGCCTCATCCGAGGACGACCGACGCTGGGGAGCTTGACCGACCAGATCACCCAAATTCCCATACTGCATCCCCACCCCCTGATTTGGTTTGGCGGCTTTGGGCTTGGTTGTGTCGGAGTGGGAGTTTTTGTCGTGGCGGTGGGCTGGCTGCTGTATCGAGGCGTGGGCATTTGGGGGATCAACATCCCGGTGGCGTGGGGTTTCGCTATCACCAACTTCGTATGGTGGATTGGAATTGGGCACGCCGGCACCTTCATTTCGGCAATTCTGTTGCTCTTGAATCAGAAGTGGCGCACGTCCATCAATCGATTTACGGAAGCGATGACCCTCTTCGCGGTTCTCTGCGCGGGCTTGTTTCCACTGCTCCACTTAGGCCGGCCGTGGCTGTTGTACTGGTTGTTGCCTTATCCGGACACGATGACGATTTGGCCACAGTTCCGGAGCGCGCTGGTTTGGGACGTGTTTGCGGTCGGAACCTACTTCACGGTCTCGTTCTTGTTCTGGTACTTGGGCTTGATACCCGACTTGGCCACGATGCGCGATCAGACGACTGGGCGCCGGCAGACGGTCTATGCATTGTTTGCGCTCGGATGGCGGGGCTCGGCCGTCGATTGGGACCGCCACCAAACAGCGTATTTGATTCTGGCCGGCCTGGTCACGCCGTTGGTTTTGTCCGTCCATAGTGTGGTTAGCTTCGACTTTTCCGTGACACTGCTTCCCGGTTGGCACTCCACCATCTTTCCACCCTACTTCGTGGCGGGCGCCATTTATTCCGGGTTCGCGATGGTGCTCACTTTGGTGCTGCCGATTCGCCGTCTTTACCGGTTGGAGAACCTGATCACGGAGCGGCACCTGAACGCGATGGGCTGTGTCCTGTTGGCCACTTGCTGGATGGTGGGTTACGGCTACTTGATGGAGGCGTTCATGTCGTGGTACAGCGGAGAGATCTTTGAACGTTCCGTGATGTTCGACCGGGCCTTTGGGCCCTCCTATGGCTGGGCCTTTTGGCTCCTCCTGACACTCAACGTTGTCGTCCCCCAAGCCGCGTGGTCGCGTCGGGTGCGGATCAAGCCCCTGCTTTTGTTTGGCGTCGCCCTATCGGCAAACGTCGGCATGTGGCTGGAGCGCTTCGTCATCGTCGTGCAAAGCCTGCACCAGGACTTTGTCCCTTCGAGTTGGGGCAGCTTCAAGCCCACTGCCTGGGATTGGTTGACACTGGGAGGAAGCATCGGGCTTTTTATCACCCTTCTCCTCCTCTTCCTTCGCTACCTCCCCATGATCGCCATTTCCGAGGTGAAGTCGCTGATCGGCCGCCGTGAGGAGGATTTGGAGTGAAACCGCCGCCGGATCTATATGGTTTGCTGGCCGAGTTTGAGCAACAGGATCAATTGCTGAATGCCGCCCGCCGCGCTCACGCCGCGGGTTACCGCAGGATGGATGCGTATTCTCCTTTCCACATACCCGGCCTGGTCCAGGCCCTCGGATTGAAGCGGAGCCGAGTGGCCCGGCCGTTTCTTGCCGGCGGCATCGGCGGTGCGCTCGGCGGGTATGGACTCTTGTGGTACGCCATGGCTGTCGACTGGCCGATGAATGTCGGTGGGCGTCCGCTCCACAGCTGGCCGTTGTTTATCCCCATTACGTTTGAAATGGCGATTCTTGCCAGCGCGCTGGCTGGATTTGTAGCCACGCTCGTCGGGAGCCGTTTCCCGATGTTGTACCACCCTGTCTTCAACGTCAGCCAATTCAGCCGGGCATCCCGCGATGGTTTCTTCCTGTGCATCGAAGCGTCAGATCCTCGGTTCGATGAGGCAAGCACCTGGCACTTTCTGGAGCTCTTGCACCCTTCGTCGGTCGCCAAGGTCCCGAAGTGACCCCCACGTCCGCCATGAAGCTTCCGATTGCATTCTGGCTGCGGCGCTGGTGGTTGCTGGGAGGAATGCTTGTCGCGGTCGGCTGCCGCCAGGAGATGTCCAATCAGCCAGGCCATAAGCCTTTTCGGGCCAGTTCCTTCTTTGCCGACGGCATGGCGGCACGCTCCTTGCCGACCGGAACGATTCCGCGCGGGTTTCTTCGCACCAACGAGGGCTTCTACACCGGGCAGATCGGAACCAATCTACTCGACCAGATCCCGTTGCCGGTTGACGACGCCTTGCTGCGGCGCGGCCGAGAGCGATTCGAGATTTATTGCAGCCTTTGCCACGAGGACAACGGCGACGGAAACGGGAGGATCGTGCAGCACGGGTTTCCACGCCCCCCTTCTTTCCAGGTCGCTCGGTTACGGCAGGCACCGGTCGGGCATTTTTACCAGGTGATTACTTATGGATACGGGGTGATGTATTCCTATGCCACGCGTGTGGCGGTGAATGACCGATGGGCCATCGCCGCCTATATCCGCACGTTGCAGGGCCGGCCGCCGGGGAAGGAGATGGAACGATGAGCGGAGAGTTGACCCGGCGGCTGACCAGGTGCCGCAATGGTGCTTTCCTCGTTGGCGTCCTGGGACTGGGCGCTTGCCTGCTTGGAGCCACCGCGGAGCGGCGTCAATTCTTCGCCTCGTACCTGTTTGGCTACGTATTCTGGATCGGTCTGAGTTTGGGGTGCATGGCCGTGGCCATGATCCATCATCTGACCGGGGGGCGATGGGGCTATCCGACGCGCCGGTTCCTGGAAGCAGGATTCAGCACCATGCCCGTCGTGACCGTGTTGTTCGTGCCGATTCTTTTTGGCTTGTCCGATCTTTACCCGTGGGCTGACCCGAACTTGTCGGGCCGCTTCAAACTGCACTCCCGCGTCCCTTATCTCAGCCCCAAATGGTTTGTCGCGCGGGCGGTGTTCTGTCTGCTGCTTTGGAGTAGCGTGGCGTGGCTCCTGCGCCGCTGGTCTCTCGCCCAGGACCGAACCGCGGATTCCCGTGCGATCCGCCGGCTGCGCCAGTTGAGCGGCCCGGGCCTGTTGTGCTACCCATTGACCGCGACATTCGTCTGTGTCGACTGGGTGATGTCTATTGAGTCGGGATGGTCGTCGACCGCTTTCGCTCTCGTCGTGCTGGCTGGTCAGATCCTGGCGGCTTTCGCCTTCATCACCATCCTGCTGCGGCTGTTCGAGAAAGAACCAGGAATCGCCCAAATCGCTTCCAGTGCGGTCTATCATCAACTGGGCAACCTGCTTCTCACTTTCGTTCTGTTCTGGACCTACATCAGCTTTGGACAGTTCCTCATCATTTATGCCGCCAATCTACCCCAGGAGATTGCCTGGTACTCGCGCCGGATTGCGGGCGGCTGGAAGGAAGTCATCTTGATTATTGCCGCTCTACATTTCTTTGTTCCGTTCTTCCTCCTCCTCTTCCGGCCCGTCAAGAGGAACGCCAAGTATTTGGCGACGATCGCGGCCATGCTCCTGGGGCTTCATCTTCTCGCGGTCTACTGGCTGATTTTGCCATCCTTTCATCCGGACGGTTTTCGGTTAAGCTGGTTGGACTTTTCCGCCCCGATCGGACTGGGCGGGGTCTGGCTCGGAACCTTCTGTTGGTTGCTGCGGAGCGCGCCTTTGGTGCCGCAAAACGATCCGCGAATGCGCGTTGAGGTCACCGATGAAGCTTCGTGACCGCATCCCACGCCCCGAGCCGCTTCGCCAAAAGTGGCCGTCTGGCCCGATGACCCTTTTGCTCCTGGGCGCCGGGGCCATCCTGGGCGCGCTCATGACCAGGGAAGTGGCTTTCCGGAAGAAACGTCGTCTCTCAGGTGGAGCTGGAAGGACGCCCGAAGCGCCCCCTGGTTGCTTTTCTCCCAGCTTCCTTCCGCAAGCCGATCGCTTGGCCACGCGGCCCGGCCACGAACGGTCCGACCTGCCGGTGGCCGCTCTCGCGGCTGCGCTTGTCTTGGCCGCGTGCGCAGCTCTCATCATGCACGGCGCCTCTGGGAGATGCTGAGAGCGTTCGATGTGACCCCCAAAAAGAGGGAGTTAAGGAAGAAGTGGTTGCGCCGGCTTTCCGAGCGAGTTCTCATCCCTCGCCCGCCACCCGCCGCTCTGCCGGCAAGGAAACGAGAGTGCCATGAGTGACGTCAAGTTGCAGCGCCTCTTGAAAGAGGTCCTTTTCCTTATGTTCCTGGCCGGAATCGCGTCAAGTCGCGCGGTGCTCGCCGAAACAATCTCCAAGCCCGTTCTTCTCCAGCTCCGCTACGAGCAAAGGCTCAATGCCCAACTGCCCCTTGACCTGACTTTTCGGAATGACGAAGGACAGCGGGTGCGCCTCCGATCGTACTTCGGGAGGCGGCCAGTGATCCTTCTCCTCGGTTACTCCGCGTGTCCCATGCTGTGCAGCGCAGTGTTGAATGGAATGGTCGAAAGCTTGCAGGAGATCCGCCCGACGACGGGCAACCAATTCGACATCCTATTTGTCAGCATTGACCCAGCCGAAACCCCGGTCGAAGCGGCCGCAAGGAAACGGGCTTACGTCCAGCGCTATGGACGGGCTGGGGCCGAGACCGGCTGGCACTTTCTGGTTGGCGAAGCGACTGAAATCAAATCCCTGGCTGACGCCGTCGGTTTTCAATATGCCTATGACCAGGCGTCGAAACAATTTGCCCATCCAAGCGGCCTTGTGGTCGTGACGCCCCAGGGCCGGTTGAGCCGATACTTTTATGGCGTTCAGTTTCCGCCCGCCGAACTAAGTGTCGCGTTGAGAACAGCTGCTGCCGATGGAGTCGGGTCACGGGCTCGGGAGCTTTTCCTGCTCTGTTTCCAACACGTGCCGCTGATCGGAAAGAACAGCGGTCTCCTCCTCCTCCTGGTGCGCGGGCTCGCCGTTGGCATCATGGTGGGTATCACCATTTATGTGACATGGGCGGTGAGGCAGGAACGAGCGCGCCAGCGGCGGCGGAGCCGACCAGAAAGCGAAGGGGTCCTCCCGTGAGAGTCCCCCTCCTCCCTCCGAGCGCGTCCACCTTGAGTGATCGGGTGGACGCCCTTTACTTCAGTTTGATTGCCGTCTGTGGCTTGGTCTTGTTCGGCATCGCGGGAGTGATGATCTTTCTGTTGCTCAAGTACCGGCGCGGACGCTGCGTCTTCCGTCAACAGCGCTCCTGCTCCACCCTGCCATTCGAATTGGCGTGGACGATCATTCCAACGGGCATTTTCCTCGGCTTCTTTGTGTGGGGGGCAGAGATCTACCAGCAAATGCAGCGAGTGCCAGCGGGCGCGCTTGAGATTCAAGTGGTCGGCCAGCAATGGATGTGGAAAGCACTACATCCGGGCGGACAAGGTGAGATCGACGAACTCCATGTGCCCGTCGACCGCGATGTGAAACTCACGCTCGCCTCGCAAGATGTCATCCACAGCTTTTATATCCCCGCGTTTCGCCTCAAACAAGATGTCGTCCCGGGCCGATATACCACCGCCTGGTTCCGAGCAGCGCGCTTGGGCCGATATCATCTCTTCTGCGCCGAGTACTGCGGCAAGGATCATTCCCGTATGCAAGGCTGGGTCGAGGTGATGTCCCCGGAGGCCTATGAAAACTGGCTCGTCCGCGCCCAGCCGGCCGAACCGACGGTCACGGCCGGAGCTCGGCTCTTTCGCGAACTGGGCTGCAGCGGATGCCACGCCGGCAATGGCCCGGTTCGCGCTCCGCCGCTCGAAGGGCTCTTCGGCCGCCCCGTGGCGCTTAGTTCCCGAGTGGTCGTGCTGGCGGATGAGGCCTACCTTCACGACTCAATCCTCTATCCCAACCGCGAGGTTGCGGCGGGCTATGAACCCCTCATGCCTTCGTATGAAGGGCGCATTACCGAGGAGCAACTGTTTCAGCTGATTGCCTACCTCAAATGGCTCGCCGCGTCATCGCCCGTTCGCGATCCACCCGTCGGGCCCACGTTGCGTTTGCCAAATTAAAGCTTAGACTGAGCCTGAGGAGCCAAATGCGACATGCCGGCCAGTTTCCCCGCCCAAGTTCGCAGCCACTGTAGCCTGTGAAGATCCGCCCTCTGTCCTTGGAAGCAGCTGCAATTGACCAGGCGGTAAATTACCTGACGGCGGAGCGAGGGCCGCGCTCCTGGCTTTTGACGCGGGATCATAAGCGCATTGGATTGCTCTTCCTCTGGAGCATTTTGCTTTTCTTTGCGGTGGCGGCGGTGGCCGCGGCTCTCATGCGGATCGAGTTGATCACGCCGGCGGGTGATCTGGTCTTGTCCGAGACTTATAATCGTCTCTTCACACTGCACGGCGTCTTGATGGTGTGGTTCTTTCTCATTCCGTCCATTCCTTCGGTGCTCGGTAATTTTCTCGTCCCGCTCATGATCGGCGCGAGGGACGTCGCCTTCCCCCGTTTGAACTTGCTGAGCTGGTATTTGTTCATTGGTGGTGGCGCACTGGCGCTTTATTCGATTCTGGTCGGGGGAGTGGACACCGGCTGGACCTTTTACACGCCCTATAGCACCGCGTTCACCAACTCGCACGTCATCACGATGGTTGCGGGGATCTTCCTGGCCGGCTTCTCATCCATCCTGACCGGCCTGAATTTCATCGTTACCATTCACCAGATGCGGGCGCCAGGGTTGCGCTGGTCGAGGTTGCCGCTTTTTGTTTGGTCGCTTTATGCAACGAGCATCATCATGGTGCTGGCCACACCCGAATTGGGAATCACGCTCCTCATGATCGCGGTCGAACGCGTCTGGAAAGTAGGAATCTACGATCCAGCCTTGGGCGGGGATCCGGTGCTTTTCCAGCATATGTTCTGGTTCTATTCGCACCCCGCGGTTTATATCATGATTCTGCCGGGGATGGGGGTGATCAGTGAGACCGTTGCCTGCTTTTCCCGGCAAAAGATCTTTGGGTACGGCTTTGTCGCGGCGGCGAGCTTGGCGATAGCTTTTCTGGGCTTTTTGGTGTGGGGGCATCACATGTTTGTCGCCAGCCAATCGCTCTACGCGGGCTTGGTTTTTTCGTTGCTGAGTTTTCTGGTGGCCGTGCCGTCCGCGATCAAGGTCTTTAACTGGATCGCCACCATGTATCTCGGCTCAATTTCGCTGCAGGCGCCGATGCTCTACGCACTGAGCTTTGTCGGGCTGTTTACCGTCGGGGGCATGACAGGCTTGTTCTTGGCGGCCCTCGCAGTGGATGTGCACGTCACCGACACTTACTTTGTGGTGGCTCATTTTCACTACATTATGGTTGGCGGAATGGTTACCGCGTTTATGGGGGGGCTGCATTACTGGTGGCCGAAAATCACCGGCCGAATGTATCCGGAGAAATTGGGGCAGTTAGCGGCTTTGACGACCTATATTGGCTTTAATTTGACCTTCTTTCCCCAGTTCGTTCTTGGCTATTTGGGTATGCCGCGCCGTTATCATGCCTATCCCGAGGAATTCCAGATCTATCATGTGCTATCAACCGCTGGGGCCTCCATTCTGGGGATCGGCTATTTGCTGCCGCTGGTCTATTTCCTGTGGTCAGTCCGTTTCGGCCCCAGGACGCCGGCTAATCCTTGGGCAGCCACCGGCCTGGAATGGCAGACGCCGTCGCCGCCTCCGACCCTCAACTTTCTCCAAACGCCGTTGGTAACGCGTGGCCCATATGAGTATTATCCCGACCGGGAGGAGATTCGCCCGCATGCGTGAGGCCCCCGCTCCCGGCAGAACAGTTCGACGATCTCGAACAGCAAGAGGAGGCGGCCGTTGTCGGCATGTGGACCTTTCTCGCGACGGAGGTGCTGTTCTTTGGCGGGCTGGTGCTGGCTTACATCGTTTATCGGACGACCTATCCGGAGGGCTTTGCGTTTGGCGGCCGACATAACAACGTGCTGCTCGGGTCAATCAATACGGGCGTCTTGCTGACGAGCAGCTTGACCATGGCCTGCTCCGGGCACGCGGCGCGGAACGGGCATCGCCGCGGGCAGCTTTTCTGGCTGATCGGAACGCTTTTGTTGGGGCTGATATTTGTTGGGATCAAAGGGTGGGAGTATCAACAGCACATTGCCAAGCGGCTGCTGCCAGGTGCCCACTTTAAGAGTGGCTTGCCTCCGGGCACGGCGCTGTTTTTTTTGCTCTATTTCGTCACGACTGGACTGCATGCCCTCCATCTGCTGATCGCGTGCGGAGCGGTCGGGGTCCTGATTGGCTTGGCTTGGCAAGGTCGCTTCTCCCCGGCCTATTTTGCTCCCGTCCTGGTAACCGGTTTGTTCTGGCACTTCGTTGACATCGTCTGGGTGTTTCTCTACCCGATGTTCTATCTGATCCCGCGTTGAACCATGAGCCGGCCTGTCCCTCGCACCACTTATATCCGCACCTGGCTGGCCTTGGTGCTCCTCCTCGGCGCCACTTGGGGCTCGTCCCTCCTGGACCTGCGACCTTTCAATACGGCGATTGCCTTGTCCATCGCCGTCGGCAAGATGGTTTTGATCCTGCTCTTCTTCATGCACATGCGCTCAGCCAGGCGCTTCCTTTGGGTCTTCGTTTGTGCCGGCTTCGTCTGGCTGCTCGTTCTCCTCGAACTCACTTTGACCGACTACCTCACGCGTCCATTGCAGTGGGCGCAGACGGCTCATGCGACTGATTCGAACTCGACGGTTCAGGCCAGTCAGGGGACATCCTCGGCCCCCATCCCGTAATCGGCCCGGCGGACAGCGGGAAGGCCGCGCCGTTGACGTTTCTTTGTTTCTTTCGACTGTTTCGCGCCACGTCTGTAGATCGATGGGTGCTTGCACTCAGCCGGCGAGGGAAACGACCTAACTAAGGTCTTCCATGTAGAACATTGGAGGAGACCTGATCAGGGCGATGTGACAGCCCGTGCAGAGACGCTCTGCTTTTGAATTTTTCCCCGCTCCCTTCGTCAGATCAGGAAGGTGCGAACTAGAGTTCCCGAGTTCTTAATGCCCCCGTCGCTTTCGGCTGCTCCTGGCGGCGAGGCGCACGAAAGTGGCGGGCAAGCCCCGTCCCGTGAACTAACCGCTCAGATTGATCGCTGGAAGGAGGATTTGGCGGCCGTTGCCACTGCTTGCGACGCTGCTCGACAGGCAGGCCAAACCGGCCGGCTCTTTTTCCTTTTGCGGAAGAAGTGGAAGTTAACGCAGCGGATCTTTGAGGCGGAAAGCGCCCTGCGACTGCTACCCACCGCCTCCTGTTCCTGACCGACGTGCCCAGTCGCCGGTTTATTGGCCGCCAATCTGCCGCACGCGTCCCGAGCCGGAGACATGTGAATCCACCTGGGGGTTGCCGCGATAACTGACGCTTCCACTGCCGCTGATATGGGCATTCAACCTCTCCTCGGCCCAAAAGGAAACATGGCCGGAACCGCTGATATGGGCCTCGGCCATGAGGCATTTCAGCTCAGACGCATCACAGCGTCCCGACCCGCTGATATGCGACTGGCATTCCTTGACCTCTCCGGCGACCGTCATCTTGCCGGAGCCACTAATGTGGGCGGAGAGCGTCTGCGCACGGAGTTGGGCCACTTCAATGCCGCCCGAGCCACTCACCGCCAGCGCGAGTCGGTCCGATGCGATCAAATCCGACCGCGCCTGGACGGAACCGGACAGCCCCAGTTCATTCAAATGCTTGAAGGTTAGCTTGTAATGCACTCGGCGGCTTGGTCGCAAGTTGACTCCCTCAGATCCGATGACCAATCGTCCCCGGACAACTTCCGCGGTGATATGCGGGAGGAGATTATCGTCCGCTTCGATCGTCAAGCCTTCCTGGTCTCCTTGCACCAGCGTTAGTTCGCCCGCCCCCCCTACCTCCACGCGATCAAACTGGTTCACTTCTCTCGATTCCAGCACCACATTTCCCGACCCTGAGATGGTCGGCCAGTTTTTGACGTTAAGGCATCCGCTGAGGGCGACGACGAGGCCAAGCAGGAGGGCGGAGCGTCGGGAGTGAAAGTTCATAACGGCGCGCCACCAGCCTTAACACATCCGCCTTGCGCGGAAAAGAGCCATTTGTCGTCAATTCGATCTTCCGCCATCGCTTTTGCGCCGGCGGCGAGGCTGAACGCCGGAGGGGTCCCGAGGCGAGGAGCGCGTCTGTCGTCAAATAGACAGACTTAATTGCCCTAATTTCTCTGGCGCGAACGCAGTTTGGGCTGGGCCTAGACCTTGTCGGACCAGTATCTTTTTCCCTTGCGACTTGCGCTGCTGCCTCCCCTCCGCGGCCGGTTGTGGGTATTCCGCTGAAACAAAGTGCGGGAGGGGCGTGTCCTCAGTCTAATTGCCATGGCCAAGACCAAATCGAAGAAGACGCGGAAACGAGTCGTGATCGTGCTGTCGTTGTTGTTCGTTGCGGGCGGCGTGGCCGGGTGGGTCTATTGGAAAAAGCGGGAGAAGCCGATTGTGGTTCAGACGGAGAAGGTCGGCCGCCGCGATCTCACCGAATTGGTCATTGCCACCGGGAAGATCCAGCCGGTGGTCCAAGTCGTGATCAATCCCGAGGTGAGCGGTGAAATCGTTGAACTTCCTGTCAAGGAAGGGGACCAGGTTCGCAAAGGTCAGCTCCTGGTGCGGATCAAGCCGGACAACTACACCGCCCAGCGCAATTCGGCCGAAGCCAATTTCCGCTCCGCGTTGGCTAACGAGAATCTGGCCAAGGCGAACCTGGATAAAGCGCAGCTCGAATACGATCGAATCAAGAGCCTCTTCGACGCCAGGCTGGTCTCTGATTCCCAGTTCCTGGACGCCAAAACCTCCCTGGCAGTCGCGCAAGCCTCCTTCGAAACCAGCACGCACCAAGCGGACATGGCCAAAGCCAGCCTGGCCCGCGCTGAGGATGATCTCGCGAAAACGACCATCAAGGCTCCCACCGACGGGACGGTCACCAAACTCAAGGTGGAAGCGGGCGAACGCGTCGTCGGCACCGCGATGATGGCCGGCACCGAGATCATGACCGTCGCCAAACTCGACGAAATGGAAGCCCGCGTCGACATCGGCGAGGTGGACGTAGTCTTGATCGCGCTCGGACAAAAGGCTCGCCTCGAAGTCGATTCCTTCCGGGACCGCAAGTTCAGCGGTTATGTGACCGAAATCGCCAACGCCGCCAAGACGAGCGCTCAAAGCACCCAGCAGGAAGCCACCAAGTTTGAAGTCAAGATCCGGATTTATGAGAAGGAAGCCTTTCGTCCTGGCATGTCTGTGACCTCGGAAATCGAGACCCGCTATCGCAGCAATGTGTTAACCGTCCCAATCCAAAGCGTCACCATGCGGCTCCCGAAAGAGTTGGAGGCCGAGAAGAGAAAACAGGAAAAGAAGAAGGCCGATGCTGACCAGGATGCCGATTCGCGCGAGGCCGAGCAGAAAAAGGAAAAGATGTCGGCCAAGGCTGAGGAAGTCGTCTTTGAGATACGAAACGGCCAGGCTTATCGTCTCAAGGTCAAACGCGGCATCAGCGACACCGATTATGTCGAGATCGTGCAGGGAGTGACCGAAGGACAGGAAATCGTGAGCGGTTCTTACAAGGCGATCAACCGCGAACTCGAGGAAGGGAAACAGGTCAAGGTCGAGAACAAGAAAAAATCGTCTTGAGTCCGGTCGAGGTTGAGATTCCGCCAGGTGTTTCCTCCTGTGAGCCTCATCAAAATCCAACATATCGCCCGTTGTTACGTCCTCGGATCGGAGACGATTCATGCCCTGCGCGATGTGTCGCTTGAAATCGCTCGAGGCGAGTATGTGGCCATCATGGGACCCTCGGGGTCGGGCAAGTCGACCTTGATGAATGTGCTGGG
Organism: Verrucomicrobiota bacterium; assembly: GCA_046346765.1. GTDB lineage: Bacteria > Verrucomicrobiota > Verrucomicrobiia > Limisphaerales > SIBE01 > JAXMHN01. The sequence continues at coordinate 72,030 of JAXMHN010000013.1, read as the reverse complement.
ATGTTTGGATACTCCCACGAGTGGGTCCTTTGAATTGAACGGCTCGCTGGTGAGTGAGATGGACGACAACCAGCTCGCGGATATCCGCAATCGCGAGATCGGTTTTGTCTTCCAGAGCTTCCATCTCCTCCCTCGCTCCACCGCCCTCCACAATGTCGAATTGCCCTTGATCTACGCCGGCATCACTGCGGACGAACGCCGTGATTTGGCTTTGGCCGCCCTCAATCAAGTCGGGTTGGGCGACCGGGTGCATCACCGTCCCAACGAGCTTTCCGGCGGCCAGCGCCAGCGCGTGGCCATTGCCCGCGCCCTGGTCAATAATCCGTCCATCCTGCTCGCGGACGAACCGACCGGCAATCTGGACTCCCGCACCGGCGAGGAGATCATGGCCCTGTTCGATCAGCTCTTCGCCAAGGGCAACACCATCATTCTGGTCACGCATGAAGAGGATATCGCCCGGCATGCTCACCGCATCGTGCGTATTCGAGACGGGCTCATCGCTGCGGACGAGCTTTCGCCGCGCGGGCAGGCTGGGGGAGTGGTGGCGGCTGGGCATCATCAAGTGGCCGCGTCATGAGGCTGGTGGATGAATTTCGGGAGAGCCTGGCCATCTCCTGGTCCGCGATTCGCGCCAACAAATTGCGCTCGGGGCTGACCACGCTGGGCGTCGTCATTGGCATCGTCACGGTCACACTGATGGGCACGGCTATTGAGTCCATCGGCCGTTCCTTCACCCGAACATTGGGCCAATTGGGCGCGGATGTGCTCTACGTGGAGAAATGGCCTCCATTCGAAGAGCAGGAATGGTGGAAGGTGCGAAACCGCCGCGACTTGACCATCCAGCACGCCCGGCTTATCGAACGCCAGGCCACCATGGCCCAACTGGTCTCTCACGAAGCCTTCTACAACACCACCGTCAAGCGCCACACGCGCAGTGCCAGCGGCGTGACCGTCGTCGGCACCACCGCCCTCAATTTTCTCGCTCGCAATTTCACGATTTCTGACGGCCGGTTCATGAGCGTTTCCGAGGTGGAAGGCGGTCGGCCGGTCTGCGTCCTGGGCGCTGATATCGCCAAGAAGTTCTTTCCGCACGAATCGCCCCTCGGACAAAAGCTCGCCATCGGCGGCCAGGGTTACCTCGTGGTCGGCGTTATGGCTCCTTTCGACAAATTCCTCGGCTTGGGATCCGACAACCATGTCATCATCCCCATCTCGCAGTTCACCAGCCAGTTTGATGCCCAGCCCAACGTGACCATCCTCGTCAAGGTCGCTGATCTCGATCGCTTGGAAGATGCGCGCGAAGAAGTCCGCGGGATCCTGCGGAAAGCCCGCGGCCTCGCTCCGAAACAACCGGACGACTTCGGCATCGTCCAGCAGGACGTCTTTTTGAAGTTCTTCGGCCGCGTCGGGCGGATGCTGGGAGCGGCCGGTTTGTTCATCACGGGGTTATCCTTGTTTGTCGGCGGCATCGGCATCATGAATATCATGTTCGTTTCGGTGGCGGAACGGACGCGCGAGATCGGGTTGCGCAAAGCCATCGGCGCGAAACGGCGCACCATCCTGCTGCAGTTCCTCATGGAAGCGGCTGGCATCTGCTTGATTGGCGGGCTCATTGGGCTGGCGATTGCCTTTCCCGTCACGCTGGCCATGCCGAAGTTTCTGGACGCGCGCCTGTCGCCCGGCATCGTTCTGTTGGCTCTGGTCGTGTCGGCGGCAACGGGCGTCATCTCCGGTTTCCTCCCGGCGTGGCGTGCCGCCAAGATGAATCCAGTCGACGCGTTGCGGAGCGAATGAGCGCTTTCCCGGCCAGAACCAGCAACCCCTCCCGGCGGGCCCGGTGGTCGGCCTTTTGCGCCGAAGTGCGCGAGAGTTTTGGCATGGCCCTGGATGCGATGGTTGCCCACAAGCTGCGATCTTCGTTGACGCTGCTGGGCATCCTGGTCGGCGTCTTCTCCATCATCGTGGTCATGACTGCCATCCGGGTTTTTCAGGGCAGCATTGAATCAGAGATGGCTGCCCTGGGCACCGATACCTTCCAGTTTCAACGATGGCCCGCCTTCCACGTGGATGACAGCGGCGGCAGCATCGAGAAATATTTGCGCCGGAAGCGCCTCACTTTGCCTCAAGCCAAATTGCTCGAAGACCGATGTTCACTTGCCAAGCGGATCGGGGTGGTGTCCAGGCTCACGGTTGGAGAAGCGAAGTCCCGATTCGCCAAGACCAATCCCAACGTCGAACTCTCCGGCGTTTCGCCGGGAACCTTTGAAACCCGGAACTGGCCGATCGCCGAAGGTCGCGCCTTCACCGAGAGCGATCTGGACGGCACCAGGCTGGTCTGTGTGCTGGGCGCGAGTCTGGCGAACAAGTTGTTTCCGCACGGGCACGCTCTGGGCGATGCGGTGAAGTTCAGTGGCATCAACTACACCGTCGTGGGCGTGATCGAAGCGAAGGGCGCGTTTTTTGGTCAGGACCAAGACAACTTCATGGTCATTCCGATCACCACTGGCCTGGATCGATTCGGACGGGAGCGAAGCGTCAACATCCAAGTGCAGGCTTGGAATCAGGCCGTCTTCGATGATACGCTCGAACAAGCCCGCGGCGTCTTGCGGGCCGTTCGCCAGGTTCCGCCCGGCGCGGAAGACGACTTCGAAGTCTTTTCGAACGATTCGCTCATCGATCAGTTTCGCAACTTTACCCTGGCGGTTCGGGCGGGCGCAGGCGTGATTAGTTCCATCGCGCTGCTCGCAGCCGGTATCGGGATCATGAACATCATGCTGGTCTCGGTCACCGAGCGGACGCGGGAGATCGGCATTCGCAGGGCGATTGGAGCCAAGAAGCGAACGATCATGACCCAATTCATCATGGAGGCGGTGGCGCTTTGCCAGGTGGGCGGGATCATCGGTGTGATCCTGGGCATTCTGGGCGGAAATGCCGCCGCCCTGGCCTTCAAAGCTCCTCCGAACGTGCCGGTCGATTGGGTCTTGCTGGGCCTCGGCATTTGCTCGCTCGTTGGCCTCGTCTTCGGCACGTATCCCGCCTATAAAGCGGCCAATCTCGACCCGATCGAGTCGCTCCGTTACGAATGAGTCCGCCGCCGGCGCTTACGCGACCGGCTTAATCTCGAAGTGGTGCAGCTTCGGCTTCCGGGCTTCTTCGATCTTCTCTTCGCTGGCGGCAACTTCGTCGTCGAGTCGCTTCAGTTCCGTCGCGCGGCGGGCCTCGTTTTCGGGTCCTTGCGCCCAGGATGGGAAGGAGTAAAGCTGGACGTTCCGCCAGCGGGCGAAGTAGGTATTGTTCTTCTGGAAGACCAGGCGCAGCAACTCCCTCGTTTGCTTCGTAATCGGTCCCGGCGTGTTGGAAAGATTGATTCCCTTGGCCAAAGCATCCGCGTCGGTCTTCATGGCCGTCTCGCCATCGATCGTCACCTCGTAGGCGCCCGGTTCGAGCCCCGTGACTCGCAGTTCATATCGGCTTAAGTCGTTCAAGACGGGCGCGAGCTTCAGGGCGGCCTCGGCCCGTTCATCAACCGGCAAGGGAAGGGCGTTGTCTAACCGATCGAAGGCCACTTTACCTCCACTCACGGTCAAGTTGCTCAACTGACAGTGCTCACCTGTGCTCGAGTTCTTGGCCGCATCGACCATCGCCGTTGAAACCTCCGCCGAGGCGCCCAGCGCTTTCAAGATCGCCCAAGCCATCAACGTGTGGCCCGGCGGACCTGGATGAACCGCGTCTCCTCCGCCGATGAGCGCTTGTGGGTTCTTGGCCCGCTCCGCCAGCATGATCTGCATATAAGGATCGAATTGATCCACGAAGGTCGCGCTCTGCTGCGTGGCGACTTCCTTCAAACCGTCGGAAAATTTCCGCAGCGACTCGTTCCGGACGTCCTGGTCCGGATCCGGGCGCTTATCCTCGATCGGTTGGGGCGTCAGGAAGGCGACGCGGGCGCCGGCGCCTGACAGGACTTTCGCGATTTGCGCCTGACTACGAACATAGGCGGCGAAAATGTCGGGCCGGAACTTCTGGTAGGAATGGTCATTCATCCCGAACTTCACGGTTACAAAGGTGGGTTTGAGCGGGATGACGTCTCGCGCCAGGCCGCGGCCGACCGCATCCTCCACCATCTTGGCTTGAGCGGCTTCGTCGGCCGCAAACAGTTTGGTTTCATCAGGATGGGTGCGCTGACGCAACCAGGCAGTGTCGCCGCCCCAACCCACGTTGCGGAAACTCAATTTCCAATCGGGATGTCGGCTCAACGCGTAGCCCTCGATGTAGGTGGTGTATAACCGCTGTTCGGTGATGCTGTCCCCCAAAAAGACGACACGATCTCCGTCGTGGATGAACTCCGCTACAACCGGAGCACTCGCCAACGCCAAAAGGACAAAGCACAAGGCCAGGAGTTTTTTGGACATATGCGTGATCAAATCATTGCGAGCCGCAACTGGCAAGACGGCAAAAATGAAACCTGCAGGCGGTCCATCGGAGGTAGGGTTCGGCGACGACCGGAATCGGGTGAGGGCGCGCCCGGCGCCGGCAGGTGCCGGGTTCGCGGACAGTTGCCCACTCCAGCGCCCCATCGGCTAAGTTGCCTCGGGCTGATTGGCTGGTGCCTGGCTTGTTCCTGGCTGCTGCCTGCCTCAAACCGGCGGCAGCCTGCGAAGCGCCTTCCAGGGATAAGCTCGGGAGACAGGCAGCGGTTAGAATCATATCCCATGGCCGCCCGAGGCCGGCCGTTTGTTGACAAAAAAGCGAAGGCGCGCTCCTAGGACTCGGTTGTCAGAAGATTATAAGCCAAAGCTTTACTTTTGTGTTGAAAGGTATAGGATGCTAATGACGTTCTGGGCAGCGTCCAGATCAAGCGGATGAAAGCTTGGTTGTCGTATCTGGTGGCAGCGCTCAGCCGTTCGCTGACTGGGAGCGTTGCTCCACCCAACGCCAGTGTTGGTCAGATCGAAAGAGTGATCAGGCCAGCAAGGGGGCGTTGCGGTGTCACTTCACGCCCAGGCGCCGCATCTCACCCGGAACCAGCGTCTGTTCCCTCACCGGCCGTTGTTCCACTTCCCACCTGAGGTTTATGGGCTATTCGATGTCTGATCTATTGCAGTTGGTTGTGTCGGAAGGGGCTTCGGACTTGCATTTGCGGGTGGATTGCCCCCCGGTCATTCGGCTCCACGGCGTGCTCCATCGCGTTGAGGGCCCGACCCTCAAACAAGAAGATACCGAGGAACTGATGCGCTCGATCACCTCGGACGAGAACATCCAGCACGTGCGCGAACGGGGCGGCGCGGACTTTGGCTTTGCGTTTGGAGAATTGGCTCGATTTCGCGTCAGCGTGTTCAAGGAGAAGGGGCAGTTCGCGGCGGTCTTGCGGCAGATCCCTACCCGCATGCTGACGATGGACGAAATCGGCTTGCCGCCGTCGGTGCGCGAGCTCCTCTACAAACCGAGAGGGCTGGTTCTCGTGACCGGGCCGACCGGGTCCGGCAAGACCACCACGCTCGCTTCGATGATCAACATCATCAATGAGGAGCGGGACGACGCCCACATCGTCACGATCGAAGATCCCATCGAGTACTATCACAAACACAAGAAGGCCGTAGTCACCCAGCGCGAAGTCAACGTGGACGTGCCAAACTTCGCCGAGGCGCTGCGCCGCGTTTTGCGGCAGGACCCGGATGTGATCTTGGTGGGAGAGTTGCGCGACCTGGAAACCATGGACGCGGCCATTACGGCCGCCGAGACGGGGCACCTTGTCTTCGGCACGTTGCACACGACCGGGGCGGCGAAAACGATCGATCGTATCGTCAACGCCTTTCCGACCAATCAACAAGAGCAGATCCGCATCCAAGTATCCACCGTCCTCCAGGCCGTCATCTCGCAATTGCTCATCCCCCGGGTGGACAAACCCGGGCGCGTGGCCGTGTTCGAGATCATGATCAACACGCCGTCCATCTCCGCGCTGATTCGCGACAACAAGACCTTCCGGATCAATTCGGATATTCAGACCGGCGCCAAATACGGCATGGTGACGCTCGATAGCTTTCTGCTGGACAAATACAACCTCGGGATGATCTCGCAGGAGGAGGTCATTACCAAGGCCCAGGACCCGGTCACCATCATGATCAAACTGCAGGAATTGGAAGCGGCTCGGGCCGCTAGTGAGGGGCACGCGCAAGCCCCATTGACCCAAAAGGCGGCTTAGCCCCGCGCGCCATTCTCTTCCTCGCTGACCGCAATGGCCTGGCGGCCCTTCCGTGGGCCGTTGTTGCCTCCCGGCTCCATGCCCCTGCACCGGCTTCCGCTCCATCTGCACCGGCCGGACGCTGTGGAACGCCGGGTGGCCGGCATGGACCGCAGTGGCGAACGCTCACGCTAAAGGTTTGACCCCTGGCTTTGGCCGCGTTATGTAGCTCAGCCTGCAACAAAGACGTGAAACAAATTGCCCAGTACCAGGACGGCCGAATTGAACTGCAGGAGGTGCCCGCTCCCACCGCTCCCCCCGGCGGGGTGCTCGTCCGCGTGACGCACTCCGTGATCAGCAGCGGCACTGAAAAAATGAAGGTGGCGCAGGCGAAGATGAACCTGCTGCAGAAAGCGCGCGCTCGTCCAGACCAGGTTCGCAAGGTTATGGAAGTGGCGCGGAATCTTGGCTGGCGCGCCGCGTTGGAGAAAGTGCGCAACCGGTTGGAGAGTCCCAGCCCGCTGGGATATAGCGCGGCCGGCGTGATCGTGGCGGTTGATCCTTTGAACACCCGCTTTCGTATCGGCGAACGGGTCGCCTGCGGCGGCGCCGAATGTGCCTATCACGCCGAATACGTCGCCGTCCCGGACATGCTGACCGCTCGGGTGCCAGAGGCGGTGCCCAACTGGCAAGCTGCTTATACCACGCTCGGTTCCATCGCCCTGCAGGCTGTCCGCCAGACCGAACCGCGTTTGGGCGATCGGGTCCTGGTGATGGGGCAAGGACTGGTGGGCCTTTTGATCACGAATCTGCTCCAGGTCAACGGAGCCCGGGTCATGGCCGTGGATCTATTGCCTTCCCGCCGCCCCTTCGCCGAAGCCATGGGGGCCGAAAGGACGGTCATTCTCGGCCAGCAAAGCCTGGCCGAAGAGATCCGCGCCTGGACGGAGGGGTTCGGGGTCGATGCCGCCATCTTGTGCACCGCCAGCGAAAGCAATGCTCCCGTCGAGCAGGCGGCGGATGGCTTGCGGGACAGGGGCCGGATCGTGGTCGTCGGAATCACGAAAGTGGAACTGCCCTGGCGAACCTTCAGCGAGAAGGAAATCGAAGTGCGTTACTCCCGCTCTTACGGTCCGGGACGCTACGATCCGACGTATGAGTGGGGCGGGAGTGATTATCCGCTCGGTTATGTCCGCTGGACGGAGCAAAGGAATTTCGAAGCGGTCCTGCACCTCATGGGGCAACACCAGCTCCGATTGGACGCTCTCACGACTCGCCGGGTGCCGTTGGGAGACGCTCTCTCCGTTTATCAGACCCTTGCCAGCGACTCGAAGGACATCGGCATTGTCCTGGAATATCCCACCGCCCAGGAAGAAGCGCAAAAGAACTCCCTTGCGCCGGCAGCCGTTCCGTCGTCCGCTCCGGCCACTTCGAGGACAGAGCCGGGCGGATCGGTGCTGCCCGCTGGAGATGGCCTCGGCAAAGTATCACAGATGCATCCGCCGCCCGGACTTTCGCGGGGCGTGGGGCGGATTGGAACGGCTGTCTCACGGGTCGACGTGGTTGGAGCCGGCAACTTTGCCCGGACCATGCTCCTGCCGCACCTGCAGGACAAGATCGGCTTCGGCACGGTTGTGAATCAGACGGCCCTCAGCGCCCGCCATGTGCAAAGCAAGTTCGGGTTCGAAAACGCGGCCACGGATGCGCAAGATTTGCTGAAAAAGGGGGACGCATCCGCAGCGGTGCTGATCGCGACGCGCCATGACTTGCATCATCGTTTGGTCCAACTGGCGCTGGAAAAGGACCGGCATATTTTCGTCGAGAAGCCGCTGTGCTTGAGCCTGGACGAACTGGAGGCGATCGACGCAGCCTATTTGAAGAGCAAGAGCACTTTGCAGGTTGGCTTCAACCGCCGCTTTGCTCCCGCCAGCCGGGAGCTAAAGCAAATCCTGGCCAGTAGCCCAGGCCCGAAATCAGCCAGCTTTCGTATCAACGCGGGCAAATTGGACCCGAAACACTGGTATGGGAACTTCGCCGAGAGCGGCGGACGCGTTCTGGGCGAGGCTTGCCACTTCCTCGATTACTTCTGCTTCGTGTTTGAAGCTGACCCAGTGCGCGTCCTGGCGCAAACGACTTGGCCGGCGACTGGGCGCCAGCCATACCCGGACAGCGTTGCGGCCCAAATTGAATTTGCGGATGGTTCGACCGGCCAATTGCTCTACAGCGGCGAGGGCGACCCGAAATATCCGAAGGAGATGCTGACGGTCTATGGGGCCGGAGCGGTCTGTGAAATCACCAATTATCAGGAACTGATCGTGCATCGCGGCCGCCAGAAAAAGAAATCCAGCTACAATTCCAAAGGACACGCCGAGCAGATGGCAGCCTGGCTTGCTTTCCTGCGGGGCGATGGCGATCACCCGTTCCCATACGTGGTTTCGCGCCGCAGCATGCTGTTGACCTTCGCCGTGCTCGAATCCATTCAACAAGGCACCACCATTCATTTGGGCAAGCCAGTCCAGGCATGAGTTCCGTTTCCTGGTACTGGCATCGTCTTCGGGCGATGACCGCGGCGGAATTGGCCGCCCACGGTCGACGGAAGTATTGCCAGGTGGCCGATCGATTCATGTCTGGGCGCCGCTTCGCTCACGTGGAAGCGATGCCCGCGGGAAGCACCTTCCCGAATATCCCTCCCTCCGAAACCGCTCCGGAGGAACTGCGCGCGGCCTTGCGCAGCGAGTTGCGCGATCTGCTGGAAGGTCGCTGGATTGCTTTTGGCTATTTGAAGCTGCAAGTGGAGGATCCGCCCGGGTGGCACAAGGACTATCTGGCTGGGGTCGACATGACAACCCGGAAGCCGGCGCTGAAATTGCATCACCGTCTCGAGGGCAAAGCGGACATCAAGCTCATTTGGGAGCCCAACCGGTGGTATTCGCTCGTTCGACTCGCGCAAGCTGCTTATCTCTTGGATGACCACCAGGCCGCTGGCGCTTGTCTTAAATGGTTGGAAGATTGGGTCGAGAAGAATCCGCCTTACTTCGGGTGGAATTGGACCAGTGGCCTTGAAACGGGTCTGCGCTTGATTCAGTTCGCCTGGATCGACGCGCTTCTGACGAGTCTTGAGATCCGCGGCGTCGCTCGCGGAGCGCGGGCCATCCCCCGGACGTCGGCCACGTTGGCTCGCCTGCGCCCGCGCATCCTGCTGCCGCACGCCTGGTTCACCTGGCGCGATCGTTCTTTCGGTTCTTCGGCCAATAATCACGTATTGGGCGAATTGGCCGGCTTGATCCTGGCGGTGGTCCGGTGGCCGGAATTGAGCCGGTGGTGCGGTTCGCTGGAGCGATTGGAACGCTTGTGGGAGCGGGAGGTCCTCGCCCAGTTTGCCCCGGATGGAGGCAACCGCGAACAGGCTTTGAATTACCACCTGTTCGGTTGGGAGTTCTGCTGGCAAGCGCGTCTGGCTTTGCGCGCGTCCGGTCGGTCGATTGCGCCCGCGGTCGAAGACCGCCTTCGGATGGCCGCGGCCTTCTTTGTCGGCGTGCAGACCAAAGAACAAATGTGGGACTACGGGGACTCAGACAGCGCCTATGTCACGCCGCTGTTTCGCGATTGGCTCCGCGCGACGCCGGAATGGCATCGATGGCTGGAGCAGCCGGCGTCGAGTCCCGGCGATCAGGTATTGGCTGGGGGATTCACCCAAGCCGATGGCCTCGCCGGCGGTCGCGGTGGTGGCCAACAATTGGCGCATCTATTCCGAAAGCGGCATCGCTATTTACCGAGATCGCGACTGGTTCTTACGCTGGGACCTTTCCCCGCTCGGTTATTTGGCGACCGCTGGCCACGGTCATTGCGACGCGTTGCATTTGTCCCTGTGGCATCGCGGTCGGGCCGTGCTGGTCGATCCAGGGACGGGCGCTTACCACGCCAACCGGCCGCTGCGGGACTACCTCGCTTCCTGGCGCGCCCATAACGGTCCCCATTTCGCCCCGGACAGCTTCCCGGAGCGGCGCGGGGCCTTTCTTTGGGGAGGGCAACACGAGAAGCCGTCCTGGCGGCAACTCTCCGAGACGAGTTTGCAGGGGACGCTGCGTTTGCCGGCAGGGGTCGTGAGCCGCACGATCACGCGGCTGCCGAAGGAGGATGGATGGCAAATCGAAGACGCGTTCCAGTCAGCTGCACCGGTTAACCCCGCGTCCATTCAGGTCCTGTGGCAATTCGCCCCCACCATTGAGTTGCGCTCGCACGCGGCCTCGGCCAAGGCCTTTGATCTCGGTCCAACGCCTTTGACCCTCGCCGTCGGCGCAAGCTGGACCGAGATGCGGATTTGGTCCCCAGCCAAGGGCGACACCGCTCCACCAGCTGGGCAATTCGAAGGCATCTGTTCCGATGCGTTTCGGCGGACGCATCTGGCCCCGTGCCTGTTGGTGAGCAGCGCCGCGGGAAGAGGCCCGTGGCAAACGACCATCCAGGCAGGCTGAGGCCGATCGTCACTTCCATGCACCCAGGCGACCCTTTCCTCTCGCGAGGCAGTCCTGGCTTCCCGGAACGCAGCCGGCTTCGGGCGGGTCCGTTAACACTCTATTTGGAGGACGGCGCGTTACGATCCATTACCCTCGGACGAGTCGAAGTCATTCGGCGCATTTATGCGGCGGTCCGAGACCGGAACTGGGGGACGATCCCAGGCACGCTCCGGCTTCGCCAGTGCCGAACCGATGGAGACGTGTTTCAGGTCAGTTTCGGGGTCGAGCATCGAACGCGAGATATCCACTTCGACTGGGAGGGGGATGTGACTGGAGCCGCCGACGGCACGATCCACTTTTCGTTCGCCGGCGAAGCCAAGAACCAATTTTGGAGCAATCGAATCGGCCTCTGCGTCCTCCATCCTCTGCCGCAGTGCGAAGGCGTTCGCTGCCGGGTTCAGCGGACGGACGGCCGACGGGAGGAACTGGCTTTTCCCACCACCATCGCTCCGGAACAACCTGTGCCCGGGTTCCACGATCTCGCCGTTATCGCTCACCAAGTCACGCCGGATTGCTGGGCAGAATTGCGGTTCGAGGGCGACACCTTCGAAATGGAGGACCAACGCAATTGGATTGACGCCAGCTTCAAAATCTTCTGTCCTCCGCTGCAGTTTCCCTTCCCGGTCGAAATCAGGGCCGGCACGCGTATCATTCAGAAGGTTACGCTTTGCTTGCAGGAATCAGCGCGTGTCTCGGCCGAAGCGTTTGGCCGCGCTTATTCGTCGGCGGCTGTGTCCGACCCGCCCGCCTGCGTGACCGTCGCGGGCGGCCAGCGTCTGCCGTTGCCGGCGGTTGGACTTTGCGTGCCGGGCCGGCCGGAGCCGCTTTCCCATCGCGAGGTGGACCTATTGTCGCAATTGCGGCTGAGTCATCTGCGGGTGGATGTGCACCTGGCAGACGGAGACTGGCGTGAGCGGCTTGACCTGGCTATGAGCCAGGCGCTGGCCCTGGATCTGCCGGTTGCATTGGCGATCCATCTTCCCGCAGCGGATGCCTGGGAGTCAGCTGCTCTGGCCGCTGTCCTGGGACGTGAAGAGGCGGACGTCGAGAGCATTCTGGTCTTCCGGGATGGAGCGAGAACGACAAGCCAAGAAAACCTGGACTGGGCGCGACATTCCTTTGGCTTTGTGGGGTGCCCGATTGGAGGAGGCACAAACGCCGACTTCTACCAACTCAATCAATGTCGCCCGCCCTATGAGGGCTGCGATTTCATGGCTTGGTCCATGAATCCGCAGGTGCACGCGTTTGACCTCGTCTCGCTCACCGAGGCGCTCACGGCTATTCCGGCCCAACTGCACAGTGCTCGCATGTTCTTTCCGGGCAAGCCGCTCGTGATCGGCCCAGTCACCCTCAAGCCCCGCTTCAATCCGGTTGCGACCCAGCCCGAAGCGACCGCGATCGGAGCCGAGCTGCCTCCGCAAGTCGATTCGCGCCAGCTTTCGGCCTTTGCGGCCGGCTGGACGCTGGCGGCATTCAAGCATTTGGCGCAAGCTGGAGCTGCCGCCGCGACCTTCTTCGAAACGATTGGCTGGTTAGGCACTTTGGAATCGGCGCGCGGTTGTCTGCTACCTGGAGAATTTCCATCCGTCCCCGGCCAGCTCTTCCCGCTTTATTACGCGTTGGCCGAGATCGGCAGCTTTCGGGGCGGCGAGGTGATGGCCACGCGGGCGGAGGATCCTTTGCGGGTCGAATCATTGGCGCTGGTCCGCGGCCACGAGTCCTGCCTTTGCCTCTGCAACCTGACACCTGACCCCCAGCAGGTTCGCGTCACCGGTTTTGGCGAGGCGACTCACGAGCGACGGCTGGACTGGACGGCTCCGCGCGTCTGGATGTTTCACCCGGAGACTATACGGCACGGTTCCGGCGTAGCGCTCACCCCGGGTCCGCACGACCAACTGGACGTAAATCTCGGGCCCTTCGAATTCTTGCGCATAACCGCTAACGCGTGAGCTTGGTTACTTGGCTTTGGTTATTTGTTTCCTTGTTTCCTTGGATACTTGTTTCCTTGTTTCCTTGGATTCTTGGACACTTGGATTCTTGGTTAATTCGATCTTTGGTTAATTGGTTCTTTGGTTGATTGGATACTTGTTTCCTTGGATTCTTGGATCCTTGGACACTTGGATTCTTGGATCCTTCGCTCTCCGCCCCTTCCATTCTGCTGCCTTGCCCATTCAGCTCCACATCGGGATAGTGGGCCGATCGGTGCCGGGGACGATGCTTTCCGCGATCATTTCGCCGTAGGCATCCTGTTCGTGCCCCGCATTGACGACCACCTCGTCGATGAGGGTGAGCAGTTCAAAGCCGCTACCAAATGCGCCGGTGTTCAAGGTGTGGCCGGTTTCGTGGCGCATCACCACTTCGACTTCCGCGTCGCTCAGACCTGGATTCAGAATCACGAAATTGCCCAGGTTGTATCCATTGGCGCGGCTGCTTGGTGATGGCGATGTCAGTCCTCCGGACATGACAAAAGTGCCGGTGCGCCAGTCGAGACTGACATCTTCGATCTTTGCGCCCGACAACCACCAGTCTCCATTCCAGCTGATTAGAGCGGCGAAGCCGTTAATGACGTAGGCAATCACCCCCAGCCCGGTCATGGTCCACGACATTGGCATCGCCCAACTGGACCAGCCGAGAACGCCCTGGTAGACATGATTGCTCGCCACCCGGTCAATCGCCGCCGCGGCCCCGATGATGCCGAGGGCAATGCCGGCGTAAGGACAAAACAGAGCCGATGCAATCGCGGCGTTCATGCCGGCGTTAAACCCAATCATGAATCCGCGAAAGAACTCCTGCGCGCCGGATCCGGAGTCGAGATTGGCCGCGATAGTATAACAGATGGCCGCAACGCCGAGCGACACTCCCAGAATAATACCCGAGGCCATCAGCAATCCGATGATGCCAAAGGCGCCGATTAGACCGCCACTCAACGCCACCAAAGCGGCGCCGACTGCAATTCCAGCCGCGATTCCCACCACCATCCCGATTACGCTCCAAACGGACAGCCCAGTGGGATCCGTCTTGTTGAGAGGATCATTGGCCACGTAACTGTAAAGGTGAAGGTGCTGCGGATGATGCATCAACTGTTCGGGCTGATAGATGGCCATCAAATCGGGGGTAAGGAACCGGCCGAGGGCGGGCGAGTAGTAACGCCGCCGCATGTAGACCAGTCCGGACTCCGCATCGAGCGGGTGCAGTCCGTAAGTCCTGAACTCGACCGTTCCGACGCTGCCCGCTACGGTCCCGAAAGGGAGGTGATCCACACGACCGGACACTTGGCCAGACGCGTCGGTCACGAATGCGGTGCTGCCGAGGCCATCTTCATGGACAAACAACGCCGCCCCTGCTCTAAGGGTGGCGACCCGGCGATCCCCGACCCGCACGTGGCAGATCAGTTCGTTCGATCCATCGCCCCGGCTTTGCACCTCGCCGCCCAAACCAAGGTAGCGGATGACCTCAGGTCCTTCCCCTGCACCCTCCACTCGCTTGCTCACGCGCAGCCCGTGATGGTCATACCGGTAGTCGGCCCTTAAACCGTCGCTGCGGATAAAGCTGAACAGTTCGTTCTTGGCATTGTAAACGAACTGCTGGTTAGGCAGAGCCAGCAGGTTGCCGTCGCCGTCATAGTCGACATCAAACTGCGCTCCGCCTTCGGCCGTCAGGCTGGTCAAGCGCTCCGGCCGCTGAGGATCGTCGTAGTGCAAAGTGGCTCGAGCTTCGTCGAACCGGCTGAGGTTGTAATCGTTGACGTAATCATATGTGCGCTGGACAGGGAGACCATTTTCGACCGAGCTAACTCGAGTGAGCTGATAGAGAGGATCGTAAGCGTAGGAACGCGGCCCGCTTCCGCCGGCGGACGGATCGTCGCTGCTCAGGATCATTTCCATTTGGTCCAGGGCAAAGAGCCGGTCTTCCAGCATCTCCGCATTTGGGCCTTGGGTCTGTTGCCGCCGCAAGCGCCCTGGGCCGGCCGTGTACTCGCATTGCGTGCGCACTCCGTTGGCGAACTTGATTTCTATCGGAAGACCGCGTGCGTCTCTTTCGACGCGGGTGATGACGCCAGGTATCTCCACCAGCCAGCCGTTAAGCGAGAAGCGCTTCTCTATTCTCGTCTGGTCATCGTAGGTGCAGGCGATCTCACGGCCAAGCGGATCATACTCGTGTTCGATCGCCACAGGTGTGGCGAAGCCTTCGTGGTGATGTTCGCGGCGCACGAGACGCCGCTGCTCGTCGTAGTGGAAGACTTGCCGCCCGCCGGGATATTGCACGGCCGCCAAGAGTCCGAAGGCGTTCTGGGCGCCGTCGTCGTAAGTATACTCTTCCAGGAGCTCGGCGCCGCTGCGCAGGCTCTGGAGCCGTCCGATCGCGTCCCACTGCGCCCGCAGGTCGTGCCCTTCGCCATCGAGCGAACGAATCAGCCGCTTGGCGGCGTCGTACCATAGCTTTCGCGTTCCTGCTTCTCGCAGGGTTAATTCAAGGCGGTTGCCGAGGCGATCATAGCGATACCGGAACTTCTCTCCGCGCGTATCGGACACAGCCAGCAACTCCCCCATCGGCCCGATTTCGTAGGCGGTCGCGACGTGCCTGTTCACGCCCACTCGTTCCGTGACGCGGCGCAGGTAACGAAAGACATCGAACTCTTCCACGTGGGGCGTGTCGAACTGACCGCGGGCGACATTGGCGGGCGATGCGTCGTGATCATTGGCATCCCGGGTGGTGACTCGAAACGGTTCAAAGGAGACGGTGGATTCACCGCGGTTGTAATTGAGGCACCGAACTGTCCGACCGCGCGCGTCGTAGAAAATCTGACGGGACGGGCGCCCGAGTGTCTCCACGGGCCCAAATTCCGCCGTATCCGCGAAGGTGGGCTCAAACTCCTCCTTTAGGTCTCCCCACGGATTGAGTCGCCGCCAGCCGGAAACGACGTAATGCCCCGGCTCGACTTCGGCCCGTTGCTGAAAGGGCTTGCCGTAGCCATCGTAATAGGTGACAGAGTTCGAGATGGTGCCGTCCAACTGCCGGAGACCAACCGTCCGCCGATTTGGGATGACACTTTCATCGTAGGTGTGGGTCGTCGCCGGCTTGGCAGGGTCTTCACCCGGCGCCAGGCCGTGGAGCAAGCGGCCTTGCGCATCGTATTTGAACTGCCCCACCGCTCCATCCGGATATGTGATCCGGTTGATTTGCCCTGTGGACCGATCATATTCGAACTCGGATTCGCCCAAGGGGTCAGTCAGCCGGAGTCGAAAAACACCATCCAGGTCATAACCCATCGTGGTCTCATTCCCAAACGGATCGCGTTTGGCGATGGCCAGGCCACGGCCATCATACCGGGTGAGTTCTCGGACCGCGAAGACGGAAGCCACTCCTTCGGCATTAACGTCCGAGGTGTATCCGAGAACGTTCTGATCCAGACCAGCGTAGTGTGCGTCAAAATCGGCCTGCGTCAGAACCCACTCCTCGACGCGCGAGACCAGCCCGCGTTCCATCTGCCCCAACGGTAAGCCAACGAAGTCGGGGCCATCATAATAGAATCGCTTTTCCGCCAGCAGGAATCCGGATGGGTCTCGCAGCGTTGTGTGAGACGGGCGCCCGAGCAAATAGCGGGAGGCGCTGACCGCATAGGCAATGTCGGTAATCCGTTCGCGAACAGACTGAGCAATGCCCGCCTCGGTGCCCGAGCCACGCAGGCGCTCCTGGACGACGTTGCCGTTCGCGTCATAGGTGTAATGCTTTTCCTCCACCCGCACGTCGGTGGTCCGCTCCGAATCTTCGATTCGGTGCATGGTCACGAAGACGAAACTCCGCGGCGAGGAGCCTTCCTCCGCATCCTCCAGCAAGGTCAGACCGTGCTCGGACGTTTCGATTCGGCTGGGACGCTCCTGCTGCGGCGAGCCGTCCAATTCGAAGTATTCAATCCGGTGAAGCAGGCCGTTGAGAGCGGCATGCTCGGGTCCGTGGCCTGGCGCCTGCTCCTCCGCCATGTGGAAATGGTGGACCTGCAGCGAATCCGGTCGACTTTCGTCGCCTTTGTCGAGGCGCTCCGTCCGCCGAAAACCCTGGAACTGGCGAGTCCGCCCTTCGAAGTGGGCTTCGTGATACTTTAAACGAGTTTCACTGACGCGTCCGGAGACCAGATCGATTTCTTTCGTGCCGGCGACGACGAAGTAAAGAAACGGAAAATGCGTCGTCCAGGACTGTCCCGCCTCGCGGTCCGCAAGTAATCTTCGACGGCGGATCGGTAAAGAGCTCGGAGCAGAGCAGCGCCGTTTTCGATCAGGGACAGGACGTAAGGTGGCACGGCGTTGCGAAAGCTGAACTGCACGTAGCGCGGCCCTTGCCAGGTGTGGCTGTTCCAGACCAATCCGGCGCCTGCCTGACCTTCCAGATTCATGGCCCGCACTGTTCCGGCAATTGGTTCGGGCAAACCTTGAATCAACACCGGCTCGGCAAACTGTTCGCCGTTGCGGTTTTGGCAGATGACCAGGCCGTCCCTGAACCAATGGACCAATTCGGCACAACCGTCGCCATCCAGGTCAACGAGGAGCAACGCGTCATTCGGCGTTCGACGAATGCGTGGGGCCTGACGCATCAAGATCCGTTGGCCGAATCGGCCGCGGCCCAGGTTGGGCCAGTACTCGACCGAGCCGGAGCGGACGCGGACAATGTCCGGGAGCCCGTCGCCGGTCATGTCGGCCAGATGAATATCCGGGTCATTCAAATCAACTTGGAGGAGGTCGGGATCGGACTTCGGGATCAAGGCGGGATCATCCCAGCCATTGCGACCTCCATTGCGCCACCAGACGAAGGCGCGTCGTTGGCTGGTCATGGCGTCGACCACTCCATTGCCATCGGCGTCAAGCAAACGGAGTGTCGGGTCAGTCCAGGGCGGGGAGTTGCGCCGGTTGCGGGGGAAGGCGACGAAACCGCCCCAGCCTTGGCGGCGCCGGTTTTCGTAATAGCCGTGACCTTGATCGTCAGCTGTGACGAGGAGGTCGGCGTCCCCGGAGCCGTCCATATCGACAAAAGCGACGCCGGCCCGGGCGAAGGAGGCGGTGGCAGGAGCGGAGCGGACCGGCTGGGGCATACCCCAGCGGCCGTTGCCGCGGTTTGGCCAGTAGTATTCAGATCCACCCCGGTTGATCAAAATGCCCGGGAGGGGAGCGTCATCCATGCTCACCAAAGCGACGTCTGGTTCCTCCAAACCTGGCGGCGGCGCACCTTCACTATCCATCCATTGCACGCGATACTGTTTGGGATCAAAGGAAGTGTATTGAAACTGGATCGGCGGACGGCGCACGTCTCCGGTTCCGTCTGCCGTTGGCCCGTGCGAGGTCAGGACAACCTGCGACAGCAGGGAAACCCCGCTCCCCTCGGCCAGCACATAGCCAAAGTCCCAGGAGCGGATCCTTCGCTCTGCCGGTCCGGGGTCGAGAAATAAATCGATCCCGGCGCAGCGCAGCGTGCGGCGGCGCAAAAAGCCGGCCCGTCCGTCCCACCGGCGGTCCGGTCGGTCTTGGTAACGAAAGCGCACCTCGTAGATCGCGTACCGAATCGTCAGCAAATAGGCAAAGCCGTTCTCGCGGCGATAGCGATAATGGATCGCGTTGCCGGAGACATCCAAGGTGCGCTCCAGCAACCATTCGATCACCCGCTCAGGATGGTTGGCATCGGCAACACGGGCTTCCGGCACGGTCCCCAGTTCGTGAACGAGTCCGTTCCGATCTTCAATCCGCCAGCCGCCATTCCGGTTTTCGTAGCGGCTGAAGGCCGATTCGCGCACAGCCCGGTAGCTACTGTCGGTCACACGCACAATTTCCGACCCGCTGTCGAGAAATCGCTCCACCAGGCTTTCATCCGGTGTGCCAAAGTCCAACCGGCGGCTGATGCTGCGCAGGCCCATGCGCCAGCCCAAGCCCCAGGCGCCATGCCCCGCGCCATGCGCGTATTCGAGCGTCAGTTTCGGTGTGTGCGCCGCGACGCCGTCGGGCAGCGGCATTTGGTAAACGTAGGTTCCCTGGCCGGAACTCAAATTGATGCTGAATGCCTCACCCAAGCCGGGCGCGCCCCGTTCCCATCGGGGCCGCGGTTTGCTCTGTTTTCGCCATAACCCTCCACTCTAACGATACTCGAAGGTGTAATCGGTGTAGGTCATGACGTCCTCCAGACCGCTCAGGTCAGCAACCCCGTTTGTGACCAGGGCTGGATTGTCCGCCGCGGTAATGCGGATCTGCCAGCGATCAAACACCGGCTTGCCCTGAAACGCTGCCAGGGCGGCGCCTGAATCGTATCCACAATTTCTCCTTGGTTGTCTGTTTGCAGGACCAATTCCGTGCCGAGTTCCTGGCTGACCAGCCGCAGGTCAAACCATTCACTGTCGCGGGTTTGCCCGTGAGTTTGAGCGTCGTGGTGGTGCGCGTCAGATCGCGCTGGATCATGGGAAAGAGCGATGCATCCAGGCTCAACTCGCCTTCGCCTTGATTCTTCAAGTAGAAAAGCTCGTCCGGAAACGTCAGCCTCATCGAGAACGCCCTGGATGCGCCACCGCTGGCTGGCAACGCCGCCCGGATGGTCGTCTCCAGGCCAGGGTCGAAGAAGCCGTCGTAGTAAAGCACCAGGTGCACGTCCAGAATGCCTCGGTAGTCGAAATCATTGGCGGACAGCGGCAGATCCAGCTGCCACAGCGTTTCGATCCCGTTGTTCTCGAAGAGACGCAGTTCGTTCGGATCGAAACGAAAGGTGAGGGCGTCCTGACGAATCTCATATTGCGACAGGAGCATGACGTCCGCCGGGTAAAGCCGCTCGAGGATAGCGCCGGTCGAACTACGAAAGCGCGAGACGCCAATGTTTCGCAACGTCCCGGCGATGGTGGCGGCCCCGGTGATGCCGACCAGCACCAGTTCCACGTTGTTAATCTTGGCGAGGTACATGCCAGGGTGATCCCGGTCGAAATCAGCCAGGGCGGTTTCGAACAAGCAGCGGCCCGTCGATTTCAAGGCCTCAAACTGCATGGGATAAGCGTCCGCCAGACTGATGGTCTTTTTGACCGGAATCTTTTTGCGCCGCGTCGTCGTGACATGATCAAAAGTGAAGCTGTCGATGTCGGCCAAGAGTTGATCAGCCCCCATTAAGTTGCCGGCAGCAGTGGTGTCGTAGTCGAAGCGGATCACGCGCAAGTCGCGTTCCGTTTCGGCGTTGTAAGCCCGCTCCATCAGCAGCGCCATTTCGGTCGCCATATCAAGGTAACGCTGCTTGATCCGGCGCGCCTCGCGGGCCAACTCGTACCAGAGTCGTGCTCCAAATTCGCGCATGTCGAGGAAGTCGCGATTTTCTTCGGCGAATCGCTGCTGCAGCTGAGCAATCACGACGCGCTGCTGCGCGACCGCCTGGCGCGCCTGCGCTTGCTCCAATTGAGCCTGGGCCACGGCCTGGTATGCCTGGGCCGAGATGATGGCGCGGTCCAGCTTGGCCGCCTCCAACTCATGCGAAATGCGAGTTCGCTGCAAGGCAAGTCTCTGGAGGACGACGTTGCGCCGCTGCGAGTCCGCCTCGAAATAAGTATAGTGGCTGATTGTCAATTTGACCTGATCATCACGGTCGACGCTGGACGCATTGGCCCACGCTTCCAGACCAGCCAATTCGAGCAATTCCCGCCGAACATCCTGGAAATCGTTGCGAGTCGCGACCGCGTTCTGCGTCTGGACAGCGGCGTAGTTGACGCTGGCCGCGGCGACCGCGATGCCGCGGTCCGCTTCCGCCACTCCCGTTCTTCCAGGATAACCGACTGCCGGGCAACTTCGGCCTGTTGATCCAATTGTTCGCGGCGGAACTCCTCATTTTCCGCCTGGGTCTTGCATGCTGGATGTAGCGCTGCTCCGTTTGGGAAGCATGTTCGGCAAAGTATCGGCTCGTGTTTTGCAGGTACTCGAAACTGAAAGGTGGCACGTAATCAGGCCCGAAGCCGAAGAAGTTCACGCCGCCAGCGATCTGTCCGAGGCGGCTGAGCGCCTGCAGCAACAGCGTCGTGATGGCCGGGTTCTCCGTGGACACCAGCGGATCGCTCTCGGCCAGGAAGGCTTCGACGCGGCCCTTGATCTCTTCAAGCTGCGGGTGGCTATAAAGGGGCGAAGCTGGGTCGATCGTCTTATCGAGGCGCACGATACTTTGGTAAAAGGCGGTGGCCGCCGGGTATGCTTCTGTGTCGTCGCCGGCGAGGCGATAGGCACGGTCACCCTGGTCCAAGATGGTCTGGGCCATGCGCGTCCACGCTTTTGTCACCTCCAATGCCTGGTTGATCGGGGGATACTCCAAGGCGGATTGATAGCTCTTGAAGGCTTCCTCCAGGTTACCCAGGCCCGCATGGCAATCGCCGATCGCCATCGGCACCAAATAGGAGTAGATGCGCGGCAGGTGCGCCACAAAGCGCGGCCCGCCCAACCACTGCGTCAGCAGACCGACATCCTTGGTCTTGGCCAACGTCGCCAGAAATGACTTAACCGCCTCTGATCCATTTCCATCCAGGCTGATCGATGCGGCTTCTTGCGTCCCTTCAAGCGTCAGAACCTTTCGCAGGGCGCTGGTCTCGACGAATGCCAGCCCCATCAAAGTGGGTGCGTTCCGATCGAAGCCGAAGGTCGGGGCAGCGGCCGCGACTCTCGTCAAACGGGCGCTGCTTGCCACGCGACCGGAGTTGCGCGCCAGCACTGCAGCTGAGCGGGAGCTCGTTGATGGTGTGCTGACGACCGGGTTAAAGTTATGCGTTGCCAGGAGCTGGTCCAAGACCTTGCCCCACCGAGTTGCCTGTTCGGCGTTGCCGCTGCGGCCGAAAATCCCGGCGGTCGTCGCGACGGCTTGCGCCTGCGCTTCCGTCGCTCCCTCCAGTGTCTGGATGCTCGATTGTCCCAGTTCCTGGGCCCGGCTCCGATCGCCGGACTGCTCCGTCACAATCGCCAGGTCATGAAGCAAACTGCCTCGAACCACGCGCTCATTTTCGGGCACAGCATTCAACGCGGCCTCATACTGCTTGATCGCCGACGCCCAGTCTTTGCGCTCCGCGGCATCCAGGGCCGCGGATACGGCGATTCCAACTTGCGATTGGAAGGACGTCACGCGCCAGCCCTCCGCGGAGGCCTTTTGCAGAGCAGCCTGCGTTTGGGTAGACAAGGTGGACTGGGCGCTGACTAAACCGACTGGCAGCGAGTATTGGGTTGGCGGGAGGCGGTTCAGGAATTCAGCTGTCTTGGCCGCCAATGGCTCGATGAGCGTGGCGTCGACTGGGAATCGGAATGAGTCGGGTTGGGGGAAGTCGATTGGCATGTCCGGATGGACCGTGTGCAGAATCAACTCCTGAGCCTCGCTGAAGGCCTGCAGCGCCAAGGTGAATTCCTCGTGTTGGAGATGGGTTTGTCCCTGAACGATCAGTTCTTCGATGTGATCCACCACCTCCGATTCCGGACTAGGCGTGACAAAGACACTATTGGCGGCAGCCTTCACCGACCCGATCAAATGCGTAAATCGGTTTTCGTTCATGTAAACGGGTTCCATGATCCAGTTCCTTTCTTCGCCGAACGCGGGCGAGCGTTGGTTTCGCTTGATTCACCTCCGCAAGAGCTGTTTCGCGGCCGCTTCCAGGGTGGCGCAATGCCACTAAGCGGAGGAGACTTGCCGACACCTGGCCTGGGAAGCAGGGCGCCACTAAGCAGAAGAACAGGGAGACTTTACGGAGCTGACAAGCAAAATCGGGGATCCTTGCCGTGGCGCGCTTTTCCGCGGCCGCGCCCAGGCGTCCGCAAACGTGCCGGCGCTCGTCTATGCGGCCACGCGTCGGTGGCGATTGACAAAGGCCGGATCGAGGTCGACTCCCAAACCGGGCCCGGTTGGCACTTTGATCCGGCCGTCCACCACCTTCAGGGAAGAGGTCTGGCATTCGAATCGGACGTGAGTGGCCAGGCCCTTAAACTCGTGGTGAGCCATGGCGTTGGGCAGGACCGAGACAAAGTGCATCATGTATAGAAAGCCTAAGCCTCCGCCCGACATGTGCGGCGTGCAACGCTTGCCGAAGGCCGCTGCCATCCGCGCCACCTGCATCGATCGTATCATCCCGCCGAAATAGTAATTGTCCGGCTGCACAATCTCGACGGCATCGTTTCCGATCAACCAGCGAAAACCATGCAAGCCATACTCCTGCTCGCCCAGGGCAATCGGGAGGCGCAGGCCGTTGGCGACCTGCTTTGTCTCTTCATGCCAGTCAAACATGACTGGTTCTTCGAAAAAGCCGTAGCGATATTCCTCAAGCAGCTTGCCGACGCGAATCGCCTCCTCCACCGAGTAAAACCCATTCGCGTCCGCGTAGAGGGCCATCTGGTCGCCAAAGGTTTCGCGAATCAGCGGGATGATCTTCTCGGTGCGACCAGGCGGCCCGGCGGCGTGCAGGTCGGTCGTCATGAACATCAAGCCGCCTACCTTTATCTTGAGAGCTCGCGCATTGTACTCGGCCACGTCCCGTTTGATCAGTTCGAGTGATTCCGCGACCGGCTTTTCGCGGTATTCGGTGGCTTGGTATACCGTCACCTCCGGATGACGCACTTCCCCAAAGAGTTGCCCCATCGGCTTTTTGGCGATCCGTCCGAGCAGGTCTAGAATGGCGAATTCAATCGTGGCCAGCGGGATGCCGAGCGAAATTCCATTGTACCGGAAATTGAATCCGTAAATAAAAACCTTCTCCAGCAGCAGGTCCAAATCGCGCGCATCCTTCCCCAGAAAAAAGGGCTGGAGGTTGTAGAGGAAAACCGGGTAGAGCGCTTTCATACCGCTGTGGCCTACAGAAATGCCTTCAGCTCCGTCTCGAGACCGCACCCGGCACAAGAAGCTGTCCTCCGCTCGCAGAAGTTCCAGAGTTTCGATCATGACCGGTGTCGGGAACAGGTGCCGCTTCAGGACAGGTTCTTTGAGTCCTGCATCCAGCCTCGCATAACGCTCCTTTCGCGCGTCCGGCGGTTGCCCATAAGCTGGTATTGCCGCCGCCGCCGCGCCCCACGCGCTCCTCTGCAAAAATCCGCGTCGGTCTGTTTTCATCAGCGTCAGAATGGTTTCAGGCTGCCCCAACTGCCGATGAGAGGAGGTCGCGTCGGTTCATGGCGTCATCGTAGAACTTCCGCCGCGAAGCAAAAGCAATTTCCTGGCGCGGCTCTCGAATTGACGCTGGCAGGAAGCGCTCTAGGATACGCCCATGACCTCTCACCCGCTGGTCGCGATGGCCGGCCTTCTTCTGGCCGCCGTTTCACTCCAAGCGCAGCCGCTTAAGATCGCCTGCATTGGCGATAGCATTACCGAAGGATCGGGTTTGAGTACTCCCGCCCTCGAAAGCTATCCCGCGAAACTCCAACGGTTGCTCGGCACCAACGACTACACTGTCAGAAATTACGGCGTGAGTGGCCGCACGCTTTTAAAGAAGGGCGACTTTCCCTATTGGAAGGAGAGTCAATTCAAGGCCAGCCACGATTGGCAGCCCGACATCGTCATCATTCAACTGGGCACGAACGACGGCAAACCTTACAATTGGAAGTACGGCACCAACTTCGTGTCCGACTACGAGGAGATGATCGCATCTTACGCGAGCCTGACCAATGCACCCGAGGTCGTGCTCTGCACCCCTTGCCCCGTCTACAAGAATGGGGCCTTCGATATCCGGCCCGGGACGGTCGCAACGAATATCGCCCCGGCCGTCCGTGATCTTGCCACGCGCCTGCAGTTAGACTTGATCGATCTGCAGATCCGCATGGCCGATCATCCGGAGTTGTTTCCCGACACCGTCCATCCCAATGCCAAAGGCACCACGGTGATGGCGTCGATCATGGCCGAAGCTCTCCTCCGCCCGCCGCGGCCGGAGACGGCCGCCAGTCTGGCGGTGACACGCGTTTCATCCAGCCGGCTGTTCATCAGTTGGCCGGCCGAGCAACGAACCCTCGTGCCGCAATCCACGACCGCTCTGCGCGGAACCAACACCGTCTGGACGGTTTCCGAACCCGTCATTTACGATGCCGGCACAGCGGTGCGCCAAACCAATAGCATCTCCGGCCCAACCCGCATTTACCGACTCTGGCAGCCGTAGTCGCGGCCGGCGACGGAGGAGCGGCGGCGCACCTTTGATTTGTCTCATGAGCCAGAACCCTATTGCCTTGGTGGGCGATTACGATCCCGGCATTACGGCGCACGCCGCGATCGACCGGTGCTTTGCCCTTGCCGGCGCGGACACCACCCAAACCGGCCTGCGGCCGCATTGGATCCCGACTGCCAGGGTCGCTCCAGGAGACGCGTCTGCCTTTCGTTCCTATGCCGGCATCTGGCTGGTCCCGGCCAGCCCTTACCGCCACACGGCCGGCGCGCTCTGGAGTATCGAATATGCGCGCCTCCATCGCCTTCCCTTTCTGGGCACGTGCGGCGGCTTCCAGCATGCCCTGCTCGAATACGCGCGAAATGTGCTGGGCTTGACCGAGGCTGATCACGCCGAAAACAACCCGCAAACCTCATTCCCATTGCTCCACCCGCTGGCCTGCTCTCTGGTGGAGAAAACCGAGCTGATCCATCTCATGCCGGACAGCAGCCTTGCTGAAATGTATCAGGCCGCCACGGCGACTGAGGCCTTCCATTGTCGCTATGGAATTAACGCGGTCTATGAATCCTGTCTCTTCCGTGGGCCCTTGCGCGTGGCCGCACGTTCGGGCGACGGCCAGGTCCGGGCATTCGAACTCCGTGATCATCGCTTCTTTGTCGGAACCTTATTTCAGCCGGAACGACGTGCTCTGACCGGTGAGTTGCATCCGATTGTCAGGAGCTTCTTTGGCGCCTGCCTCGCTTGGGACGGGGCTCAGAGTCCCAACTAATCCATCCGTTGCGGCGATTCGGTCCGGCGCCGTGTGGAATCCGATCGGGGCTCATCTTCGCACTTGCCTTTGGCCGGGATGGCATTCTACCAAGGACGGATGCAGTTGATACCAGTCCCCGTCGGAATTACTCGCGCTCTCCTCTTGCTGCTCCTGTTCTGCTCCGGAGGTCCAGGCACGGCGGCAGCGTCCACCTATGCCGAAGATCCCGGCCAGGAGGGCGATGGCGAATATACCATCGGTCCGGACTATGTTCTGGAACCAGACCTGACAGACCGTGGCAATCCCAAAGGCAAGGATTTTGAATTGTCGATGCCGCTGGCCGAAAGCAGGATCTTTCGCGGTGACGACGTCACGCTCGAGCCGGCCCGGAAGCCGATCCGCAAGGAGCGCAAAGTTTTTGTGTATGTGCCCGCTGCATATCGCGACGGAACGAAAGCGCCGTTCCTCATCATTCATGATGGGCCAGGCCAACTCAACCTGGTGCGCTATGCCCTCGATAATTTGACGATTGCCCAGGATCCCAACCGCCGGCTTCCTCCTTTCGTGGCCATCGCCGTCCAGAACGGCGGCAGCGACGCCCAAGACAGCGAGCGCGGCCTGGAGTACGATACCATGTCCGACCGCCTCGCGCGCTTCATCAACGATGAAGTGCTCCCCGCCGTGCTGACTGATCCGGCGATCAAAGCGGCTTACCCGCAACTCGCCTTTACGGACAATCCGTGGGGCAGAGCTGTGATGGGTTGCAGCTCCGGCGGCGCCGCCGCTTTGACGATGGCCTGGTTCCGTCCCGATTTGTTCCGACGCGTTATTGCCTATTCCGGGACCTTCGTTAACCAGCAGGACGACGACGCTCCGGAAAAGACAAGATACCCATTGGGCGCATGGGAGTACCACTCCAGCTTGAAGCTGATCGAGAGCGGCGAGCCGAAACCGCTCCGCATCTTTACACACGTTTCGGATAACGACAATCGCTCCCAAGATCCCGAAGCGACGTATCACAATTGGGTCATGGCCGGCCAGCGGACTGCCGCTGCGCTCAAATCGAAAGGGTACCATCAGCGCTTTGTCTTTAGCCTCGCCACCGGCCATTGCGACCGCCGGGTCTTTGAGCAAACGCTGGCCGATACCCTGGTCTGGACTTGGCGCGGGTATCACTGAGCGCGCCGGATGGGAAGGCATTCGGATGGGGCAGGCCTTGCTGGCAAAGCAACGCCGCGAGGCCAAGGCGCAACGGCGGACCGTCGTCGTCCAGCATCGCCACCCCTGGTTCACCTCGCGCGCAGTCGATAAAACCGGGTCGTTTCCCCGATCGGCTGTATCACGATCTTCTTGTCGCCCACATCGACACCGGGAATATCCAAGCTCAGCCAGCTGCCCTCCGCCGCCAGCGCGGTCGTTGATTCCAGTCCGACATCGGCCCCGCGCCAGTTCCAGGAGAGAATGGCAGTGCGGCCTCCACCGGAGATGGTGAGCACGGGCGCCTCGGTCGGACCTTGAATCAAAATGCGCTGCCGAACTTGGGCCTGGCTTTCTCCAGCCCGGGCCGTCAGCGTCCAAGTGTACTCGCCGGGCGCAGAGTAGGTGTGCACCACGAAGTTTGTCGCCGCATGGGCGGAGCCGTCTCCAAAATCCCAGTCGAAGTCGATAGTCTCGTGACAGGTCGTCAGGACAGCGTCTGCGGCAAAGGGCACAGGGGCGTTCGCTCCGAAAATGACCGGCACCCTCGCGCCCGTGGTCAGCTGGCACGGCCCCGGGGTTACGTTGACCGTCACCACACCCAGATTCGAATCGATCGAACCATCCCAGGCAGCGAAAGTGAATGTATCCGATCCAGTGTAGTTGGGGTCAGGCCGGTAAACGGAAGAAGCGCTGGGAGGGTCGCCCAAAGCGACCGTGCCGTGCTTCGGCTGCGTCACGATCCGAAAGGTAAAGGCGTCGTTATCCGCATCCGTTCCGCGCAACGGGACGGTGACCGGCACGTTCGCGGCCGTGCTGGCGGTGGCGTTGTTGACTACAGGAGCCCGGTTCGAAGTGCGGTTGTCATTCGACGGACCTCGATGGCAGGTGTAACAGCCAATCTGCGCGCCGCGCCAGAAACTCTTTCTCCCAAACGCTTCCAGCGTGCGATCAGCCTGCATGCGAGACAGGACGGTTCCCCGGTAGTCCAATCCATGGCAGGTCTGGCATTGCCGCGAGTTACGTTCAGCAATGTTGTCATGCAATGAAATCCAGGCTTGGCCGACCGTATGCATTCCGTGCGGCCCGCCATTGGCCGTCTGTGGAGCGTCCACGTGGCACGACGCGCATTCGATCAGCATGCCGACATGGCCTTGCACCCGGATACTTTGGGCGTTGTCGTTTTCCTCTGAACTTGGAAATTCGGCATGGGTGGACCCGTGACAAGCTTCGCAGGCCAGACCCCCATGTCCGCGGGAAAAGCGATAGAGGGACAGTCCCGGCGCAGGCCGGTCCAGTTCCGTGGCAAACGTTTCATTGACCGCCTGTCGCAGCCGGCCGTCATTGGCCAAAGCGCTTAAGTAACGCAGTTGACCATTGTTTCCGGTCGCGGTGCCAGTGTGACACGCTTGGCAGGTCGGCTCGTCCAGCCACCCCTCGCGGCCGGGGGCCCCGACTCGGCTCATGCTTCCGTGACAACTCTGGCATTGGATGGATCGGGTTCCGTCAGCAGCGATCGCGTTCCCCATGACACCGCGCAAGCAGCGGGTTTGCGAGCCGGGATGACATCGGTAACAAGCGCCTCGACCAGAGTCGACTTCCAGCGAGCGCTCCGTATCAGGGTCGATCACGCTCGCATGAAAGCTGTGTATTGCCCGGGTGAGCGGCGGAATGGAAGCCTGACCGGTCCCGGGGAGGGCGTTCGACTTGTGGCAGCGAGCACAGAGGATCGGTTGGTGCAGCGCGGCGACGGTATAGAAAAGGCCGGAGGGCGCATAGCCAGCCGCGGCGAGCGCCGCCGTATAACCCGGTTGGCCAAGTTGGTCCTGGTCGTGCCGCAGCAGGATGTTCAAGCGAACGTCGCGCGCAGGGTCGGTCGCCCAAACCCAGCCAACCGCAGGCCGGGCGGCACTGCCTTGGCCCGAAGCATGGCAGCGTGCGCAGTCCATTTCGTCTGAAACGGGCAAGACGATATCGGTGCTGGCGCGAGGCAGCGCGGCCGAATTTGAGGCAGCCACGCGCATCATCGGATAGAAATTCCTCACCATTCCGTCACTCCAAGGTGTCACTGGAATTCCCTCCGCACTGAACCAGTCGTAGCCGGGATCAAACGTCATGCTCTGCGGGGTGTTGGCGCTCTCCGGCATAGCAAAACCGGCCAAGCCGCTTTCCGGTGCCAGATTCGCTCCATAGAGTGCGGAGGCATAGAGCCAAAACTCCGTTTTGCTTCCCGAAGTTGTATTGATGAGGCCAAGAAGATCAGGCACCGCTTGATAATTCGCACTCCAATTGCCAGGGCCTGTGACTAAGCGCCCCGCATCGATCACTTGGGCGTGAATCGTATTATAGGGGGGCAGGAGTGAGAAGACACTGTAGTTATTGTCCATACAGTGCATCCCGAGATCATTCCAACCCAGCACGGTTGGCGCCCCGAGAAGGTCCGTCCGGTATAACAGCAACCCATAAGCGGCCAATCGGAATATATCAGCCACGACACCCGTGAACGGCTTCATACATCAATCCGACTAATACAATTTTGACCCTCTGGCAACAATAATCGGTCGCAGACGGAGGGCGGCAGCTGGGCGGCAGCACCGGTTGCTTTCTTTGAGATTGACCCGGCTGGATATAACTCTAACATACGCGCATCCCAGCATTCCGCGCTCAGTGAGGGCCAAGGTGAGATGAGCAGAACGAAGTGATCCTCAAATTCAACCAGGTCGCCGCGTCAAATCCAATGAACCACTTACTCCGAATCCTCGGGTGTGTCTCGCCCACTTGTCGAAACGCATGCCACATCATCGCGATCAGTCTCCTGGCGGCATCGGTGCCAGCTATTCGGGCCGATCGCGCTCAACCGGACAACACCAAAACCCAGTTCGCCACCTTGCTTTCGGCCGCGCCTGAGATCGATGGCGTGATCAACACCGAGGAATGGCAGGGAGCGAATGGCGCCACTGGCAACTGGCGGATGTCGTTCGACGCCAATCAAACCAATTTCCTGCGTGGCGGCATCCTCATTTTCGGGCCGGACTTGGCCGACGCCAATGACCTCGGCGCCCAAATCTACGCCGGCTACGATGCCGACAATCTTTATATCGCGGTGCGCGTCGCGGATAGTGCGCTCTTCGACGATAGCGCCACCCCAGAAACGGGCGGGGGCAAACCGGAAGAGGACGACAGCGTCGAGCTCTATATCGATCCCTTGAATGCCAATGCTGCTACCTACACGGCCGGCTCGGTCGGAGGGCGTTACGCCATCGGACTGAACAACGCCTTCGCCGGATCGCAGGCGAGTTCCTTCGGCGCGGATCAAGCCTGGTACGCTCGGGCGGCGCGAAATGATACCGACACCGGTTACGACGTGGAATTCCGCATTTCGTTAAAGTCGCTGAGCGATCCCAAATTCGGCGACGTGATTGGGTTGACGGTGGTGGTGAACGACGACAAGAGCGGCGGCGCCGTCGATAAGACCGCAGACCGGCAGATTTCGTGGATCGGTTCCCCCGACAAGCCGGTTGGCTATGGCAACTTGATCTTTGGCCATAAAGCCTACTCTGCCCCCCTGGTCACGGCTGCTCCAACGCTGGACGGCAAAATCAATGCCGCCGAATACGCCGGGGCCACCAAGATTCCGATCAACCCTGCCACCGGCCAGGCGCAAACCAGTGCCGGCATCGACACCTGGGCCCCTGGGACCTTCGAGGCCAATGCCTGGGTCGTGCATGACGATGGCGCGGTCTATGTGGCGGTGGACGTGACCGACACGAATGTGGTTACCGACACGGCCGAAGCCGGCTCCGAAGACGGCACCACTTGGGAAGATGATAGCGTCGAGATCTTCTTCGATGCTGATCTGGACAAGAATCACGGTGGTCCGACCGTCGATTTCGAAGGTCAGTACGTCCTCACAGCCAACGGCGCCCATCGCGATAACGAAGCCCGTAACCCGACCTACGGGCCTGACGGCGACTGGAACGCCCTTTCCACCCTCACGACCACCGGCTATCAGATTGAGTTCAAAGTGAAGAAATCAGCTTTGCTGAATGCCACCAACGGAACAGTCATGGGCTTCAACATCGCGCTGAACAATGATAACGGCGCGGGCCGGATTGCTCAACTCTCCTGGAATGGCGACCCTCACCAGGAATACACGTATGGCGAACTGACCTTGGCGGGCGCCATTGCGCAGGGTGACTTGAAGATTACCAAGCTGCAACGCAACGCCAATGGCTCGTTCACCGTTGAATGGACGGGAGGGGGAGTGCTGCAGATGGCTACCAGCCTGACCGGTTCCTGGACCGATGTTCCAGCGGCTCAAACGCCCTACACCTTCACTTCGACGGAAGCGGTCCAATTTGCCCGGGTCAAACGCTAACCGGCGTTCATTCAGCTGCCGACCTATCCGCGTCCAGCGCTGCGTCACGGAACGAAGGTGACCATGGGGCCTCGGCCCGCCATTGCCGCCGTCCTGTCCGTGATGCTGGCTGGCGCCGGTTGGCTGGCAGCAACGTCCCTCTCCTCGGGGGCCGCCGCCGCGGCGGCCCCCGAGGTTCCAGCGCCGACGGCCTTCACCCGCGCCGCAACAGCCTCGCCCAGCGGCGTTGCCTGGACTGAGCTGAATCCTCGTCTCCCCGCGGGCTCCCAAACGCTGTTTGAACGGATGCCCGCGGCCCAGACTGGCGTCGACCTCGTCTATCGCTTTCCGACCAACGCTCCCTTTGTGCTGCTGCAGGACCAAGGGTGCGCCACGGGAGTATGCATTGGCGACTACGATCAGGACGGGTGGCCGGACATTTATCTAACCCACTACAACCAAGGCAATCATCTCTATCGCGGCTTGGGCAGCTGGCATTTCCAGGATGTCACACTCAAAGCCAATGTCGGTGGCGGGGGAAGATGGTGTTGCGGAGCGACCTTTGTCGATATCGACAACGACGGGGATCTCGATCTGTATGTTTGTGTCTTCAACGGGCCGAACCTCCTTTACCTGAATGCCGGCGATGGCAGCTTCCAGGAAGCGGCCCAGGGCTTTGGCCTCAACTTTTCTGGGGCCAGCGTCATGATGGCGTTCGCCGACTACGATCACGACGGCTTCCTCGACGGTTACCTGGTCACCCACCGGCTGGCGGTCGGCGTCGACCATCGCTTGCCGGGGACCTCTTCGGCCGCTTTCCAACGTGCCATCATTCGGACGACGGGCCCAGGCAAGGTCGAAGTCAACCCGGCTTACAGCGAGTTGTTCGGTCTCATCCCCAAGGCCAGCGGGCGTAGCGAGCTGATCATTGCCGGCCAGGCTGACTATCTCTACCACAATGACGGCAAGGGACATTTCAGCGTGGTGAATGACCGCGCCGGCATTCGCGGACACGATATTGGCCTGGCGGCTTGCTGGTGGGATTACAACGACGATGGCTTTGCTGACCTCTACGTCAGCAACGACTACAAAGGACCTGATCGCCTCTACCGCAACAATCGCGATGGGACCTTCACCGACGTGGCGCCGACCGTGTTGCCCCACGTGCCCTGGTCCTCCATGGGCGTCGACGTGGCCGATATCGACAACGACGGCCGGATCGATCTCATCGCCACCGAGATGGCTGGATCGACCCATTACCGCCGCATGACCATCAATGGCGACCTTCCCAGGGAACGATGGTTTCTCAGCTTCGGCGAGCCGCGCCAATACCAGCGCAACGCTCTTTACCTCAACACCGGAACCGAGCGCGTTCTCGAAGCCGCGTGCCTGGCGGGCCTCGAAGCGACCGACTGGACCTGGTCCGCCAAGTTCGCCGACATGGATAACGACGGCTGGATGGACGTGTTCGTTGCCAATGGCATGTCCCGCGACTTCGTCAATGCTGACAGTCTCGCTTCAATGCGCGAACGCGGCCGCGCCAGCTCCCAATGGCACACCAGGCCAGTTCTTCGCGAAGAGAACCTCGCTTTCCGCAACAGGGGCGATGTTCGCTTCGACAACGTCGGACGCGCTTGGGGGCTGAACCAACTGTCGGCCAGCTTCGGCGCCGCTTTCGCCGACCTCGATCGGGATGGGGACCTCGATCTGATCGTGAGCAACTTCGAAGAGGCAGTCTCAGTTTACCGCAACACCGGAACCTCCGGCGGCGGCGTGCTCGTCCGTTTGCGGGGCCAGGCCAGCAACTCCTGGGGCGTCGGCGCCAAGCTGCAGCTGACCGCCGGCGGCCTCACCCAGACACGCTCCATCGATTTGTCTAGCGGCATCATGTCCGCCAACGAACCGATCGCCCACTTCGGCTTGACCGGCAGCTCGGCCATCGACCAGCTGCGGATTAAATGGCCAGGCGGAAAACAGCAGATCCTGGCCGGGCTGAATGCCGGTCGGCTCTATTCGATTGCGGAACCGGCTGACATCGCGGTGCCGCCCGTTTCCCCGGCAACTCCTTGGTTTAGCGAAGTGAAACAAGACAGCTTGCTCCGCCATCTCGAGCACGACTTCGACGATTTTGCCCATGAACCTCTGTTGCCGTGGAAGCTCTCCCAACTCGGTCCCGGCATCGCTGTCGCCGACGTGGACGGCGACGGAGATGAAGACATTTACCTCTCGGGCCCCGGACAGGAGCCCGGTCAGTTGGGCTTGAATGACGGCCGCGGTCAGTTCAAAAGCATGAGGGTACCCTCTTTTGAAGAGGACCGTGCCTCCGAAGATCTTGGCGCCTTGTTCTTCGATGCCGACGGCGACGGAGATCCAGACCTCTACGTTGTGTCCGGCGGAGTCGAGTCGATGCCAGGTGATCCGATTCTGCGGGACCGCCTTTACCTCAACGACGGTGCCGGACGCTTCACCCGCGCGCCTTCGGGCTCTCTTCCCGATTTGCGCGATTCGGGCAGCTGTGTGGTCGCAGCTGATTTCGACCGCGACGGCGATCTCGATCTCTTCGTTGGCTCGCGCTGCATTCCGGGCCGATACCCGCAAGTGCCGGCGAGTCGTTTGCTCCGGAACAACGGCGGCCTCTTTGTGGACACGACTGATCAGGCGGCCCCAGCTTTGAAAACAATCGGCCTCGTCACCGCTGCCATCTGGAGCGATGCCAATGACGATGGCTGGCCTGATCTGATCGTGACTCGCGAATGGAACAGCATCGCCTTCCTTCCGAATGACCACGGAACGCTCCGTGACCCGGCTCCGGCTGCCGATTTGGCAAACAACTCGGGTTGTTGGTCCGGCATCGCGGCCACCGACTGGGATGGGGACGGCGATACCGATTACCTCGTCAGCAACTTGGGTTTGAATACGCCTTATCGAGCTTCCGAACAGCGTCCATGGACGGCTTTTGTTGTGCCGCTTGCCGGCCAAACTCAATTCATTGAGGCTTGCTACGCCGGCGACAAGCTCGTGCCCGTCCGGCGGCGCGAAACGATGCTGGAGTGCTGGCCAGCTTTGGTCGAAAAGTTTCCAAACTACCAGAGTTTCGCGGCCGCGTCGTTGGTGGACATCTTACCCGAACAGATGCAGAAAAGCTCCCCGCGTCTCACCTTAACGAAACTGGAGTCGGGCCTTCTTCTGAATGATGGCGCGGCGCACTTCCAGTTCGTGCCCATGCCGAGGCTGGCCCAGATTTCTCCCGCGTTTGGTCTCGTCGCGACGGAACTCGACGGCGACGGTCGGCCTGATCTGTTCCTCGCGCAGAACTTTTTTAGCCCTCAACCGGAAACGGGCCGCATGGATGGCGGACTGGGGCAGCTCCTCGCGGGAAGGGGTCGAGACCAATTCGCCATCATTGGGCCCAAGTTGAGCGGCCTGATCGTGCCAGGTGATGCCAAATCGGTCGTCTTTGCCGACGTCGACTCCGATGGGCGCCCGGACCTATTGGTGGGGTTGAACAACAGCAGCGTCAGAGTGTTCCGGAACCAAACCGATCCGGCTCGGCATATTGTCGCTGTTCGCCTTCGCGGAACCAAGGGAAACCCGACCGCCGTCGGAGCCCGTGTTTCCCTTAAGCTGAACGATGGCTCGGCGCAATCAGCCGAGGTGCACGCCGGCAGCGGTTACCTCTCCCAGTCGACGGCGACGCTCTTTTTTGGACTCGACGTGTCCAAGCGGGTCACCGAAATCAACATCCGCTGGCCTGATGGCACTCGGACATCGGAGACGTCCCCCCTTCGCCGCTATTCCATCATCATCGCGCAAAATGAAAGTCCCAAGAACCGTGATCGGTGAGCGCCGCGGCCGCGCTTGCTCCTTAACCCCGGACGGATTCCATCGGCGCGCTCAGCCGAATGAGGGGACCGCTTCTTTTAAGGCCCTCCCGAGGATGACGTCGACGTAGGGCTGATCGGCATTGTTCCAGTTGGAGACGGCAATGTACTGATAGCCCAGGTGGTGACCAATCACGCCGCCGCAATGTTGCGTCATTCCGCCGTGGGACAACCCGAAGTGCCCGTGAGTTAAAGTGACGTTAAACCCTTTGCTGTAAAACTTCGCGTTGGCCGGATCGAAGCCCGGTTCACGCCTCGAATGGGCGGGAGGAGTCAAGATCTCGGCCATGGCGCCTTTTGAAAGAACCGGCTTGGGCGAATGCAGGTTTGCCACGACTTTGCCCAAAGCCAAGCTCGTGCAAGCGATGCCGCCGCCGCCATCGGAGGCTTCGGTTGCATAGCCGCGATAGGCTTCGCCGTAGATCGTCCCGTCAGCGCGTTCACTGGGAATGAACGACACAAAGCGGTCTTTGCTCGTTTGATAGTAGGCTGGCTCGTTTGGCCCGCGTTCTGCCCCGTCCGGCGCAAGTTGATTGCGGGAGACATAGATGTCCGTCGGTTGGAGCCCGAACTTCGGCATGGCCACCTTCGTCAGGTAATCGTTGAAAGTCATTTGGCTGCGTACCTCGATCACGCGGGCCAGGATGACGAAGTTGGCGTTGGCGTATTGGTAGCTGTCCCCTGGATCGGCATGGAGGGTGGTGTTGCCCAAGGCGTCCGCGGCAATGTCGGCGCCGGTCGCGGTATGATCGAGTCCATGGCGCGCGGCTACGTCCCTCCCTGGCCTCCAGGCCGTATACGTGGTCGAATTCGGCAGGCCAGAAGTGTGATCCATCAAATGCCTCACTTTCATCCGGCCAATCCGCTCGTCCATCTCCACTCCAGCCAACGGCCGCGGAACTATCCCCCTCCTTTCAAAATCGGCAGCACCATGGCGTCCAGATCCAACTCCCCCGCGTCCGACAGAATCAGCGCGCAGAGAGCTGTCACAGGCTTGGCCAGGCTCCCGCACCGGGTCGCAGTCGTCGGCAGAAACGGTTGCCCGGGCAGCTCCGCCCAGCCGAAGCCTTTGCCGTAGACGACGGCATCGTTACGAATCACTGCAATCCCACACCCCACGATCTGGTAAGCCCGCATCGCCTCGGTGATCGCCTGGTCGAGGACTCGATTGGACGCCAAGTCCGATTCGGCGATGGGAATCTCCCGTTCGCGCCATCGAAACGATTCCAGGATGCCAGCCATCCGCTTTGGCTCGGCTGCCTGCAATATGTATGGAGTTGCCAAGGCGCTCGCCAGCGACCTGACAAGAAAGCGGCGGCGAGTGATGGTCTCGAATCGGTGCGGTTGCATACAGCCGCCATCGTGCCCGAACTTGGAGGGGGTGCAACTCGATTGAATGGAGGCGCAGGCTGAAAGCTATTGGGCTGGAGCGATTGGCTGTCACAAAGAGCCAGTGAGGGAGCGAGAATTCCGTGTTCACAATCGTTGACACAGATGTAAAACTTTAATGGCGAATTATTTCTGAAGTGATTCTGCAGAACGCGCATTCCTCAAGCTTCATTTTTCAGCCGGTTTTGACCTGAGCTCCACCACAGTTCGGTAGCCGTCCCCCCACGTGGTTACGATCTAACCTTGCCTCAGCTGTAACACGGAGATCACACGGATGACACTCGGATGCGACCCGAGTCTAGTCCGAGTCAAACCTCTGTTATCTCCGTGTGAACTTCGATTCACGAGGCTGGTGGTATATAGCCGGGTGTTTTCGGGCTCAATCTGTCTTTTGGAAGCAGGACAAAGCTTTCTCTGTGCGCAGGTAGATGCGGCCGCTGTCCAAGAGCGGAGTGGCGTAGATCTTCTCGTGAAAGTCGTGCGACGATAGAACTCGCCAAGCGCGCTCTTCAGCCAGGACGTTCACCGTCCCGAGTTCGCCGGCAAAGTAGACTTTGCCATCGCCTGCGACCGGAGAGGCGTAGTAGCTTCCGAGACCTGGGAGCCGCTCATCCTGCAATAACTTGCCTGTATCCGCGTCGAGCTTGGTTACCAACCCGCCGTCTTTCACCATCCAATAGATCCCGTTATGGACGAGTGGGGAGGCCACGTAGGGGACCCCGCGCTCATATTTCCAAACCAGGCTCGCGTCCGTGACATCGCCACGGCCGGTCGGCTTAAATGCGAGGACGGCGTTCTGCGCTTTGCGGAAGACATCGGCGTGGCGATCCCACTCTCTTTGGACGAGATCGCCGCTTTGATCCAGGTCGATGCGAAAGAAGCGATCAAGCACTTCGGGATCATTAATCTCCGAACGGGAGAGTTTCTGGTCGCCATTGCGATCCCACTTGCTGAGGGCGATGGCCCAAGGATCCAAGGCGAGGCGCTTGCCGATGTCGCCGCCTGGAGTCCAGGACGCGGCGTAGATCATTTCGCCGGCCAGGGCGGGAATCGGAATGACGATTCGGGCCAGGCCGTGCATCCACCACTGCTTTTCACCGGTATCAGGGCGATAAGCTGCGAGTTCGAGGGCGCCCGACACGAGCAGTTCCTTTTGGCCGTTCCGAGACCAGACCGTCGGGGTGGCGTAGCTGCGCACGGCATCCGGGCGGGCTGTGCGCCAAATGGTGTGACCGGTGCGGGCGTCGAGGGCGAGCAGAAAGCTGTCCCGGTCATGGTCCTCGTTCAGGATGACTTTGCCATCGACCAGCACCGGCGAACTGCTGGCGCCGAATTCGTCCTGAAATGGGCCCAGCGGTTGTTCCCAAATCTTATCCCCATCGAGGCTGTAACAGAGCAGCCCATAGCTGCCAAAGAACACATAAACTCTCTCTCCGTCAGTCGCAGGGGTAGCCGCGGCTGGGCTTCCAGTCGCCCGGTGATACGATTCGAGCTGCCGGGAGGGCGCGACTTGCTTCCAGAGCTGTTTGCCTGTGTCTTGATCAACCGCGATGGTCGCCAATTCCTGTTCAGCCGCCCGGTAGGTCGTCAGGAAAATCTTGCCGCGGCTCAGTGTTGGGCTGGAATGGCCGGAGTCGACCGGAATGCGCCAGCGCAGCGCACCGGGGGCATCGAAGCCTTCCGGCAAGTCGCCGGCATGTTGAGCCACGCCGCCATCCGAACGAAAGAAGCTCGGGGCGCCGACGAGAGGCGCGCTGGCGCCGGGGGAACACAAGACACCGGCCAAGAGGAGTCGCCCGACAAAGGACATGGTTGTGGCGCTCTTCTTACCACGGCCTGGCCCGCCCGGACAACCGGAAAGGTGAGGCCGAGGCGTGGTGGCGGTGGCTCGACGTTGCAGCTACTTCGCCATCCAGAAATCCGGGTCTTTTTCGCGCACCGCCTTGGACACATAGCTTTGGGCTGGATCGACGCGGAATTCGTTGCTTTCGACAGTCTCGGCTACGTCGCCGAACTTTTTTAGAGTCGCCATCTCCTCGGCCGTCGCCTTTTTGAAGGCCTCTTCGCCTTCGGCGACACGTTTGTCGATCTCGGCATATGATCCAACCGAAGAGAAGATTAGATAGGTCGGCAGTCGGTCCCCAGCGACCACCTCATAGACGCGAAAACTGGCATTGGCGGCGCGTTTCGCGATGCCAGCGTAGACCTTGGCGATTTCTTCGAATTCCATCTCACGACCCGCTCGAATGCGCAGCGTGCTGATTTCAAAGAAGCGCGCCTTGGCCAGCTCGGGAAAGGCGCCGATGCTTAGCTCGGGCTTAGCTCTGGCCCGAATGACCTTGCTGCTGGTGATGTAATCCGCATCGGTGAAGGCCAATCGGCTCAATTCGGCGGCCAGGACCGGGTCTTTCGCTTCGCGCTGCATTGATTCGCCGACGGCAGCGTAGGATTCGCCTGGTTGCACATACCAGACTTCGCTCGAACCAGTGATGGAAGCCAACGCAAGATAGTAATCGGGCGACTTGGCTTTCTCCAAAGCGGCCGGATAACCAGCCTCGAACTTGCTGTGCGCATCCGCGCGGCCCACTTTCACTTGCTCGCGATAGACGGTCAAATACTTCGGCTGTGACGTGGGCAGGTCTTGGCCCCGTGCCTGGCTTAATCCCCCAGCGGCGATCAGCATCCCGACGGCGAAGAGTAATGGCTTCATTTGATGGCTTGAGTGAGGCGGTCAATTGCGCTCCGCGCAAAAGGCGATTCCCGCAGATGATGATGTTATTGTGAACGGTGCTCCAGCCGGCAAAACGCTGGCAGGAGGGAACGCATCAAGGAACGCCTCTCGTTATCCGGGAGAACGGCCGCTTCGTCAATTAGGAAAGAAAGGTGCGCAACCTGGTCAGACGGTCAACGTCTTCAGGTAAGCAACGCTCGGGCGGGTTAGATCCCAGCTCTGTTCCACGAAGTAGTTCTTCACCCCGCCAACCTTGGCCGCCGTAAAGGTCTTGACCCAATCGATGCTCCCTTGACCCAGCGGCACCTGCGGGTATCGCGGACCGCTTGGGGCCGCGGCGGCCGAAGCGGGGTGGCGCATGTTTACGTCCTGCAAATGCATCGAATAGAACCGGCCAGGATACTTATGGAAATACTCGGCAGCAATGAAACCAGCCGTGATGGTGGACATTTGAAACTGGAATTGAACCAGCTTGGGATCGAGCAACTCGAAGAGCAGGTCATAGGTCTTCTGGCCGTTCACCGCGGAAAGCTCGAAGCCTTCGTTGTGGAGGCCTTGCTGCATGCCAGCTTTGGCAGCCACGGCGGCAATTTGATTGTATTCTTCGGCTGCCTTTTTCACCTGGTCCAGCGTTGGCTTGTCGCCCCCGTTGCCATCGCCAAGCGTGGCCGTGATCATCTGAGTGATGCCCAATTCCTTGGCCCATTCGATGCTTTGCTGCTGCGATTTCCGCAGTTCGCCCATGGTGAAATGGGAGCTTTCCGTCTTGAGACCGTGGTCGGACATGATCCGGGCAACTTCTTTGGCGTTCGCCAAGGACGAAAACTCGGTGCCATAACCGATCGGCGAACACATTTCCAGCCGCGTGACTCCCAGGTCGGCGATTTGTTTGGCGAACGCGGGGAAGTCTTTGAGCATGGAACGGAGCGGCCAAACCTGGGAGCCGATGGGGAAACCGAGCGGGCCGGTGGCCGCCGCTGCTTCGGCCTGTTCCGTCGCAACCAAACTGGCCATGCCGGCAGCCGCGCCGGCCTTCTCGATGAATTCGCGTCTTGACATGGTGGTCACAGGTTTCTCCGTGTTGTGTTAGTCTGATCTGATGCCTGGAGGCAAGCTACGCGGCAAAGATAGGTTGAATCGAGCCAAAACGTCAAAACGTGGGCGATCCCCGAGTTGACTCAAATTAAATGTGACCCGAGGAGGCTGGTTTGGGAGGCTCCAAACCATTCGTTGACTCATAATCGGTGTTACCGGGGAAAATGCCATGATGAGCCTGCAGTAAAAGCGGGAAACCTGGACAAAATCCGCGGTCGTTATCAATGAGCCGGCCTGGAGCACAAGAGCCGAATCCTGGACGAGTTCTGCGCCAACTGCGGTTATCATCGCAAGCACGCGGTGCGGTTACTTCGTTCCACGCCCCCGGTGGCCCGAGGACGGCCTGGGCCCAAACCTTCTTACGACGGAGAGCTGCTCGAGCCATTGAAAACCGTCTGGTTGGCCAGCGATCAGATGTGCTCCAAACGTCTCAAAGCGGCTTTCGTGGATTGGGCGCCTTATCTGGGGGTGCCGATCCGAATCCAAGACCGGCTGCTTCAGCTCAGCCCGGCGACGATCGATCGGCTTTTGCGCCCCGCCCGAGCGCAGGTGGGACGAAAGCGCCGCAGCGGAACTAAGCCCGGCACCTTCCTCAAGAAACATATCCCCATTCGCACGAGCAACTCCGATATCACCCAAGCCGGGTTCTTTGAAGCCGATACGCTGGCGCACTGCGGCAGTTCCATGTCCGGAGAAAGGAGGTCACAGAACCCACACGTCCGACCTTAAAAGGATGGCAAGATTTCCTCACGAGGCGCACATTCAGTTCAGACAGTGCCCGCGAGCTCAATTGCTGGACCCATGAAGACTTCACATAGATGTCCCAAGTGCCAATCCACCGATATCATCAACAATGTCCGTCCGTTGGATGAAACCGAGAACTGGCACAGAACCCTACGGGTGGCAACCTACCGAAAACCTGAGCGTGCTCTGTTCAGAGGCCAGCAATCGGCCGAGTTGACGGCTTGCGTTTGTGCGGAATGCGGGTTCTTAGAGTTTTATGTAACCGACCCGAAGTTATTGAGGACATCGCAAGTTTGACAGCGCGGGGACAGTGCTCGGTTGCTGCACATTATATTCCTACAGGCGGCTCCTTGGCATCCCGTGGCCCTCCCCAAAACCTCCGTGTTGCCGTGTCCGTGGTGCATGACTTCATCACGCTGGTGCAATCATCGCCACCAGTCCCCGGCGCTTGGTGTCGATCTCCGCCAATCTATGGCAGTGGCAGGGCGCAGGCTGGGCCGTTGACGAACCGGCGAATACTGCGAATGCAATGGTTAGGCTTGTCGGGGCGACAAGTCGCGAGGAGCTGAAACGTCGCGCGATTGATGCGAACGGCCGCTCCGCCGTCCGGTCGTGCGTCGTGAGCGGCCAGCCTCTAACGTTCACGAACTGGTCACCTGTAGAGCCAACAATGCCGTTGGCGGCGAACTGCTTGCGGTCTGCTCGGCGGGTGGCCCGGCGACGGTCACTGGAGTGATTTGGCGCTTGGACATAGCGGCGTTGCCGTCCATGCCGGTTTCGCGGAACTTTGCTCTGGCCACATTCTGGAGCGGAAGCAAGGAGATAAGAGCCAGCAAGCGCATGGGGCGTGCAGCTCATGACCGTGAAAAGGACCGCAGCCCGAGCAAAGGCAGCGCCGTTTCGTCGACGCCTAAGTGGTGCCGGCGGAGGGGGTCGAACCCACACGACCTCACGGTCACTAGATTTTGAGACTGGTGGACGCTGGCTAATCACAATGACTTAGGAATTCCTGTACGCTTTCTGATTGCTTTATGAGCAGTCGTCGGCGATAAAAGCGTCACAAAGGGCACAAAAGCGAAAGAACGAGAATGGCCAGGAAACATAGAACCGGATACCTCTTCAAACGCGGCGGGAACTTCTACGTGCAATGGCGTGTTAATGGTAAGGCGTTCTCGAGGGTCTTGATCGACGAGAACGGTAAGGCCATCACTGATCGCCGCAAGGCCGAACAGGCTAAGGTGAAGGTCATGGCGCCTTTCACAACCGCCGATGAGGCAGCCGCGCTTGAGTCGATTGCAGCCAAAATCGAAGGGCGCAAAGCTGAACTGGCGCGACT
Source organism: Verrucomicrobiota bacterium (assembly GCA_046346765.1). GTDB lineage: Bacteria > Verrucomicrobiota > Verrucomicrobiia > Limisphaerales > SIBE01 > JAXMHN01. Next base: position 29,744 of record JAXMHN010000013.1, on the reverse strand, counting down.
GGAGGACGAGCAAAACCCACCCTTGGCGATCGCTACCGCATGGGCGGAGTTTCTCGCCTCCCCAAGTCGTCCTGATACTGGCCCCGAGACGCTGACGATTTACGAGTATCAGTTTGCCAAGTGGGCTGAATGGATGAAGGAGAAGCACCCCGAGGCACCGGCGCTCCGGAGCATAACGAAGGAGGTCGCCGAAGAGTACGCCAGCGCGCTGAATTATGGAACCCTGACCGCGAACACCTACAACAAGCACTTGAACGTCTTGGCCATGGTCTTCCGCGTCTTGAAGAATAAGGCGAAGCTGACCGGGAACCCCTGGGAAGACATCCCGCGCAAGCGCAGTATTCCACAAAGTCGCCGTGAATTGACGGTAGACGAGTTGAAGACAATCTGTCAACGCGCGAGCGGCGAGCTTCGAACGCTGCTGGGCTTGGGCGTTTACACTGGACTCCGTCAGAAGGACTGCTGTTTATTGCGCTGGAGCGAAGTGGATTTAACTCGCGGCATCATTCGGCGCGTCCCGAGCAAGGTCGCCCGACGCAACCCGAAGCCGGTCCTGATACCGATTCACCCAGTGCTTCGTGAAATGCTGAACGAGACGCCGGCCGACCAGCGCGGTGAATACGTGCTGGCCAAGACGGCGGACGATTATCAGAACCACCGGCGCGAACTCGTTAAAAGCATTCAGGACCACTTTACCTGGTGTGGAATCCGAGTGCACAAGCCCGTTGGGGCCGAGGGCAAGCGTCCAGTGGTCGAAGTCGGCTTCCACAGCTTGCGTCACACGTTTGTCTCACTGTGCAGGGAGAGCAATGCGCCGCTGGCCGTGGTGGAGAGCATCGTTGGCCACTCCAACCCGGCAATGACAAGGCACTATACGCACGTGGGTGAGCTGGCGGCCGGCCTGGCCGTCGCCGCACTCCCATCGTTGATCGGTGACGCAACATCGAAGCAGCCAAAGCACGACCCAGATGCCCTGCTGCGTGAGGTCAAAGCAACGGTCGAAGCCATGACTGGGAAGAACTGGAGGGAGAACAAAGCCGCGGTGCTCGCCATGATGGCAGGGGTCGAAAATGGACAGGCGGCTGTGGACACGTCACACTAAAAACCGAAACTCGCCCCGGGTCAGTACAGCCGGGGAAGGCCTGCTGGGCGGCGCCTGCGAGTTCGCCCGGCGGGCAAGCAATGTAGGTGCTATGAGTGCCCCCGCTGCAAAGACATTCCGGCTCAAAGGTGAGATCCTTAAATCGCTCCAGCGAAGATTGTCCGAGGTCGGCTTCACAGCCGAGAATCTCCGTCGCTGGATCAATCCGAACTGCGCTGGCAGTATCCATGAAATTGAACTGATCTTCGATTATCCTGGTCCGAGCATGTTGGTGTTTGTTGTGATTCATTGCAGCCAACAGGACCAGATCGACGCAGGTCAGCGTGCGCTGAACTTGTGGCAGCCTTGCTGTAGCGGTGCGATCTAAAGCGGGAGCGTGAGGCTAGACGGTGGGAAGGAGGGCCGTTGGAGTTGAGACGGGAAGCCCAGAAGAAAGCGGCTTGATCGGCCGTAAGGATTTTGGAGATTCTCCCCGATTCAACTCCGCGAAGAACAGCTCAAAGGAATCCGGCCTGTCTGTCCCTGCGGTTGTCCGGGGACCGTCCACCGCCATGGATACTACGAACGCTACGCCGATCCGGAAGAGACCCTGAAGGAGAGGATTCAGCGTTACCTCTGTCGGCCTTGCGGTTTGAGCTTCTCGGTCCTGCCACCCCACCGCTTACCCTATCGGCCCATTCGAGTGGAACGACTGCAAGCGGATTTCGACAAGAGGGCGAGGATCCAGGCTAACAGCCTGGACCCTCCGCCCCGCGTCGTGGAGGCCGGTTGCCTCCAACGAGCGTGGAGTGCCTTGACCAAGCGCGTCACCACCCTCAAAGACACCTTCGGACAACTGGTTTCAAGCTCGGTTTCCGACGGCGCCTCGCTCTGGGCAAGCTTGCGTCAGTCATTCGACTCGGTGGCAAAGATGCTCTGCTTTCTTTCCGAACTCCACCGCATTTCGCTCTTGGGCAACCACCGCTGCCTGCGACCGCCCGCTTGAGTTTTACCTTCGGGCGCAGAGGGTTATCCGTCCCACAAAACGGTGTTTTTGGAACCGGGACGGCGGCGTGAAGGCTCCGGGGCGTATGAAAAATACCTCCACATCCCTTCACGAGGCCGTCGCCCTGCGGCGCCTGAGCCTGGTTCAACAAATAATCGAGCTGATCCAGCAGCATTGGCCCCTCTCGGCCGCGCTGGAACAGGTGGCCTCTGCTCATCCCCTGCCCGGGGACGGCGACGCTCCCCCTCAGTTCGTGGCCCAACGCACCCTCGAAGATTGGTATTACGCCTTTAAGAAGGGCGGCTTCGAGGGACTCAAACCCAAGCTGCGGTGTGACCGAGGTAAACCTCGGCGCCTTTCCGCCGCTCAACAACAATGGATCCTGGAACGGGTTCGTTCCTTTCCGGGAGTGCCGGTCAAACTGCTCTATCGCCAGTGGAAACAAGCCGATGCCACCCTGCCAGCTCTCTCGGCGATCTATCGTTGGCTGGAGCAGAACGATCTGGATGCCCAAGGTCGCCGCCATCTCCTGCGCCAGAACATCCCGGGTCCCACCAAAGCATTCGAAGCCCCCGGTGTGAACGACCTCTGGATCGTGGACTTCTCTCCAGGTCCCTTCCTGAGCCTGCATCCCAAGGCGGTGGCCACTCACCTGTGCGTGATCATCGATGACCATTCCCGATTGATTCCGCAGGCCCAATACGCACGGGCGGCCGATACTCGGGCCCTTTGGGTTGCCTCAAGGAAGGGATTCGGCGCAGGGGTTTGTGCACAAAGTTATGCTGCGACAATGGCGGACCTTTCGTTAACCACCACCTCAAGATCGTCTGCGCCAACTTAGGCATCCGGCTGGTGCACTCGCGGCCGGGAAAGCCGTGGAGCCGCGGAAAAGTGGAAAGGATGTTCCGGACCTTACAGCAGGATTTTGAAGCCGGCCTGCGTTTGCCCGGCCAGGGAGTCGGGTCACTCGAAGAGCTCAACGGCAAGCTTGCCCGTTGGCTGCAGGAGATCTATCACCCTCGAGTTCACGATGGCATCGGCGAGAGCCCGCAGGATCGTTTCGCCCGGGCTTTGCCGCTCCTGCGTCCTTTGGATCCCCAACTGGACCTGGACCGGCTCTTCTACACCCGCATCGACCGAGTCGTGCGTAAAGACGGGACCGTGCGCATCGACAACGACCTCTACGAAGTCAACCTCGCTTTGCGTGGTCTCAGGATCCAATTGGAACTGGATCCGTGGGTGATGAACCCAATTTTCGTCCGCTATAAGGGGCAAGATTTCGGCACGGCTCGCAAGGTGGATCGCCATCTCAACAGCCAGATCGACGGAGGAGAGGTCCAGCCATGAATGACCTCGAACTCTACACCCGAACCTGGGGCGCCACCGCCGTGCCTTTCGGTCCTTTGTCGGAAACACAATGGGTGGCGATCCCCTCGCAACAACGAGCCCTAACTCTGTTGAATCAAACCGTGGCCTTGCGCGGCGTCATGCTTTTGAGCGGAGGCAATGGCATGGGTAAATCGACGTTGGTCGGCCGGTGGGTGCGGCAGTTGGAGAACCGCCTCTACACCCCGGTCAATCTGACCCAAGCCACTTTGAGCAGCAGTGGGCTCTTGGCCAGCCTGGCCGGGGGAGTGGGCAAGCGGGCCAGCATGCGCCGGGAACGTAATCTGGATGAACTCTCCAGCTACCTTTCCGAGCACGACCGGCAGACCCTCGTCATCATTCTCGATGACGCGCAAATAGCTCCCACAGCACGTTGGAGGAACTTCGCTTGCTCCTGGGACTCAATTTGCCCAGCCAGCCCACCTTCGCCCTGGTGTTGATCGGCGACGAATATCTGTTGGGTCAGCTTCAACTGCGCAATCACCGAGCCCTCTGTTCCCGCCTGGGCGCCATCATCTGCTCACCCCTGGAGTCTGGAGGAGATCCAGACCTATCTCAAAACCGGGCTGGAAGCCGTGGGATCAATCGCTCGAAGGTCTTCGAGCCGGCGGCGGTGGATCTCTTGGTGCGCGCGACGGCGGGAGTGCCGCGCAGCGCTCTGCCTCCTGGCCCGAGCAGCCTGGTTGGAAGCAGCTCGAGCCGAAGTCCGGGAAATCAGCGCCCAGACCATGCAGTTGGCCATGGAACAGGTGCCGGGGTTAACGGGCCTCACTCGCCACACTCCATGATCCAGCGGATCCAACAGGCTCACGCGTTGTATTGTCAGCTCACTGGCCAGCGCGTGAGCCTGCGCTTTGATCGGGAACGGCTCTGGTACGAACTCTTCCACGCGGCTTCGATGAAGCCGACCTTCAAGGTCATCCGTTATCTGCAGCGGGAAATCCGCGAGGGACGCAGGAATGTTGGAGCGCTCAAACTTTCCAATCTCCTGCAGATCGACCGTTTCGAAGAAGATTTGAATATCAGCCGAGTCCAGCTCTACGCACCCAAACCGCCGCCGCCCAGTCCGACGTCTCCCGCGCCACCGCCAACTCCTGAACAAAAGGAGGCGGCTCGCCAACGGGCGCTGCAGTTGCTGGCTAAGTTACGCGCCGAACAAGGGCTATGGCCTCCACGGCTGATTCCAAAGCCGCCACCACCCACCAACGCCTCACCGTCTCCCGGTTCGATTCCGGGAGATCCGCCACAATCCTCCTCGCCACTCTCCCACCGCGCCATCGCGAGTTTCTCTCTACTGACCAACTCGCTCATCTGTCCCGTTGCTCCACAAACTTCTCCGCGACTCACTCCACAGAACAATTCGCTGCTGTACAGCCTTGCGACCTTGCCACGGATTCGTGGATAGCAGAGCAGCACGGTCGCGCATTGGCCACCGCCCTCAAGTACTGGACGCAGACGATTCTGCCGTACAAACCAAAGGAGACACGGAGCCTAGCTGAGTGGCTTTTAGCGCGCCAAGCTCGTGAGGAACTAGAAAGAGCGCACGAGTACGTTCGGGTATGGAACCGCACTGAGGCCGGGTCCCATTTTCCAGCACACGCAGTATTGCTAGATTTGGAGAGTCATGAGTTCCGTGAACCAAGGCTTGACGCCAGGGATCTCGAGCAGGAGCAGGAAGTCAGGGCTCAGAGTCCGCCTCGTGATCTGTCACCAAGCGACGCCGCCAAGTGGAAACGAGAGTATCTGAAGGGTGTCGACCGTGATGCGGAGTCTCTACCGTTACCAGAACAAAGCCTCTTCGATTTCCTGATCACAGTAGATGACATAATCAACAGCAATGAAACTGACGGTCACATACCCCTGTTACCACCAGTGAAGGTGGACATTGACGCGAAGAGGGAGCCGCCGCGATCCTCCAAGGAGTATCTTCAGAAGGCTATTTCGGACTACCTACATTACCGAGCGGTGTCGCGCGACGAGATCGAGGACTGCCGCAGCGGCGTCCGCCTATCGCAGCTTTGCCTTCTCCGACGGGCGCGTTTTGATGAGCACGGTCACGATTCAGAGTCGCTCAAGAGAATCAGATATCGCCCGGTTACTTCGGGCGGAGAGACTCAGCTCTCTGACCCGCAAAACATCTTCCGTCTCGCGGGAGAGTACTGGCAGATCCGCTTCATGAATGGCAAGACAGTCTGTGTGCAAAATCGCCTTGGACTCCGCTACATCCACTTCCTGATTCAGCATCAAGGTGAAAGTCATTCTGTAGTGGCTCTAGGACAGGCAATCGCCAAAACCTGTCCAACGGATAACCCCGAACTGGAAGCGCTGGGTGGAAGCGGCGAAAGCCCCCAGCCGGTCGTCGACGAGGCCACCCGGAAGCAAGTGCTGGAGACTATCGATCTTCTGGAAAAAGAGAAAGAGACTCTTGTAAGCGACGAGCGCTTAAATGACATCGACGCAGAGCTTCAGAAATACAGATCGTATCTTGAACGAGCGACTGGGCACCAAGGTAAGATCCGCAGCTTTCGCACGCCCAGGGATTCAGAGCGAGTGAAGATCACGAGGGCGATCAATCGAGCAATTGAGGCCATCCGGCAGGATTTGCCAGCCGCAGCAGATCATCTCAAGACGCACATCCGAACGGGCAACCAATGCGCCTATACCGGCAAAGATTCCTGGAGTCTTTGACGCGCAGGTTACGATCGAGGTAACAGATTGTAACGGCCGATGTAACGCCTTGCTTTTGAAGCGGCGCAAAGCCGCGAACGAAAGCAAAGCACATGCTTGAAACAACATTCGACGCCGTAAGAGCAGTCTTACGCAGTGACCCTACCGTCAGCCCGGTCGAGCGGTCTCGCCTGCTGGCCTTGCTCCGTCAGAGCCCACCGGCTAAAACCGAGACTCCTGTCGAAATGGTACCGCGGGTCCTGCGACGAAACGAAGTCGCACAGAGACTGTCATGCTCCCTCCGAACCGTCGACAAACTGCCTCTGGCAAAAGTCATCTTACCGGGAAGGAAAAGAGCTGCTGGATTTAGGGAGGCGGAGGTTAACGCGCTAATCGCCGGATCAAAGGAGGGCATATGACCAAGGCACACACCTCGGCCCTGATCGGCCAAGGCGGGAACTGCTTTTCCGAGGAAAATCTACCACGACCACATCGAGCGTCAAGGCATCTACTTGGTGAGCTGCCAAGCCCAATAGTGACTCCCTTTGGCGCCTCTCGGTACCTGCCGCCTCGCACATCTTGGTGTCGGCCTTCGGGGCTGGGTAACATCGACTAAGCCACGGCCTGACGAGTGCCTTGAATGTTCCCGTCCCGCAGCGACTGCGAGACAGAGACTCGGCCTTATGGACGCCACGTTAGTCACACGCGTTCGTGCATACCTCTCCGCAACACCACCGGCAGTATCCGGTGCTCGCGGACATGATCACAGCTTCGGTGTTGCAGTCGCTTTGGTCCACGGATTCTTGCTCAGCGAGCTAGATGCATTGGTTCTGATGCGTGAATGGAATGGCGCGTGCCAACCGCCATGGAGCGACGCAGAGCTAACGCACAAGGTTCGGTCGGCGATGAAGGCCGTCCCAAGGAAAGCGAAAGGTTGGCTACTTGGCAAAAACACGAGCCTGGCTCCCATATCTCCCGTGGATAAACGTACAGCTTGGCCGAAGTTCGACCTTCCGTCGGCGGCACACCTCCAGCAGATCAGTCGACTGCGAAATATCGGCATGGCCGGACTGCGGCTCGGGGTCGAACGGGGTCTGCTGTTCATAGCTGACTACCGCGATGCGCCTTGCTGGATCGTCACCGATTCATCCCGGCGATTAGCACAGGCCCGGCGAATGGACGGCAGGCTTCTCACACTGAAGGATGGGTCCGAGAGCAAGGCTCTAACGCTGCCGGGGAGTATCGCTTCATTGCCGCTGGGGACGCCAGAGGCAGAGCAGTTTGCCAACCTGCTGCTTGTCGAAGGCGGACCCGACCTTCTCGCAGGTCTGCATTTCCTCGTGTGCGAGTGTCGTCAACGGGATGCGACCGTAGTGTGTATGCTGGGCGCATCCCAACGCATCGCTGAAAGCGCCGTCCCCGCCTTTCACGGGAAAACTGTGCGTATCTTCCCGCACATCGACTCGAGCCAAGCAGGCCGCATTGGTGCAGCGCACTGGGTCAGGGCAATAAAGCCGGTCGCCAGAAAGGTCGATGGTTTCGATTTCACAGACTTTCACCGCGTCGACGGTGCGCCAGTCAAGGATCTCAACGACCTTTGCTTGATCGACCCTGATGAGTTTGAACAACACCGGTTGCTGTGGTCCATCTGCCCTGGTTAACTTATGTCGAATCCGATCATCGATGCAGACAAGTTAGCTGAGTTGCCACCGTTTGAGCGGAAGTTGCTGCACGAAGAGGGAGCGGCTAATCTTGGCCCGATTCTCGGGGATCCCATACCCTGGGAAGAGCTAACTCAACCGGTCGATTACAAAGACAACTTGCTGGGAAACCGGCTGGTCGAGCGTGGGCAAGGGTTGATCGTATTCGGGCCAGCGGGTTGCGGTAAATCGGTGGCTGCCCTGCAAGCCTGCGCAGAATGGGCAGTCGGACTAGCCGGACTGCACATTCACCCCGCCCGTGCCTTGCGAATCGTGGTCTTGCAGACAGAGGATTCTCTTAACGACTATCGCGAAACCATGGCGGGCATTCTTGCCTCTGGCTGCTTCACCGAGGGGAAAATCACCCTACTAAAGCAAAATCTCATTATCCTTCCGCCAGTGCCCGGAGGAACAAATGTCGACTTGCAGAATTTGCTGAACGCCGCAGCTCTGGAACATAAGCCGGACCTAGTCATGGTTAATCCGATGTTGGCGTTCTGCCCGGGCGATCCTGCTCGCGAGCTTGGTGGTCTGCTTTACCAGACGATCGACCCTATTATCAAGCGCCACCAGGTCGGCTTCTTTGGCGTCCACCATACCGCGAAGACGAACAATCGCGACACCACAGGCTACGGTCAGCACGACTACCAATACCTAGCTGCCGGTGATGCTCGTGTTGCTAACTGGCCCCGCGCCATGATCCAGATCGAGCCGATGGCTAAAGGAGTCTATCGCTTTCGCGCCACCAAGCGCTGGCAGCGGACGTGCTGGACTTGCGAAGGCCAGTCCACGAGTGAACGCTACTTTCGTCACCATGACAGCGAAATCCGTTGGATTGATGCCACGCCCGAGCAGGCGAGGGAAGCCAAAGCGGTTGAAGACTACAAGCGCATTCTGGAGGTGCTCCCAAAGCACGACCAACCTGGCATCTGCCGCGATCGTATCCGTGTAGAAGCCAAGCAAAAACTCGAGATCGGAAAGGGTAAGGCTGACTCATGGCTCAAACTTGCGCTGGAGGACGGCACTGTGGAGCGGATGGAGGTGGAACCGGCGGATAACCCGGGCTCAGGTGCGAACGAAGGGACCCGGCCAAGGCGGAAAGAAGCCCGTTTCCGCCGGAAGGTCGTTGCTAATATGCCATGAGGGTTACGCACTCTTCGTTTCCCAACTCCTTTCCCAGGAAGCCAGGAAACGAGGACTTTAAAATCCTTCCCTCCTTTCCTTTCCCACCCCCCTTTAGGGGTGGGGAAGGGAAAGGAAGGATGCCGCTCGATGCTCGTTTCCCGAACTGCGATCACATGGGATTAACGATTCATCGTGGTCGACGTGCACGTCTTACACCTGTGTGCTTCCATCAATCGTGAGCGATGGAGTATATTAACTCCCATGGATCTGCGAGAAGTTCGAAAGAAACTTGGGTGGTCAGCCACTGATACGGCCTATTTTTTCGGCGTCTCGGTCAGTAGTGTCTACAAGTGGGAGCAGGGGCGGTATCGCAATGGCTATCCAGACGCTGTTAGGTTGTTGGGAGTCATCCTCGCTTGCTACGGCCGCCGACGCGCACAAATGGCTTTGGCCGGACTTGCTCCGGACGGTACGCATTGTCCTTGGTTAGTCCCCAAACAGCTGGCGCGCGTGCACCAGCATGTATACACCGCCCTTGCGTAGTGCGGCGTGTCGTGGACGAGATCGTCAGAAAAATGCGTCAGTGCTACAGGTCGTTCACCAGCTTTTGTAAGCCGTCGGTACCCATTGATCGTCTCAGCTTGTGGGCGCCAGTTTTTTCCCTTACTTCTCCGCCGCCGCGGCTGCAAGGAGAGCGTCCCGAACCCAATTTGACTTGGTTTTGCCTGACTTTTGGATGGCGCTCCTGATCAGAGCCTCTTCGGTTGGCAGGAGCCTTGCCGAAATGTACTTGGCCCGGGCGCCGCGACCGGAGATCTTGGGCCGACCACGTTTTCTTTTCATTCAGTTATTTTTGTAACACGTAAAATATTGACGCCAAATTATTTTATGTGCTACAAAAAAAGCGATGACCTCTCCCACCTCCCGAAGCGGTGAATTAACTCCGAACCTGCTCAAAAACATTCCCGAAAATGAATTAAGATTTTTTGCCGTGCGAGCCGATGGCGTGGAGCAGTGCTACGGCGGCCTCGAGCCACGGCAAAGAATTCCGATTGAACTCAATCCGGCTTCACCGGATAGGAGGTGGGCCGGTCGGGCGCGATAGGATGCGTCCTTTGGATTTTGCGCCGACTTTAAGCGGTGACGGACTGAACCCGGCGGTGCTGCGGGCATGGCATCGGCTCAGGTGCAGTCTCGTCGAGGCGGTTGTCGACGAGTGGAAATGGAGTCGCTGAGAGTGAATTCGCCGCCCCAGGACAAGCCGCCGCCATAGCCATTGCCGGTGAGACAAGGCCGAGTGCACCTGGCAGTAGAACCGAGTGAGTCTCTTCATCACGGAGGCCATTTTCTTTCCGGCGCGATCTCGCAGATAAACCGCATGCTTCCGATTCTGCACTTTGGACAGCGGATCGGGTGCTCCTCAGGACTCGCGACCGAGGGGGTTGGCTGCGTCGGCAAAGGTTCCAGTTGGCGTGTCTGCTGGAGTTCTTGCTGGATCTTGGCCAGTTGTTCCTTCTGCGAGGAACTCCATAGGCCATAGGCACGCACTTTGACGAAGCCCTTGGGCAGCACGTGTTGGAGGAATCGTCCGATGAACTCCTCGGCCGTAATGGACGTGTGGCATAGCTCTTGAGTTTTGTTATCGCGATAGCGGAAGGTCACCAGCCGCTCCTGGAGATTTTCCAACCGGGTATTGCTGATCGCGACCCGAAAGACATATCGAGCCAGATAGTCCAGGACCTTTTCTCCCGAGCCAGCGTGGCGGCAGTGGACGTTCCATTTTTGTTCCCAGCAAGGGCACTGGACATCCAATAGTCCGAGTTTTTTGAGACTCGTCTTGACCTTGGCACGGAAGATCGGGCTCAAGGCATAACCGGGGACCAAGAACTCGGAATGCTTGGCATCGACCCAGGTTCCTTCTGGGCAGATGCCTCCAGCGGGAACCAACAGATGGACATGCGGATGAAACAGCAGGGCCCGTGTCCAGGTATGCAGCACGGCCAAGATGGGCAAAGTACCTCCGACCCATTGCGGATCAGCGGCTAGTTTCTGCAAGCTGGCCACCGCCGCGCCGAGCAGCAGATTGTAAATCTCGCGTGGGTGAGCTTTGGCCAGGGGTCGCAGGCTGCCTGGCAGGGTGAAGGTCAAAAGATAATAGGCCACCGGCAGCAGACGAGCTTGCTGCTTGTCCAGCCACGCTTGGGTCTGCTCGCCGTGACATTTGGGACAGTGCCGGTTGCGGCAGGAGTGATAGCTGTAGTGCTCGTGTCCGCAGCGATCACACCGCTCCAAATGGCCTCCGAAGTAAGCCGTGCGGCAATGCGAATCTGATCAGCCAATGTCTTAAGCGCAAGCCGCGCCCATTCCCGTTCCAGAAAGCAGTGAGGCCTTGCTGCGTAAGCGAGGCGCTCTCGTTCCCACGGAAGTGTGCCACGGTGCTGTCGACCTTCTTCCAACCACCAGATAGGGACTCCAGGGGCAAAACGCCCTCCGTCGGCGGCACTATCGAGCCCCCACACAAGCCACGCCAGCGCCTGCTGGCGCGACTCGACTTTTCTGGGCATCTCAAAGTTGATCTCAGCGACGCCCCGCGGCGATACGAGAACCCCGGTAATCAGCACAACTTGCTGGAGACGTTCGCTTCGGACGCGGCTGGCAGAAATTGCGCCACCACCAATCCTGCAGCTTAGACCCGGCGGCGGGTCCGACCATACTCCTGGGTCGGGCAGGAAACCAAGGATAGACAGGAGATCCCACAAAGAAATGAAATCGTCATCGGCACCTTGCTTCTGGTCAAAGCACCCAGCGGCACGGGCGCGTTTTCGCCACTCTCGAATAAAGCCGACGAAATCTGCCACTGCGACCTTCCGCATGCTCTCAAAACTCACGCCAAGATCTGTGGGAAGTGGAAAGCAAAGCTGCTGTCCTTTGCTGATATAGGCGTCAGCCAGTGCCTCCGCGGTTCCCTCGTCCGCTTCGGGGTCTTGTGTCAAAACTTCTTCCTCACTCGGAAGCTCCAAATCTAACCAACTGCCCGGATCACCAACGCAGTCCAAATTAACGAACCGTCGCCCCGGCCAGTCAACCGGCCAATGAGGATACTCAGGCGGTGAACTCATAGTACCCCCTTTACCCGGCGAAGCCAATGCCACCCGCCGCTGCGCATTATCAGAGACAGGTTCGATGTTGTCTTGGTAGATGCGCATTTCTCAACTTCCAACCGGAGGCCGTTTTCGATGAGAATCTGGCGTGCCATGCTAACCCCCAAAGATCTTGGCGCAAAGCGACAGCCACGGGGAAAGAAAGGGGCGCGAACCTGTCGCACCCCCATCAGAGGCACCGCGAAGCGCCCGTCGAGAGAATGCTCCAAGCCGCGCCCGGTTGGGCGCGTACTCGGGCGGCCTCTCGACTGAAAATTCGCGGTTTTCTGATGAGGCCGTAGCCGAAGCTACGCTAAATTGGATGTGCTGCTTGTTCTACATTTGATTTCTTTGCAATAGCTGGTTTAACCTCAATTGACACGGAAAACAAGGATTGCTATCTCAGATAATCTCAGATGGCCGCAGGCGGAGTGTCGGACCGGCTGGCTTCCCTGTCTGCCCAGCTGTTGGCCCGAACGGACTGACGTGAAACGCGGGGATTGAGTTTCCGAGACGCGCTCTAGTTTGGGCCGGGCGCAGAGGCTGGCTGACGACCATCACTGTCACCCGACCCGAACGAATCCGCCGCCCAAAGCCACCTGGCCTTCCCCATGTGCCACTGACGCGGCAAAGGGGGGGCTAGTCGCGGGGTGTGCCGTCTGCGTTTGGACTCGAGGGCAGGGGCCAGTGCTCGACTCATGGCTATCTTTTTTGGGACCACTCTTGTGGTCCTTGCCGCACAAGAAGCAGCTGCTCATGCCGGCCAGTAAGCCAGTGCGGAGGTGACGTCGTCGATTAGGACAAAAAAGCGGCTCTGAGGAATGGATTCCGGCGCTGAGATTGTTGAGAGGCTCCAAAGCTTTCGGATGGCCTTTAATGTTGAGTGCAGTTCCTGATTTCCACGCTTCCCCGACCGTAGCGGACGCGCGAGCAGATCGCCAAAGTGTCCGCCTCCGAGTGTGTCGAAAGAGACAGCACCGCCTCAATGCGGACACCGCTTGCGCCAGCCACAGGACTGCGGCGCTGAACATGGCTAAAATGTCTTGTTTCGGGAGACTCAGGTCGGCTGGGCCGCAATATTGACCGCTTTTTCAGCTAGCCGGAAGCGACAGTTCGGACAGTCGTTAGCGCTCACGGAAATTGACCCGGCTTTGCTCACCGAAACTGACCCAGGTGGGTGCGGTCACCGGTGATTTTGTTTCCAAGCGGGGTGGCTGCGAAGCGGCGTTGGTTGGCAACAAAATCCCCTTGCCCCGCCTCGACAGCTTAAAGCCGCTTCGGTAAGACAAGGGTGCTTAACTTATCGCAGTGTCCATAGCCAGGTTTTCGGTTTTTTACAATAACGATCGGGCAGCATTTTCGGTTCGTGGCGGCTTGGTCTCGGAGCAGCCCGGTAGTCGCTCTGATCCTCGGCTACTACGTGCTGCTGCGATCGATCGTGCGGAACCAGCCTGAGTTGCGCCGAATACGGTATGTCGCCTCGACGTGCCAACTACTACTGGGTGCCCGGCACCGGTCGCGGTGAAGTGATGGTTCTGCGCTATGACCAGCACATTGAAATTACCAGTCCGGGCAACGGCTGATGGACTATCCACTGCCACCCAGCGGGGTGAGGAACAGCGTTAACCCGCCGGGAGAGCCCACGCCGCGTTACAAGCCACGTCATCGCAAACTGCCCAGTGACGAAGAGGTGCAGCGCTTGCGCGCCATGGGTTCCCTGCGGTCAGCGCCTATGTCGATTTCATTCTGGGCACCCCAGGCCTCTTGCGTCACCAGTATCTGCGCCGGTTGCTCGCCTTGCCAGCGCATGACCCCAGAGCTATTCGTGCGCAGCGTCGAACGCGCTCATCGCTACCACATCACCAGCCTGGAGGACTCTTGAGAACATCGCCCTGCTGCACTTGAAGGAAGGTTCTGGGTGAACTGCCCTCGCCACCCATCGACGAGTCCTTCCGCGACCGCCCGGCTTATCGAGAGGGTTCACTGACCGACTCCCCAGATCTATCCAAGTATGAATGACTCCTAAAAGAAAAGCTCCTCCACCTTCGGCTCAATCGACTGGCGGCCCATTGGAAGAGGATTCAAAGAGGCGGCTCGCCAGCGCATGTCCCACGCCGTGCCTTGCTCACGCATGTGATCGAGGAGGAATACCGCGTCAAATGCGACAACGCCCGCCAACAGCGCCCTCAAACGAGCCCGCATCCCAGAGCCATGGACAATCGAAACCTACCTCTTTTGCCCGTCAGCCCAAGCTCAACCGCAAGGAGATCATGGCCTCTACGACAACGGACTTCGATCGCCAAAGGCCAGAACATCGTTCGGCTGGGGCGCAATGGCTGCGGCAAAACCGGCTTAGCCACCGGGTTTCATCCGCGCCATCTGGCAGGGCCACAGCGGTCGCCAGCGTACTTGCCGAGTTGATTGCCGAACTCTACCGCTCGGTGGCGGATCATTCCGAAACCCGCGCTCGCCAACCCTATCTGCGCTGTGACGTCTTGCAACATTGATCTTCGGCGTGAAGTGGTCAGCACGGGAGCGGTGCGGAGATCACCACGGCCGCTGGCGCGGGTTTTGGCCCTTCAACTCCACATTGACAGTACCTCACCACGATCAGAGTGATTCCAACCAGCGGATCAAGTCTTGATCGGATCGCCAGCGAGCCGACCGACGAATAGGCGGCAGGATGGGTTTAGCTTTCGACAGGGCTTCTCGTTTAGCTTCCTTTACATCCAGGGTGGTGTATTTGTTGGTGGTATTCACGCTCGCGTGGCCGCGTAAATGCGCACAATAGTGTTGAGGTCGACCCTGACCGAAGCAGATGGATCGCGGTGCTGTGACGCCAATCAGTGGATGAAGCCTTTTTTCGTTTCAACGACGTAGCCGTGCCGGCAAGCCTCACGCGCCAGCGCGGTAATCAAGTCTGTTTTACCCAACCCACAGCCACCCACGGCCCTTCCGTAACTATTGGCACTTCCTTCGATCAGGTCTCGATCGCGTCTCGATCACCACACGAGAGCACTGACTGGTGAGCGGGTGAAGTTCGAATGAAAAAAGGAACGTCACCTCTAAAAAGACCTGCGCTGAAACCGCGAGAGACAGGAAACAACAAGTGTACCTGCCAGACCACGGCCAGCCAGCACTCTCTTGCATCGCGCTGAACACGTGGACCGGGGAAAATCGGTTACTTGCGCAACCGATAGAACCGCGTAACCTCTTGCGCCGAACGCTGATGGGGCTGTTCAATACATTCGGGACGGCCTGCCATTGAGCCGGAGGGAAAGGAATCGGTGCTTTCCAAACAAAATCCTGGCGAGGTTGCCTTCCAGCTCAGGGTCACAAAGCCTTGGACGTAGGCGGCGCTCAAACTCTCGGACCCGCCTCCGGTCCGGCCACGGCGGCGCGTCGTAGTGTGTTCTCACCTGATCCGCCGTGAGTGCCACCGGGTAAATGGCGAACTCGTCGAGGGCGGCATGGATGTAACGCGAGGTCCCATTCCACGCCCCGATATGCGCGGCGCCCAGATCGATGGACAGGCAGCTGTTATAGACGCTGCTGGTCAGCCATTGCCCATTCAGGTAACGGGCCAGGCTCCCCTTGTCCGTGTCGTAGACCGCCACCAGATGATACCACGTGCCGAGCCAGCAAGCCGGGACCGCCCAAATAGAGATCGGTCGGATCACCGCCGCCGACACCGAACCCCAAAGGTTCCCCGGGGTTGACTGCATGCAAGGAACCAACGCTCCAGTCGTCGTGATTGTAGATGCAGCCGAAACCCTCGGGAAGGTCGAACGAATCGATCTTCACCCAAGCTTCAATAGTCAACTGCCGGTGAGCCGAGTTGCCCTGGGCATCGAGTAGAGCCGGGACAGCGATGCTCGCGCTCGTTCCATCAAAGGCGACCGCCTTTCCCAAAGCCGCGCTGGCGCCGGCAACAGCGCCCAGATGGGCGCCAGTGCCGTTGCGGTGGTAAGCCGTCTGATCGGCCACCGTACTCCCAGCCCCTCTTCAAAACGGTAGGATTAAACGAAGTGCTGATCTCGCCAGGGCTGCCGCCGCATAGGGTTGGGGTGCGAACTGAGCCGTGACTCAAAAGTCACGGTTTATCGTGACGCTGATTGGATTATCCGAACCGCTTATGGCTCCAGTCCAGCCGCTGAACGAGAAGCCGCCAGCCGGCGTGGCCGTGAGCCTCACCACCGTCCCGGCGTGGCATAACTCCCATTCACCGGTGCGGGATCGGCTTGATCGTCCCGGCACCCGACGGCTGGCTGGCCGGCGTGAGGCCATAGCTTTGCACAGGGGGAGCGCTCAGCGTGATCGTCGCCCGAAGCGCTGTCTCGTCGCCGGAAACATCATTCTGGTCTCCGACGACAAAGCTGATCGTATCCTCCGCTGCGACGTTGATGACCAGGCGTTGTGCCATTCCCGGCTTTCCGTCAGGTGCCACTGGCCCCATTCGCATAGAATAACCGGTCGTTGTTTTTGAACACAGCGACCTCGACACTGTTACCGACAGGGTTCAATTCACGGAAGCTGCCCGCAATGGCCTGGCTGCCATAGGTCTGGACATCCGGGGCCTGCAACGTGTAGCGCACTATGACGTAGTTACTGCCCCCCACCTGCCGTGGATCGCCCGGGGCCACGAGCATGTCCTTGCCCAGCACCGGCCCATTTGACCTCCCCATCCAGGAACATCTTGAATGGATTCGTGCCCGTCACAGTCCCCAGCACCGCCGCCAGATTGAAGTCGTAGAGAGCCGACCCTCCTCCGTAGCCGAAATTACCGACGTTGCCGACCGGTCGCCCCCAGTTCAACGCCGCTTGAGCCCCGCCGCTGGGCAGGCTGGATTGCAGGTATTGCCACCCTCGTTTCGGGAAGATCTCCTCAAAATCGCGCCTCCCACATCCGCCACCTGCCCGGCGGCACATAAGGAGTTCCGAACAGCTCCACTTCCGCGATCTGCATCGCATTGGCCGTATACGCATTCGACACGGTCGTGGAAAGATCAGCCGGTAGTTCTGATACGGCACCGCGTTGGTGAAAAAGAGGTTCTGGTGCGCAAACCGGTTGGGAAAGGGCGGAAACCACTCCTGCCGCAATCACCGTAAAAGTCTTACCGTCATTCGAGCCTTCCAACCGCGTCTCCTGACGGGTCCCGATCCGGCACGTTGGCCGAAGCCAGGCCGAGCGCGTTCAGCACCGTCAGCCCGACGGAGGGGGTGACAGTCAAGCCGGCATTGAGCTTGTCGAAGTTCAAATACTTTATCTGGGTGTTATTATCGATGGCTCCGCGCACCCTTCAGTGCCCGGACTATTAGCGGAGGTGGCGGTGACCAGGTCCGCCGGTTGGGCTTCCGCCGTCGAGCAAGGGCTCGAAGTGGGCGACCAAAGCGTGCTATTGGACCAAATGATAAAGCTGAACAAGGCTGAGCGAGTCGCTTTCCAGACTCCGCTCGCATCGGTCCAATCCACAAATTGATAACCTCGTTCGGCAAGGCATTGACGCTCACCCAAGTCCCACCTTCAGCCCGCCACCGGTCACCTGTTCTGTTGTGCGGGCGAGGCCCGCACGCTGAGTTCGAACGCCGCGACTGGAGTGAAATGGGCCACCAGTGGCCCAGTGACAGTAAAAGTGTAACTGCGGATTCCGGCTCACTTCGTCCCATCTTCGGTCCAACTGGCAAATCGAAAGCCTGGCTTCGCCGCAGCGTTAACGGTCGCGACACTCCCCGGTTCATACGTTCCGGCGGTAACCACCCCGCCCTGCGCGGGCTCCGCCTGGGCGCTAACTTCGAACCGCAAAGCAAACACTTCCAGGGTCTTCGAATCATGGGTGACAACGTAGGCATAGCTGCCGGACACCGCGACCGAAACAGGTCCAGAGCCCGTGCTGGCTGAGCCAAGCGCTTTCGGCGCAGACGGGTTACTCACATCAAACCTGGAGCGTGTTCGAATCTGAGTTCGCCACGTAGGCATAGCTCCCGGACACCGCTACCGAACGAGGTTAGAGCCGGTGCCGGCTGAGCCAACCGGTTTCCAGCGGACGGCTATCACATCAAAAACCCGGAGCGTGTCCGACCCAGCGTTCACCACGTAGGCATAGCTGCCGGACACGACGGCGCAGAGGGCAAGGTCCGTGCGAACCGAGCCGACCGCGTGCGGCGCAGACGGGTTACTCACATCGTGCAACCTGGAGCGTGTCCGAATCTGAGTTCGCCACGTAGGCATAGCTCCCGGACACGACGACGCAGAAAGGGCAAGGTCCGCGCGAACCGGAGCTGACCGCGTGCGGCGCAGACGGGTTACTCACATCAAAAACCTGAGCGTGTCCGACCAAGAGTTCGCCACGGTGTGCGGCATAGCTCCCGGACACGACGCCGCAGAAAGGGGCAAGGTCCGTGCGAACCGAGCCGACTGCGTGCGGCGCAGACGGGTTACTCACATCAAAACCTGGAGCGTGTCCGAGAAAGAGTTCGCCAAGTAGGCATGGCTAGCTCCCGGACACCGCGACCGAATAGGGTGCAGAGTCGGCTCCGGCCGAGGCCGACCGCGTGCGGCGCAGACGGGTTACTCACATCAAAAACCCGAGCGTGTGTCCGACCAAGAGTTCGCCACGTAGGCATAGCTCCCGGACACGACGCCGCAGGAAGGGGAAAGGTCTCGTGCGAACCGAGCCCAATCGAGCGCACGCGACTGCTCCATGCGCAGGGCCCAGGGCCGCGATCAGTTGCGCCACGATGAGTAAAAGAACGACCATCATCGAGAGAAGAGATGTCATGCCCGCTCCGCTTTGGATGTGGTGAACTGCCCAGCGAGCGACACCAACGGATCGGCCTGATCGCGATCTGACCACCTTCCATAGAATTCGTCCACCTGAATCGTATTCTCGTACTTATTAGATACTTACGATACAGCAGGGCAGCGCCCGACCGACGGGATTGAGAAGTCATCGGGGCTTGGCCAACAAGTTCCGAGAACGGTCTACACGGCGCAAACAAGCCGTTGCAGCGATCGCCGAGTGTGTGTGACGTCCCTGATTGGCACCCGCAGGGTCAGCCTGAAATAGGAACTTGCCGTTCCTGAGCGTTCAATCCAGTTCCGCAGGGTGGACTCCGCCATGATGGTTCCGATCCGACGAACTCTTGGCACGCGGCCCTGCGCTCTACCGCTGCCCTCGTTCCCCATCCACACGGCTGCGGCGCTCCGATGGCTTCACACCAGACGGAGGGCGGTAGAACACTTAAGTTCTATTTCAAGGGCTGACTTCTGCGGATGCAGACTGCGGATGCAGATGACCTGCGGATGCAGACGAGAATGAGTGCCAGCACGACTAGACCCATCTGCGCAGAAGCTCGGGAGGCACCATCGGGGAGATAATTGCCCGATCGTGAGCTCCGCCGCAACGATTGCTCCCAACTCAATGAGTGTTCTCTCCTTGTGCTTCAGGAACCAATCGGTCTGACTCCGGTAATTTTCTAAAGCGTAGCGCAGGAAAACTTCAAGCCTGTCCTGAGTCTTATCGGAAGGCAAGAACCAGACGCGCCCAGGGGCCGTGGTTGGAGCCGTCGCAAGTTCGTATTCCTGTTCCATAAGCGGTGCGATGTACACCGACAGTGTGAACTTCCATGGCTTCCCCATACCAACAAACATTTCGGGGTTGTCATCCGGAAGTTGAGGCCTCCCCCCCCCGCAGGAGCTTTACAATTTTAACCATCACCATTAGGGATGCATCCGCCTCCTGGGAGTGTTGATGGTTTTATTTATCTCGGCGACACACGCGCTTAGGAACCCACGTCAGGAACGGACCGGCTACGCAACATCTTATTACTTTATTTTGTAACGTCCACGGCAAGATTTCGAAAGAATAGGCAGGAAGCGGTGAAAAGGTCGAAGCCTATGACGCAATGAGGTGCGTGGCTTGATGAAGCCCAACCGGTTCTGCGGTCATGGGCAATGATGGCCACAGAGAAATCGCAGTAACGTTTGATAACCAACGGTATGAAGAAGAAATTATTGTGTTTTGTCCTGTTGAGTGTCGCGACATTCTCTTTGTCGTCCAACGCCACCATCATTTTTACGGTGGATACAGGGACTGAGCTGCAGGGGACTTTTAGCGCGACTGGGACAGCCAATGAGGCGCGGAACCCAATTCAATTCGCTGGTCTCCTTCCCGGCGACTCAACTCAACAGAGGTTCTTCGTTAAGGTCTTTCCTGGGGGGCCGGCTCTTGTGGGCGCCCTGGCCTTCGGTAGTCCTGACAGCCCGAACATCGATATGAATTTGAGCGGTTCGCCGGTTAGTGATTCGGTCTCAGGTTCTTATAGCAACGATCCGTTGGCTCAAGTTGTCGATTTCTCTCTGAGCGTGTCCCACGACACAGGCTCAACCGACGGTGGGACCTTTTCGGGGAGCTTTTCTTTCAAAGTGCGGGCAACGCCGCCGGCGAGCGTACCGGAGGGTGGGGCAACGGCCGCGCTGCTGGCGATGTCTTTTGCAGGACTCGCGATTGTTCGCAAGCGGATGGTTTGGGAGAGTCGCTAGCGTTCCTATCGGCGGTTGACGTGCTGCAACAACCGGCAGGCTCGGGTTCTCCGCGAGTCTGAAACAACGTGTCAGAACGTGTGTCTGGTTACGGCGCGGTTTTGAGGGTCCCTTTGTCGTTTGCGCTCACGGAAATTGACCCGCCTTTGCTCACCAAAACTGACCCACTTGGGTGCGGTCGCCGGTGATTTTGTTTCCAAGCGGGGTGGCTGTGAGGCGGCGTTGGGTGGCAACGGAATCCCCTTGCCCTGCCTCGACAGCTTAAAGCCGCTTCGGTAGGACAAGGGGTGCTTTAACTTACTTTAGTGTCCATAGCCAGGTTTTTGGTTTTTTACAATAGCGATCGGGCAGCATTTTCGGTTCGCCGCAGATTGGTATCGGAACAGCCCAGTTGTCGCTCTGATTCTCGGCTGCTACGTGCTGCTGCGATCGATTGTTCAGAACCAGCCTGAGTTGCGCCGGTGCCTGAAGCGATGTCGGCACTGCCGGATCTTCTTTTTCACGCACCCTCGGAACGCCGCGCGTCAGGACCTGCGCTGTCCGTTCGGATGCCGGGAAGCCCATCGCAAGCGTCAGTCCAACCAACGGAGCACCGCCTACTACCAGGACGAGAGGGGCAAGGTGAAGAAGCAGCAGCAAAATGCCAAACGGCGGAAGAAGACCGCTCCAGTGGCTCCCGCACCGTTGCCTGAGCAAAATCCACCGTGGCCATAGCCGATCGTGGAATACATTCGCATTGTCACCAGCCTGATTGATGGGCGCCAGGTCAGTCTGGCAGAGGTTTTGGAGATGCTCACCCGGGTCCTGAGACAACACCGCATGGTCCGAACGCGCCGGATCGATCAGATTATCGCCTGGTTGAATGAACGCCCACCTTAAGGACGCTTCGGCGACAGTCGCGGACATCGAGTTGTCGGATTTGGACCTGCGTTACCAAAGCCATCGGCTCCAGCAGCCCCGGCTGGAAGAGCAGTTGTTGTCGTCCATTGCCCAACTGGGCATCCAGGAGCCTCTCCAGGGAGTCAGAACGGATGGGGGCGGCGATCCTGCTCAACGGGTTTAAGCGTCGCTGTGCCCGTAAACTGCACATTCAGAGCGTGCCCTTTGCCTCGTGGGGGCGCTGACGAAGTGACCGGGATCTTGCAGTTGCTGCGTGGTGCTCGTCATCACACCTTGCATCTGCTGGAGCAGGCGCGCTGCTTCGTCGACGAACTCAAGACCGAGCGTGGGATGAGTGTCGCCGAGGATTGCACAGCAACTGTCCCGCAGCAAGGCCTGGGTGAGTTTACGGCTTAGTCGCGCAATTGAGCCCGACTGTCCGGGACGCTCTGTTTGCCGGCGCCTTTCCGGTTTACTCCTTTCTTTACAGTTTACGACGGTTTAGGCGCGTAAACCCCTCGACGCTCATCGACCAGTTCGTGCAGGCGCTCCGAGGCAAAAAGCTCAGCGTGCGTGAGATTGAGGCCCTGGCTCAGGGCTTCTTTCGCGGACCGGAGTCTTTTCGTCAGGAGGTGCTCAAGGGCAACCTCAGCCTTCCTCTGGAGCAAATGCAGACCGCGCCTCAGGATCCGGACGGCTGCACCGAGTTTGAGCGGGTCTTTTTGCAGGATCTGGAACAGGCCCACAAGGGCATGCTCCGGGTCATCGGCAAGAGCCAGGATCCACGGCTGCAGAGTCGCCCCTTTCTGGCCCAGTGCAACCTGCTCACCGCTGGGATGCTCGGCCGTGGGCCAGCCTTTCTGAAAGTTCTCCGCCAACTCCATGATCGGACCGGACAAGCGTAAGGCTATCTTCCTCCTCCACCAGGAAGGCATGCCGCTGCGGGAGATCTCGCGGCGGCTGTGTTTAAGCCGCAACAGCGTGCGGCGCGTGATCGCTCAGGAAGGCCGGATGCCGGCTCGATCCTTCACCCCGCCGATCGACCCGGACCTGTTGCGCCAGCTTTACCAGGAATGTGACGGATACGTGCAGCGCGTCTTTGAAAAGCTCCAGGAGGAGCATGGCCGGGTGATCAAATACTCCACCCTCACCCGGTGGCTCCGTCAGTTGGGCATCACACTGCCTGAGTCGACGCGGTGTCATCGTGTGCCCGACGAACCCGGAGCCGAGATGCAGCACGATACGAGCCCCTTCACCATTGTTCTGGGGCAAACGCCCACCAAACTTCAAGCCAGCCTGCTTTATCTGCGTTATCATTCCGGGCGCCGGATTATTCCGAGTGGCGGCTAGAACTCTCACGCTTTCCTAAGTTTTCCCGCTGTTTGACCTTTCCAACTCGGAATAACTAAAGGCCTTTAAGAAAGGCCAGGAGTTGGTCATCCGGACGAAAACGAGCACGTCGGCCTTTGAAACACTCGACTTTGGCTAAAGCCTGTTCCTTGAGTTTCATGTCGGCGTGAAAATAGATCTGAGTGGTTTCCATCGATTCGTGGCCCAACCACAGAGCTATAACCGAACGATCCACGCCGTGTTGGAGTAATTCCATCGCACAGGTATGGCGGAGCACATGAGGAGTGACCCGCTTCTTGCCCAGGGAAGGGCAATTGACGCGGGCGATGGTGACAGATTTGGAGAGCAGATAAGCCAGGCCGTCATGGCTCAGCGCGTGGCCGTGCACGTTAGGAAAGAGAACCGCAGAAGGCTCGCCATTGCGTTCGCACATCCAGGCTCGCAACGCCACCATCGCATCCTTTCGCAAAGGCGTGCTTCTGGCCTTGCGCCCTTTCCCTGTACAGCACACGTGGGCTCCAACTCCTAAAGTAATGTCTTGGCAACGCAGTCCAATTAGCTCAGAAGCGCGCAAACCTGTTTGCACTGCTACCAGCAAGAGCGCGTGATCTCGCCGCCCGAGCCATGTGCGTTGGTTCGGAGCGGCGAGAAGAGCGTCAATTTCGCAGCGGGTCAAATAGTCGATTGGCTTGGTTTTGTGGCGTTTGCAGGGAATCGCCAACACCCGCTGAGCCAGCGCCGTGAGGCTGGGTTCTCGAAAAGCCACATATTTGAAGAACGAATGAAGGGCGGCCAAACGAATATTGCGACTGCGAGGAGCATTTTTCCGGTCCTTTTCCAAATGGTCAAGGAAACGGCCGACGAAGGGCGCATCCAAATCCTCAAAGGTCAGGACGGTGGGAGACTTGTGCAGCTTTGAATGAGCATATTCCAGGAGCAGTCGAAACGTGTCCCGATAGCTGGCGATCGTATGCGCACTAGCATTGCACTGCGTCATCAAGCGTTCGGTAAAGAAGGCCTGCAGCACCGCCGGAAGATTAGGTTCGATCTTCATGCTAATCCTCCTTTTTGGCGACGTTCCACACGTTGCGTGGCTAGAAGCAACAACTCGGGGGCAGCAGAAATATACCAATAGGTGTCGGCCACATGTTCATGACCCAGGTAGGCGGTTAATGTGGGCAGATGGGCTTCGACGTCGAGGTTCTGCCGATACCATTGGCGAAGGATTTTGAAGGCAAACAGGTGTCGTAGATCATGAAGCCGTGGGGCCCGATGATTGATGGAGGGCCGCAACCCGATCTTTTTGGATGCGCAGACAAACCAGCGAAGCACGGTACAATACTTCAATCGAGTGCCTCGTTCGGAGAGAAGAAAGCTTGGACTGGCTGGCTGGGGACAAAGTTGATCGCGCACCGTTTCATATTCCTGGAGTTTCTTCTGCGTCGTGGAATGAAGGGGTAGGAATCGAACCTTATTGAACTTGCCGTGGCGCACCGTAATGATCCCCTGACGGAGATCGACGTCGCGGCGGTCCAGGCCGATGGCCTCCCCAACCCGCATGCCGGTGACGGCCAAGAGCCCGAACAGTGTCGAATTACTAATCGCACGCAAGTCCATCGTATCAGGAAGGTGTCGGCTAACCTCAAGCAAGCGGCGCACTTCCTCATCGGTATAGAGGTAAGGCGATGTGCGACGATAGCGGTGCGGCAAGAGTTCTTGGGATGGAACCTCGGTGCGGGGATCTATGCCGCTGACGAATTTAGCAAAACGGCGCACTATCCCGAGCCGTTCGGCCCACTGCTCTGGTCTGCAATCAGCAGGCTGGGTCGCCCATTCCAACGCCAGCTTCGATGTAATGAAGGCCGCTCGTTTTTCTTGGGCAAAGCGCACGAACCGATGGAGCAATCCACCGGCTAAACTGAGCTTAAACCCCAGCTTGTGCCGCAGCTTCAAATACTCTTCTAAATGGGCGCTGAGCGTTTTCATTGAACACCTCCTGGCCAAGGCTGAGCCAGGGCCCGCAACGCCGTGACATCCACTTTGGCATAGAGCTCCGTCGTCTGAGCGCGTTTATGCCGTAGGATCTGACCGATTTGATGCAGTGAGGCACCGTGGCTAAGCATATGGGTCGCCAGCGAACGGCGCAGTAAGTGAGCCCCCTTCTGGGGGGGATCGAGTTGGGCACGAGTTAAGGCGCTACGGACGATATGGGCGATCGCGCCGGCGCTGGAAAAACCTTGATGGGGTGCCGATAGCCGAAGGAAGACACGCCGACAGGGGCTCGCGGGGCGATCCCGGCGCAAATAGCCGGCTATGGCTTGGCCCACCTCTGGGAGCAAGGGCAACCGTTCCTCTCGAGCGCTTTTTCCGCGGACGTAGATCTCGCCCGCCTCCCAATCAATTTGCTCCAAGTTCAAGTTCGCCACTTCGCCGGCTCGCAAGCCCAAGCGAGCCACAAGCAGAAGAACGGCGTGATCGCGTCGACCCGTGGGACAAGCTTGGTCGCAGCTACTTAAGAGTTGCTCCACCTGAACCTTTTCTAGAAACGCCGGTACTCTGGACCAACGCCGATTTGCCACAGGGGGAACTGACACGGCCAGATTGACTGCCAGTTTTCCCGTTTGCGTCAGAAAACCCAAGAAACTGCGGAGCACACCGGCCGTTAATTGCGTGCGGCTAAGACTCTGCTGTGGATCGTCGGCAAGAAGGAATCCTGTGATATCTTTAACCTGTAACCTGCCCAGACGGAGACATTGCCCGTCGACCCGGGCCACTAGAAAGCGCCGAGCGACCGGCAGGTATTTATCAATCGTAAGCTGCTGGAGACCTCGCTGCTCCTTAAGATAGGCTGCATACTGCTCAAGAAGTTGATCTCGGGGATGATCGCTCACGGCAACCACTGGCTCGGCAAGAATATCTATCTGCCGTAGATACTCGAGCAACTGCATCAAGCTTTGGCTATGCCTCGGTCGCCAGCGGCACTGTTGTTTCCGGGCTTTTAGAAATCGGGCGACTTGTTCCTCGGTCACATCTTTTACCTCGAGATGTCGTTCATTCAGCCAGTGACTGAAATCGGCCGCCAACCGGATCTTTGCCTGGCCGGTCTTATGGCCGTATCCTTGAACGGATAGCCACCGTGCAAATCCGTTCACATGGAGTCCCAAGGGACCAATCCGCATGCGCTCCCAATCCGCTTCGTTTGAATAGAAATCGATCATTGTGTTCTTTCCTTTCTCTGGATCATCGAGTGAAAAAAAGAACATCCGGATTATTCCGAGCTGGGAAGGTCAAACAGCGGGAAAACTTAGGAAAGCGTGAGAGTTCTAGCCGCCACTCGGAATAATCCGGCGCCCGGAATGATAGCGGTTATTCCGAGCTCGGAATAACCGCTACTCCAAGCGCCGGTATCTCCAGTTTTACCGCGCCTTTGACCGCTTTCAGATGAAATGCTTCCTGCACCGGGGACTCCTGCATTGGGGCTACGCTCCTCCCCTCTGCATTATCGACAACACCAATCTGGCTCGGTTGCGCGGCTTGGGTGAACAAGCCGTCATTGTCCCGGAGATGGAAGCGTTTGCTAAAGCCTATGGCTTCCGCTTCGTCTGCCACGCTCGGGGGCACTCCGATCGAAAAGCCGGCGAGGAACGAAGCTTCTTCACGGTCGAAACCAACTTCTTGCCCGGCCGCAAGTTCGAAAACCTGGAAGACCTCAATCGACAAGCTCTGGAGTGGTCGACTGTGCGCATGGAACAACGCCCTCAGGGTAAGGCCGGGCTCATCCCTGCCCAGGCCTTCGAGTATGAACGGGGCTTTCTTCACCAACTGCCTCCGCACTTGCCCGCCCCTTACAAACTGTTGGAACGAAGCGTGGATGAATACGGGTATGTCGCCCTCGACGCCAACTACTACTGGGTGCCCGGTACCGGTCGCGGTGAAGTGATGGTTCTGCGCTACGACCAGCACATTGAAATTTACCAGTCCGGGCAACGGCTGATGGACTATCCACTGCCACCCAGCGGGGTGAGGAACAAGCAAGTTAACCCGCCGGGAGAGCCCACGCCGCGTTACAAGCCACGTCATCGCAAACTGCCCAGTGACGAAGAGGAAAAGCGCTTGCGCACCATGGCCCCCGCGGTCAGCGCCTATGTCGATTTCATTCTGGGCACCCCAGGCCTCTTGCGTCACCAGTATCTGCGCCGGTTGCTCGCCCTAAGCCAGCGCATGACCCCAGAGCTATTCGTGCGCAGCGTCGAACGCGCTCATCGCTACCGCATCACCAGCCTGAGGACTCTTGAGAACATCGCCCTGCTGCACTTGAAGGAAGGTTTGGGTGAACTGCCCTCGCCACCCATCGACGAGTCCTTCCGCGACCGCCCGGCTTATCGAGAGGGTTCACTGACCGACTCCCCAGATCTATCCAAGTATGAATGACTCCCTAAAAGAAAAGCTCCTCCACCTTCGGCTCAATCGACTGGCGGCCCATTGGGAAGAGGATCTCAAAGAGGCGGCTCGCCAGCGCATGTCCCACGCCGCCTTGCTCACGCATGTGATCGAGGAGGAATACCGCGTCAAATGCGACAACGCCCGCCAACAGCGCCTCAAACGAGCCCGCATCCCAGAGCCATGGACAATCGAAACCTATCCTTTTGCCCGTCAGCCCAAGCTCAACCGCAAGGAGATCATGGCCCTCTACGACACAATGGACTTCATCGCCAAAGGCCAGAACATCGTCTGGCTGGGGCGCACGGGCTGCGGCAAAACCGGCTTGGCCACCGGTTTTCTCATCCGCGCCATTCAACAAGGCTACAGCGGTCGCTACGTGCTCTTTGCCGAGTTGATTGCCGAACTCTACCGCTCGGTGGCGGATCATTCCGAAACCCGCGCGCTCAAACCCTATCTGCGCTGTGACGTCTTGCACATTGATTCATGTGAAGTGGTCAGTAATGTGGAGTTGTGGTGGAGATCACCACGGCTGGCGCGGGTTTTGGCCCTCTTCAACTCCACATTATTGACAGGCACTTTCACGATCAGAGTGATTCCAACCAGCGGATCAAGTCTTGATCGGATCGCCAGCGAGCCGACCGACGAATAGGCGGCAGGATGGGTTTAGCTTTCGACAGGGCTTCTCGTTTAGCTTCCACATCCAGGGTGGTGTATTTGTTGGTGGTATTCACGCTCGCGTGGCCAAGTAAATGCGCAATAGTGCTGAGGTCGACCCCGGACCGAAGCAGATGGATCGCGGTGCTGTGACGCCAACTGTGCGGATGAAGCCTTTTTCGTTTCAACGACGGTAGCCGTGCCGGCAAGCCTCACGCGCCAGCGCGGTAATCAAGTCTGTTTTACCCAACCCACAGCCACCCACGGCCCTTCCAGCAACTATTGGCACTTCCTTCGATCAGGTCTCGATCGCGTCTCGATCACCACACGAGAGCACCGACTGGTGAGCGGGTGAAGTTCGAATGAAAAAAGGAACGTCACCCTAAAAAGACCTGCTGAAACCGCGAGAGACAGGAAACAACAAGTGCACCTGCCAGACCACGGCCAGCCAGCACTCTCTTGCATCGCGCTGAACACGTGGACCGGGAAAATCGGTTACTTGCGCAACCGATAGAACCGCGTAACCTCTTGCGCCGGAACGCTGATGGGGCTGTTCAATACATTCGGGACGGCCTGCCATTGAGCCGGAGGGGAAAGGGAATCGGTGCTTTCCAAAACAAATCCTGGCGAGGTTGCCTTCCAGCTCAGGGTCACAAAGCCTTGGACGTAGGCGGCGCTCAAACTCGGACCCGCCTCCGGTCCGGCCACGGCGGCGTCGTAGTGTGTTCTCACCCGATCCGCCGTGAGTGCCACCGGGTAAATGGCGAACTCGTCGAGGGCGGCATGGATGTAACGCGAGGTCCCATTCCACGCCCCGATATGCGCGGCGCCCAGATCGATGGACAGGCAGCTGTTATAGACGCTGTTGGTCAGCCATTGCCCATTCAGGTAACGGGCCAGGCTCCCCTTGTCCGTGTCGTAGACCGCCACCAGATGATACCACGTGCCGGTTTTCAGCAAGCCGGGACCGCCCAAATAGAGATCGGTCGGATCACTGCCGTTGACACTGAACTCCCAAAGGTTCCCGGGGTTGACTTGCATGTGCAAGGAACCAACGCTCCAGTCGTCGTGATTGTAGATGCAGCCGAAACCCTCGGGAAGGTCGAACGAATCGATCTTCACCCAAGCTTCAATAGTCAACTGCCGGTGAGCCGAGTTGCCCTGGGCATCGAGTAGAGCCGGGACAGCGATGCTCGCGCTCGTTCCATCAAAGGCGACCGCCTTTCCCAAAGCCGCGCTGGCGCCGGCAACAGCGCCCAGATGGGCGCCAGTGCCGTTGCGGTGGTAAGCCGTCTGATCGGCCACCGTACTCCCAGCCCCTTCTTCAAAACGGTAATAAACGAGCGGCTGATCCGCCAGGGCCGCCGCCGCATAGGGTTGGGGTGCGAACTGAGCCGTGACCTGCAAGTCACGGTTTATCGTGACGCTGATTGGATTATCCGAACCGCTTATGGCTCCAGTCCAGCCGCTGAACGAGTAGCCGCCAGCCGGCGTGGCCGTGAGCCTCACCACTGTCCCGGCGGCATAACTCCCATTCACCGGTGCGGGATCGGCTTGGATCGTCCCGGCACCCGACGGCTGGCTGGCCGGCGTGAGGCCATAGCTTTGCACAGGGGGAGCGCTCAGCGTGATCGTCGCCCGAAGCGCTGTCTCGTCGCCGGAAACATCATTCTGGTCTCCGACGACAAAGCTGATCGTATCCTCCGCTGCGACGTTGATGACCAGGTTAAAAGTACCCCGGCTTTCCGTCAGGGTGCCACTGGCCCCATTC
>JAXMHN010000122.1:0-1545 GCA_046346765.1 Verrucomicrobiota bacterium | reverse complement strand
AGGTTATGCCTGTGAGCAGGACTTCGTCCTTCGGCTGAGTTAAGGTGGGAGGATTGGTCGGCGGGGGCGGGGGCGGCTTCAGCCCAAAGGGATTGCGGTCAATGATGACGCGATAGTTCCGTTCTTGCGGATCCGGAGTATTCACGACGGCCGACACCGTCACGAGGGTGCCGAGGCCGAGCAGGATCAGGAGCGGCGCTTTTGGGATCGGACTCATGGGCGCAGTATAATGCACACTCCTGGCTAACACCATTCGAGACGCTTGGTTGCGGAAGCCCCGCTGAAAGTGGTCAATAGGCCGCTTGGACCCCCTTGATCGAGCGTTTTTTCATCCAGGGCATCATCGACCGGAGACGGGCTCCGACCTTCTCAATCGAGTGCTTTTCGCCTGCCTTGAGCAACGATTGATAGCGCTTGTATCCGGACTGATACTCTTGAACCCAACCTTTGGCGAATTTTCCGGACTGGATCTCCTTCAGGGCTTGCTTCATCCGTTTCTTGACGGATGCGTCAATGATCTTCGGTCCGACCGACACGTCACCCCACTTGGCCGTCTCAGAAATCGAGAAGCGCATGCCGCTGATGCCAGCTTCGTTCATCAGGTCCACAATGAGCTTCAGCTCGTGCAAACACTCGAAGTAAGCCATCTCCGGCTGGTAACCGGCTTCGACGAGAGTTTCATAGCCGGCCTGGACGAGAGCACTGAGGCCGCCACACAGCACTGTCTGCTCGCCGAACAAGTCGGTCTCGGTTTCTTCTTTGAACGACGTTTCAATCACGCCAGCCCGGGCGGCGCCGATGCCCTTCGCCCAAGCGAGCGCTACTGTCTTGGCCTGGCGGCTGGGGTTCTGGTAAACGGCAATCAGCGCCGGGACGCCTTTGCCCTCGGTGTATTGGCGGCGCACGATATGGCCAGGGCCTTTCGGCGCTACCAGGATGACGTCGATGTCCTTGGGCGGCACGACCGTCTTGAAATGGATGGAGAATCCGTGCGAGAAGAGCAGGGTCTTGCCCTTTTGCAGGTTCGGGGCGATATCGCGGGCGTAAACGGATTCCTGTTTCGTATCTGGGAGCGCCACGAAGATGACATCGGCCCGGCGGACGGCTTCGGCGGTTGGGACGACCTCAAAGCCGTGTTCCTTGGCAACCGGAACGGATTTGCTGCCTTCGTACAGTCCAATGATGACGTGGAGGCCGCTTTCTTTGAGGTTGAGAGCGTGGGCGTGGCCTTGAGAGCCAAAGCCGAGCACAGCCAGGGTCTTGCCTTGGAGCACGTTCAGGTCAGCGTCTTTTTCCGAGTATACTTTTGCAGGCATGGTTCGTTGAGGGGTAGAGGGCCAATGGGAATGGGAGGAGCGCCTATTTTCGGGGCAGAGCCACTTTGCCGGTGCGGGTCAAATCGAGAATGCCGAATGCCTTGAGCAATTCGATCAGTTTCTCGACCTTGCCTTCATCGCCAGTGACTTCGACGGTGAGGGTATCGGCTTGCACATCGACGATCTTCGCCCGGAAAATATCGGTGATCTGCATGACCTCGGCGCGGGA
>JAXMHN010000121.1:0-1571 GCA_046346765.1 Verrucomicrobiota bacterium | reverse complement strand
TCGGGATCGGCGGCGCGCGCCTCCAAGCCGGCCACGATGGCAACGAACACCAGGCCGGCACGAGCGATCGCCCGCCGGACGAGAGAGGGAATCATGTTAGTCATAGGAAAATCTAGGGACGGCCAACCGTCGCCCGCGGAGCAGGATCATATCAGCGGAACGACAATCACTCATGGCAATGCGACCTTCATCCGCAGCACAGTCATTGAAGTCGGCTCGAACGTGTAATCGAACGGCACCGCCGACGCCGCGAACGCCTCCAGACGGGGCGCGACTCGCCGTGGTTCGTCCAGGCTGTTTTCGAGATCGATCCTGGAACCCGTGAGGACGAATGCCTGGCCGCGCGGCTTGACCTTGCGCGCCCCGGCCAGGTCAAGCCGCGCGACCAGGGCATTGGGCGTGGCGTTGACCACTTTGAGGATAACCTCGCTGGAGGCGATGTCCCGGGTGGCACTGGCGTAAAGGCGCGGCTGATCGTTGGCCGCGTGAGGCGCGCCGCTCATTCGCACCGGCAGGAGGATGTCGCCCCGATTGCGGGCGAAGAGCTGCTGCACGTAGTAATTGGGGGTGCCATAGGCGCGGAGGTTGTCGAACCAGATCAGGTTCGGAGTCCATTGCCACGCGTCGACATGGCCAAAGAGCGGCGCATAGGACGACATCACGACCACATCCGCGTTCCGCTCCAAGCCGATCATGTAAGCAGCCTCACCCAAAGCGCATTCCCAGTTGTTGTGATTGTCCGGGCTGACCGTCTTGACGCTCTGGGCCGCATACTCGCCCATGAATACCTTGGGGCCGTGCCGATCGTAGCGATCGTAACGAGTGGAATTATCCAAAAACCAATCGGGCCGAGCGTAGCAATGTTCGTCCACAATGTCGGCCTGGAGTTCACGGAGTTTGGGCCAGGCAAACTCGAATTTGTCGTCCGCCGGGCCGGGGCCCGCGCTGGAGATCAGCTGGATCTCGGGATGGGCGGCTTTGAGGGCCTGGGCGAAGCGGGTGTATCGTTCGATGTATTGGGGTCCCCATTGTTCATTGCCGACGCCGAGCAGCTTCATGCCGAATGGGCGTCGGTGGCCCATCTGAGCCCGGACCCGCCCCCATGGGGTATCCGGCGCGCCGTTGGCAAACTCGATCAAATCCAAGGCGTCCTGGATATAAGGCTGCAGCGCGTCCAGCGGCGCGAGCTGGCCGGAATTGAACTGGCAGGCCATGCCGCAGTTCAGGATGGGCAGCGGCTGGGCGCCAATGTCCTCGCACATCTGGAAAAACTCGAAGAAGCCGAGCCCGAAGCTTTGGAAATAGTCCGGCGCCGGTCGGTGTTTGAACTCATCGTTCCAGCGGTTGACGATCAACTGGCGGTCTTCGGGCTTGCCACCGGTGGTTTTCCATTGGTATCGCGTTTCGAGGACGCGCCCTTCCACGATGCAGCCGCCGGGAAACCGCATGAACCCGGGCTTTAGGTCGGCCAGCATCTGCACCAAATCCGCGCGCAGTCCATTCGGGCGGCCTTTCCAAGTCCGTTCCGGAAAGAGAGAGACCACGTCCAGATCGAGGTTGCCTTCGCCCTC
>JAXMHN010000120.1:0-1574 GCA_046346765.1 Verrucomicrobiota bacterium | reverse complement strand
CGCGATTACCTCAAAGCCCTTATCAAGCAGAAGCCTTGAGACGGCCAGACCGCAAGAGTCACTTCGGCAGGTTGTCCGTCTGCATGGTGTGAACCAGGTCCTTTTCCGCCAGGACCCAGTCTTCCAGAGTCAACGATTCCGTCGCGAGCTTGTCGCGGTAAAGCTCGTAAGCGCGCTGGCGGACCATGCCTTTGGTGATGCCAGGGGTAAAGGTTTCGGGTTGTTCGACCCGGTCCGTCTTGGAAGAAGTGGGTTTATTCTTGGCTTTCATAGGAGATCTCCCGTTTGCTTTCGTCAGCTGGCGCAAGGCAGCCGATGGTACACTAATTCGACTCAGCAGGATTTTCCATGTTCAAATACGATTTCAATCGTGGCCCAGCCCCGTTCGCCGCTCGCCATCCGGTGCTCCATCTGTTCTAATCAGGCCGTCACGCCATGACGTCGGCCGCAACCGTTCTTGTCCTCAGGGGCATTCGGAAGTCGTACTCCGCGCCTGCCTTGCAAGGCGTGGATTTCGACCTTCGCGCGGGTGAGGTCCATGCGCTCGTCGGTGAAAACGGCGCCGGCAAGAGCACCCTCGCCCGCATCATCGCTGGCCTAACTGCCCCGGACGAGGGAGCGATGACCTTCGCCGGCGCGTCGTATTCGCCTCAGAGCAAGACTGAGGCGGAAGAATCAGGAATTCGGCTCGTCATGCAGGAGCTGAACCTGATCGGCAATTTGAGCATTGCTGAAAACATCTTCTTCGACCGTCTGCCGCATCGCTGCGGATGGGTGGACTATCCCCGCCTCAACCAACAGGCCGGCGCGATTCTGAAGCAGGTGGGCCTGGTCAATTGCGATCCCCGAGTCCCGGTGCATGCCCTCGGGGTCGGACAGCAACAATTGGTCGAGATTGCCGCCGGCTTGTCGCGCCGCTGTCGCATTTTGATCCTCGATGAACCCACCGCCGCCTTGACCGGCCCCGAAATTCAACGGCTCTTTGGCCAAATTCAGGAACTGAAGGGCCAAGGCGTGGCCTTGATCTATATTTCACACCGACTCGAGGAGATTGAGCGGATCGCCGATCGGATTACAGTCCTGCGGGACGGCCGCATCGTGGCCACGCGCGAAGTCTCGACCGTCCGGCCGGCCGAAATCGTCCGATTGATGGTTGGCCGTGAGCTGGCTGACCTCCCTGACCGTGGGGTGACTCCGCCTGGGCCGGTCGCCCTGCGTGTCGAAAGGTTGCACGCGGGGCCGGCGGTTCGGGGCGTCACCTTTGAAGCCCGTCGCGGGGAGATCCTGGGTTTTGCCGGGCTGATGGGATCCGGCCGGACCGAAACAATGCGAGCTATCTTCGGGGCGGATCAGGCGCAGTCCGGGGAGATCTACTTGGGCGGCGCCGTTAAGCCGGCCCGCATCTCCTCGCCGATGGACGCCGTTCGCCAAGGCATCGCCCTTTTGACCGAAGATCGGAAAGGGCAGGGGTTGCTCCTGCCGCTGCCAGTGCGGACGAACGTCTCGCTCACCCGTTTGCATCTCCTGGCATCACGTTGGGGTTGGCTCCGCCCGCGGCAGGAAGAAGTGGAAAG
>JAXMHN010000012.1:0-122572 GCA_046346765.1 Verrucomicrobiota bacterium | reverse complement strand
CCTAAAGCGACCAAGAGCAGCACCGCCAGAACCGCGCTCAGCCGTGGCGGCCACGGTCGCAAACTCCGCACTTCGGAGTAGTGCTTGAGCTCCTTGGACGTGAATTGGCCGCCAATCATGCTGAGGTTGAGCGTGCGCTCGCGATAGGGCGTCCGGAGCCACTCGGCCACTTTGACTGCGTCGGGAGCATGCGCCGAGCCGCGCAGGAGCGGATAATAGAAACGAACAGCGGCTGGGAGCGTCAATAGCCACACGGTCAACGCCATCGGCAGCGCGACCGACAACGCCCCTATGATCCAGGCACCGGTCCCAACTCGCGCTCCGCTGCCTGCCGGCGCTGGCAAGGACCCGGGCGCAGCCTGGCCGCTCACAATTCTCCTGGATGCCGCCGGGGAGGGCGGCGCGGGCTGGAACGGGCAACCGTCGCGAAGGCTGGAAACAAACTTCATCACAGCGAGCGGCGATCAGTTCAGGATCGATCCAACCGGCTGACGCAGGCCGATCGCGACCGGTAATGAGCTCAGGAACGCGCCGAAGTTCACCCAAAGGAAGATGAGCGCGATTTCGTAGCTCCAATAGGGATTTGCTTCGTGCAGGCTGAGGACAGCTTTGGGAAAACCAAGGGCGCCGAAGATCTGGCGATGCCACACCGCCACGATCAGGATGGCCCCGAACGCGGCCAGGTTGGCGAGCAGCGCATTTTCAAGCCACTGTCGGCCGTAGAGAAAGCGCGCTGGGGTCCCGAGGCTGCGCAGCAGCGCGCCAATAAACAGATTCTGACGGAACTCCAAGACAGCAATCGCGCCGTAGACCAAGGCAAGCGCCAGACCAAGGATGCCAGCGAGCAGGGCGCGCCACTGCTTTTGGCGGCCCTGCAGGCGTTCCAGCTCCTTCAGCAGAGGCAGGGCGCTTTGCATTTGAGGTGGCGAGCGATGGTCCAGGGCGTAAAGCAGGTTCACCGCATTGACGTAGAGCTGCATGGGCATGGCGTCCGGCGCGCGCTGGAAAATTGTGGTCTCGTAGAACCCGAGTCGCTCCACGTCCTCAGCCCATCCTTGGGGGACAAACAGAACCGTATCCGCCCCCAGAGGACGGAAGAAACTCCCCGGGCGGCGAACGACTGCATTGCCCGACTGCCGGCCCAGCGTGACTCGCACGTAGATGCCTTCCGGAAGGCTTTCATTGAAGTAGACCAACGGAGTCGATGTATCCAGCCACTCGGCCAGCTTCGCGAGCGCGTCGGCCGGATAAGTCATCACGGTCACCTCGCTCTGCAGCTCAGTTTGGGCGCGGGCATGTAGTTGGCGCAAGCGGAGTTTGACGCCGGCTTCCTGGAGGGGCGCGAGCCGATCGGGCCGGTCGCTGCTATGGAGTAATTCAGGGTCAATGCCGGAAACGCTCTCGCGGATGACCATGGTATGAAGTCCAAAGTTCTCGAGCCGGACCCGGACGCTGCGCTCGAGCAGGTTGAACGCAACCAGGATGACGGTGGCGACAACCACCAGCAACGCGCCGACGAACAACCGGGCCAGGGCGCTAGACGGTTGTTCCAGCCAGCGCGACCAGGTGTCCTTCCAAAGGTAGGAAGCGATTAAAGTCCAGGATTTCATCAGCGATCGGCTGCAAGCGACTGTCGTGTGAACACAGCACGCAAACGCGTCCTCCGGTGACATACTGTTCCAGGGCGTGCGTGATCACCTGAGTGTTCAGATCATCCAGCCCGGAGGTCGGCTCATCCAGCAGCAGGACGCTCGGCTCTTTCACGAGCGCTCGGGCGATCGCAGCGCGTTGCTGTTGGCCTCCGGAAAGGGATTGGGGCCGTCGGCGCGCGAAGTCAGAAAGGCCCAGCACATTGAGCCAATGGGCCACGCGGCCTTGGGTTTCATCCGAGCCGAGCCCTGCCAAGGTAGCGGCGAGTTCCAAATTGCGCGCGACCGAGGCGAGCGGGAGCAAATTGATTTGTTGAAAGACAAAGCCCAGGTGTTGGCGCTGGAAGCAGGGATCCACCGGGGTGAGGCCTGGGGGCGTGGTGATCTCGCCTTGCTCCGGCGGCAGATAGCCAGCGAGCAGCCGCAACAAGGTGGACTTGCCGCATCCGGAAGCGCCTTTAATGAAGGTGATCCCAGGGCAAAAGACGTGGTCGAAGTCTTGGATGATCCACCGGGAAGCGGGCGTATAGCGGAACGAAACCCGCCTGCAGGCCAGTTGGCCACTTTCCCTGGCTGGTTCAACGACGGGCATGATTCATCGCAGTATTCGAAAGCACAATGGCGAGATCCGTTTGCCCCTCGATCAAAACAGACGCTCCCGGCCAGGCCACCCCGACCCCTTGCGCCCAATCCCGCCCCTGAAACGCCGCCGGCTGCTGCAAGACCAACGACAACTTCGGCACCACCCGGGCCGGTTGCGGCAAACTCCACCAGAGTTCGCAAGTCACATCCGTCCCCATCAAACGCGCCGCCCCCGCCGACCGTTCCGGCGGGAACTGAAAATAGTAGACAGACTCGTCACGGAGCTGGACGCGCTCAATCTTCTGAAAGGCAAAGGTCGCTGTCAGATCGCTCCCATTCGGCAGCCTGACGATCGCAACCAGCCGCTCCGGCGATACCCCCGCCCATGCCGGATTCGACAAAGCAACCCGCAGCCGAATCAGGCTCAGGTCGCGCGCGACCGCCAATTCCTGGCCCGTGTTGACGGGGTACTCCTCGACGCCTTCCGTCAGGGGCAAATTGATGGTGAGCTGGCCGCGGAAGGGCATCTTCAAACGGGCTTGCGCCTGGCGCCGCTCGAACTCCAATTTGCGGCGTTCCCATTCGGACCTCTGCCCGGCGAGGTCGATGCCGAGCACGGCCAGGTTGGTCGCTCGCAGATAGTCGAGACTGCGCGTGAGCAGCCCCAATTCGGTTTGGGCGTTGGTGACCGCCTCGGGACGAAGGCCGTTTTCGGTCCCGGCGGCGAATTTGAGCGCGGCGCGAGCCAGGTCCTTATTGGTCGACAAGAGCTGGAGCAGCGCCAGTTGACGCCGAGCTTCCTCGAACTCTTTCTCCATCCGAAGCTGTTCCTTGGGCAACTCAAGTTCGAGTTGGAGATGCTCCCGCTCCTCCAGTTTTGCCTTGGCTTGGTCGATCGCTTCCGCCTCCGCCTTGAACATGGCCGGCTCAAATTCTCCCCAGACCACATTCGCCGCCAGGTTGGTTTGTGGCTGCGTCGCATAAACCCTCAGGACGCCGACCATGGGCGAGTAGATGCTAATGCTGCTTTTGGGCAGGAGTTGGCAGGGCAGGGTAGCAAGACGCATCCGCTGCACCGCCGGAAATACCTCCCATTTCCAAGGCGGTGTGTCCGGAATCGAAGGCGACGCGGCGACTTCTTTCCGAGCGCAACCGGGTGCGCTCATGAGGAGCGCAAGCAGGGCGGAGCTGAGAGCGCCGCAAGCGCCCCGGCGCCAGGCAACTGGCGGCGGCGCGGGCTGGGAGGAGATGGGAGCGGTGGTCTTCATCATCGGGCCGCCACGAGCGGTTGAAGCGCGGCCGCGCCTTCCCAGCGCGCTTCGTCAACAAACCAAAAAAGGGCTTTTAACTCGGCCGCCTCATGCCGCACCTGGCGCAATTGATCAGCCGTCACCTGAAAATCGGTGGCGTATTTCTGCAGGGCCGCGTAATTCTGCGCCGGCGGCACCGCTTCCAGGACGGCGAGCTGCTGCGCCAGTTCCTGTTCCTTTTGCAGCGTCGCCTTGAGCAGGTCCTGCGTAAAGAGAAGCCGATCCATCAACGTGAGCGAATCCTGGCGCAAGCGGGCCGCCTGCAAGTCGCGTTGGCGCTTCGTCTGGCGGATCTGACGGGCGATATATCCGCGCGTGTCGATCCACCAAAAGACGTCTGCGCTCGCGCGAACGTCGCGCGCGTCCCAGAACCGTTCTTCCCCGAACGCCCGCTGATAGAGGGGCGGGCCGGTGATGAAGATATTCAGCTCCGGCCAATAACGGAGCTTCAATCCGGCCAGCTCGGCGCGGGCCGCTTCGAGTTCGATCGCGGCCAGCCGGATCTGCAGTTGAGCGACACGATTGGTGTCACCCAGGGGCAGCGGGTCCAAATCATAGGGCAACTCCGGCAGGCCATTGGTGGCAAACAGCCAGCGGGACTGATGGCTGCCGAGGAGGTCTGCGGCTCGTTGTTGCAGGGACTCGCCTTCGTGCCGTTCGGAGAGTTCGCGCAGATCAGCTTGCGTCCGCATCAGCTGGCCGGTGAACGGGTCGACCGCTTCGAAGGCGCGTGCGGTTTCGAAAGTAGATTGGAGCTGGCGCGCTTGTTCCTGCGCGTCCTGCGCCGCCCAAAAGAGCTTATACAGTTCGATGATCTGCTCGCGTTCGGATAACGCGTAGGCCGCTTCCGCGCGGAGCAGGTAGAGGCGGCTCAAGTAGAGACGGGCGTTGAAATTGACCACGCCTGGAATGCTGAAAATCGTGTCGGCGCTGAAAACAATGTCGTTGCCCCCCACCTCGGGCAGGTCGACCAGCCTTTTGTTCGCGCCGGCATGCAGATTAAGGGTTGGCACTAAGTCGCGAAAGACCTGGCGGACCTGTTCTTGCGCATTGGTCAGATCCGTCCGCACCTGGCGCAATTTCAAATTGTGCGCCCGCAAAAGGGCGACTGCAGCTGGCCAGTCCAGGATGCGCTCCGGTCTCTGGATTTGATGGACCAGGTTGGTTTGCCATTCCAGCCCGAGATCAGCCGCGCGGCGCGCCACCCGTGCTTGCGGGGAGGAGCAAGCAGCCAGGCCGACCGCCAGGAGGATCAACGTGCTCGCTCCCAGCCGGGCGAAGATGGAGGCGCGAGACATGAGCGGCAGAGACGCTGGGCGAGCAAAAGCCCGCCTCTGAGTCGCCTCAAGAAACGGGCTCCTGGTCGTGTTCGTGCCTATTGTTGAATAGTGAAGGATGACCCGCTTGGCACGGGATGATCAGCGTTGTCGTAGTGTTGATTCCCGCCCCAGGTGCCATGGGTCGCGTCGGTAAAGGTCAGGGTCAACGTGTAGACGTCCCCGTTGGGGAAGTTGATCGTGACGGTCGAAGCGCTGCCCGCGTTGCCCGCCGTATAGGTGTAGGTCCCTTGGTTATTGGGCGGATTGATCGCGTCCGAAGTCACGGCGTTCCCGCTGCTGGCGAAGGTCAGCCTTTCATTGGCGGTGCTGCCGGCAGCGGTGAAGTCGATGACTTTGCCCGAGAGCGTCGTCGGAATGGCATTTGTGTCGCCCCCGCCATTGTTGCCCCCATTGTTCCCACCGTTATTTCCTCCGTTGTTCCCGCCATTGTTGCCCCCATCATTTCCCGTCACGGTGTGGAGGTTGGTGAACGTGCCGCTCCCGGTCTGGCCGCTGCCCGTCGTGAAGGTGTAAGTTCCCGCGGTCGCGCTCGTGAAGGTAAGCACCAGTGTGATTTGATCACCAGCGCCTCCGCCCACGGGGGTGATTACCAGGACCAACTGGCCGTTGTTATCGCCCTGTTTGGTCCATTCAAACGTGCCGGTGGCAATCGCATTGGTGCTGCCTGTTTGGAATTGGGTGAAGGTGTTGCCCGAGACGGCAAAGGTCACATCGCGCGATGCCCCATTCTCGTTCAGCGTCACGCTTTGGCTTGCGAGCGACGCCGGAGCAAAATTGTTCTGTTGGCCGCCGCCTCCATTGTTATTATCGTCGTCATCATCGCCGCCGCCACAGCCGATCATTAAACCGGCTATTGCGATGACCCCAAGAATCGCAGTCCAATTAATCCATTTTTTCATTTGCTTCCTACCCTC
This sequence comes from Verrucomicrobiota bacterium, assembly GCA_046346765.1. Classification (GTDB taxonomy): domain Bacteria; phylum Verrucomicrobiota; class Verrucomicrobiia; order Limisphaerales; family SIBE01; genus JAXMHN01. The sequence goes on along the minus strand of JAXMHN010000012.1, from coordinate 116,777 downwards.
CGTGGTTTGTTTGTTTCTCCCTGGCCAAGGAAATCGTCGCATGACCTGAATCCGTCTGCATCAAAGCAAAGCGGCTATGCAGGAACAATCAGGCCCACGCCCGATTCTACTCTCCTCGAACTTCCCCTGACCTCCAGTCGGGCGCTTCCCGATCTTTTCACGCGAACCTTCCGGTGGTATGGTAGCTCGCTTGGGAGGATAACCGCATCAGACATGTCTCAGGCCCGCCGCTGCAAACGACGATGAGCAACCATTCCCGTAGCTCCACCTGGTTGGTTGGCATCACCTCCGCCGCCGGCCTATTTTCCTTCACCCTCGTCCAGTCCGCGCATGGATTGGATGCGCGCGATTTCGCCGTGGAAGTGACCGCGACGGTCGAGGCGACTCCACCTCAAATCCAGCTGCAATGGCCGGCTGGGTCTCTGGCCCGCGGCTACACCGTTGCGCGCAAGCTGCTCCGGGAATCGCGCTGGACCCCGCTCGCCACCCCTCAAGGAACGAGTAAGGGCTTCCTCGACACCAATATTGTCGCTGGCGCCGCTTACGAATATGAGGTTACGCAGGTCAATACCGACGGTGTGGTCGCCTACGGTTACTGCTACGCCGGTCTGGAAGTGCCCTTCCCGAGTTCGCGCGGCCGGATCGTCCTGGTGGTCGACAACAGCGTGGCCGCTGATCTGGCGACCGAGCTGATCCAATGGGAGAACGACGCGGTCGGCGACGGCTGGACGGTATTGCGCCACGATGTGGCGCGAACGCTGCCGGCGCCCGAGATCAAAGCGTTGATCTGAAGCGACTACCGCCGACCCGGCTAATACCAAAGCGGTCTTCCTGGTGGGACATGTGGCGGTGCCTTATTCGGGGCGGTTGAATCCAGACATGCATGTCAGTCATCTCGGCGCCTGGCCGGCCGACGTCTTCTATGGCGACATGGAAGGCCTTTGGACCGACGAACTCGTTAACGAACGCAGCGCCGAAGACCCGCGCAACTTTAACGTCCCGGGCGACGGCAAGTTCGACCAAACCCAAATCCCGGGCCTCGTCTCTTTGCAGGTCGGCCGGGTCGACCTCTTCGATCTGCCCGCTTTCACCCCTTTAAGCGAAACCGACTTGCTTCGCCGCTACTTGCGAAAAAATCACGACTTCCGCCACAAAGTCTTTCAGGCCGAGCGCCGCGCCCTGATCCGGGACAACTTCGGGGAGATCTCCGGAGATGCACCGGCGACCGATGCCTGGCGCACCTTCGCTCCTTTTTTCGGTTCCAATGCGGTTCAGGCCGTTCCGCCCGGCCAGTTTTTCCCGAGCCTGGCCCAGCGGAGCTACCTCTGGGCCTACGGGGGCGGAGGAGGCGGGTACTTTCAGGCGGACTCGGTTGGTTCGACGACCGATTTTGCGCAGCAAAGTCCGCAGTGCGTTTTTTACATGCTGCATGGGAGCTATTTTGGCGATTGGGACGCCACCGATGATTTGCTCCGGGCGGCGCTCGCCACCCCGGGCTACGGTTTGGCCGCGGCCTGGACAGGGTTGCCACACTGGTTTCTGCACCCGATGGCGTTGGGCGAAACCATCGGACTGTGCACGGTGCTGGTGCAGAACAACCGGGATCTTTACAAGAACCAGGTCAATCTCTCGACCAACCAGGTGCATATCGCTCTGATGGGCGACCCAACCTTGCGCATGCATGTGGTCGCACCGCCAGGCCGTGCCTCGGCTCGAGCCCAGGCTGATCGAAGCGTCGCTTTGGACTGGAGCCCTTCGCCGGATTCGGTCCTCGGCTATTACGTCTACCGCGCCTCGTCTCTCAGCGGCCCGTTTGCGCGGTTGAATCGCGCCCTGATCACGACCACAGCCTTTACAGATGTTTCGCCGGCCGTTGGTCACAACGTCTATATGCTTCGCGCCGTGAACCTGGAGCGATCCGGCAGCGGCACCTATTATAACCCGAGCCAGGGCGCGTTCGCGGAGGTTGAGGTCATCGGTCAAACCAATCAGCCGCCCGCCGTTTCGGCGCTCCCCGATCAGCATATTCCACTCGGTGGGGCGATCGGCCCGATCCCGTTTACCGTCGCTGATCCGGACACCGCGCTGGACCAACTGATGCTCTCGGCGGACAGTTCGAACCCGGGTTTGGTCCCGGCCGAGAGCATCCTCTTCTCTGGGCAAGGGGCCGCCCGGACGGTGCAGCTCACCCCGGTCCCAGGCAGGGACGGCGTTGCCACCATCACCATCACGGTCAGCGACGGCACGGCCACGGCAACCCAATCTTTTCAATTGACCGTCGAGGCGCCGGCCCGGATCGATTCCATTCGACGCCAGTCCGACGGAGCCGTGGTCATCCAGTTCGAGGGAGGGGGCCGTCGGTCGTATACGATCCAAGGATCCAAAGACTTTATCCAGTGGACTCCCCTCGGCAGCGGCATGCTCGATACCAACGCGGCGGCGATTTTTCTCGATAACCAAACAACCACCGTCTGTCGCTTCTATCGCGTCGAGTGGCAATGACCGCGCCGGGCGACGGGCCCACGCTGGCCCTTGGGACTCACGGATTGGGCGCCGGGCTTTGCCCGCTGACTTGGCCTGGACGCGCCCGATAGAACCGATGCGACGCCCCCGCGGGATCGTCAGTGTATTCCATCGCTTCCTTCCCCAGCAGCGCGTTCGTCAGAGCAGTCCAAGCCTGCAGATCCGCGGACGATTCGAGCACGATCCGGAGCCCGTTGGTCCCGACCAGCCGAAGCCGGATGGCCGCGGCAGTGAAGTCACTGATGGTGAGGCGGGCTCCGGCATCGTCCCCCTCGCTGGCTGGCTGCGCTTCTGCCCAGGCCCCTCCGCTCGAGTTCCAATAAGTGCCCCCGCTCGATTTCTCCAGCTTGATCGCGCGCACCAGGTAAAAGCGCGTTGCGTCCGGAGATGAATCGAACCAGGTCAGATCTGTGATCGGGCTGTCGCCGGTGGCCTGGAGGTACGGGCCGCCTTTGGCCGCGGATCGAAAGACATGGTAACCGCGAATCTCGCTGTCGGAAGAAGCTGTCCAGGCGAGTTGCACTCCCTCGTTCGTTTGGGTCGCAGTCACGTTCGTCGGGGGAGACACCGGGTGCATCCGCAGGGTCGGGTCGCCTAAAAGCGCGATGTGCACCTGGCCCACGCCTGAGCTGTAGGGCGGATAGAGTCCACGCGGGCGGTTGTTCTGCGTCAGTCGCGCGCACGACCCAACCGTGGCGCCCAGAGCCATTGGGTGATACAACCACTGCGGAAAGCCTGAGTAGGAAGCTGTCAAGGTATAGCTGGTCGATCCCAAGCTGGCCCGGAGAAAATTGCTCTCGTTATCCCAGTCTCCAAAATAACTCCCCAACCACATGGTGAATACGGCGCCGACATCCTGCCGCGCAAAGTCGTCCGCGGATCCAACTCCAACGCAGGTGGTGAATTGTCCTCCGCCGCTGGCGAAACTCCACAAATACGACTGACGCGTCACCGCCGGAAAGTAATTGGACCAACCGGCTTCCACAATGCCGTCCGGGCCGAAAAAGGCGGAGAAATTCCGCCACCCGCTGCAACCGACCGGATCAATACCTTTGTCGAAAAAGTTATCGCAGATGAGGCCTTTGCGCGCCACCGGCATTCCGCCCGTCCGGAACCGGTGATTTTTGTCCAAATACTGCCGGAGCAGGTCCAGTTCGCTGCGCGGCGGCGTCTTATTCGCGAAGGTGGTCATCTGGGCGAAATCAACCCGGCCGACCTGCAAATCCACTCGGCCCGGAGGGATGCTCTGGTCGAATTTGCCGTCTCCGGGCGTATTCCAATTCCGCGGCCGCTCCGCGCTGGTGATGTCTACGGTTGAATCCGTCCAGTCGCCTGTCATATCGCCGTAATAGACGTCGGCCGGCCAGGCGCCCTGGTGGTTGGTGTGGCCGTCGGGCGAAATCGAGCCGGAATACGGCACGGGCACTCGCCCAAAAAGAAAGACCGCTTGTGTTCCGGCCGGATTCGCCGCGAATTCGGTTCTGATCAGAGTTTTGACGCTGCTGGCGCTGTCGTCTGGACTGACCGAGTGGCGCGCAACCGTCCAGCCATCGCCGACGCAATCCTGTTCCCACTGGTCCAGTTCAGATGATAAGGATGCGGCCGTGGTATCGGCAGCAATCAGGATGACCTTGCCGCGGTCGTGCCCAAGAGGCAACTCGATGCCGGCTGACAGATAGCCGTAGCCCGTGTACTTGGCGGTGGTCTTCAGAACCTGGTACTCGTAAGCAACTCCCGTCACGACATTCGTATCAGGCAGTTGCGTGGCGTCGCCGCGGAGCGTGCTCAGAGCGGTCCAGCCGGGTTCCGACGCGGTTTTGCGAGAGACGCGATAGAAGGTCGCGTTGGTGTCGCCCGGCCAGGTCAACATGATTTGAGGCGGGGTCGACTGGATGGCGGCGCTGAGGAGGACACTGTGCAGCCTCGGGCTGGCCTCCTCGCTGGTCTCGGTCTGCGCCAGCGCACAGACCCCAGCCGCAAAAAGGCCAAACAGCCAAGGAATAATGCGAATCACGCGCACAAACGATTCATCTCCCCACCAAGTCTGCCGCGCCTAACGTAGGTTGCCGACCGCTGCCTGCCTATGGGGTCGCCCCCCAAACGCGGGCTCCTGGAAAACCCGCCGGGGGCGAACGGGCGCAGTCCCAGATAGCTTCCAAAAGCAACCTTTTCAGATTTGGAACGTTAGACCATGATATAGGACGCAAATGAACAAGTCGTCGTGGCTGCAACGGTGGACTCGCTGGCTGGGCATCGCCCTCCTGTTGACCCCGACTCTGTGCGCGAGGGCGGCAGGCGATGCCCTCGTCTGGGATAAGCAAACCAAGCGCGTCGACGCCGAAATCAATGCATGGGACCTGCCCCGGGTCTTGAGCAGTCTGGCTAAAGCTGCCGGCTGGCAAGTCCTGGTCGAACCTGGCACTCAGCAGACTACCACCGTCCGGTTCAAGAACCTAACCGTAGGCGAGGCGCTGAAACGGTTGCTCGGCGAGTTGAACTACGCCCTTCTGCCCCAGACCAATGGCCCCGCCAAGCTCTTTGTCTTTCGGACCACCTTGCAGGAGGCCACACAGTTGATCGGCGACGACGCCGGTTTGGACCGGCCGGCTGGCAAGGGCGCCATCCCGAATGAACTGATTGTGACCCTGCGGCCGAAATCCAAGCAATCCATCGAGGCGCTGGCGCGGGCTCTGGGCGCGAAGGTCATCGGCAAAGTCGATGGTTTGAATACTTACCGACTTCAATTTCAGAACGAAACGGCCGCCCAGGCCGCCCGGGACGCTCTGGCGGACGATCAGGATGTCGCCGCAACCGATTCCAACTACCCTGTCGACCGGCCGACTCGCATGGACAATGTGGAGCTCAGCTCCGCGGCGCCTTTCGCGCTCAAGCCCAAGTTGGGCAATGCGGGCGGCCAGGTGGTGGTGGCGTTGATCGATACTCCGGTGCAGCCGCTCGGCGCGGGCATGAGCGAGTTCATGCTGCCCCCGGTCCATGTGGCCGGCGAACCTGCCGGGGCGAGCGAGGAGCTGACTCATGGAACGTCCATGGCGGAAACGATCCTGCGCGGTCTGACCTATGCCCCTCAAGAGAATGGCGGGTCGTCCGTGCGCGTTTTACCCATCGACGTTTATGGCAACAACGCGGATACGACCACGTTCGATGTCGCCAAAGGCATCTATGCCGCCCTCGCGGCCGGCGCAACCATCGTCAATCTCAGCTTGGGAGGCGACGGGGACAGTCAGTTCCTGTCCGGCCTGATCCGGGAAGCCCATCGCCAGGGAGTCTTGTTTTTCGGGGCGGCCGGCAATCAGCCAACAACGTATCCCACCTTCCCAGCCGCATATCCCGAGGTGGTCGCTGTCACGGCGGGCGATCGACGAGGCAATATCGCCCCCTATGCCAACCGGGGCAGCTTCGTCGACGTCATTGCCCCGGGCGTCAGCCTGGTCGAGTATCAAGGCTCTTCTTACCTCGTGCGCGGCACATCAGCCGCGACAGCTTATGTCAGCGGAACGGCCGCGGGTATCCGGGCCGGCGGCAGTGCCCCGGCTGATGTTGAAACTTACATCCGCCAGAACCTCGCCATCCGGCCGGCTGGTCCTTGATCCCGGCGGGCCTGTTTCAGAGGGCGATGGTGCCGGTTTGGAGCAGCCGGCGTCCCGTTTTTGGATGGCGCTGTCTCGGAATGAGCCAGATTTAAGGTTTTTTCCGCCGGTTTTCGGGGTGACGGTGTCTACAATTGTAGACAGGGCAGTTTTTGCCAAGCAGCTCAACCACACATGAACAGTCACGGACACAAATCATCAGGCCAACCCGCCTCGTTCATTGGAGCAGAGAAGAAGAGCGGATGGACGTCGGAAACAGTAGGTAGCGACCGGGCCGAGGCGCTGGCGGACAGCCAATTCCGCGCGCCGTGAGGGGGTCATGCCGGTCGAGTTACCCGGACCGAGACGTAGCGCGCTTCGCGAATGACGAACTTCTTCACTTCCACGGTCGCCTGGCGGACGTGAAACTCCGTGCGCAGGAGCGTTGTGATCTCAATGGCAAGGGTTTCGATCAGTCTCCAGGAACGGTCGGTTCCGAAGCCGCGCAGGCGCTGGCAGACCGCGAAATAGTCGATGGTTTGGCTCAAGTCATCGGCCTGGGCGGCTGGGCCGACGTTATGCTTCATTTCCACCGTCAACAGCAAGCGCTGCGGATTGGCCCGCTCCCGATCAGTGACGCCGACGCAAAACGCGACTTCGAGATCGCAAATGGTGATCGAATCGGGCGATTCGCGGTCGAGGGAATTCACCATTGACTTGGCCGGAGGCTGGGCGCTCATTGGATCGATGCAACTGGTCTCTCGACGTCAATTTCTCACGGCGATGGCGGCAACGCTTGCGACGGCGCCATGGGCTGCTCCGTTGGCCGCCCCGCTCCCGCTCAAAGTCGGCGTGACCGATTGGAATCTGAAAGAGACGGGCCAACTGACCGCCTTTGCGCTGGCGAAAGGATTGGGGTTCGACGGCGTGCAGGTCAGCTTGGGGCGCAACAGTGGGCGCTCGCTCTTGCGCGACGAAGGGTGGCAGGACGAATTCGTGGCCGAATCCCGGAAGCAGGGTCTGCCGATCAGTTCGACGTGTCTGGACATCCTGCACGAGAATTACCTGAAGAACGACCCGCTCGGCAAGCAATGGGTCGCCAAGGCCATCCCGATCACGCACCGACTCGGCACCCAAGTGATCTTGCTCCCGTTTTTTGGCAAAGGCGCCCTGCGCACGCGGGAGGAGATGGACTACGTCGCCGATTTCCTGAAAGAGGTGGGTCCGGAAGCCGAAAACCACGGGATCGTGCTTGGATTGGAGAACACCATCTCGGCGGAGGACAACGCGCGGATGCTCGATCGGGCCCAATCGAAGGCCGTGCGCGTGTATTATGATGTTGGCAATTCCACTCGGAACGGGTTCGACATCTACCAAGAGATCCCCTGGCTTGGCAAGGAGCGCATCTGCGAGATCCATTTGAAAGACAATCCGCATCTGATGGGGCAGGGGACCATCCAGTTCGATCGGGTGGTAAGCGCCATCGCGGCCAGCGGCTTTGACCGCTGGCTGGTGCTCGAAACCGATTCTCCCTCCAAATCCGTCGAGAAGGACCTGGGAACGAATCTGCGTTTCCTCCGCCACCTGCTGGCTCGGGCCTGATCGACACCCCGGCGCAGGGGAAACAGGGCGCTCAGATTTGGGAATAGCTTGCCGGCCGGAGGAAGAGGTTGCTGATGTTGGAAACGATTTCCGGATCGGTATAGCCCGGGGTCGAACTCAGCTTCTTCCATTCCGGATCGGCCACAAATGTGCCCCAATTCTGATCGTGCGCGGCCATGTTATCGAAAACGAGCATGTAGGTAAGGTTGGGCATTTTCGGCCCGATCAATGTTTCGCCAAAGAAGACAGGGGCCAGGCCGGTCCGACGGAAGATGGCGATTTCGCCATTGTTGAACATCTCGATCTTCTTCTTGTTCGCCTTTTTGCTGTGACTCTCGTAGGTGCGGAGTTCAAACAGACGCGGCTTCTTCTCGGCAGTGGCGGCGGGCACTTCCAACTTCGGAATGCCCGCGAAGGCAACCAGGAGCGAACTCTCCACCCGAACATAAGCGGCGTCCGTGGCAGGCGCGTTGATGAACTCCGCCCCGGCCTTTTGATATTCGGGGTCGGCGCGGACGCGATCGGTCGCGGTCGCAAACGACTCGAGAGACTTGTGGGGGATGAGCACGTAAGCGGTCGGGCTGTCCGGGCCGGTGCTGACATGGAAGACGCCGATCGGGCCGAGGCCGATACGATTCATGGCTGGGATAGCAGCCTCGCGATAGAAATCGTCAAAAAGCTTCTGCTTCGCTCCGCGGCGCAGATGGTATAAGCGCAATTCGTAGAACTCACGAGCGGGCTTGTCGTCCGATTGGGCAGCGGCGGGCATAACCTGGGTCAAGCCGAAGGCGCTGCTGGCGGCCACGGCTGATTTAAGGAAGTGTCGACGTTTCATGGGGCGGTAGGATTGACTCGGGGATGAGGAAGTGGCTGACCTGCTTACGGACGCTCTCCTTCCAACGGGCGGATCCAAATCTGGCGAAACCGAACGGGATTGCCGTGATCTTGCAGAACCAACGGCCCTTTTGGGGTCGTGCCGGTGAAGGCGGAGGCGGTCGTGGAAGTCTTAACCGGGACATGATTCTGCACCAACACGCCGTTGTGCAGGACGGTGAACGCACCGGGCGCCACTTCTTTGCCGTCTGCTGACGGTTTCGGGGCGCGGAAGATGATGTCGTAGGTCTGCCATTCCCCAGGTTTGCGCGAGGCATTCACCAGCGGGGCGAAGTTGTCATAGAAAGCGCCCGCTTGGCCGTGCGGATAGGTTTGGTTGTGGTAGGAATCAAGCACCTGGATTTCGTAGCGGCCTTGCAAGTAAACGCCGCTGTTGCCGCGGCCTTGGCCGTCGCCTTCGACTTTGGCCGGGGTGGCCCATTCGACCTGCAGTTGCACGTCGCCGAACTCTTCGCGGGTCATGATGCTGCCGGTGCCATTCACTTCCACGTAACCGTCCTGGACGAGCCATTTGGCGTCACCGCCGCTGTCCGATTTCCATTTGGACAGGTCCTTGCCATCGAAGAGCACAATGGCATCAGATGGCGGCGGGCCCGGATCGACCACCCTGGGTTCGGGAGCGTCGGCCGCGAGCGTGGTCAGGGTCAGGCAGGCGCCTGCAATGGCGGCCAGCGCCAAGCAAGGTGGGCGACGGTAAGTCAAGGACTGAGTTTCCATAGGTGAACAGTCATGTGGTGGCGGTTTGTCTAGAGCCTGTTGAAAACGACCATGGGCGCTGCGGCGGAGGGATTTTGGCTGCAGCCTGGGCGGCGAGCCCGAGCATCCCCGCCGCAGGCTGTAAGGGCCGAGCCAACGCCGGATGCGGACAAAGAACCGCCGCCCAGGGTTTTCGAGGAAAAGGCCGGGCGGTTGCTCGCACGGTCACAGCCCGCTGCGGGGATGCTCCCGTGCTCGCGCCTTGCCATCCAACCTTTTCCTCGAAAACAGCGCTCATGTTCGTTTTTCAACAGGCTCCTAGCGCCGCCCGGCAACTCGGATACGACAGACGGGCAACATTGAACCAAGCCAGCCCGACAATTCAATCATAAAGCCCGTCGGCCGCGCGAGCCAACGTGAGCCGCGGCCACGGACGCGAGGATTCAACCGCCGTCGGGAACAGGCGAAGTCGAGCCCGAAAAGGATCTATCCCAGGCCGCATGAATCGCCGCCAATCCGAGGCAACCCGCTCGGTCTCGTCCAACGGACCCGGCAGGCGTTTGGTCTTGGGCCGTTCAAAAGCGTTTGGCGACGGTGAACATGACCAAAAAGTCGGCAAAAGCTGCATCGCCGTGCTGGGGTGTGCCGGTGGCTTCCGACTGTTGCTGATCGGGCACACTCTTTTCTCGATTGCGATAGAGGGCTACGGGAGTGTTCAGAGCAACTGACCAGGACTTGATCGACGCCGCAATTCCCGGTTCGATGGCGATAGCGTAGCCAGGCCGTCGGAAACCGTCGCTGCCGCCGATGGCGTCCTCGACCGGGACACCCTCGATTCGGCCGGCCAGACTCAAGGACAGGTTGTACTTGGGCCACAGGACAAATTCCAGTCCGCCGCGTCCCATATAGGTGTCGGGAATGGACATCTCGGCCTCGAATGGATTGGAACGGAAGGTGGGCACGCCGTTCTTTTCTTCCGGGGTGAAGGTGTAGGCGCCGTTGATGAAGGCGTTCAGCCGGGGGACGAGTTGTCGGTAGGCATAGATATCGAAAGTCACGCCCCAACCACCATCGCCTGGCTGGATGGATTGATCGACGGTCCGTTCGCGCGCCACGACTTGTTTGCTGGGGGCGTCGAAGACCTGGAACGTATCCTTGGCATCGTCTTCGCCGGTGGGAGCATCGATCCCCAGCCCAAGCAAAATATTTCCTTTGGCATGGTCTTCCGGCTTGAGCACCCACATGTTGCCTTCGACTCGCACGTCCCCGATGCCGGCTGATTGGGTGTGGAAGCGCTGGAGGATGCTGCGGGCGACGTCATTCGAACGCACTACTTGAGAGCGGTCGTGCACGACCAAAGGCAGGGTCAGCGTGGCGCTGAAGCGGGTGTTGAAGGCGTAAGTGATCCCCAGGTCGATAAAGTGCGAATCGTTGATCACTTCGCTGCCTTCGCGCTGCCGTTGTTTCTGTTCTTCGTCGCCGACAAAATGGCGATCGGAGTGGAGCCATCGATAGCCGACGGCGGCCTGAAAGCCGGAGGTTGGAGGAAGTGGCTCACCGAATTGGGGACCGAGATGGCCCAGCATGCTGACGGGCATGCCTGAGCCACGGGCGGCGACACAGCCTTGGGCAAACGCTCGATTGACTGACGGGAGGTGATGGAATACGGCCGACAACAGGATCGCTGCGCCAATTCGGAGGGTGATTTTGGCTCGGAGTGGTCGTTGAGTTTGCATGGGTTCGCTGGTCTACGGGACGTTGCGTGGGTTTTTATATCCTGAAGACCTGCCCGCCCATGAGTGAGGGGTTAAAAGCTGGGTCGGCGGGGTGAGCTGCTGCGGCCGTGGGGTGAGATCTGTTCCCGTGCCAATCGGCTGTTAGTTATAGTTAGCGACAGCTGGCTTGCCGCCGTCCGAAGCTTTCAAAATGGGAATCCGACCGAAAACTGAATGGTGCCGCTGGGATCGTGTTCGCGCGGATTCAGGTTGTGGCCGTACTCGAGCCGGACCGGACCGATGATGGTCTTCCACCGAATACCGCCTCCGACCGAAAAGAGACTTTCGTTGAAGGGATAGTCGCGCATCCGTCGCGCGAAACTGGCCGTGTCGACGAAAGTCACCAAAGACCAGGCGGGTGTGAGCGACTGCTCAAACTCGACGCTGCCGAAAAGGTAGGTCTCGGCGCCGACGATCTTGCCGCGGGCGTTTCGCGGGGCCGCTTCGCCTTGCTGATAGCCCCGAATGGAGTTGTCGCCTCCAGGGAAAAACCGGCGGTTGAAGGGCAGATCTTCCGCTGAGCTCCCGAGGGTGAGGACCGCGCCGTGGCTCAGGCCGAAGTGCAACCAGCGGCCCGGGTCAAGGGGTTGATGATAAGCGGCGTTGAGTTCGAACCGTTGGTAGTTGACATCGCCGGCCAGGTATTCCGAGGCGACTTCAAATGTGCCAAACAATTTGTAGCCTTGGCGCGGATAGAGAGGGTTGTCTTGATGGTCATGGCGAATTTCGGCAATGAAGGCGCCGACGTCCGCGCTGGACAGCCCCTCTTCCGGCGACTCTTCGTCCGCCGCCGCGTGCAAGACGTCGTAGCTATAGCGAAGACGCACGTCGCTTTGGATCGCGTCCACGTACTTCCTCACGCCCAGGCCGCCGCCAAATTCTTCGCGGGTGAAGTCGATTTCTTCGCGGCGAAGGGCCGAGCCGTTGAAGAAGACATCCAAGTCTTCACCGACGAGTTCCGGCATGGTATAGATATATTCGCCGTAGGAAGCCTTGATTGATTGGACCAGGCGGAGCCGGGCATGATGCGCGCGTCCGAACAGGTTGTTCTGTTCCAGCTCCAGCCCGCCGCGGAGCAGTTCGTAGCTGCCATAGCCGCCGAGCAGGCTCAGGTCGATCGTTTTCCCTTCCTTCAAGGTGTAGATAACGTCGCGCGTCTCCTCATCAACCGGCTCATAGCGGAGAGCAACGGATTCGAAGATGCCCAGTTTTGCCAGGCGATAGCGCGCCTCCTCCACTTGAATGCGATCGAGGGGGCGATCCTCATGCAAGCGAACCCGTCGATTGAGAAAGGAGAGTTTGCTCCGTTTCTGGCCTTCGAATTTGACGTCGCCCAGGCGAATCAGCGGGCCGCTGTGTTCCTGGGCCAATAAATCGATCGCGATCTGATCATCGGCCTGATCACGGCGTAGCTGGGTGATTTCCACGGTGGCATCGGGGTAGCCGCGGTGGAAATTCGTCGCCCGGATTTGTTGGCTGTAGTCCTGGAGCCACAACTTTGAAAACGGCCGGTTAGTCGCTATCAGAGTGACCCGGTCCGGTTCGCTGTTGGTCCGCGAGAAGGTTTCGTGGCGAATGGACCGGACGATGGACCTGGGGCCCGGGCGGACGGCTAGAACCAAATTGACTCGACCAGTCCGATCGTCCAGCGCCACTTCCACAGCCTGGACTTGTGCGTTCTCGTGTCCCCGCCGGTTGAGGATCTCCGTCAGGCTGGCGAGGCCGCGTGCGAGTCGATCGGGCGAGTAAACTCTGGTGCGCTTAAAGGCGATCAGGGGACCAATCTCGACGAAATAGGAACGGACCTGCCGCTCGGCAAGGATCGAGCCTGCCTGGACCTGGATATCGCCGAAGTAGTAAAGAACGCCTTCCTCAATGTGGAAATGGAGCTCGCGGACGCGCAGCGGGCGCGGCAGGGGCTCATCGCGAACGGCCTTATCCCACTCGAAGTGAAGGACTCGGCCGTCGTCCAATGTCAGCTCGGCCTGAACCGAAGGCTTTTCAAAGCCATCACGGTGGAGGCGCGAGACCAGCACCAGGGCTGCATCTTCCACGAAATTGGCGTCGAAATACTCCGGCTTCTTGCCCGATTCCCCGAGGAGTTGAAGGTTTTTTTTCAGTTTGCGGTTGCCGATCGGGCCGTAGCCAGTGATGCGGAGAGTCGCAGGGGTCGCTTGCTCGGGCCCCGCCGCGCCGAGAATGGCGGGGAACAGCAGGCAGCAAAGGAGGGCCTTCCAGTCAGCTCGTCCTCCGCCTCTGCCCGGTTGGCGCAACATTTCAGCGCGAGTAGATTCGCCACTTGAGGTCGGCGTTAAAGGCGCCAAACCGATCGTACTCGCCCACGATCGACCAATCGTCGGTCAGGCGGTATTCGAGCGAGTAGGTCTGCTTGCCCTCGTCCGAGATATACTCGCCGGTCCGGAGCGTGAGACGGTCCGCCGCGCCGACCCCGCCGCCCAATTCGCTCAGGAGGTTTCGGCCCAAGAAAAGGGCCAACCGGCCGACGCGCTGCTGGGTTGAGACGGTGATCTCGCGGCGGGGGAGTTCGCCGGCCGTGAGCATGAGCAAAACTTGCTCAGAGCTGAGAGGCGGCGTGGACGAGAATTCGATTACGGGCGTATCGGCTTTCCCGCTGACCTCCATTTTGACGTCATAGCCAAACATCCGCGAGCCGCCGGTCACAAACGAATCCGGCCGATATGGATCGGCGCTGGTCAATGAGACCAGTCCCTGGGTAATTTCCAGGTTGGCAAACGGGAATTGGACCACGCCAGAGTTGACGGTGACTTCGCCCAAGGCCATCGGTTCCCGGAGCGTTCCTTCCACCTTCAAATTGGAGGAAATCTCTCCCCGGAAAAAGGGGGTGCGAACCTTGAGAAAGCGCGTTCCCTGGACGTTCAAGTCGAGACGCCAGTCGGCCAATGGTTCAAGATCAACGCTGAAATAGGGAGGGCGCTGGCGCGGCTGCGCAACCTTGCCTGGCACCAGAACGCGCAGGTCACTGAGGAAGATGCTGTCGCGTAATTGAACCGTCCCGGACAGAACCTGCGCATTGGTATTAAGGTCCAGCGCCATGTTCAGATTGGCGCGGATGACCGCCTCGGGTTGGCGCGTGAGCGGAATGCGGTCGCCGCGGATTTGGAGGGAAGCGCGGGGCAGCTCCGTCCGAGGATCGAGGTGCCCGAAATCGATCACGCCCCTGACGGAAAACGGCTCTCCGCCAATGGTCCCGGCAAAGTCGCGGAGGGCCTTTCGCGCCCGGAGAGGTCCACCCGCACGCGGAGATCGTTGACTGGGCCAATCGACGGCAAAGGGCGGGTGGCTGCGCCGGAGACGGTCGCGCCGCCGGCGAATTGCAGGTGGGGAAGCATGGCAATGGCGGCGTCTACCTTGCCCTGGGGGGCCAAGAGATCCTTGGTGTACCGCGCGAACGGGGCCAGGTCCGCTTGAGCCACTGTGACCTGCCCAGTGGCTTGGTCCCATGCGAAGAACCGCCGCCATCCACTGGCCAGTTCGGTTTTAATCGGGATGGCGGCGTGGCTGTTCGGCCTTCCACCGTAAAGGTGAGTTCTTTCAGCTGCACGAAGGCGGGACTTAGTTCAAGAGTTGCGGCCACTCGCTCCACCTTCGGCAGCGGCGGATTGGTGGCGAAGCGGCCCGGCTGCAGAGCAGCCATCTGAAGGCGGACTCCGCCGCGCGGCTGCTTCACTGAACCGGAGAGATTCACCTCGATTTGTGGATCGACCGCCGTAATGCCGGTCCAACGGCCAACTGCCTCCCAAACCTCCAGGTTAGCGCCTGCAGTCGCTTGAAAAGCCATCGGCGCACTTTCATCCAAACGCACCAGATGGCTGCCTCGGGCGGGCTCGAGGAGGAGAGGAAGAGAGCCGGCGCCGGCCAGGACCGGCCCGGACGGGCTGGTCAGCTGAACCTGTTGAATTCGCAGACCGTCGCGGTTGCCGGTGAGGTCCAGCGCGAGGCTGATGGGCAGGCTTTTGGCGTTGGGCAATTGAGTGCCCAACGACAGCGCTAGATCTGCTGGGCCATTGGTCCACGCACACGTGGCCCGCAGGTGGTCTATTTTCACTCCGAAGACGTCTGGCAGGCCGAGGGCAGAAGCGGCCGCTAGATTGAGATGCTCCGCTTGGACGGCGAACCTACCCGAGTCAGGCCAGGCGAGGGCACCATTGATGTCCAAAGAGCCTTCCGTGCCGCGCCAGCGAAAGTCTTCGATGCGGAAGGCGGTTGGTCCTCTTTTCAGATCCTCCGAGGGAAAGCGGGTCGCGCCGACGACTGCCGCATTGGCCAGGCGAAAGACGGCGTTGGTGCCATCAGTCAGATCGAAACGATCCAAGCGCACCTTGGCCTGGGCGGGCGTGACCTCGGCCTGGCCAGCAACCCACAGACCCTGGTGCGCGGAGTTGGCCAGCGCGGCAGCAAACGTCATGGGCCCATTCAACTGGCCAGCGGCATTAGCGCGCAGAGCCAAGCGGCCGGAACTGGCCGCTTGCAGTCCGTCGACTTCCAGGACGGCGGCGTGGGACAAGTTGGTGATCGGCCCATGCAGCTCCGCGTTCAGCATGACCCGGTCGCAATGGACGTTCGCCGGGAGCAGCGACCCGGGTGGGTGGCCTTCGGCGTGCACGCGCGCGGAGAGCAGTTCTTTGGTCACTAGATCGGCGCTGCCCACGACGGTCGCGCTGGCGCCGTCGGCAAGTTCCAGATGGAGTTGGTCCATCTGGACGATAGGCCAGCGCAAGGCGCCCGTAAGGTCGACGCGGCCACTTTGCACGCCCGCATAAACGAGGTTCGTTCCTCAAAGGTCCAACGCTATTTCCGGGACTGGTTGAAGCCCGGAGCGGAAGATGGCCTGTCCCGCAACCAATCCGGAGGCACGGGCCCAAGGAAGCTTCGCCAGGTCCAACCGGACGTCTACCTTCGCCCGGTCCGTCAGCGGTCGTCCACCAAAGTCGACCGCAACGCCCGGGTGATCTGCAAGCTGGCGCCAGGCGATTCGTCGACCCTTCTTCGATGCGAAGGCTTTGAGCGTTGCCTTCCGGCGAATTCTGGCTTGGACCGGCGGTAGGTTGCTGATGTTGGCAGCGGGCTTGGCTTCGGCTTGGAGCTCGGCCTGATACGCTTGGTTTTCCCAGTTGAGCTCCAGACGGCCGGAAACATCCTGGTAAGAATTCAAGTCGAGCGCGGGCGCCGGGATGCGAAACGCAGGCGCGCGCAC
The DNA here is from genome assembly GCA_046346765.1 of Verrucomicrobiota bacterium. Classification (GTDB taxonomy): domain Bacteria; phylum Verrucomicrobiota; class Verrucomicrobiia; order Limisphaerales; family SIBE01; genus JAXMHN01. The sequence continues at coordinate 100,464 of JAXMHN010000012.1, read as the reverse complement.
CGAGGCAGCAGTTGGCAGCCAGCCTCTCGCAGGGAAGGAGGCCTGCAGGGAGGCACGATTGGTTTGCCACTGCACTTCGCCCTCCACCCGGGCGCGGTTGGTCTGGCTGACCAAAGACAGCCGCAGATCAACCCCGATGGGCTCAAGATGCACGGCGCCGGTCCACGGTTGGCCTGGCAAGAAATCAGCCTGCAAAGACCCATGCTGGCCCAGCTTGCCGGCGTCAGCTTGAGCGGTGACTCTACCAGCCATCCAACGCACGACCGGAAGCGTTACCTCAGTCGAAGCCTGACGAACGGTTCCGGCCGTGAATGTGAAGCGAGGCAGCCACTTTCTCAAAAGATTCAAGGAGTTCTCGGCAGAGGCAATCAAGTCGGGCAGCGATGACACTTTGGGCCGGACTGCACCTTCCGGCCCCGGGACCTCATTCGTGGTTCCGCTTCCGGTTGAGTTAAGGCGCAAGGACCAATCGCGTATCGTGAGAAAGTCGGCCCCCTTGTCTGAAAAGGCCAGGTGCCAGAGCCACGCGGTGGGCAGATAGGCCTCGAGGTAGCTGGCTTCGAAAGCCGAGGCCGCTTGGGTCGCCTTGACTTCCCGCAAACCGAATCGATGCCAGCCGACGCGCTCATAGCCCGCGTAGGCGATCCCCAATCGCGTCAGGACCGGGCGCAAAACCCAGGGGAACCAAGCGGGCGTTGCGACCACAACCACGAGCGGCAAAGCAAGGCAAAACGCCAGTGTCAGGCGAATTGCACGGCGTCTCATGCTGGTCCTGGGTTTCAAAAGCGGCTGTTCCTTCTGAGACATTGGGGCTCACATTGGCGTTGCGCTCACCTCCGGAACTGGACTTCCGCCTGCCATTCGCTCGAAAACAGCCTCCACCGTCGTCAGGCAACAGACTCATAGGTTGCCACGCCGATCGGCTTTGCGAAAGAGTGAATCATGTTCCGCTGAATGGAGTGAATTCATCCGGGCCGGTCATGAGCGGCCAGAAGACGGAGGTGGGCTTGGCTTGCCGAGGCGGCAGGCATCCTTCTGGTCCAACGGCGCGGGAGGGCGATGGCCTTTTCTCTCTTCCTTGACACACGTGTAACCTACCTCAGGCCACACTGGGTTTGACCGCCGGCCTTGGTTAGGTTACAACAGCATTTAATGGCCAGCGAGCAAGCGATAGAGGTCGAAGGGACGATATCGAGCGTTTTGCCGGGAACGATGTTCCGGGTGAAGCTCGACAATCAGCATGAGGTTCTCGCGCATGTCTCCGGGCGGATGCGCAAGCACTTCGTCCGGCTGACCGTGGGCGATCGGGTGCGTTTGGAAATGTCGCCCTATGATCTGACCAAAGCCCGGATTACCTACCGATTGCGCTAACCGCCTGCCTGCGTCCGGAGAGGCTTCACGCCAGGTTTGGGCGTCTCCGCAATAGGCTCGGGCGGCCGCAATCGCGCTAGAATCAAGCTGATATTCTCAAAAGAACTTTCGAGCAGTTCCAGGGAGCGGTGTTGCACCTTGTTCCATTGCTGAAAGACCTTCAGATGTTTCTTGGCGGCGGCCGGCTTTAAGTCAGGCTTGGCAGCGATCATCTGCCCAGCTTCCTCTTCCGTCGGCCAGAGATCCTCGGCCCGTTGCGCGGCGGTCATACCCGCTTTCAGGTGGGATTCGACCAACCGAATCAGACGTTGGCGCACGCCTGGTTCCCGCGCTTCACTTAAAACAGCCAGCAGGTCAGTGACCATCTCCTGGCGAAGCATGCTGGCCTGGCGGAATGCATCCGCTTTCTGGAGTTGATTGCCCAGCGGTTGGGGATAGTTGGCTGGAATCGTTCGGTTGCTGCCCATGTTGATCGCTTCTCGACGCGGTCAATCGTCACTGCTGGACGATAACCTCCTGGCCTGACGCCGGTCGGCCTACCACCTCACCCGGCGCCGGGGCACGCAACCCTTCCTTCGAGGGCCGGGGCGGTTTGTAGGCACGACGCCGCAATAGCGTTTTACGCCGATAGCGGATGGTTGCCTCTGGCGCCTTCACACCTAAATTTCCACTCAAACAGGCCGAGAAGCAAGCTGCGCCCGGCGCGCTTCCTGCAAAGGCCCCATTCGGACTGGCGGAACCTGACCGGAACCATTCGGGAGCCTATTTGCGACGCCGGGCGGTCATCCCCCCTTCGCCGACCGAAATAATCACGCTGTCAACCTGGCCTTGAGCGTCCGGTTGGAATTCGCACTGCACGTCCGTCGTCTTGGCAAAGAACTTCGTCTTTGATTCCGCGAAGAGAACGAACCGAACCCGGTCCATGGTCAGAACCAATTGGCCGTGCTCCCGGGTGATGGTGACGAAGTTGTTCGGTTCGCGCTCATAGCTGCCGGTGTAGCGGTCCAGCAGGGCGTCGCCATAGGTGAATTCATTCCGGTGTCCCGGGCCCAATTCACGGATCCAGATGTTTCGGTATCGAACCGGGTTCCCATGGTCCTGGAGAGAGATAGGCGTCTTTTCGGGATGGGGACGATAAGACGCTCGTTCGAGCCACGACGTGGGACCTGTCAGTTCGACGTTCTGCTGAATGACAACACCATTTTGAAAGACGGTGAGGCGGGCGGGGGAGGACACTTTGCCCTCGCCGGCAAATCGCGGGGCGGTGTAGAGAATGTCGTAGGTCTGCCATTGGCCAGGCGGCCGGCAGACGTTGACGAGCGGGGCGTATTGGCCGTAAACGGAGCCGGCCGAGCCGTCGGCATACGTGGCGTTCTCGTAGGAATCGAGCACTTGCACTTCGTAGCGATCGAGGCCAAAAAAGACGCCGCTATTCCCTCGTCCCTGGCCTTTGCCTTCCGCTGGCACAGGCGCGGCCCACTCAATATGCAACTGGCAATCGCCGAAATTTTGCAGGGTCCGGACGTAGCCGCTGCCTTTGACACATTCCATATAGCCGTCTTTGACGATCCACTTGGTGGGCGTGCCGTCCATGCCCGCCCATGCCGACAAATCCTTCCCATCGAACAACACCACCGCATCGCCAGGCGGGCGCCCAGGCTCTTCCTGGGTGCTGAACGTCCCCGGACTCACCCGGGCCGGTTGCGGCCGGGCGCGATCGTGCTCCAGCCAATTCGGATCAGGTTGGGCCCGGTTGATTCCAGTCGTGTTCAAAAGGCCGCAGAAACAACCGACGGACCACGGCAGAGTCCATGCAAGACGAAGGCTTGGTTTCATAAGTTGCGTTGTCGGGTTGTACCCGGATTGGCCGCACGTTTCAATCCGAACATGGCACGGGGCCGGATCGCGCAGCCTGGTCTATTCCAGGCAACGAGCCAACACGCCCGCTTTCTGGCGGAACCAATCCGCGGCGCCCAGCTAGTGTGCTGTCCCTTAAGTCCGTAAGCTTTTGTTGCGCTCAAATGATTGGCAGGCGCGGCGTGACGAAGGAGCATAGCTGCAGCGCTCTGTGACTGAGGAACAACAAAGCCTGCCAGTCATTTCAGCGCAACCCTTAGGGCGGCGGTTCTTTGGCACGCTCGCGGCGTTGCTCGCTCGTGACGCAGACCGCTGCGGGTGCGCTTCCGCTCGCGCCTTGCGAGCGTGCCAATTCCTCGCCGCAAAAGCCTACGGACTTAAGGGACAGCACACTAGATCCAAAACTCGGCGCGCCCTTAAACCTCCCAGCCCGGGCGATTGTTCGGGCAACGAATCGGGCCGCCTCCGGCAAATTGACCGATTGCGTAACGTACGTCCCAGTCGACCCGAGTGCCTTCCCCAACGCGCAGAGCGATGCAGCCAAGAAGGATGATTTCTGTCAGGTAGGCAGCGATGTCAAAGTTCGAATAGGCCGGCGTGCCCTCCTTCATCATCCGGAACCATTCTTGCATATGTCCCGGCGAGCGCGGGATGGTCTGTTCGACCGCTTTGCACGCTTCGTGTTTGTCGCCGGCCACATATTCCTCGTCACCTTTCAGCATGGTGTAAAAGCGGGAGCCGTAGTCATCGGGGAGAGAACAGGTTTGCCCTTTTCACCCACAATCAGCACCGCCACTGCCGGGCAATTTGCCCATCAGAGAAACGATGTCCTTGGTCACGCTCGCATCCGGCCGGATAGGCTTGAGAGCGTCCGTCGGATTGCCGTCATACCACCAGAATTTGAGCGGCGGGAGCCCCTTCCCGTTCTGGGAATTCGAAGCGGATGCGAGCCGTCTTCGGGAAGGTTTCGGGGTAAACGCGGGAAGCCAGCTCGCATTCGATGGCGGTCGGATATCCTAGCAGGCGCGCGGAAAGGCATGTTGACCGTATGACAGGCCATGTCACCGAGAGCCCCAGTGCCGAATTCATACCAGCCGCGCCAGGCAAGCGTGTGATAGGTTTTCGCCTTGTAAGGACGGCGCGCGGCCAGGCCCAGCCACCAGATCCCAATCGAGCGTTTCCGGCACCGGATCTTCTCCCTCGGGGCGGGCCAGGCCTTGGGGCCAGACCGGCCGATTCGACCAGACATGCAGTTCGAGGGGCTTGCCGATGACACCGGCTTGGACGACTTCGACCGCCCGGCGCAAGCCGCTTTCGGCGCTGCCTTGGTTGCCCATTTGCGTGGCCAGTTTCTTTTCCTTGGCCAGCTCACGCATCAGCCGGGCTTCGCGGACTGTGGGTGAGCGGCTTTTGGCAGAAGACGTGTTTGCCATTTTGAGGCGGAGTGACGCCACGCCATGGTTGTGGTCCGGCGTGGAGACGGTGACAGCATCGATCTCGTTGCCGATTTCATCGAGCATTTTACGATAATCGCGATACTTCTTCGCGTCGGTCAATAGCTCTGCGCCTTGCGATTGAGGCTGGTTTCGTCAACGTCGCACAGGGCGACCACATTGCCGCCGCAACGCCCGACCTCGTTGCTGTCGCTGTCGCCTTTGCCGCCGACGCCGATGCACGCGACGTTGATCTTGTCATTCGCGCCGAGGACTTGTCAACATACGGAAAAGCGAGGACGGCTCCGGCGGTGCCCGCCGTCCGCGTGGCGAGGAATTGGCGGCGGCTCGAAGGACGACGATGCAGAGAGGTTTCCATAGAGTAGCGAGGGGAGTTATATGTCTGTTCGGGTTGATCGATGTCGAGTGTGGACACTACACCTGCTTCTGACGAACGGACCCGCGAGCTTCTTCACGAGGAAGGCGTTCTCACGCCGAACTGACATCCGCCATCTTCGCCCGGCCGCGTCCCACTCACCAGGCAACACCGCGCCAGCCTCTGGCTGGCCCTGATGCCGCCGCTATAGACTCGAATCGGGGCGGCCCGGTTACTTCGCCATCACGACCTCAACCGTCTCGTCCACAGGCTTGGACCGCTCCGCGGGAGGATGCTCGGTCATGGACTCCGATGGTCTGGGAGTGAGAAAAGTCGTTTCACGCGTCGGGGCTGATTCGTCAGCCTTGTGGAACTTGACGCTGACGATTTTGCTAACGCCCTGCTCCTCCATGGTGACGCCGTAAAGGACATCTGCCATCCCAATGGTGCGCTTATTGTGGGTGATGATGACGAACTGCGAGTGCGCCAGGAAACGCTGCAGAATCCGGATGAATCGGTTGATGTTGGATTCGTCCAGAGGCGCATCCAATTCGTCCAGCACGCAGAAAGGGCTCGGTTTGACCTGGTAGATCGAGAAGAGGAGGGCGACGGCGGTCATGGTCTGCTCGCCGCCCGAAAGAAGGGAGATGCTCTGCAGTTGCTTCCCTGGCGGGCGCGCCACAATCTCAATGCCCGTCTCCAAAACGTCGCCTTCGTCCACCAGGATCAAGTCCGCTTTGCCACCGCCAAAAATCTCGACGAACATCGCCCGGAAGTTCTCGCGGATTTGATGGAACGTCTGAGTGAACATTTCGCGCGTCTGCGCGTTGATGCGATTGATCACTTCCAGCAGCTGCTCTTTGGCTTTGGTCAGGTCGTCATGTTGCGCCGTCAGGAAAGTGTAGCGCTGTTCTGTCTCTTCATACTCCTCAATCGCAACCAGATTCACCGGGCCCATCTCATCAATGCGCTTTTGCAGCCCGGCCACCTGCTCGGCCACGGCCGCCCAATCGGTCGCCGCACCGCTCGCCGCCATTTCCTCCGGGGTGAGAGTTTGGATGCGGGGCGGACCCTCGGTCGCGATGGTGATGGTGATGCACTCGCTGCGGACCTCGTCGAGGTTAACCTGATACTTTTCCTGGACACGTTCGCGCAGATTTTGCAGGCCCATCTGTTTTTGGGCTAGCTCCACCTCAACCGCGCCGCGCTGCTGCTGCAGACCAGCGAGGCTGTGGCGCAAGCGACGCAATTCTTCGTCCCGATTCTCGATCTCTGCGGCTTGAAGATCCTTCTGGCCCAGCAGTTCGGCGAGGCGCGCGTTGACTTGAGGCGCGTTCGTGCTGAAGGATTCAATGCGGCGTCGCGATTCTTCGCTTTCGCCTTCATGGCAGGCGCGGCGTTCGAGGAAGGAGGTCTCGGTGCGGCGTTGTTCCAGGAGTTGAGTCAGTTCCTGGAGGCGGCGTTGCAGGGCCTGTTGTTGTTGGCGGAAGGACGCGCACAGCTGCTCTTCGGAAGCGAGGGCGACTTTAATGTCGGTCAACTCCGTCTGGGCGGCGTCGCGCTGTTGGCGCAAGCTTTCCATGCCGGCCGTCAGCTCCGTCGCCTGCCGCTGCAAAGCCTGATCCCGCCCGTCCAGTTCGTTGGCCCGTTCCACCAGGCCGGCCCTTTTGTTGGTGCCCTCCTGCTCCTGCGCCGCCAGGCTCTGAATCTCATAAACGACCGTGTCAATCTTCTGATGCAGCCCACGGATCGATTGCTGCAAAACCTTGCTTTCGCCTTCGCGCCCGGCCATGGCGACCTCGCGGGTGCGAAGCTCGGACTGCGCTTCCTGCAAGCTCGCAGTCAAGGTCGTCTGTTCACTTTGGAGCGACCCTTTGCCACGGCTGGCATCTTCCACCTGACTTTGGAGCTCACCGAGCAACCCACGCAGCTCCGCGATCTGGTTTTTGCGGGCGAGAGCGGACGTGGATGGTTTGCCGTTGCCGTTGCCGGCGCCGCCGGTAAAAACGCCGTGGCTACTCAAAAACTCGCCGTTTAGCGTGACGAAATCGTGATGCCCAGCGTGTTCCTGCCATGCAGTCGTCGCCGCCGAAAGGTCTGAAACGATGTAGGTGCGACCCAGGAGTCGAGTCAACAGCGGCTGCACTCCTTCATCGCATTCGACGACCGCCAAGGCCGCAGTCGCATTGAGGACCGGCGCCCCGTTTCCGGCGACACCGGGAGTCGCGCCCTGCCGGCAAAGGTCGAGGGCGGCAATGCTGGCGCGCCCTTTCTTATTCGCGTTCAGGTCGGCCAGAATACCCTGCGCATTGGCCGGATTCTCCGTCAGGACGAGCTGCAAATGCTGGCCCAAGGCGGCTTCCACCGCGACAATGTAGGCGTCGGAACCCGAATTCGATCTGTGAGCGAGCCGAGCACCTGGCTGGTGCCTCTCAACGCGGCCAATGTCCCCGTGCTGAAACCTTCATAATCGGATTGCAGTTGATCCAAGACGTGAAGCCGAGACCGGACCTCCGCTTGCCGACGGAGGACCTCATCGAGCGCCTTGGCCGCTGCCGAAAGCTCGTCTTGAATCTGGCGCAACCGCTGCTGCCGCTCTTCCACCGTCCCGCGCGAGGTCAGAATCGTCCGCTTCTCCGCTTCCACGTCCGCGGTGAATTCCTGCAGCCGTGCCTCCAATCGACCTCGTTCTTCTTCCAGTTGGATCTTCTCGGCGGAGAGTTTCTCCAAGCGGACGGTGTTGCCCTGCTTTTGCAGATCAAGGGCGGTGATCTCATTTCGAACCCGGCTCAACTGTTGCGCGGCAGCAAAGGCTTCGCTTTGAGCGGTCCGCAAGGCCTGCTGTTGAGTGTTCAATTGACGTTCGATGTTCTGCACCGCCTCCCGACGGGTTTGCATGGACTGCTGGTGACCCGTCACCGCGGCCGCAGACGTGGATAATCTTTCTTCCACCACCGCCGACTCCTGCTGGGCGGCGGCGTGGCGCTCTTCCGCTTGCGTAATGTCGCTGAGCGCCTTGGCATTCTGGGCGTCCAATTCTTGCAGCCGTTCCTGGTTGAAGTGGATGAGTGAATCGTGGCGGTCAATCTGGGCCTGCAGATCGTGGGCGCGATGCTGAATTTCGCGAATATCCTGCTCCAATTCGGAGAGCAACGCTCGGAGCTGGCCGATTTGGTTTTCACTGGCGGCGAGGGTTTCGGAGGTGCCCTGGATTTGCGTCTGGAAGCCATCGAGCAGTTGCTCCCGGCTCCGGATCTCACCTTGGGCGACATCAAACTGATGGCGGGCCAACTGGGTTTCCAGGTGCCGCAAATCGAGCATGAGCTGCTTGTAGCGTCGCGCTTTGCCAGCCTGGCGCTGCAGGGAACCGATCTGCCGTTTGACCTCTTTGATCAGATCGGCGACGCGGAGGAGGTTCTGCTCCGTGTTCTCCAGCTTACGCAATGCCTCCTTCTTTTGGACTTTGAACTTGGTGATGCCAGCGGCTTCTTCAAAGACGAGCCGGCGCTCTTCCGGCTTGCTCGACAGAATTTGGGTAATATTGCCCTGCGCCATGATGCTGTAACTGGTCCGGCCGACACCGGTTCCCATGAACAGCTGCTGGATGTCCTTGAGACGGCAGGGCGTTTTGTTAATGAAGTACTCGCTGCCACCGTCCCGAAACACGCGACGGGTGACGGTCACCTCGTTAAAGCCGAGATCGACGCCTGCCGCCCGCAAGTGGTCCGTATCAACATCGCCAATCGTCAGGGAAACCTCTGCCATGCCCAACGGTTTGCGCCCATCAGTGCCATTGAAAATCACGTCGGACATCTCTCCACCGCGAAGAGCCTTGGCCGATTGTTCGCCCAGAACCCAGCGCAGGGCGTCGGAAATATTCGACTTTCCGCAACCGTTCGGGCCTACGATCGCAGTGACCCCGGGCAAGAAGTTCAGGGTCGTCTTGTCGGCAAAGGATTTAAAGCCTAAGGCCGTCAGGTTCTTTAGGTGCATGACAGGAATGAAGGAGACAGGAAACGGCCGGGAAAGTAAAGGCAAAAACCACTATATAAAGTGTCTTACAGCTCTGGCCGCACTACCAATTGAATTGTGATGTGCATTGAATAACTGTAATTTAGGCTGCATCTTGGGCCAGTCAATCCTGGTTATTCACAAACTATTCACATCGCTTTTTCGCCCTCGTCTCGCCTCCGCTTCGCCTCAAAAGCCGCTCCCAACGCCCCCGCATATTCCCCTAACCGCGCGGGCATGACCTGAACTCGGCGATCGCCCGGCCGCCATTCGACCTCGTCCATGACTTCCCGCAGCGGCCGGAACAAGGCTTCGCCAGCCCTGGTGACGCCTCCTCCGATGATGACGGCCTGCGGGTCCAACACGTTAATGAGGGAAGCGACTGCGCAACCCAAGGCGCGGACCGATTTGAGCCAGACCTCGGTCGCTCCGGGATCGCCAGAGGAATGGGCGGCGATGAGGTCATGGGTGGACGCAAACCGGCCGCCGGAACGTTCCCGAATCGAATAATTGCCGATGGCGTGCTCGAGGGTTCCGGGCAGGCGCGTGATGCCGATGGGTCCATGCGGGTCCAGACAGATGTGTCCGAGGTGTCCGGCGCGTCCGATATGGCCTCGCAACAAATGTCCATCGACCATCGCCGCACCGCCCACGCCCGTTCCCAAGGTCAACATCAGCACCTGCCGCATCCTGGCCGCGGCGCCGACCCACACCTCGCCGAGGAGCGCGGCGTGCGCATCGTTCAACACCGGAATGACTGCAGCTGAGCGCAGATGATCTGTCCAGTCCAGCCCTTCCAGGCCACTGAGCCGGCCTGGCATGTAAGCAATCGACCGCCCGTTCTCTGCTGCCAACCCAGGAGCTGCCAGCCCGATGGCGGAGGCAGCTTGGCCGCGCTCCGCCTCCAGTTCGCTCAGCACCTGACGGATACCCCCTGCCCAGGCCATGGCTTGCGCCACTGGGAAATCAAGGTTGCGACGGCTTAAGACATCGCCGGAGTCCGTCACCGTGACGCCCTTGATGCTCGAGCCGCCAAGATCGATGCCGAGAAGATAACCGTCCATGGTTGTTTTCCGACCGCGAATCCGTGTCTGTCCCCGACTTGCGGTGCTTTGCTTGGCTGCGCAGCGACGGAATCATGCCGACGCCGCGTGAGCTTAAGCCCGGGGACACACTCGATTGAGGCAAGTCCGCGGCCGCTCGGTCAACAACCAAATCACCGATAGCGGCAGGTGACACGCAACTAATCCGTCCGACCGCTGGCGGAGCGGAACCTGCTGCGTTCAACGGTCGATTCCGCGGGGGTGACGAGCAGGCGAAAGAACTGACAATGCGGCCCGGAGGCGTGAGTCAACCGGCATTCGCGAGCTCGCTCTCGTTTGACCGTGAGAACTCCATCGAGCGGCTTCCATTCGTTCAAGTCATCGCTGGAGGTTTGAAGACTCAGCCCGTCAGATCCGGCCATTGCAGCACCAAATCATCTGACTCTTTAAAGACCGTCAGGATTGGGGGGACAATCGTGACCGTGCAATCCTGGCGGTTAATGAGCCCAGCGCTGTCTAAGGCGACAATCGCAATGGTCAGGTGCCGCTGCGCGCCGGTTGGCTCGCAATCGATACTCGGCGCGCCCCGCCAGCCCCTTCGAGTGTGACCAGGTCCGAGAAGTCAAGCGGGGCGACCGAAAGTATGACGCGCAAATCGAACATGTCTTCATCATCAATCAGGCAGGAAATGAAACGGGTTTGGCCGGCGGCCATCTCGAGTATTCCCGGGGTGAGGGTGATGGAGGGCGGCTGATTGCGCGGCGAGATAGTGATATCCATTGAGCAGGAAGCAAGCTGGGTCCCGTAGCTGGCCCTGAGGTTGAGGATGGCTCTGCCGTGCCGGTCGGGAACCGGGACGACCAGCATCGTTCTCACATCGCCGGTTCCGGCAAAGAAGATTCCTTCGGGGCCAATCAGGTTTGTGTCGGATGAGTCGGCCGTCAGCTGGACGTCCGGAAGGATGGCGGGCGGGCCGCGAATTTCAACCGACAGAAGCGGGAGAGAGTCGTTTTCGAGCGCGAACACGCTTGGCGCCGCCCAGACCGAAAGAGGAATGACTGGCTGCTCCACGGTCAGGTTAAAACTGCCCATCGTCGTGTGGCCAGTGTGGTCCGCGACGCGGATTGTGATGGTGGCGGTGCTGGCCCGGCCCTCATTGGGTTTGATATCGAGTGTGAACAGCTCGCCTTCCTTGGTTAGGACCAGCCCAGTCGTGTCAACCAGAGCAGGGTCAGAGGACTCCGCCGTCACTTGCAGGCCGGAGCTGGGAGTGTCGGGGTCCAGCACCGCAAACCGGACCGCGACCGGTTGGTCCCAGGCTGTTTGCTGATCGGGCAGGGGAGAGATAACGGGCTCGCCATTTGGCGAGCGCGGCCAGACGATGACGGTGGCCGGTTCACTCAAGTGGGCCCCTTCCGAGTTCTGCACCAGGACTGAATAGGCGCCGGCATCGGCGAGCGTGATGTGTTCGAAGGTAAGATGATCCCGGACGGCTCCGCCCAAAGGGCGGTCATCGCGGACCCATTGGTAAAACAAAGGAGAGCTGCTTTCGACGACGGCGCTTAGGTCGAGTGGACTGCCTTCCAGCACGACGCGCGAGGCAGGTTGGGCGACAAATTTGGGACAGCCCAGCGGCAGGGGCGCCGCGTCACCTTTCGGCGTATCGTACTCGAGTATCTCGGAGGGAGGGCTCTCATCGCCAGACTCTGTCACAGCTGTGACCGAAAAGTAGTATTTGCCACCGGGTGCCAGACCAGCCAGGACTTGGGAGAGTTGATTCGCGACTGAGACCTTGACCTTGGGACCGCCCGGGGCGCGGCTGAAGTAAAGATGGTAGCCGGCTATGTCCGGGTCCGGGCTGGCATCCCACCGCAACGTTTCTCCCTGGACGCGTTGAAGAGGAGTGATCCCGCCTTCCCCGGCGAGGAGGAGACAAGCGGCCAGGACGCGGCGCATATCGACGGCAAGAAGGCGGCCGTTTGGGCGCGGCGAGCGGCGGCATCCTCCTTCCGACCCTGTATCCGGACGCTTGAACCCAGCCATGACACGGCTGTAGGAGAGGCCACGCGCTGCCTGGAGACTAGCTGAAGGCGAAAGTTACTCTGCGGCGGGGTGCCCCGGAGAGAGAACGATGCGTCGAAGCTAGATAATCCGGCCGTTCGGGAGTAATGCCGCTGAATCTCAATCCGATGGTGCGGCGATCCGGCAGCCCGCCAACAAGACCGGATCTAGCCCGAATAAGCGCATTTCCATGCTACAGTCGCTTAATTCAGCACGAGTGAGCGGCTGTGTCAAACCCTATCGTATTGTCCTTCGCTCACCGACCAGCCGCCGTCGATGGCGAGGACCTGGCCAGTAACGAAGCGGGCGTCATCGGACATGAAGTAGATGGCGGCGGCATCCAGGTCGTCAGGATGGCCAATCCGGCCTCCGTCCAAAGGTTGTTTAGTGGCGATATACTGCAGGATCGCAGCATCGTCCTGGGCTCGCTGCGACATGGGTGTGGCAACCAGCGCCGGGGCCAGCACATTGAATCGGATGCCTTGGCCGGCGTATTGCGCCGCGGCCGATCGGCTCAGCCCGATGATCGCGGCTTTGGTGGCGGCATAGCCTTGAGTGCTGAAATGCTTTGGGGCGGGCGAAAAAGCCAGAACAGAGCTCATATTCAGCACGGCGCCCCCAGTTCCTTGTTTGAGAAACTGTTGAACGGCGGCGCGGTTCGAGTTGAAGACCGAGGTGAGGTTTTCATTCAGGGTATAGGCCCAGCCAGCGTCGCTGATTTGATCAAGCGGCCCGTCTCCCTGGCGGCGACCGCTGCCTCCGGCGACGTGATACAGTCCGTCGAAGCGGCCGAATCGTTGCAAGGCGGAGTCAATACATTGCCTGGCCAGTTGCGGTTGGCTGGCGTCGCCGACGAGGGCGGCTGCGTTCGGCCCCAACGCTGCCGCAGCCGCTTCGCTTTTGGCCGGATCGCGTCCGGCCACGATGACTTGGGCGCCCTGACGAACAAAGGCCCGTGCGGCAGACAAGCCCAGTCCGCTGGTGCCGCCAATGACGACGATGCTCTTACCCTGCAGTTGCATGGGTCAACGAGGGAAGGGGATCAATCAGTTTTCTTTCAAGCCGAACTGGTCGGACAGCATTTGGAAGAGTTGCTCGCGGCGAAAGGTGCCGGAAATGAGGTTGGTGCCGATGATCACCTCGGGCATGTACCCTTTCTTGAACCGGCGATAGACCGCTTCGTAAATGGCGACGTCCTGCTGAATCTGTTGATCAACCCATTGGTTGGTGATGGCCCGATCAAAGGCAGCGGCGCCGACCAACTCGCGCGCAGAGCGTTCGGCGCTCTCCGGTTGCGGGGGATGTTCCGGCTCAAAAACCCAGTCGTCGAACTTTGCGGACACCTGCCGATTGGCCAACCAAACGGCCAATCCGATTCGGGCCAAAGCGCACGCGTTGGTGTGCGCAGTCTGGGTGCGTTTGACGATCGGATTGCATTTGGCGTCCAGCGGCATGGGCAAACTCACGATGGCCAACTCGTTACTGAAGCGGTGATGCGCTTCCATCAAGGGCGTATGCATCTCACGGCAGTGATGGCAGGTGTAGTCAAACAAACTGACCATGGCGTGGGCGGCGCTGGAACGACCGTAAAGCGGCACTTGGTCAAGATTGAACTGAAATCGCCCGTCGAAAATTTGAAACTGCCGCGCGGGCGAAGCCGCCGTGTTGGTCGTGGTGACCCCGGCGGCAATTGGGGTCGAGTCGTAGCTCAGGGGCGCGTAGAGGCTTTGGCCGCCAATGAAGATCGCCAGGGCGCCAGCCGCCGCCAGATACAATTTCCGGGCCAAGGCGGGAGGCACATAGACGGCGGCGGCCATTTTCTGTTTGCTCTTTTCGGCCGGAACTTGAATCGGCGCCCGCATGAGCAGGAGGGCAGCAGCAAGCATCGCACACGTGTGCGCGGTCATGCAGAAGGGGCAGATCGTCTTGATGACGAAGAATTGCAGCGAAATAAACCAAACTCCCGCGCCGAGAATGAGGGCCGAGCCCAGCACCAAGAGCTGCCATGCTCTCTTTCTCTGCGGCGCGGCTGTTTTGGCTCCGACCAGGAAACTCGCTCCCAGGAGCGAAGCGTAGACCAGCAAGCCGAAGACACTGACAGGAATGCCAAGCCAGTAGGCCCAGCGGCTGGTCAGCACCACGTGGCAGTTGGAGGCCGGGCCGCAGCCCGCGACCGTGCCGTTCGTCAGCGAAATCCCGGAGAGGTATCCGTCCACCATCAAGGCGACGAGCAGAAGGAGGCGAACCAGGAGCAACCCGGGCCCGGGTTGGCTTACTGCAGTCGGACCAGTCTGAGCCTGTGCTGGCATACGATGAGCCGTCTTTGCGCCTGCGCCAGTCTTCGGGCTGAAAGGCGTTGTTTCAAACAAAAAGAAAAATAAAGTGCGGCCGTGATGACGCCGCGCCGGGGGAGCCAGCAATAATCGCCAGCTCCTCCTCGTTGGCGGAAGCGTTCGCTGCACGATGGCCCGGGCGCGTGACCCGCGCCCGAGAAAGCCAGGTATGGCTATTCCGAATATAGAATTGGGGGTCGCCTGCTGGCGGGACGGTTAACAGCGAGGCGGCCTTGGGCACGACCTCATAGGGCCCAGCCACGGCTGCGGCGGATTTGAGCGTCCCAGTGTCAGTGATGGTCAGGCCCGCCTCGGTTAAGGCAACGTCGGCAATCCGGCCGCCGGCGGCTGGTTCACCGCTGGTCCGGATCCGGAAGGTTTTCAACGCGCCAGGCTGGCTGCCACCGACCAGGGCGCGATTGCCGTCCGAATCCACGCTGAACCACTCCAAGCTGGCGTCTCCATCGCCTTCGGGCCAAAGCAAGCGAAACAAGTAAACTCCAGCTTGAGCCGCTTTGAAGTGGAATAGGCGCCGTTTCGGACAAGGCAGAGAGCGGCTGTGGGCGAGTGTGTTCAAGACCGTGACTGGACCGTGACAATGAACTCTCCAATCGTCGCCGTGACCGAGCCGGTGGCGATGCCGACTCAGCACGACTCGCCTGTCCGGGGTCCAGCGGCGTCGGGAATGGCCCTCTTTTCCGGCGGAAGATTGGCCTATGGACTTGCCGAAATTGCTACGGTGCGGAATGGTGACCCGACACCTGGGGTCTGCGGAAAAGCCAAGATGGTGATGATTTCTCGGCAGACTCCTCGCCTGAACAAAACGAGTGGAATGGTCTGTTTCCATGCGGGTGCGAATGTCGCCGGAAGCGTGGCAGCGATTCCGGAACCGCGCCTCAGCGCGACAAATGTCGCCACACGTTTACGCGGACGTCATCTTCCGCTACAGTTTATCGGCCGCATCGCCGACGGATGTTCCGCCAGCTCCGGCATTGGCCGAGGAAAAGGTCTACTTTGGTCTGCAGGTGCCGGTTCGCACCCGGGCGCGTCTTTCGGACTGGAGCGAAAGAACGCGACGGAACCTGGCCGAGTTTGGCGGCGAGCTGCTCGCCGGGTATTTGGATCGTTTTGAGCACGATCCGCGAGACCTGCGGATGGTCCATTGGCTTGCGACGCGCCTGGACGAGGTCGAGTTGCTCTCCGATTGCGACCTGGAGCGCGCTTTTGGTCTATACGATGCGAGCATGGGCGTCCGCTTGCCGCCGGGTTACTTGGTGAAATGGTTGCACGCCCGCCTCCGTGGGTTGGTTGAGCGGGTTGACCGGAACGGTCAGGTCGTGGCACTGACGCCGCAATTGATTGAGGAGATTTGGGGACGGGTCCGCGGTAACGCTGATAATCAGCCGCAACGCGGGCCGGCGTCCAAGTCGACCTAACCCTGCCGGCTGCGGTTCAAGGCTTCGGCAGATTGGTATCGGCAGCTCGGCTCAGTTCGATCGAGGCAATGGCCCGGACGGAGGGATATTCGAGAATGAGCGCGTCAGCGGCCAATTCAAGGCGAGGAGACCACCCACCAGGGCCCAGCTGAGATAGGTGGCCAACACCAGGAGGGCGGCGGCAATCGCGTCATGGTCTGGAATGCCGTAGCGCCCCAACAGGATCAAGGCGGCACCTTCCCTTAATCCGGCGCCAGAAAACGTGACCGGTGCCGCTGTGATGAGCGAAATTACCGGAAACACCCAAAAAACGCTCGCCAGCGAAAAGGTCGTCTGCGTCACCGCCATCAGGGAGAACAGGAAAACGCCGCTCACACAGAGATGTGAGAGCACGGCAAAAAGCACCGCTAAGAGGCCGATCCAAGGCCGGGCTACCAGCTGTCTTCCGTTGTTCAGGAGAGACTCTCCGACGTGAGCGAGGACCGCTCGGTATTTAGGGCTCCGGGCGATTAGCCAACCCAGCAAAGCAAGCGCGGGCACCACCACCAGCCAAAGGCTGGCATACCGAGATTGAGCCACTTGCTGGAGGCGCTCGCTCCACGGACGTTCGGAAAATGCCAGGCCAGGCGTGCCGGCGGTCAATGCAAGGAACCCCATCCCCCCAAGGAATCGATCGAGCACACAGGTGGCGAGGATCGCGGAAGTGGCCAACCCGCTATAGCGCGCGTAGAAGGCGGCTTTGGCAATGTCTCCGCCAGTCGGACCGAAGAGGAGGTGTTAAAAGTGTGCCCGACGAGAACGGTGCGCGCCGTGACGGACGGGGAGAAGGCACATTCGCTCAGGCGAAGCACCAGATGCCATCTTCCGGCGGCGAGCAGGAGGGCCAGACCAAAACTGAGCCATGCCACCGCCAGCCAGGGAAGGTGTGCGTTCCGTAAGGTTGAGGCGAGATGTTGCAGGTCAACCCGGCGCGAGAGGAGGAACAAGACCAGAACAGACACGGCCAGACCGGCGAACCGAATCAGCTTTTGTCCTCCGGGCTGGGAGACAGGCCTATTGATCATTCAGCGGGCGAGAACATCGCCTGATCCGACCGAAGCTGCAAGCCGGGCGGCCTTGGCAGTGCCACGCCCGAGTGGCCCAAATGGCTCAGCCCTCTCCACGGATTTGGTTTCGGGCCTGATGTGGTGGGAAGAGTAAAACGAAAAGGCGCCGCGTGTGCGGGCGCCCGACGTTTGAGAGCTCAACCGGCCCAAGCCGGGGCGAGTCTCTCTGGGAATTTCGCGCTGGCCGGAGCGCTCCTGGCTGGCAGACCGTTTACTTCAGTTCGGCTTGCCAAAACTCTTTCCAATCATCGAGGTTGTTCAAATCGACGGCTCCTGGGCAAATGCCTCCGTCATCGGCCAAATCATTAGCCGAAAGGATGCCCTTGCGCGTGTTGTCGTCGTGGATGTAACCCAGGATTGACTGGTTGAGTTTGTAAACCGACGCGCGATCCAGCTTCACGCCCGGTTGCTGTTTGATCCAGCCTTCGAACTGTGGATAAGTAGGATGCTTCTCTGTGATGAACTTGCGCACGGCTTCCGGATTGAGACCCAGACCGGTGCAAACCATCAAATCATAGCCTTTGCCGATGCCGGGATAACCGGAGGCGAGTTTGCCGCGAGCTTCGAGTGAGACCTTGAGCCATAACCTCGGCAGGTGAAGCACCCCAAGCGGACCGGCGACGCCAGAGCTGATCAAAGGCACAATGCTGCTACTCATGAATTTACCCTTTTTGTTGTGGTTAACGGAACTGGCTGGAGTATAGGAAAGGACATACAACGGTCAACGGCGAATTTGACGGAAAGGACGCTTTGACCCGAGATTACGACCATGATGGCTGGAGCTGCTCAGTTGAATCCTAGCCACGCCGCAGCGTCAGCGCCAGTGACCAAGCTGCGCGTCAAGGGCATGACCTGCAACAATTGCGCGCGGCACGTGGTCGACGCGCTGCAGAGCGTCGACGGCGTCGCGAGCGCTCTTGTGGAGCTGGACAAAGGGCAAGCGGCGGTGTGTTGGAAAAGCAACGTCGTCCCGAATGAAGGGCAACTCTTCCAGGCCGTTCGGCAGGCTGGTTTTGAGCCGGTGGCGCACCATCCGGCGGTGAGCGATTTGCAGGTGGATGGCATGACCTGCAGCGGCTGTGCCCGCAATGTCAGCAAGGCATTGCAGGCAGTGCCCGGTGTCGCTCAGGCCGAGGTGGACCTCGCCCAGGGGAGCGTCCGAGTCAAATGGCTGGGCGAGTCTCCGTCCGACGAAGGTGCGTTGCTGGAAGCGGTCAAGAAGGCTGGCTACGGCGCACAGTTGCGGGGCCCCGTCGGTGCCCCAGAGCGGGGACGTGCCTGGTCTCCGTTGCAAGGCTGGCAGTTCAACGTGGTGGTCGGATCGGCCCTGACCCTTCCGCTGTTATTGCTGGAGTGGGGGTTGGGGGCTGGGACGGAGCGTTGGTATCACTGGCTTGCGTTCGCTTTGGTCACGCCGATTCAGCTGCTCTGTGCAGCTCGCTTCTATCGCGGGGCGTGGAATCAACTGCGAGTGGGCAACTCCAACATGGACACGCTGGTATCGTTGGGATCGACCACCGCGTTCGGATATAGTGTCTGGGCCTTGTTTTCAGGTTGGCACGGTCATCTTTTCTTCATGGAGGCCGCTTCCATTATTACCCTCGTCAGCGTTGGCCACTGGATCGAAAGCAAGGTCAGCGCGCAAGCGGCCAAATCGTTGCGAGCTCTACTGAATCTGACGCCCCCGACGGCGCGTTTACTCGACCCGGGCGGCGCCGAAATCACCGTTCCTGTGGCGCAGCTTAAGAAAGGCGATCTGGTGGTAATGAAACCAGGCGATCGAGTTCCAATTGACTGCGAGGTGACCGAAGGAGCGTCGGTCCTGGACGAATCCATGTTGACGGGCGAGTCGGCGCCCGTGAGCAAAAGCAAGGCCGCAACGGTCTACGGAGGAACCGTGAACCTCCACGGCTGGCTGTTGGGCCGAGTCTCGGCCACCGGCGACGCCACCGCCCTGGCTCAGATCATCGCGGTGGTGCAGCGAGCTCAAAACAGCCGGGCCCAGATTCAGAAATTGGGCGATCGCGTCAGCAGTGTCTTTGTCCCGATTGTGGTTTTGATCGCTGTGGTGACTGGTCTGTGGTGGGGCCTGACGCCGGCATCCGCCGAGCGGGTCAGTCAATGGTTCGCGCCGTGGCTTTGGACGCCGCATCATCCCACGGGGCCCTGGGCGGCGGCCATCTACCACGCCGCGGCGGTCCTGATCGTTGCCTGCCCATGCGCCATGGGTTTGGCGACGCCCGTAGCCATCATGGCTGGAACCAACGTTGCCGCCCGCTATGGCATTTTGATTCGAGACGGCGTGGCTCTGGAGAAGAGTGGCCAGCTCACCGCAGTCTTGTTCGATAAGACGGGAACGCTCACTTCCGGCCAGATGACTTTGGCCGACGCGGAGGACTTTCTCAGCCCGGCCGAGCAAAGCGTCGGCTTGCACAAATTGGCCGCCAGCCTGGCGCGTCTTTCCGCCCATCCCTTGAGCCATACGATTGCCGGACTTTCCACTGTGACTCTGCCGGTGAAGGAATGGCAGGAAGTGCGCGGCGCGGGAGTCCAGGCCAATATCCAAAGCGAAGTCGACAGCCTGGCCACCGCCACTCTCCGGCTCGGATCGTTGGTGTGGCTCCGCGAGACGGGCGTGGATCTAACTCTCGGCGATGCATTTGTCGGCACGTGGACGTCACAAGGCGCGACGATTGTCGGACTCGCGGCGGGCCAGCGGCTTCTAGGTTTGATGGCGCTGCGCGATGTGCTTAAACCGCATGCGGCGAAAGTGGTCTCCGAATTGGGGCGTCAGGGAAAGCGCACTTACCTGGTCACTGGCGACAACAAAATCACCGCGGCAGCCATTGGGCAGCAAGCAGGCATCGCCTCTGACCGTGTTTTTGCTGAGGTGCGGCCGGAGCGCAAAGCTGATATAGTGCAGCAGCTGCAGGAACGGGGAGAGCGCGTCGCCTTTGTGGGGGATGGAATCAACGATGCGCCCGCTTTGGAGCAGGCTGACTTGGGCATCGCCGTCGCCAAGGCAAGTGACGTCGCCCGCGAAGCGGCTGATATGATCCTGCTGAAATCGGACGTCCAGGGAGTGCCGGAAGCTCTCAACCTGGCTCAGGCCACGCTGCGAACGATCAAGCAGAACTTGTTTTGGGCCTTCTTCTACAATGCGGCAGCCATTCCACTGGCCGCCTTGGGTTTTTTGAGTCCGATCCTGTCGGCATTCGCGATGGCCATGTCAGATCTGGTCGTCATCGGCAACGCCCTGCGTCTGCGCCGCTGGAAAATGCGTCTGGATTAGCTATGGTGGTTTATGCGCGCCGTGGGGGTAATTCCAGGGAAGAAGGAAGTCACGCTTGTGGAGCATCCCGCTCCGCAGTTGACTCAGGACACTGAAGTGAGAATCCGATGCCTCGAAGTGGGCATCTGTGGGACCGATAAGGAGATCAGCTCCTTTGTTTACGGGACACCACCGCCTCACAGCGACTATCTGATCCTCGGACACGAATCGCTCGGCGAGGTGGTCGAGGTCGGCGAAGCCGTCCGTAAAGTTAAGCCGGGCGATTTGGTGGTGCCTTCCGTCCGCCGCCCCTGCGAACATTCCGAATGCCTTCCGTGCCGCCGGGGCCGCCAGGACTTCTGCGTTACTGGAGACTTTACGGAGCGCGGCATCAAAATGAGGCATGGGTACCTCACCGACGTCTACGTCGAGGCAGAAGAGTATTTGACCCAGGTCCCGGCCGAACTGCGGGAGATTGGAGTGCTGGTCGAGCCGCTGACCGTCACCGAGAAGGCGTTAAGCCAGATATGGCATATCCAAAAACGCCTCCCATGGATCAAATCGAATGACCCTTCCCAACCGGGCCAAGGTCTGAACGCAGTGGTCCTGGGAGCCGGCCCGGTAGGTCTGCTGGCTGCCATGGCAATGCGCCTGCGCGGCTTTTCCGTTTGGGTCTACTCGCGCTCCGCCAAGCCAAATCCGAAAGCGGAACTGATCGAAGCTGCTGGCGTCACTTACGTCTCGTCGGCGCAGGAAACGCCCCGCGTCTTGGCTGAGCGTGTCGGGCGCATCGATCTCATCTACGAGGCTGCCGGGATCGGGGAATTGGCTTTTTCCGTGCTGGAGTTTCTGGCCTTGAACGGAATCTTGGTTTTGACCGGGATACCAGCTCCGCGGCCGGCTGTGCCGTTTGCCACGGAGTCGGTCGCCCGCCAATTGGTGTTGAAGAACCAGATCGTTCTCGGCACCGTTAATGCCGATTTGAGGGATTTTCAGAACGGGGTGGACGATTTGGGAATGCTCCGGCAGCGTTGGCCGAACGAGGTTCGGGGTCTCATTACGGGGCGGTACGAGATGGATGCCTATCGCGAGCTTCTTTCGGGCAAGAGCCACGGGATCAAAAACGTCATCACGATCACGCGATGAAAGAAAACGGCTGGATCGATATTTCCGTGCCGCTTTACCCGGGTATGGTGCATTGGCCGGGTGATCCTCCCTTCCGCGCCGATCGCGCCCGAAGCCTAGATCGTGGCGACGTCTGTAATCTGACGGAGGTTTCGACGAGCGCCCATATCGGGACGCACATGGACGCGCCCAGGCATTTCATTGGCGACGGGCTCACCATGGAACAAATGCCGCTGGACGCCGTGCTCGGATCATGCCGGGTCGTTCCCATCGAACACCCACATTGCATCACCCCGGCTGAACTCGAAGACAAGCACCTAACCAGGGGAACGCGTCCTCTTCAAAACGCGCAATTCAGTGCGGGGTTGGAACACCGATGCGTTCCTGGAAGACTTCGTCTATATTGGCAAAGAAGCCGCCCGGTTTCTCGTCGATCGCGGTGTCCGCACCATCGGAGTCGATTATCTTTCCGTCGGCGGCTATCACCAAGATGGGGTGGAGACTCATCAGATTCTCTTGGGAGCGCAGATTTGGATCATCGAAGGGCTCAACCTCGGAGCGGTGGAGCCCGGTCCGTACGAACTGATCTGTCTTCCCGTCAAGATTCGGGGAAGCGACGGCGCGCCGGCCCGAGCGATCATCCGGCGGATTTGAAATTGGTTAGCGTTGCCCAAACGGGCGCAGTGGTCCCACTTCGCAACGGCCGCCTGCTTCCACCCTCACCCGTCGCCGACCGCCGCAGTTTGGGCCGGCTGAGGGGTCCAAGATACCCTTGGCCTCGTGCGGTCCCTGGCTGATGCTATACTGGAGTTGACCGTCGCCGGTTAAGTGCAGGGTGCGCTCGACAGACTCGCCCGGTCGAACCGGACCTAAATTCAGATCGTCAACACCTGGTCCCGAGATCCGGAAGGCATCGAGTTGTTCGGTGCCGGCGTTTTGAACTTCAACCGAGTAACGGGAAGTGACGTGAATCGCGATGGAGATGTAAAGCACGGCGATCGGGATGTTCAGGGACAGAACGAGCGCTGCCACCCATGTCGGCCAGCTGGTTCGGTCAACCCTCTTTTGGCGGGCGTGACGGAAGAGGCAGACGACTCCGGTAACGAAGCAGGGAATCGCGAAGGCGATCATCCAAAGCCATGCCCTCTCCCACAGGTTGATTTGCACGATCAGCCATCCCAGTAAGACCAAAGTCCCGGTCACGATCGGAAGTGCCCCGCAGGTCAGCGCCCCACCGAGAGGGGTAAGTAGCTTTTTCATGGTTCATCCAACCGGATACCCGAATCCGCCGACGTTGGCGTTGACGCGAATCAACTGGAAGGGAGCGAGGCGAACAAGCTGTCGGTCCCCAGGCTGGCCACGGCTGGCTGGGAGCCAGCAGCCAAAGGCGTGGAAGCGGGTGAAACTGACAAGCACAACTAGCAGGGACGCGATAGCGATGCGACTTATCCCGCTTGACAAGCTTCGTCAGCAATGAGACATAAGGCGCACCATAGGCTTCCCTCTGGCCTCGGCCAGAGTATCCTGCGAAGCCGAGTAGGGGGCCGGGAGGCCCCCTTCCGTTTTATGGCGGGCAAGAAATATTGCTTGCATCGTTGGCATGGACCGTTAGTTTCTACGCTCCCTTCCGGACCGGAGGGACACCTTTATGTCGAGATTTTGTGAATTGACAGGCAAAGGCCCGATGAAGGGCAGTATCATTTGGCGCAGTGGTAAGGCCAAGAAGCAGGGCGGCATTGGCACGCACGTCACGGCGATCACGAAGCGCCGGTTCCTGCCCAACCTGCAACGGGTTAAGGCCGTCGTGGACGGGGAGGTCCGCTACGTCCGAGTTGCCGCCAGCGCGATTAAGAAGGGGATGGTAGTAAAGGCCCCAAAGCGCACCTGGAAGAAGGGGCAGAGCACCGCCGCCGCGAACAGCTGAGGGCCGGTTCCGTTGTCCTCGGAAGGAGAGCGTTCCCTTCGCCGTTGGAGCGCCGAGACCCCGACGCTACTTGGCTTTGAATCGGGCCATTGTAGCGCGCTTGAGTTCCCGATCAGCCTCGCGTTGCCTTAAGTCTTCGCGCTTGTCGAATTGGGCTTTCCCTTTGCCGACCCCCAAGGAGACTTTGACCTTTCCGTTCTTCCAGTAGAGAGCAAGCGGCACGAGCGCGTTCCCTTTGACGGCTGCCAGGGCGAACAACTTGCGAATTTCGCTTTTGTGAAGAAGGAGTTTTCGAACGGACTTCGGATTGTGGTTTTGACGATTGCCGAACGAATATTCGTCGATGTGCGCATTATAGAGGTAGGCTTGCCCATCCTCGATTCGGGCAAAGGAGTCGGCGATTTGGCCTAACCCGGCGCGCAAGGCCTTAACTTCGGTGCCGCGAAGGACGAGGCCGGCCTCGAAGGTCTCCAAGATCTGGTAATCGCGCCGGGCTTTGGAGTTGGTCAGAATATCGGCCATAAAACAAAGCAGCCAGAAAGCGCGCTTTCTGGCTGGCGAAATCACCTCGAGCGTGGGGCGTTAGCTCTTCTTCTTTTTCTTGGCCGAATCGACAAGGGCAGCTCCTTCCAATGCTTCCCAATCAAGTTTGCCTTCGATCAATTCGAGCATAGCGACATCGGCCGCTCCCAAACCGGCTGTATCCGTAACAAGAGGCCTGGCGCTTGGGCCGCCGCCGGTCAATTGACGGACCCGTCGTGAGACCACATTAACCATAATGTTGGGGTTGCCAACGCGTTCCAGTGCTTTCTTACAGAGTTCGCTATTCAATTGTTCCTCTCGTTCATGTCGACCGATCTACAGGAACCGTTAGGCTAATCACCTATTCCCGCAACGCAATAGAAAAATCCGGCCCGATGCCTGGCCAGGCTACCTGAAACCTTTTTTGAACTCAAACGTCCTCAATGATGTCCGAACATTAACCAGTTCTCAAAACGCTTATGAAGAAGTTCGCAATCATCGTGGCCAGCCTTTCCATGGCCGGTTGGGCCCAAGCCTCACTAAAGCCCGGCGACAGTCTCAGCCCTTATGAAGTGAAGAATGTCGCGACCGGCAAGGAGTATTGTCAGGTGTGCGCTTACGGGCCGAAAGCCGGCAAGATTGTCGCTTTTGGCAAATTGAATGACGAGGGATTCTGGGCTGATTTGAAGAAGCTGCAGAGTTTGCAGGATGGCTATCAGAACCTCGGCGTATTTGCGCAAGTCATTGATTCCAAGGATAGTAAAGCAATTAAGCTCGCCGCCGAAAAGCACGGCGTCAAGTTCCCAGTGGTTGTTGCCGTGAAAAAAGACTGGGACAACGCGTATAAGGTTGAAGGCGTTAGCCGAACGATTTACTATGCCCAGCAGAATAACAAAATCGTTTGGACTTCCACGTCCGGCTTGAACGAACAGTCCGCGACCGACCTGAGCAACCGAGTCAAGAAAGACCTCGCCAGTTAGGCGACGATTTATAGGGACAGCGCGCCGCGCTCAATGTGCATCCGTCAGAGCCTTATGCCCTGACACAGTCGGGCTCACCGACGACTCCAGAGTCTCGGCCCGCATACTTGGCGGGCGAGGGTTGCGCGGTAAGCTGTCTCTATTTTTCCGGCGAAGAGCTGATCTATTGATCGGCTCTTCGCCTTTTCAGCTTCATTCCCACTCGATGGTCGCTGGCGGTTTGCTGGAAATGTCCAAACAAACGCGGTTGACTCCTTTGACTTCATTGATTACGCGGGACGAGATCTTCTCCAGGAGTTCGTAAGGCAGTTTCACCCAATCAGCGGTCATCCCATCCTGCGAGTCGACGATTCGGAGAGCGATCGTATAAGCGTAGGTGCGCTCGTCACCCATGACGCCGACGCTGCGCACGGGAAGCAGCACCGCGAAGCTTTGCCACACCTTATAGTACCATCCGATGCTCTTCATTTCCTCCACCACGATCGCATCGGCATTGCGCAGGATCTTCAGTCGGCTGGAGGTCACCTCTCCCAAGATTCTGACCGCCAGACCCGGCCCCGGAAACGGTTGACGAAACACGATCTCCTGGGGAAGGCCGAGCTCCACACCCAGTTGGCGCACCTCATCTTTAAAGAGGCACTTCAATGGCTCAACCAGCAGGAATTTCATGCGCTTGGGTAACCCTCCGACATTGTGATGGCTTTTAATGAGCGCCGCGGGGTTTCCCGCGATCGGGACCGACTCGATCACGTCGGGATACAAAGTGCCTTGCGCCAGAAAGCGCGCCGCTCCGGCCCGTTTGGTGGCTGCCTGGAACACTTCGATAAAGGTGCGTCCAATGATCTTGCGCTTCCGCTCCGGGTCGGTGACTCCTTTGAGTCGCGTCAGGAACAGGGAGGACGCATCTTCGTAAAGCAGTTTGATATGGAAGTGACGGCCGAAGACCTCTTGAACCACCTCGGCCTCTCGCGCCCGGAGCAAACCATTGTTCACGAAAATGCAAGTGAGTTGGTCGCCCAACGCTTTGTGCAACAAGGCCGCTGCGACGCTCGAATCAACCCCGCCACTCAGGCCTAGAATGACCCGCTCTGGTCCTACTTGCTTGCGGATGTCATCCACCGCCACGTCGATATAATGCCGCATGGTCCACTCTTTGCCGCAGCCACAGACGCCGTGGACGAAATTGCTGATGATCTCTCGCCCGCGCGGGCTGTGGACCACCTCGGGGTGGAACTGCAAACCGTAGAAGTGACGAGTCCGATCCTCGATCGCGGCGTAATTGGAGTTGTCTGTGACGGCAACGGAGGCAAAGCCCGTCGGCATCGAGGTGATCTTATCACCATGCGAGTTCCACACTTGCGTGGTGGCGGGCAGCCCTGCAAAGAGCGGACAGGAAGCATCCGACACCTTCAAGGTTGTCTTGCCATACTCGCGCTTTTGGCCCGGCTCGACTTTTGCCGCCCAGGAAATGAGCGAGCAGTTGCATTCCGTAGCAGATCCCGAGCACCGGCATACCCAGGCGGAATATGCCCTTGTCCAGCAACGGCGCGTCCGGCGCATAGACGCTGGAAGGCCCGCCGGACAAGATGATCCCTTTGGGCTGGCGCTGGCGGATTTCGCTCGCCGGAGTGTCGTAGGGCAAAATGGTGGAGTACACTTTGCACTCCCGGATCCGGCGCGCGATGACCTGGGTATACTGTGATCCGAAGTCCAAAATGAGAATTTCTTCAGCCATGTTCCATTCTCTGTTATTTGCTCGTTCGCAGGACAGTCAAAGACCCCAAATAGCCGAGGACATCGCTCCACTTGGGTTGCGGTCGACCGCGTGCAGAAATACAGCGTCCCCTTGCGAATCGGTCAACGTCGAAATGATGAATGGCTCACCTGCCCATTCAGGGCAGGGCGGTGAATCAAGGCTGCCTGACGGCCTTGATCTGGCCGTTCTGGGGGTTGTAGGCCCAGCGGGCGCCGGCAGGTGGGCTTGGGATGGCCGCGATATAATGGCTCGAGACGAGTTCGTTCAAGTCTCGTGGCCAGCGGTCCTCCTGCGCATAAAACAACTGGATTGCCTGGTTGAGGGAGGCCGAATCGATCGTTTTTTCCGAGATGCGTTTGGCCTTGGCGACAGCCCCAAGGTAATCGACTGGCGCCGTTAAAGGGCTGCTGCTGACGCCTTCATTGGTCCGTTTGGCTGCGGCAGCTTCCTTCTTGGAACAGGCCGTCAGCGAGAGAAGAATCACGACGAGGACCAAGCCGGGAGTGTTCATGGGCTCAAGTTAATCCGCGATTGGTCAAATGGCCACTCAATCGTTGCCCGTCAACGGGAATCGGGAATTACCTTGGTCACTTCGCGGTTCAATGCTAAATCAGCTCCCATGTCGTTCGCCGAGTTTCCGCAGCAGAAACAGGTGGTTGAGCTCCTCCAGCGCAGTCTGGAACGCGGGCGACTCTCGCACGCTTATCTGTTCAGTGGTTCCGATTTGAGCGGCTTGGAGGCCGTGGCGCGAACGCTAGCCAAGACGCTCAACTGCGAGAGACCTGGCGGGACCGGCCGCGAGACGGTTCGATCGGATTCGTGTGATCGTTGCCTCAGCTGCCGCAAAATCGACGCTGGCAATCATCCTGATGTTCAATGGGTCCGTCCCGAATCGAAGTCGCGGATTATCACGATCGACCAGATGCGATCGCTGATGCAGACGATCAGCCTGAAACCGACGGAGGCTCCATGGAAGGTGGCGGTGATTGTGGCCGCGGACCGGCTGAATGTCCAAGCGGCCAACGCCTTCTTGAAGACCTTGGAGGAGCCCCCGCCGCAATCGGTCATCTTGTTGCTCTCGACTGAGCCAGCGCGCATTCTGGAAACGATCCTCTCGCGCTGCCTGCGTTTGAGTTTTGCGGGTGAGAGTGGGCCGCAGGCCGAAGCGGCTAACGTCGGCTGGCTTACTCAGTTCGCGGCCATGGCCAGCAGCCGCGAGCACGGCTTACTGGGCCGCTATTGTCTTTTGGGTTCCCTTCTTGCCAGATTAGGCCAGGTCAAAGCCGACATCGAGAAGACCCTGACCGAGCGATCACCGCTTGAACGCTACACCGACCTGGAACCGCGCTTACGGGAAAAATGGGAGGACGAGTTGGCCGCAGCGATCGAGGCTGAATACCGCCGCTGCCGTGGAGACCTCCTTCTAGTCCTGGAATGGTGGTTGCGCGATGTCTGGTTTCAGGCTTCCGCCGTCAGCCGCCAACTTTTCAACTTCCCGAACCTGGCTGACTCGGCGCAAGCGGTTGCGTCCCGCATCACGCCCGCAGACGCTCTCGCCAATATCGAGACTCTCGAACAGACTCAGCGGTTGCTTGGGTCAAATGTCCAGGAGGCGCTCGCTTTGGAAGTCGGCCTGCTCAAGCTAAAGTTGTGAACACCGAACGCGGTTCGGCACAAGACCGGAGCGCAGCTTCGCAACGGGCAGGTGACGCGCGCGGGCGATGGCAACACTGGTATCCCGTGTTCCTGGGCGCGACGCTCGCGCTGGCTTTCCTCAAGTTTGGCAACCCTGTTATCTTGGACCGTCTCGTCGCGAATCCCACGTCGGGCTGGGAGTGGATCTTCCAACCCTGGCCTGTTCGGTGGGGTCATCTCCTCCTCGGTCTATGTCTGCTGTTGGGTTTAGGCTTGGGTCCGGTGCGGACATGGGCTCCCCGGTGGCTCCTCGTGCTGCCTGCCGCTTGGCTTCTATGGCAGGCGGTTAGCGCCGTCCAAACGGTCGCCACAGCCCTGACTGTCCCGACGATGTTCCATTTTGTGGCGTGTCTCCTATGCTTTTACCTCGGCGCCTATCGTGTCGCTGGCTCGCCCGGGTCTGGAAGGTTTGGCGTTCCTCTGTTGGTGGGATTGCTTCTGGTGCTTTGGACCGGTTTTGAGCAACACTACGGTGGACTGGAAGCAACCCGTCAGATGTTTTATGCGCAGCCAGACTGGCAATCTTCGCCGCCCGAACTGCTCAAGAAGATCCAAAGCAACCGAATCTTCGCTACCCTTGTATATCCCAATGCCTTGGCAACAGCGATTCTCTTGCTGCTGCCTCTTAGCCTGGTAACGGTTTGGAAGTGGACAACCCGACTTAGCTTGGCCTCCCGCGCCGTGGTTGCCGGCGTGGTGGCTTATATGGCATTGGCGTGCCTCCTTTGGTCCGGCTCCAAATCGGGTTGGCTGATTGGCCTGGTCCTGCTGATAGCAACGTTGCTTTCTCTGCCAGTCTCCAAACGACTCAAGATCGGCATTCTGCTCGGCTTATTAGTTGTCGGATTGGCTGGTTTCTTCGTGCGATACGCGGGTTATTTCAAGCGGGGCGCCCCGAGTGTGTCTGCACGGTTCGAATACTGGAAGGCGGCCGTCCAGACGGCAAAGGAACAGCCAATCCTTGGCACGGGGCCGGGAACATTTTCAGTCGCCTATCGCCAGGTGATTCCTCCGGGTGCAGAAATGGCACAACTAACTCATAATGACTATCTTGAGCAAGCATCTGACTCCGGGATAGTCGGCCTTGTTCTTTATGCCGCATTCGTGCTTGGATCGCTGGTGTTTCTGCCGTTGTCAGGCCGGCTTAGAGGGCGGCCGGAACGGTTGGCCGCATGGATTGGGTGCCTGGGATGGGGCCTGCAGAGCTTCGTGGAGTTTCCTTTGTACATCCCCGCGGTCGCGTGGACTGCATTTACGTTTCTCGGTTGGCTATGGGGTTCCCCACCCGAGAACAATCGGTTCGACAGCGTTGGCCGCGTCTGGTACGGTTCGGGGCTGCGATGAAGATCCTCTTCCTTAATGGGCCCAACTTGAACCTGTTGGGACGCAGGGAACCTGGGATTTATGGGCAGCGGACCCTGGCCGATATCGAGGCCCTCGTCCGGCACCGGGCAGGCAAGCTCGGAGTCGAGGTGGAATTCCGACAGAGCAACCTGGAGGGGGAGTTGGTAACTTGGATCCAGGAGGCGGCCGGGCATTTCGCCGCAATTGTTCTGAATGCTGGCGCCTATACCCATACGAGCATCGCTCTGCGCGATGCCATCACGGCCGGCAAGGTTCCGACGGTTGAAATACATCTGTCCAACATCCATGCGCGGGAGGAATTCCGGCATCATTCGATGATAGCTGGGGTCTGTCGTGGGCAGATCAGCGGTTTTGGCGTCCATTCCTATATTTTGGGTCTGGAAGCTTCCGTTAACATTAACGAAACGTGATCCCGAGGCCTTTTTTGCGCCTTTTTAGGGTCGCTTGAATGAGATCTGACAGCCCGATGAATCAGATCTTGACGTTCAAATCGATGACAGCTACGCTCGCGGGCAATTCAGAGACGAACGTAAGCAGGGTCGAGATTCGGCACTGCTTTTTTGCTTAATGAGCGCAGCCACAGACACGACTAAACTGGACCAGTCTTAAAGTGGAGAAGGTTGTGGACCTGAAAGACATTAAAGCGATTATCGATCTGATGAAGAAGAATTCCATTTCGGAATTCGAGCTGGAAAAGCAAGATTTCAAAATACGGCTGAAACGAGGGAACAACGGGAGCGGACCCTCCTCCAGCGCCGAAGAGCCGCTCTTAGGGTATCCGATGCCTCACGCGCCCGGGAGTCTGCCAGCGCCCGTGACCCTGCCTCCACCCACCGCGACGAACGACCTGGAAATTAAGTCGCCGATGGTGGGAACGTTTTATCGGGCACCCTCACCCGAGTCGGCCAATTACGTGGAAATTGGGTCCGAGGTTAACCCGGATACCGTCGCCTGCATCATCGAAGCTATGAAGGTGATGAATGAGATCAAAGCTGAGGTCAAAGGGGTCATCACCCAAGTCTTGGTGGACAATGCCAAGCCAGTAGAATTCGGCCAGCCCCTATTTAAAATCCGGCCCATTTAGCGTCGCTTTGGTCCGGACCGCCGGCTGGCCAGCCCAACTATTGTCCTTTTAACGACGACCAACCTCGAATCGACTCAGCGCCCGCCTCCTCATGTTTGAAAAGATCCTGATTGCCAATCGAGGGGAAATCGCCGTTCGCATCATTCGCGCCTGCAAAGAACTGAATATCCGCACTGTTGCTGTCTATTCGGAGGCCGATGTTAATTCGATGCACGTCCAATTGGCCGACGAGGCCATCTGCATCGGCAAGGGGCCGAGCAGCGAAAGCTACCTGAGGATCGACCGGATCATTAGCGGGGCCGAAATCGCCGACGTCGACGCAATCCATCCGGGCTACGGCTTTTTGGCTGAAAATGCCCACTTCGCCGATGTTTGCGAGAACTGCAACATCCGGTTCATCGGTCCCAGTTCCCACGCCATGAACGCCCTGGAAAACAAGGCAGTCAGTCGCGCCTTGGCCAAGAAAGCTGGTGTTCCAGTGCCGCCTGGATCCGACGGGCTGGTGGAAAACGAACAGGAAGCCCTGACGACGGCGAAGCGTATCGGGTATCCAGTTATCATCAAGGCGGTCGCGGGAGGCGGCGGTCGAGGCATGCGGACGGCCCACAACGATGTCTCTCTGGTTAAAGGTTACCATACCGCCCGCACGGAAGCGGAGAAAGCCTTCGGCAATTCAGGCGTTTACATCGAGAAGTACATCGAGAATCCGCACCATATTGAATTCCAGATTCTGGGTGACGCTCGGGGAAACATCATCCATCTCGGCGAGCGGGATTGCTCGATCCAACGGCGGAACCAGAAGATTGTGGAAGAAACACCGTCCCCGCTGATTGAGCATAAGTTCAAGGACTTGCGCAAGAAGATGGGCAAAGCAGCCATTCGATTGGCCGAAACGGTGCGTTACAGCAGCGCGGGCACGGTCGAGTTTTTGGTCGACGATCACGGCAACTTCTACTTTTTGGAGGTCAACAAACGTATCCAGGTGGAGCACCCCATTACCGAGGAGGTCACCGGCATCGATCTGGTCAAGCAGCAGATCCTCATCGCTATGGGCGAGTCTCTGCGAATCTCGCAGGGCGACCTGACCTTCAAAGGCCACGCCATCGAATGTCGGATCAATGCGGAAGATCCCTTTGACGATTTCCGCCCTTGCCCCGGCCGCATCGAGATGTATTACAGCCCAGGCGGCCGCGGTGTGCGTGTCGACAGTCACGTTTATGCCGGGTACACCGTGCCCCCGCATTACGACTCTCTCCTCAGCAAGGTAATCACTTATGGACGCGATCGGCGCGACGCGATGGACAAAATGAACCGCGCCCTGAGTGAGTACATGATCACCGGCGTCAAGACGACCATCCCATTCGAACAGGCCATCCTGCAGGATCCCAATTTTCGACGTGGCGTCTATTCCACCAATTTCATCGAGCAGCTACTGGGCGGCCCCAGGCGTGAACTCATCGAGGAAAAACCATGAGCCGGCGCTTGCTCACCAGTCGCGGCCCGGGCGGCAGCTGATCAGTCCGACATGAGCATCCCGTTGCGAGTCTTGATGGTGGAGGATTGCGAAGACTCGTGTTTGCTCGTGGCCAATGTCCTTCAGAGCCAGGCTTATGCGCCGGAATGGCTGCGGGTCCAGACCGCTGCTGCCATGCGCGACGCGCTCACCACCCGTGCGTGGGATGTCATCATTGCGGACTTCGTTGTGCCGGGCTTCGACGCCCTCGCGTCGCTGAAGCTCGCTCGGCAATTAGCCCCAGACCTGCCTTTCATTGTCGTCTCCGGCAACTTGGGCGAAGACGTGGCCGTGGCCGTCATGAAGGCCGGGGCGCACGATTACGTTACAAAGGCCAACCTGGCTAGGCTCGTTCCGGCAATCGAACGTGAGCTCCGCGATGCCGACACGCGGCGCGCACGACGGCAAGCAGAAGCAGCCCTCCAACAAAAAGAGGCCTTAAGCCGGGCCGTGTTGGATTCGCTCAGCGCCGAGATTGCAGTGCTGAATAACGACGGCGTCATCGTGACGACCAACGCTGCTTGGGACGCTTGCACCCAGGCCAAGCCGGACGGCGCCATGCTGCACCCTCCCATCCACAGCAACTACCTGGATGTGTTCCGCGAACCGCGTAATCATCCGGCCAAGGACAAAGCGTTGGTTGGCATCCAGCGCGTCCTGGAAGGGTCGCTTTCCAGCTTCGCGGTTCAGTATCCTCGCCTGACAGATTCGACTGACCGGTGGTTCCTGCTGCACGCTACCCCGCTGGTCAATTACGGCGGCGCCGTCATTTCCCACATCGACTTGACCGTCATGAAACGCGCCAAAGCAGCCCTTCGCCAGAGCGAAGCGCGCTTCCGCGCGGTCGTCGACAGCTTGGGCGAAGGCTTGCTGTTGACCGATTTGAACGGCCAGGTTTGGTATGCAAACTCGCGGATGGAAGACCTTTCCGGATTCAATCCGGCCGAAATGGTCCAGCAGCAGGTAGCCAGTTTCTTTCGATTATCCGGCCCGTTGTCCGACGCATTCGGCTTTTCCGGCGCCAGCGAAGAAACAACCGGGCGCGCTGAACTCCCGCTGCTCCGCAAAGATGGCTCGCATCTGTGGGTCGATGTGAATGCGGGCGTCCTCCGCGACTCCAAGCGCGAGACCATCGGCACGGTCTACGCCATCACCGACATTTCGGAGCGGCGTCACGCCCGCGAGGCCCTCCGCAAGAGCCAGGCTGGTTTGCTCCTCGCGCAACGCATTGGCCACGTCGGCAGTTGGGAATTGGACCTCGCCAGCCGTTTGATGGAATGGTCGGCCGAAACCTATCGCATCTTCGATCTCGCCCCGTCCGGAACTCGGCCCAGCTTCCAACAGTTTATCGGCCTGTTGGCTGATGACGACCGGCTCCGCGTCACTCAAGGTCTGGAAAAGGCCCTTCACGGGAGCAGCTCGTTTCGCAGCGACTGCTGCATTATTCGACCAGATGCGTCAACTCGGTTTGTCCATTTGCAGGCCCAAATGATCCTGGACTCGAACGACAAACCGATCCAGATGGTGGGGACAATTCAGGATATCACGGAACGCAAGCTTCTCGAGGAACGCTTGCGTCATTCCCAGAAAATGGATGCCGTTGGTCAACTGGCCGGCGGCATTGCCCACGATTTCAACAATATTCTCACCGTTATCCAGGGTTATACTGAATTGATCGCTTATCAAACCGAGACCGACGAGCAGACCCGGAATTATGCCAACCAGATCTCCGTCTCGGCGGAGCGCGCTTCGCGGCTGACCCGCCAGCTGCTGGCCTTTAGTCGCAAGCAGCTCATGCAGCTCAAGAGCTTGGATCTCAACGCGCTGCTGGCCAATCTTGCTCCGATGTTGCAGCGGTTGCTTGGCGAACAGATCCAGTTGCATCTTAACCTGCTGGTGGATGCGCCCGCGGTTCTGGCCGACTCCGGCATGGTTGAGCAGGTTTTGGTCAATTTGATCGTCAATGCTCGCGATGCCATGCCCAAAGGTGGGCGGTTAATCATTGAGACGTCCCTGCACCAGATCGACCCGGATTACTGCCGCATCCATCCGGAAGCGCTCTCGGGGCAGTTTGTTTGTCTGGGAATCATCGATACCGGGTGTGGCATGGACAACAAAACGCTCGAGCATATCTTCGAGCCCTTCTTTACTACCAAAGAAGTCGGGCGAGGCACTGGCCTAGGCCTCCCGACGGTTTATGGCATCGTCAAGCAGCACCAAGGTTGGATTCAAGTCGCCAGCCAGCTCGGCCGAGGCAGCGCGTTCAAAGTCTTCCTCCCTCTGGCCAGTCCTGACGCCCCGATGGCGGCCCCGATCCCCCCGCCCAAAGCTTCAGCCGAGCCCGAGACCATTCTCCTGGTCGAAGATGAACCGCCACTGCGGCAACTTGCCAAATCCATCCTCGAACGTTACGGCCATCGCGTCCTGGAGGCAGGTTCGGGCCCGGAAGCGCTCTCGCTCTGGAAGGATTTTCGTGACCGGATTGATCTGCTCCTCACGGACATGGTCATGCCGGGGGGGATGACCGGGCGCGAACTTGCGCTGCAGCTCCAGTCGGAGGATCCTTCGCTCAAGGTCCTATACACCAGCGGATATAGCCTGGACTTCGTGGAAAGCGATCTACTCTTGCGGGAAGGCGTCAACTTTGTCCCCAAACCGTATAGCGGCACATCGTTGAGCCAGGCGGTTCGCACTTGTCTCAACGCCAAGAGTTGACCGGGCAGGGAGGCTTCATCATCCACGCATGCGCTCGCTCCAGGATTGTTTCCTCTATACCTTCGTGGATGGTGCCTATCTGCGTGGCCGACCGCCGCAGGAGCTCGCTGCTCAGCTCTGTGACGGCGGTTCCGACCTCGTCCAACTTCGCCTCAAGGAAGCCACTCAGGATCACGTCCAGCGGGTCGCCGAATCGATTCTCCCCATCACCGAACGCGCCGGTGTCGGCCTGGTTATTAATGACTATCCAGCTGTGGCGGCAGCGATCGGCGCCCCGCTTTGCCATCTCGGCCAGGAAGACTTCTTCGACCGGGGCTATACCCACACCCAACAGATCAGGCAGCAAGCCGCGCCGATGGAAGCCAACCTTCTGGTCGGGCTGAGCACTCACGGACCTGCTCAAGCGCAACGCGCTCTGGAAGCCGGAGCAGACTATGTCGCTATTGGCCCGGTCTTCGCCACCGGGACCAAACCGACGGCGAAACCGGTCACGATTGAATATGTGCGTTGGGCCGCGCGCCACGTGCCTGTCCCCTGGTTTGCTATCGGCGGGATCAATTTGGAGACGCTCCCGGACGTGCTCGAAGCAGGCGCGCAGAGGATCTGCGTTGTCTCAGCCATCCTCGCGGCGCCGGACCCGGTCAAAGCTTGCAAGACTTTTAAAGAGCGAATAGTGTCCGCTGCCCGTGACTGGATGCGCAAACCCTGAATCCGACTCTTTCACCTTGATATGAGTGTTCTCGTAGTTGGCTCAACTGCTCTCGATTCGATCAAAACTCCGACGGCGGAGAACCCCCGATTGCTGGGAGGATCAGCCAGTCACGCGGCCGTCGCGGCCAGCTTCTTCACCAAGGTCTCGTTGGTCGGCATTGTCGGGGATGATTTTCCGCGCAAATACGTCCAGCTTTACCGCCGACACGGGATTAACCTGGACGGCTTGCAGGTGGCGCCGGGGAAAACGTTTCATTGGTCAGGCGAGTATGAGGTCAACATGAACAATCGCCGCACCTTGACCACAGAACTCGGCGTTTTTGAGACTTTCAGTCCCAAACTCCCGGAGACCCTTCGGCGAATCCCTTACGTCTTGCTGGCGAACATTGCGCCCACACTCCAACACCACGTCCTTGATCAGATTGAACGTCCCAAGTTCGTGATCGCTGACACGATGGATCTCTGGATCAATATCGCCTTGCCCGACTTGCTGAAGCTGTTGCGGCGAGTGGATGCCTTCGTCCTGAACGATAGCGAAGCGCAATTACTGACTCAGGAGACCAATCTGGTTAAGGCTGTGGCCAGAATCCACCGGCTTGGGCCGAAATACGTCATTCTCAAGAAAGGAGAGCATGGATCTATGCTCTCCTCGCCCCGCGGTGTGTTTCTGGCTCCAGCTTGTCCTCTCTCCAAGGTGGTGGATCCGACCGGCGCGGGCGATTCGTTTGTCGGTGGGCTTCTGGGATACATTGCCAGCAGACCGGGCAGGGTGGATTCTAAGTTCCGGCGCGGCATCCTCTACGGCAGTGCGGTCGCCTCGTTTTGCTGCGAGGGTTTCGGGCTGACGTGCACCACTCGCACGAAGAGGGCTGCCATTGAAAAGCGAGTGCAGACCCTTGAGAAGATGATTCGCATTTAAGCGAAAAAAGGAAAAGGGTTCGGGCGTCACCAGTTCCCGTAGGCTTGGGTGAGGGACCCATTGAAGACTAACATTGCGCCCGAACCTTGATAAGACAGTGCGCCCAAAGCGGGAATCCCGCTCCACATCTCTTGCTAAAAACTTAGCGTCGATTGCTCTCGCTTTTCCGCCGTCAGGGACGCTTCGGTGAATGCAACCTGCCGCGCCGACAGCCGTTAGCCGCAGTATTGCCAGTTGATTTTGAGCATTCCACGCTTGTTCCCTCGTCGGCAGCATGCTACTCCAACACGCGAACACTATGAAAAACAACTCCTGGCGGCTTATTGCTTCGTTAGCCTCGGCTTTATGTGCAGGCGTCCACTTGTCAGCTGCAGAAGGCAGCTTTGACGGCATAGGCGTCAATATGGGTAACTTGTTCCGCATGTCCGACGCCAAGACCCGCTCGATTAGTCCAGAGAACTTTACTGGCGAAAAAGGCAAGGCGGCCATGTCGACAGACGGGTTGGCTCGAAATGCGGCGCGCGATTTGGGTCAAGGCTGGAAAGTTTCTCCTTACATTCACGTCAAACCGAAGAGCACCTATACCCTGGCCGAAATAACCGGACCCGGCGCCATTCAACATATTTGGCTGACTCCAGCCCCCTTGGATAAAACCCGCTGGCTCATCCTGCGCTTTTACTGGGACGACGAAACGGAGCCTTCGGTGGAATGTCCGTTGGGCGATTTCTTCGCTTGCGGCTGGGCGCGCTACAGCCAAATCAATTCCCTGGCCATCTGCGTGAATCCCGGGAGCGCCTTCAACTGTTACTGGCCCATGCCTTTCCGCAAGAAGGCCAAGGTGACGATCGAAAATATCGATGACCAGCAAATGACCGTTTACTATCAAATCGATTACACCCTCACCGCCGTTCCCGATGACGCCGCTTATTTCCATGCCCAGTTCCGCCGCGAAGATCCGCTTAAGACCAAAGGCCTTTACACCATTCTCGATGGCGTCCAAGGCCGGGGCCAATACGTCGGCACTTACCTCGCGTGGGAAACGCACAGCACCGGTTGGTGGGGGGAAGGCGAAATCAAGTTTTTCATGGACGGCGACAATGAGTTCCCCACGATTGCCGGGACTGGGACCGAGGACTACTTCTGCGGATCATACAACTTCGATACGGTCGGTCCGGACGGCAAACGGCGCTATACCGAGTTCTCAACGCCCTACACCGGCCTGGCGCAGGTCATTCGCCCGGACGGTTTGTACGACTCGCAAACGCGTTTTGGGCTGTATCGCTGGCATATTACGGATCCCATTCGCTTCGAAAAGGATCTGAAAGTTACGATCCAAGCCCTTGGTTGGATGAAGGACGGCCGCTACCAGCCCTTGCAGGAGGACATCGCTTCCGTGGCATTTTGGTATCAAACTGAGCCGCACCGGACTTTCCCCAAACTACCGTCGAAAGACGAGCTGGAGCTGAAATAGCGCTGGTCCAGCGCGGACATGGCGGGGTGGCAGCGGTCAATCCAGTGGCGGCGTGACCGATGCCGCTGCCACCACTACTGCGCCTTGCTCCGCGCTAAAGATCGTGGCCTTGGCGCTGCCGGTAAAACGACCGGTCGACCGGACAATAATCTCATACGCATTGAGATCCGCGGTCAGTTCGCCCTCAATCGCCGCGGAACCGACCTTGATTTCGCCTTTCCACTGGAAGCGGTTCGAGGCCGGAATGATCAGTTGCGCTGCGGTAAAGCTGCCCTTGATCTGGGCGGTCTCGTAGATCGTCAGCGATCGTTCAATGGCTAGTTTGCCAATGAAGCGGCCTTTAATGACCGCTTCGCGTGCCAGCGTCTCGCTATTAAAAACGTAGCCGGTCGGTTCGATCACAAAGCTGCCTTTGGTCTTGAAATTCTTCGAGACGGCATTGCTGATCAAGTAGTCGTGCAGGTCGATATACGAACTGCACTTTTTGCACATGGTGGACTGGGCGCCGGCGGGCACGTCAAATTCGGCGCCGCAGTCAAAGCAGGCGATTCTTCTTTGGGCAGGGGCTGGCGGGGGCGCTTTGGGCGCCGGTTTCAGCAGCTCTTGCACACGCCAGTATTGGCCGCATTTCCGGCACGCGGCCGAGAAGGCGGCTCTGGATTCGAGCTGCTGATGCCCACAACGCGGGCAGGTCAGCAGGGCCTTATCGGGCTTGCTCACTGGCACCCGAGCAACGTCAGGCGGCGATCGCTCACCGGCCGATCGGCTTGCCCGGTTCGATCGCCTTCGGCGGCTCAGCTCCGCGCAGTTGGCTGGCGCCTGGAGCCACCTTGTTCGGATTGACTTCGATCTTGCCCACGAAGGTCACCCCTTCTTCCATCATCAACTTGGCGGCGCGGATGTCGCCAAAAAGCTCGCTGCGCGCTTTGAGCTCGACCTTGTCCTTGGCGACGATGTTGCCGTTGATCTTGCCGCGGGAAAGCACTACCTGCGCGTTGATATTGCCGGTGACATTGGCGTTTTCGCCAACGGTGAGGGTGCCGTCGGTTTGGACATCGCCCTCCAGCTTGCCGTCAAAGGTCAATTCGCTGGAAAATTTGATGCTGCCTTTGATTTCGACGTCTCCGTTCAGAAGGTTTTTAGATGGATTACTTGCCTGCATGGGACCTTGATCTGGTGTTGTTACCTTTTCGGGCATGCCAGTTGTTTAGAGCACGCGCCTTCGGTCGTCAAAGGCTTTGCAACAGATTTTCGGTTCACTGACGAAACGCTTCTGATCCAGCCCTCCGCGGTCGATGTCTTGGTTGGGTTTCAGGCCAGTTCGAACCGAAGAGCCTTGCGGAATGAGGCTGGTTTTGGCGATAGTTTCGCCGAATGTTGAGCATTTCAGGCGTCGCGAAGGCCTACGCCGGCCGGATCTTATTTGAAGACGTGTCGCTGCAAGTGAATCGCGGCGATCGCATCGGCTTGGTCGGCCCGAACGGGGCGGGCAAGTCCACTTTGTTTGGCTTGATTCTCGACCGCGAATCGCCGGATGCGGGGAACATCGCGCTGCAGCGGGGCACCTCTCTCGGATATCTGCCCCAGGAAAGCATGCCTCCGGGAAATCAAACGGTGCTGGATTTGGCGACGTCGACTACCCTTGATGTCATTCATACGGCTGACGGGCGAGACAAGACGCCGGCGGCCAGCCCTGGCAACGGCGCGGCTTCAGCGGTGGCGGATCTGCACTTGGATAATCTCAACGCCTACGAGCTGGAGCCAAAGGCCAAAAAAGTCTTGAGGGGTCTCGGGTTCCGGGAACGAGACTATGAACGGCCATGCCGCGAGCTGAGTGGGGGGTGGGTAATGAGGGCGCACCTAGCCCGCTTGTTGGTGCAGGAACCCGACCTGCTGATGCTTGACGAACCAACCAACCACCTCGATCTGGAAGCGCTGCTTTGGTTCCAGGATTACCTTCGACACTATTCCGGCGCCATTCTGCTCATTTCCCACGACCGCGAGTTTCTCAACCGGCTCGTTGGCAGCATTGTGGAGATCCGTCAAGGGCGCCTCTGGCGGTACCGCGGCAATTACGAGGAGTATGTCGCCCAGCGCGACGCGCAGGAAGAGCAGCTGCTGGCGGCTTATAAGAATCAGCAGCGAGAGATCGCGCAATTGATGCGCTTTGTGGAACGGTTTCGGGCCAAGAACACCAAGGCAGCGCAAGCGCAGAGCAAGCTTAAACAGATCGAGCGGATGGACAAGATCGAAGCGCCGGTCAGCGACGAAGCGGAGATCGATTTTCGGTTTCCCCAGCCTAGGCGGAGCGGACTGCGCGTCATCACTCTCAAAGACATTCATCAATCCTATGGCCGAGTCCCCGTTTATGAAGGCATGCATTTCGAGGCGGAGCGCGGTCAGCGGATCGTTCTGGTGGGGCCAAACGGGTCGGCAAGTCCACGTTGCTGGAGATTGCTGCTGGGGTCGTGCCGTTTCAATCGAGCCGACGCGAGCTGGGGCACAACGTCAAGCTCGGATACTTCGCCCAGCACCGCGTGGAAAACCTCCGATTGGAGCGAACAGTCCTGGAGGAAGCCCTTGACCCGTCCCAGCGCATCACGGAGCAATTCGTCCGGACCGTGCTCGGCTGCTTTCTCTTTCGCGGCAACGTGTTCAGCGGGTTGCGGTGTTGAGCGGCGGCGAACGCGGCTGGCCCTGGTCAAACTTCTCCTGGACCCGCCGAACCTGTTGCTCATGGACGAGCCGACGACGCACTTGGACATGGCCAGCATCGAGGCGCTGATCGCCGCGTTGGAACAATACGAAGGGACGTTGATTTTCATCAGCCCGACGTTTACTTCATTCGCGCTCTCGCCAATCACGTGGTGCATGTCCGGGCGGAATAACTGACCCATTATCGGGCGAATACCAATGCTATCTCGACAAGACGGCTGCTGCGCGAGGCGTCGGCCGATGGGGCACGCCGCCCAGTTCCGCGCGAGACCGAAACGGCCCTCGTCCGAGCGATCGCGCCAAGGAACAGAAGCGTCTTGAAGCCGAACAGCGCCAGACCCGGTATCGGCAGCGGAAGGAGCACCAGCAATCGGTCGATGCGCCAGGCGCGAGATTGCCGACCTGGAGCGGCGTCAAGACGACGATTGAACTGGAGGATCCGGCGACTTACAGCACGCCCGGGCGCGGGGCGGGATTACGCGCGAACTTGCGACCGTCGTGGAGCGACTCAGAGGAGCCATGCCTTTATGGCGGAATGGAGACCAACACCTCGCGGCTGGTGGCTTAGGCGACTAAGTATGGGAGTGGTGACGCTTTTGACCGATTTTGGCCTGAAAGATTGGTTTGTCGGCGTGATGAAGAGGGTGATGCTCGACATCAACCCGTCTCTGGCGATTGTTGATGCGACTCGCCATCCCCGCCGGAGACATTCCGGCAGGCGCCTTCGGCACAGCGGCTACTTTCGTTGCTTCCCGAGCGGAACGATCCACGTCGGTGTGGTCGGCCCAGGCGTCGGACAACCAACGCCTTCCGATCATTCTCAGACCGAGCATTACTCGTTTTGTGGGACCGGACAATGGGCTGCTGTCGCTGGCCGCCAGCCAGGATCGGATCAAGAGCATCTATGCATCTCCAATCCGGCGTGATGACTCCCGTCGGTGAGCCAGACTTTCCACGGTCGCGACATTTTTGCGCCCGTGGCGGCGCGCAGGCAAAGGGTGGCGCCGACCCGGTTTTGGGCCGGTCCGGAGCGAGTGCCAGCGCTGTTGCCAGCGCCGGCTCCGGAGAATGGCGCATGGTCCGGATGCATTGTGTATATTGACCAATTTGGCAACGCGGTCACGAATCTGGCGGCGGCGGCAGTCCGAACTGCGGACCTGAGGCGGCTCCGCGTTCGAGTGCCCGCAACCCATGGACCCGACACGAACGCTCCGGTAGGCGCATTCTATCAAAGCGTCAAGCGGGGATGCCGCTGGCCTTCGGATCGACCGGTTATCTCGAAGTCGCGGTCAATGGCGGGAGCGGTGAAGGAGCTCGGCTTACGAGTTGGCGACCGGGTCATTTGGAAGAGGTCATGACGACCGGGATTGGCGACCAACCGGTGCCCGACCTGCTCCAGGGCCGGCGCGCTTCGATTCCAAGGCGCTGAA
Organism: Verrucomicrobiota bacterium; assembly: GCA_046346765.1. Classification (GTDB taxonomy): domain Bacteria; phylum Verrucomicrobiota; class Verrucomicrobiia; order Limisphaerales; family SIBE01; genus JAXMHN01. Next base: position 58,241 of record JAXMHN010000012.1, on the reverse strand, counting down.
TTCTCGGTGGCTTCGGCCGGGAGCGGACAGGCGGTAGTCCAGGTAGCTTCGGCCAGCCAATGTTTCCAGAGCTTGCAGGGTGACGGCGTTGCGGCTCTCGGCACCGAGCTTTCGAAGACGTAGGCGAGGTGCTGACGGCGGTGGTTTCCTGCATGCCGAGGATAGTGGCGATATCGGCGTTGCTCTTGCCTTAGGCCACCTGAGCGACCTCGGCCTCGCGGGCCGTCCAGACCGAGGCCTCGTCAGGATAGGAGACGAAAAGTCTGGCGCGAACAGCATTCGGGCCGCGTCAACATAGGCATCGTGGGCTTGTTGCCGACGAGGCGAAGTCCGGAGGCGTTCAACAAGTCATCTGTCGGTAGTCACGGAACGTCAAATAGTCATCGGCGCCCAGGTTCATGCCGGCCCAGATACCGGCTTTTCGGCCTTTGGCGGTAAGAAAGATAAAGGGATGGTCGCGGTGCGGGCGAAATCCGGCGCGCAGAGCTTCGAGGACGCCGTAGCCATCGAGGACCGGCATCATGACGTCACCAAGGATGAGGTCGGGGCTTCATCGCCGGGCTATTTCGAGGTAACCGGTAATCCCGGTGGCCGCGAGTGCTTAGAGCACTTCCATCTGCAGGATGGTCACCCAGAATTGCGGAGCATCTTCGGATGATCTTCGATAACCAGGATTCGTTTCATGGTCACGGGTGTCGCGGCGCGATCGCTGCGGGAACGGGGCGAGTGTAACACTCCCATGGAACGGCGCAATGGTTTCGAAGCCATCTACTCTAAAGAAGCATGGCTGGGGCATTCTACGCGTAGTAGACCATCCTGACCGTCGTTGCGACGAGATTTAGCGACTGCACGAGAAATCAATTGCTCCAGCCCCACTACGCGCTTGTCGAAGTGCAATCAGACATCTTTGCCCTGCGCTTTTACCAACGCCTCTTCTCGATCGACCCCCCTTTGCAGGGCGCTCTTCCAACGGACATCGAGCAACAAGCCGGAAGCTGATGCTGACTCTCAAGTTTGCGGTGGAGGACCTGGACGATTTGGAATCGCTGCTGCCCGGCCTTGCAGGCGCTGGGACGGCGTCATGTTCACTTATAGTGAAATCCGGCCACTACGCCGTGGTCGGGCGCGCTTTGGCTGGACATTTGAACATACCCTTGGACCGGCCTGGACGACCGGTCGCGAGCGGCGGCAAAGGCCTTTATGGGTTCTTGAGCAGGGTGATGAGCGAGAACGCGGGGGCGACGAACGCTCCGCACGGGCCGGCCGTCCCGGAACAGGACATTGCCGGCATTGGCGAGAGCGTCGCCGCCCGGCCAACGAAGTGAGCCGTTGAGCCCGGCCGCATGGAGCGAACGCGCTCGTATTTGTGAATGGGGGCTCCTAAGCTCAAGCGCGTGAGCTCCCCGCCTCCATCCGCTTCCGACTCGCGGGTCCACGGCACTCCGACCCCCGCCGATGAGCTGATTCAGGGTCGGCGCGATCGGCTGCGCCGCCGTCTTTTGCGGGCGAACACCGCCGTGGCGGTGATCCTGATCACCGTATCCGCTTTGGCCATCGCGGCTGTCTTCGCCGGATTGCGGGCCGAGCGCAGTCAACGGCGAGCCGAACAAGCGGAACTGGAGTCGCGCGACAAGCTGTGGAAGAGCCATTTGGAGCATGCGCGCGCCCTGCGGGTTGAGTGGCCGAATGGGACGCCGCTTCGAAGGATTGGCGATTCGGGCGGCGGCGCCGGATTCCGGCCATCGCGCCAGGTGCAGATGAAGCCATCTCTTTGTTGAGTCAAGTTGACCTGCAGGGCGAGCAGTGTCTGGCCGATTCAACCTCCTGGCGTCCTGCACGCCGTCGACCGGCGAGGTGGAGCGCTACGTGGCGGCGGACGAGCAAGGGACTTTGCGCGTTTTCGTTTGGCGGACAGCCAACAGCTGTTTCAGCTCCGAGCGGACTCGGCAGGATTCCTTCCGAACAGGGCGGAGTGACCGGCCTCCAGTTCAGCGAATGGACGCTACCTCAGCTGCCGCTCACCCGGAGGGGCTTTGGTCTTGTGGGATCTGAACACCTTGCAGCCACTATTTCACGGCTTGCCACCGCCGAAGCTGATCGGTTATCGGCTGGCGGCTTCAGTCTGGATAACCGTCATCTGGGTTTCGCGCCCAGTTCAACCAGGACGAAGCCGTGACAGTCGTGGACACCGCCTCCGGCGAAGGTCTTGAAGACCCTGCAGTTTGCGCGCAACACGATCTTCGAGTTCAAGCCGGGAAGCAGTTATCTGGTCGGGCCGGGCGACAGGTCGAGTTGTGGAATTGGGAGACGAACAACCCAATTGATCCGGCAGCTGCCGCATCCTGCCTTTGTCCGGTCGCTGGCGTGGAGCCTGGGTGGCCGGTTTTGTGGTGGCACGGTGACGGGCAACTGCATCTTCGGATCTTGTGCTGGGGCAGGCGCAGGTTCTGAGCGGCAATACGGCTGGTCGACTACATGCTCTTCAACAATGACGACACACTGCTGACGACGGTGGGCCTGGATGGGGTCTGTCGGTTGTGGGAACCTGCTTCTGGACGCTTGCTCATCACCGGGGCGAGGGGACATGGCATCGCCTTCAGCCCTGATGGCGAGCGCATCGCTTTCGAACGCCCCGGTAAATCCGTCGGGATGTGGAAGCTCGAACGAGGCACTGGCTTTCGCTCGCTGACTGTCCGAAGCGACAGTGCGACCCAACTGCGCGGGTTGACCCTCTCGCCGGATGGACGCTGGCTGGTAGCGGCGAGTGACCGCGGGGTCCACATCTGGGATTTGCCAGCCAACGCCGGCTCGCGCTTTATCGCCCGAGCCAACTTGTGGGCGATCGACTTCGCGCCGGACGGCAACAGCCTTTTAATGACGAGCGCGACCAACGTGGTCCAATGCCAATTCTCCGCTTTGCTGCCGGCCACGGCTGGGGACCTCCCCGTGGCCGAAGTATTCCGCTTCCCTCAGGAAATCAGCGTGTTTTGCGTGGCCTTCAGCCCGGATCTGCAACGCGCGGTCGTGGCGGCGGCTGACACGCGCGCCGCCATCCTGGACCGACCTCCGCGGGACGAGTTGACCTGGCTGACAAAGGCGCCCGCGGTGCGTTATCCGAGTGGCGTCGCCAATTTGCCCGGGGCCAGGACCGTCGCGTTCAGCCCGGACGGTCGCTGGGTGGCCCACGGCGAATATGAGGGAGGCCCAGGAATATGGGATGCAGCTACAGGCAAACTCGTCCGGCATTTGAAAGGAGTGAACGGGACGGTCCGGTTTGATGATGACGGACGGCGTCTGCTCGTGGGCAGTTACGACGAGTATCAGTGGTGGGATCTGCAGGACCCGGCTCAAGCCTACCCGATCTCGCGGGAAGGGGACGGAGCTACCCTCGGGGTCAGCGCCATCGATCAAGCCCATCACTGTCTCGCCACCGTCCGCTTCAATCAAAGCATCCGGCTGAGTTCTCTCTCCAATCAGACTGAGTATGCCAGCTTCGCGATGCCCGACCCGCAAACTCTCAACGGACTGTCCTTTGGAGCCCAAGGAACGCTCCTGATCGCTCCGACGCGGCGCGACAGCATCTATGTTTGGAACATCCCGGAGTTGCGCCGCGGCTTGAGCGCGCTCAACTTGGATTGGGACATTGCCGCCGCGGGGAACGGAGCGGAGGCCAGCGCATCCCGGCCCGCGGCCCACCTGGCTCCCTCGTCCAAAGGTGGGTTTGGCGCGCAGACCTTTGTTCTCGGCTTGATGGGAGTGGCCGGGACGGGAGTGGCCGGCTTTCTCGGTCTACTGGTTTTGCGCCGGCATCAATGGCTCGCGCGCGAGTTTCTTCAAGCAGAAGAGTTGGTTTTGACGCGCGAGCGGGAGCTGCGGGTTGAACAGGAGATTAGTCGGGTGAAGGGCCATTTTGTGTCGATGGTCTCGCATGAATTCCGGACACCGCTTGGGGTGATTTCGTCGTCGGCGGAAATCCTCCGGCGCTACTTCGACCGCTTGACGGAGGAAGGTCGACGCGAGCATCTGGCCGACATTACGGAGTCGGTTGGCCGGATGAAGGATCTGATGGAGGGGCATTCTCCTCGGCCGCGTTGAAGCGGGCAAGATGGAGTGCCGTCCGCTGGCGGTGGACGTGTCGGCCATGTGTCAGCGCGTCATCGAAGAGGTGAGCGCTGCCACGGAGAGCTGTCGGCGGATTGAGTTTACGGCGAGCGATTTGGAGCAGGAAGCGATGCTGGACGAGAAGCTTGTCCAGGTAATACTGGCCAACCTGCTCTCGAACGCGTTGAAATATTCAGGGCCCGATAGCACCGTCGAAGTAGCGGCCAGCCGCCAAGGCGCCGAGGCTGTTTTGGAAGTGCGCGACACAGGCATTGGCATTCCATTGGCCGAGCAAGCCGATGTTTTCAAGAGCTTCCAACGGGGAAGCAATGTCACGAACATTGCGGGGAGCGGACTAGGGCTGACGATCGTCAAGCGCTGCGTTGATCTGCACAAAGGCGCCATTGCGCTCGTGAGCGAAGCAGGGCAGGGGACGACGGTCACGGTCCGATTGCCGGCTTTTGGCGATCGGACAGGCTCCTAAGGCGTCATCGGCGGGACAAAGCGTAGGCCTTGTCAGAGCGTGAGCGCATTCGAGGCGTTTTCGAGATCTGCTTGCCGCCGGTTTCGACACCAGCTAGAGGTAGTGCGGACAAACCTTATCTTGGCTGCCTTATTTGCGACAACCCTTTTCCTCAGCGCGCTTCTGCTGTTTTGGGTCCAACCCATGCTGGCCAAGATGGTTTTACCCCTGTTGGGCGGAACACCAGCCGTTTGGAACACATGCATGGTTTTCTTCCAGGCAGTCCTCCTGGCCGGCTACGCCTACGCTCACTGGATCGATCGCTTGAGCTTCCGCCGGCAATTTGTTTTGCACCTCGGGACGCTGCTTTTGACAGCGCTGGCGTTGCCGATCGCCGTCTCGACCCGGGCCATGCGGGCGATTCCAGACGCGACCAATCCTGTCTGGTGGCTCCTGGGGACCCTCCTGCTGAGCGCGGGTTTGCCCTTCTTCGCCGTGGCGACGAACGGGCCGTTGTTGCAGCGCTGGTTTTCGCGCTCGCCTCACCCGAGCGCAGGTGATCCCTACTTTCTGTATGCGGCCAGCAATCTCGGCAGCCTGATTGCTTTGCTTGGCTATCCCTGCGTTTTGGAACCGCATCTGCGACTTGGGGAACAGAGCAGGACCTGGATGTGGGGTTTCTTACTTTTCATTCTCCTGATCTTCGGATGCGGCCTGATCCTGTTGTGGCACGGGCGGATTCACGATCAGTCCGAAGCGGATGGGGGATCGCCGCGTGGTTCCGGGGGCGCCGTGGCCGAGTCCGCGATTTCGTTTCGAGAGCGGCTCCGTTGGTGCGTGCTAGCCTTTGTCCCCTCGAGCCTGATGCTCGGGGTGACGACTTATTTGACCACTGACATAGCGAGTATTCCCCTGCTGTGGGTGCTGCCGCTGGCCCTTTACTTGTTGACGTTTGTGCTGGCCTTTAGCCGCCGCAGCGAACGGACGTGGCAGGCGGCGGCCCGAGTGTTGCCCATCGGTATGATCGGCCTCACCTACGTGCTGCTGTCCGAAGCGACCCAACCTGCCTGGCTCTTAATTGGCGTGCATTTAGTGCTCTTCTTCTTGGCCGGCCTGGTCTGTCATGGCCGGTTGGCAAGTCAGCGGCCGGCTGCCCGGCATTTGACCGAGTTCTATCTTTGGATTTCGATTGGAGGCGTTCTGGGCGGCCTCTTCAATGCGCTTCTGGCGCCAATGTTGTTTAACCGTTTGCTCGAGTATCCCGCGGCCTTGGTCCTGGCCTGCTGGCAGGTTCCAACCAAGCGCCGGCCCGGCGGTGTGGCCGTGCGGGATTGGGCAATGCCGGTGGCAATTGGCCTACTGACTTTTATCCTCCTGGCCTCCACATCCTTGGCCGCCACCTGGCCGGTCCAACTCAGGCTGGGCGTTGCGCTGGGGATTCCGCTCCTCGCCTGCTACCTGACGGTGGATCAGCCCTTCCGATTTGGGCTGGCTCTGGCGGCAGTGATGTTGATGAGTTCGTTTCATCCGGGGACTCACGGACGTCTTTTGCGCGTCGAACGCAACTTTTTTGGACTGTTGAAGGTGACGCAAGATCCGATCGGACCCTTCTATCGCTTGGTGCATGGCAACACGATTCACGGCCGGCAATGGATCGATGCCGGGCGGCGCAGCGAGGCCCTATCTTACTATCACTGCACCGGGCCGCTTGGTCAGATCATGGAAGTTTACCGGGCGCGACCGGCCACGACCAACGTGGGCGTCGTCGGTCTCGGTGTCGGATCGATGGCTGCCTATGCCGGAGCCAAGGAAAACTGGACCTTCTACGAAATCAACCCAGCGGTGGTCCGCATCGCTACCGACACGAACTATTTCACCTTCCTGCGCGACTGCCAGGCTGGTCGTCCTACGGTCGTCCTCGGCGACGCCCGGCTGCGGCTGCGAGCCGCGCCCCCGCACCAATACGGCTTGCTGATCCTGGATGCATTCAGCTCAGACGCCATTCCGATGCATCTCATCACCCGGGAGGCTTTGGCCCTCTATTTGCAGAAGCTGGCGCCGGGAGGGGTGCTCGCCTTTCATATTTCGAACCGGTCCCTCGAACTGGAGGGCGTCTTGGGAGATTTGGCGGCTGACGCTAATCTGGTTTGTCATGCCCAAGATGAAGTAGACCCAAATGCGAAGGAATTGGCCCAAGGCAAGGACCAGTCGCATTGGCTAGTAATGGCCCGGGAGCGTGCGGATCTCGGTCGCCTGACTCGGGATTCGCGCTGGTTGCCGATTCGAGGACGTCTCCAGCCGCAGGTGTGGAGCGATGATTTTTCGAATATCCTGAGCGTCTTCAATTGGAATTGACGGGGCGGCAGTGCCGAGGGGCGACGCCAGAATCATGCAATGAAGTTGCGACTTGATCCGGTTCGATTGAGTTTGGAACGATACCAGTTCAGGACTTGAGGAGCACGAGGGAGAATTCAAATGATACGCGGTCTAGCACTTGGGTGGTGGGCGATCTCGATCTGGACTTGCCTGGGGGCCGCGCCGGGCTTGGTGCCCAACCTCGACCGGCGCCAACCTCTTGCAGCGGATCTGCTCGTCTCGCCCGACCGCCAGCGTGCCGTCGATCGGTTGATGTCAGAGTACCCGGAGGCTCAGGTGCAGTTCGAGCCGATCACCGGGGGGCCCACTTTGCTGATGCGAAGATCGCGTCCCGGCAGCAGCGCACCGGCATTTGGACTGGCCGCTTCCCGGGGCAACCCGAACCTCAGCCAAGGCCGCCACGTCGCCTTGCGGGCGTTGCTCGATGCGCAGCGGGGTTTGTTTGGCTACGGCGCCGAGGTGCTCACTAATGCGGTGCTTTACCGCGAACACGCGACCGCACGGACCGGAGCTCGAACGGTCGCATGGCAACAGCAGTTCAGCGGCATACCCATATACGAAGCGCGCCTGGTGGCTCGGCTGGACCCGGCCGGCGATGTCGTCAATGTCTCGAGTCAGTTTGTGCCTGAAGCCGCGGTGGCGGCGGCGGCGGGAACCCTGGCTGGGACCTGCTGCAGGCCCGGCCTCCCATTTCAGCTCAGGAGGCGTTGAGCCGGGCGGCGTTCGATCTCGGGCTCCGGGCTGAGCCGAACAACTTCTCTCTGGTCAGAGCCCCATTCGCGCTTGATGCCGCGCGACGACAGACCTATCGGTCGACCGGGTGGTCAGGCGAATCGGAGGTCTCGCTCACCTGGTTCCCCTTGAGTCCTTCGGTGCTGAAGCTGGGATGGCGAGTCTATCTTGTCAGCAGGGCTTCGGCAGCCGCGGTCGAGCTGGTTATCGATGCGGTGTCCGGCGAGGTCCTGCGGCGGCGTCCAATGAGCGCGGACGTAGGCGACGCGAGCTATCTCGTCTTTGCGGGCGACAGCCCCACTCCGCTCTCGCCCGGTCGGTCCGTCAGTAATATTGTGGCGCAGCCAGAGCTTGCCCCGCGTGTCCAAATCGCGGAGAGCGCCGTCCGAACGCGCTCGCCTCACCGCAAGGGTGGATTGACGATGGGCTCAATGAGACGCGTGGCCGCAACGTGGACGCCTTTCTGACCGCGATGCGAACGGGAGTCCGACCGGCCGAGACCGACGGGAGCCCCTGTGCGCGTGTTCCGGCCGCCTTTGGATTTAAGCACGGTGCCTCCTCCAGACCCGCGCCTCTATTGGGATGCGTCGGTCGTCAACCTGTTTTATTGGTGTAATTGGATGCATGACCGCCTATATGAACTGGGTTTTACGCGCGCGGCCGGCAACCTGGAGGGTCCCGATAACTTCCTTCTAGCGCAGGCCCAATTCGGCGCTGATGCCACCCAGATGATCAGCGACGCGGCCAGGCTCCAATATGCGCCGGAAGGACAGCACTGCCGTTTGTTCACCTCACTCTGGTCCGGGCCGAATCCTGACCGGGATTCAGCCTTTGATACTGAGATCATCCTGCATGAATACGCCCACGCGCTGACGTTTCGCTCGATTGGGGGAGGGGCGGGGCCAAGGGATGCCCGCTCCCAATACATGGGGATGTGCGAGGGCTGGTCAGATTTTTACGCGTTGGCTTTGCTCGCGGAAAGCACCGACGATCTCAACGGCCATTACCCGTTTGCAGCCTATTCCACCTACCAATGGTATGGAGAGGATTTCGAGAATTACTACTTTGGGCTTCGAGCCTATCCCTATGCGCGGGACATGAAGCACGATCCGCGCACCTTCCGGGATATCGATCGGGTCAAAGCGGTTGGGCATCCGGGCATCCCAATCCATCCCATCTGGGAACCTTTTCCACCGGGCGAGCTTGCCCAACAGGCCCATCACAAGGGGGGGGTCTGGTGCAGTGTGCTCTGGGACGCCAGGGCCAACTTGATTGATAAGCTGGGTTTTTCCTGGGGTAATGGGCGGATGCTGCAGTTGGTGACGGACGGCGTTATGGCTCTGTCGATGAGCAGTCCGACATTTTTGCAGGCGAGGGACGCCATTCTGGACGCCGATGCGGGCGTCAATGGGAAAGAGTTGTGGGCAGCGTTCTATAAACGTGGCTTGGGAGGAGGAGCGAAGGATTTGTCGACGAGCGAGGCGACGGCGAGCGTTTTGGAGAGTTTCAACCGGGCCGATTTCGACCTGGATGGGCGGCCTGACCTGCTCCTGCAAAATGCGGCCGGTCTGGTCAAGGTATGGCACATGGACGGCCGAACTAATCAAAGCGAGTCTGTCATTGGCCAGTTGGGCGGCAGTTGGCGAGTCGTCGCTACGGCCGATATCAATCACGACGGCCGAGCGGACCTCTTCCTGCAAGACAACTCCTCCTCCGTAGGCTACCGGTTGCTCGACGGCACTAACATCATCGGAAGCGGCACGGTGATGCCGAGTCTTCCCGATCCGACCACCTGGCAGGTGGTCGGCACAGGCGATTTCGATCAAGACAGCAACCCCGACCTTCTTTGGCAAGATCCCCGCGGCGGCTTAGCGGTCTGGTATATGGACGGAACGAAGCAACGGACGACTTCGCGCCTGGATCCGATCGGGACCTTCGATCCGAATTGGCGGGTAGTGGCAACCGGCGACTTCAATCAGGATGGGCAGATAGATATTCTATTCCAACATTCGAGCACGATGCTGGCGGTCTGGTATATGAACGGCATCCATCGTCTCCAATCGGTCCTCCTTCAACCAGCCTACAGCCGAGGGGCCTGGCGCGCCTTCGCCGTCGAAGATTATAACGGGGACGGTTACCCGGATATCCTCTTTCAAGAGAAGGGCACGCTCGACGGGGGCAATCTCGCCATATGGTTTCTCAAAGGCCTGCAGGAAGCGGGCGCGCGCCTGCTCGTCCCTTCGCCCAATCCCGGCGTTGACTTTAACCTAGTCGGCCCCCGATGACGTGCCGACGATGGCCGGATGAGCGGCCCCAGCGGAACGGTCCTGAGGGGTCGGTCTGCTTGAGCAGCGCCTCGAAGCTTACTTGGCGCTGGTCGCGGGCCACCCAACGAAATGGCCGTTTGACATCCGAACCAGCTTCGCTCGTTCGCGGACCGGGGGAATCCAGTCTCCGTCCAGGTGAACGACAGTGGTGCTGCCCTGGTCGATCTGCACGGACAGAACAACCGGAACCGAGACGGTAGCAGAGTCTTGGGCCATGGCTTCGATCCGATAGACGCCCGGTTCAAGCTGCACGGCGACGGGCCGGGCCGCCTCCGGCACCTGACGCACCACCTTCCCCGCGGCGTCGTAGATCACGTAGCGGCTGTAGCCCGCGCCCCGGGCGAAGTCGTTTCGACCAAAGTCATTATTCCAGAAGAACATTTCAGCTGGCAGATCCCTGCTCTTGGAGATCCGGGCGGAGTGGACTTGCAAGAAGCCAGGCTGGTTGACGTCTGCCGAGGAGATGGTCCCAGGGCCAACCGTGGGCAAATGAGTCGGATGTGAATTGCCTGCGTAGGTGGCGAGCCCAATCAAGGTGCTCGTCAGTGCCAGTGAGTAGGTCGTACGTGTCTTCATTCGGTATACTGCGTCTAACATTGAGGCACGCGCTACTCTACGCTCGCTTGGGCCAAAGGTAAAGTATCCCGCCGAGCCAGCATCGAGTCTCCAGAAGGCCAAAAGAGGATGAGCATTTAGCAAAAGCGGTTGATTAGTTTTCTCGGATTGAGCCGATACCAGCGGCAACAAAGATCGCGAGACTGACCAGAAGACGCTCGGCCTACAGGCCTCCCGCCAAAAGCCGGTGCGAGCAGAAGTGTCGTGCCCACCTGCTCCGCTCGCGATTCGAACAGATTGGAAGTAGCCAGGGCCGCCGCTGGTCTGAGTCGAGGCGGCTTCACTCTACGACCGACGCTTAGCGCAGAACAAAGATGAATGTAACCAAGGCAGGGCCAACGCTGGTGTTTCTTCTGGCCAGTCTCCTGGCACTGGCGCGAGGACAGTGCTCCGGGTCCACGGCGGCAATCCCTCCCAGCGCCACCGAACGCTTCCTCACCGAAGTAAAGAACCCAACCGACTGGTTCAAATGGGGCGGAGACTTTCGCGTGCGCAACGAGTACTTCGACAGCGCCTTCAGCCTAACAAGCGGGGATCACCTCCACGAGCAGGATGTGCTACGACTGCGGGGGCGTCTCTGGACGTCGCTGACGCCGCTGACCAATGTGACCTTGAATGCCCGGCTTACGGGCGAGTCGCGCGAGTGGTTTGAACCGGCGTTCGTTGGCGCTTACAAAGCCCAAAGCGGCCTGGAGTGGCGCTTTGGCATCGTCGACGCGCTCAATTTGAATTTCGGCAACATTTTCGAACAGCCGCTTTCGCTGACGCTAGGGCGGCAGGACGTCCTTCCCGGGGAATTGGGCGATGGCTGGTTGGTCGGTGATGGCACTCCCCTGGATGGTTCCATGACGTTCCACTTTGACGCCGCTCGTCTCAAATACTCCGCGGACAGCATCGAGACGAAGTTCAACCTGATGTATATTTACCAAAACCCGCATCCGGGGGAGTTCATGCCGACCTTAGGGGACAGCACCAGCTACCCCTTGTTCGAGCAGAGGGAGCAGGGGCTCGTTCTCTATGCCTCGAACAAGACGTTGCAGCACGTGCCACTGGATGGCTACTTCATTTACAAGCATGATGCCCGGGAAACTTTTGATATTGTCGGCACGCGGAAGACGCTTGGCGATAATGCTGACATCTATACGACCGGCGGCAGCGTCACGTGGACTCCAACCGAGCATTGGTTGTCCACGCTGGAGGGAGCCTATCAATTCGGGCGCAAAGCGGACAAGATTCTGGGCACATTCGCCCCCCGCGACGTAGACGCCTACGGCGGGAAGGCCAAGCTCACTTATCTCTTTCGCGATGAACTCAACAACCAGGTCAGCCTGCAAGGGGAGTTGCTTTCGGGTGATAACCCAAAGACAAGCGAACAAGATGAGATGTTCGATATCCTCTGGGGCCGGTGGCCACGGTGGAGCGACCTAGCCATCTACTCCTACGGCGCGGAAGTTAACGGCCGGTTAGGCCAATTGAGCAACGTCGGCCGAATCGGCGCCAACTGGACGTTCAATCCACACCCAAAACTGACGTTGGGCACGACTTACAACGCCTGGTTCGCACCGGAAGAGACGGCGACGCGCGGCAGCGCGGCGCTGTTCAGCAATGACGGTTCGTTCCGCGGCCACTTTGCTCAGGCCCTGCTCAAATGGCAGCTGAACAAACACCTCAACGGTCATGTCCTGGGCGAGTGGGTCTGGCAAGGCGATTATTATCAGCAACGTGATGTGATGTCGTTTCTTCGGGCGGAGATTCTCTACACGTTCTAAAGACGGGCTGCCGGCAGCGCGGGCCCGCTCTGGCTGGGCCCGGCGCAAGGATGCCGCCTGCCGCCGGGCTCGGACGGCCTCAATACCAAAGCTTGCCGCGCACCGCCGAGGCGCTAAGCTGCGGCGGTTGTTTTATGAAAGCAAACCTGCTTGTAGCCTTCGCCGCCATTGCGGTGCATGCGGCTCCTCAAATCTGTTCCGTCGCCGCTGCGGAAGGTCAGGGAATATTCATGGCGGTCATGACCAACATTGTCCGGGTCACCAACCAAGTGATCGTGACGAACTATGTCGTGACTACCAACATCACCTTGACAACAAACTACTACAACGCGCAGGGCCAACTGCTAACGCCCGTCCAGGCTGGACCTGCGGCCCCGATCGAAGTTAAGCCAACCGTAGCCGCGGCAACTGTTCCGGATGCCAGCGTGGTCCGCTCGAATCGGGTCCAAGCCCTGCGCGACCTGCTGACCATGAGCATCGCTTCTGCTTCGAACGCGCTGGGCTCGGCCGGGGCGTTCAACAATCCCAGCACCAGGTCCGAATTCCCGAAGGAGTGACGGCCTTCGACCGGAAGAAAGCTCAGACGTTGAGCGTGGCCATGAACACAGCGGCCGAAAAGGCCGTTCCCGGCGCCGTGGCCGTTTTGCAGAAGGCAGTGGCGGAGCTGAATCCAACCGAGCCCAACAGCTGGTTGCAGGGAGCCAGCGATGCGGCGACACGCAACTTGTTGGGAATCGACAACGGGCGATTGACCAGCCAGGTTCGCGCGGTCGTGGACCGCACCGCGACCGAAGCGCACGTTCCGGAAGCTTACAATGCGGCCATGTTGCGCGGGGGCGGATTGTTGGGAGCAGTGCTCGGGACGAGCGAAACCGTCGATATGACCGCACATATCACCAGCGCGTTGGTCGAAGCCTTGGCTGGCGCCATGGGTTCGCAGGAAGCGCTCATCCGAGCTGATCCGACGCTGCGCAAGACAAAGGCGCTGCAGGGCGCTTTCGGCCAATAGTCAACTCAACCCACCGTTGACAGGGCTGGCTTCATGCGGCCTTCTTAACCCGCTTCGGCTTGGCGTGCCCTTTCCTTTTCGACAACTGCCGGGTTCGATTGAGGCTTTCCTGCAAGACGGAAACGAGATCGATGACCTTGGTCGCCTTCGGCTTTTTCAGGGCGCTGCTCGCCGGCAATTTTCCGCCATGTTCGACTTTATCGTGGATGAGTTTTAGGAGCGCGGATCGGTATTCGTCAGTATACTTGGCCGGATCCCAGTGGTCGGTCATGCTATCGATGAGGGCAGTGGCCATTTCCTGTTGCTTCTTCCCCAACTCCGATCTGGCTGGGACCTTGAAGGCCCCCGGTTTGACGAGTTCCTCGGGGAAATGCATTAATTCGAGGACCAGGATAGAACCGGACGCCTTGACGGCGGCGAGGTGCTGCCGAGTCTTGATGACGACTTTGGCGATGCCAACGCGTTCGGTCTGCTTCAAGGCTTCACGAAGCAAGGCGTAGGCCTTCGCTCCGCCTTTGTCCGGTTCGAGATAGTAGGGTTTATCAAAGAACATCGGGTCGATTTCCGCCAGTTCCACGAAATCAATGATGTCGATGGTTTGGGTCGCTTCCAGATCCACTCGGCGGAAGTCTTCATCTTTCAGAACCACGAACTTGCCCTTGTCATATTCGTAGCCCTTGACGATATGTTCCCACGCCACCTCTTTCCCGTCGGCTTGCGCGACCCGTTTGTAGTCGATCGGGCTTAAGTCGTGGTCCCGCAGCATTCGGAAGCTCAGTTGCTCCTGACGCGTGGCCGGGTAAAGAGCAATCGGTATGTTTACGAGACTAAAACTGATCGAGCCTTTCCAGATCGCTCTCATAATTTGGCAGCAGCAAATGCAGTCTTCAGATCAAGAAGGTGAGACCTTCTGCTTCAACGTCAGGACCTCCGCGAAAAGGTCGCCGCGTCCCTCGACACGGCGCAGCACGTCGTCCGAGACGAAGCGGAGTTTCGCTGGGTCGCCAATCTTCAAAGCTTGGTCGACTTCTTCCCAACTGACCGGCGTCGAGACGGTGGGATGTTCCTGGGCGCGGAGTGAATAAACGCAGATCGTCGTTTTATTCCGGTCATTTTGACTCCAATCAATCAACACCTTGCCTCTCCGCAAGGCCTTCTGCATCTTGGCGACGATCAGGTCGTCATGATCCCGTGCCAGTTTCTCCGCTAAATCCCGAGCCAAACCCTTGGTCTGTTCGTAAGTAGTCTTCCGATTTAGGGGAACATAAAGCTGAAGGCCTTTTGATCCGGAGGTCTTGGGAAAGCTGGCAAGTCCAACTCGGTCGAGCGCATCTTTCAGGAGAAAAGCGGCTTTGGCGCACTGGACAATGTTGGCCGGCGGGCCGGGGTCGAGATCAAAGACGAGCAGGGTCGGGGAGTCGACGTCGGCGATCCGGCAAAGGTAAGTGTGGAGTTCGAGATCAGCTAGATTAGCTGCCCAAACAAGGCTGGCGAGGTTGCTGGCGACGCAAAAGTGGATATGCTCGTTGTTCCCTTCGCTCCACATCGGGGCCGTCTTGATCCACGCCGGCCGGTATGGGGGACAGCGCTTTTCATAGAAGAATCCCCCGCCAACGCCGTCGGGATAGCGTTTCAGCGTCAAGAGCCGGTCATGCAAGTGTGGCAATAAAACCGGAGAGATGCGGATGTAGTAGTCGATCACCTGACCCTTGGTGAAACCTGCTGCCGGATAAAGGACCTTGCTCAGCCGCGAGACGGTCAGGCGCCGGCCATCAATCGTGAGTTCATTCTCGGACGTCGCTGGCTTGTCGGGCAAAACGACTGGCGCTTTGGAACGAGGGCCAGGACGTGCGGACGATTGGCGAGGCCGTGTGGGTTGGCGCCGGGCCGCTCTAATGGAGCACCTCCGGGGTCGTCTTTTGCGTTTGGAGTTGGTTCTCTCGAAAACCGCGCAAAGAGTGGTTCTGAAGGCTACCCTCAAAGAGATGCCGGCTGATCGCTTGCGCGGCGGTCGCTCCTTGCCCGGCTGCAATGATCATCTGGCAGTTAGCCGCGGTAATGCAGCCGGCGGCGTAGAGGCCAGGCACTGTTGTCCGACAGTGTTCGTCGACCAGCACTTGTCCTTCCGCATCGACCGCCGCTCCCAAGCGGCGCGCCAGGTTGTTGTGGTAAATGTCGCCTCGCGTGGTAAAGACCGAGTCCACCGCGAACTGGATTCCATCGGCGAATTCGAGAGAAGCAACCTTGCCATCGGCGTGGTCTACTTGGGCTACCCGCTGCAGGTAAACGGGAATCCCATACTCTTTGATCCATTGCGCGTGTTCCTCGTCCCAGATGGGGGTTTTGCCGTTGCTGGCCACCATCACGCAGGGCGAGTACAAAACCATAGCCAAAGCATATTCGATGGCTTCATTGTTGTGACCAATAATCGCAATCCGTTTTCCTCGCACGCGATAAGCGTCGCAATCTTTGCAAAAAAACATGCTGCGTCCGAGGCATTCATCTACTCCCGGAATGTCCGGGGGCAGGTGGTACAAGCCTGTCGCGAGCAGGACCCGGGTGCTGTGGTAGGCGCCCGACCGACCCATGAGAATGAAGCCGCCTTCGTGCTCGAGGGCATCGTCAATCGTGTCCGAAACGAAGGCGACACCGTGTCGCTCCGCTTGCAGTCGCCCTCGCGCCAATAGTTCGTTCCCTTCAACCCCATCGGGAAAGCCAAGGTAATTCTGGACAAGCGGTTCCCAGCGGGCCAGGGACCGATGGTCATCGATCATCAAAGTGCGGCGCAACGCTCGCCCAAGGTAAATGGCGGCCGAGAGGCCAGCCAGGCCGGCCCCGACGATTGCGACATCCCAGGGAGGCGGGCGATTCATGCCTGCTGGATGAACATCTGCCAAGGTTAAGCTGACTAGCTGTGTTGGATCTCGTGTCCGCCTTCCGGAGCGGTTCGAACTGCGGCCTCTCCCGCCGTGGCGATGTCCTCGGCCCCGGCTCGTTCGAAGATCTCCCGCACCCGTTTGACCTCACCCTGGTCCTTGGTATGGACCGAGATTAGGATGTTTCCGCCTTTGATCCTGCCTTCGTAACGTTTAGCCTCGTATTCGGGAATGCCCATGCCGACAAGAGCGCCGGCGACCCCGCCGACGGCTGCGCCGAGAGCGGCGCCACTTAAGGCTGCCATGAGCGGCCCGGCCGCGATGAAAGGGCCCAAGCCTGGAATCGCGAGGGCGCCAATCCCCGCAAGCCAACCAAGCGCGCCGCCCAGGAGTCCTCCTGTGCCCACGCCGGCAGTGGCGCCTTCGGGAGCCTTGGTATGCTGCTCATGGGCGAAATGCCTCGTGCCGGCTTTATCCGGAAAAAGCACGGATATGTCGTTATAGGAAAAACCAGCCTCCTTCAGCTGGTTGACGATGCTTTCAGCTTGCGCTTCGCTGGTCGAGATAGAGAAAATCGCCTTAGACATAGAACCTCCCGCTTTTCATAATTTCAGCAAAGTTAGGCAAGGTCAGGGCGACCAGCAATCAGGGCCCGTTATGAGATAGCTTCGAGGAATCGCCTTGCGTCGATCTAGGGGGAAGCACCGGAAAGGCACGGGGGCCCACCCGGTTGAAATCTAACGGCGCCCTCCTAAACTGGGAGCAATGATCCGTTCGGGATGAGAATATTGTTCGTTCATGAGCGTTTCGGGGCTTTGGGAGGAGCTGAATCCAATGCGCGATTGACAGCTGCCGCGCTCGCCCAGCGCGGGCATGAGATCGGACTCCTTCACGGGCCGAGCACCGGAAAGGACGAGCAGACTTGGAAGCAGGTGTTCCCGGCGCGATTCTCTCTCCCGTCCTCATCGCCGCGGCAGCCGGTGCGAGAAGCGTTGGAGGGCTTTGACCCGGCGGTGCTTTATGTGCACAAGCTGGCTGATCTCGACGCGATCGAAGCATTGCTGGCCGGAGGACGGCCGCTGGTCCGCATGGTCCATGACCACGACATCTACTGCATGAAGAGCTACAAATACGCCTTCTTCAGCCGGCGGATTTGCCAGCGGTCCTTCGGTCCTCATTGTCTCTTTCCTTGCGGGGCGTTTTTCGCCCGAAGCCGGGACAGCTTGTTGCCGGTAAAGTTCGTCAGCTATACGGCGAAGAAGCGCGAGCTCGAACTCAACCGTCGCTTCGATCAACTCATCGTCGTCAGCCGCTATATGCGGCAGGAGTTACTCGGCAACGGGTTCTCCCCCGGGCAAATTCGAGTGCTCGCACCAGTGCCGGCGATGGGAGATCAGGCCATCCGGAGCTCATTCTCGGATCGAAATCTGATCCTGTTTGCGGGTCAGATTATTCGCGGCAAAGGCGTGGATGTGCTGCTGGAAGCGCTCTCGCTCGTGACCTTGCCGTTCGAGTGCCGCATCGTGGGCGATGGTAACCACCGGGCCTACTGCGAACGCCTTTGTCGCAAGCTGGGTCTGAGCAAGCGGGTCACCTTTCATGGCTTTGTGCCGCAACCCGCTTTGATTCAATTCTATCGCGAATGTTCGGTGGTGGCGGTAAGTTCGGTTTGGCCGGAGCCGATTGGGACGATTGGGCTGGAGGCCATGCGTTATGCTTTGCCAATCGTGGCCTTCGACGCCGGCGGGATCGAAGACTGGCTGCTCGACGGCCAGAACGGCTATCTGGTCTCTTGGATGGATCGGCGCCAGTTCGCGACCCGCCTTGAACAACTTCTTGCCGACAAACCCCTGGCTCGATCGATGGGAGAACGCGGCTGCCAACTGGCGGCGGAACGCTTTGGCTTCGATCAGTATATTGCCAATTTGGAAAACCTCTTCGTGGAAGTTTGCAGGAATCCCCGACGAAACGGCGGGGTTTAGCCGCTCCCGTAAACAGTTCCGGCGCCTATTGTCTGCCAGGCTGCGGCGTGGCTAGACTGGCGTCCCGAGAGTGCCGCCCCGAAGCAGATGACATGACAAACGGTCGTTCACAATCCGAGCCGAGGCTGGTCGCTATTACTGGACCAAGTTGCGGCGGTAAATCGTGGCTGGTAGCCCAGTTGCTGGGACGACTTGGCAAAGAGGCAACGGCGCTGTCCCTCGACGACTTCTACCTCGACCTTTCTCACTTGACCCCGGGTCGGAGGGCTCGGGTAAATTTCGACCATCCCCGCGCCATCGACTGGCCGTTGTTCCGACGAGTGCTGGCTCGTTGCCAGGTGGGCACGGCACCTTCGCGCATCCCTGTTTATGATTTCACTCACCACATTCGGCTCAACCGGCTGCGATGCTGGCGACCGAAGCCGATCGTCCTCCTGGAGGGCCTGTGGCTCTTGAGGCAGCCGGACGTGCGCAGACTCTTCTCGCTGTCCATTTACATTCGCTGCGGCGACGGCCTGGCCAGGCAACGGCGGCTAGAACGCGACGTCAAGGAGCGGGGACGAACAGTCGAAGCAGTCCGGAGTCAGTTTGATGGCCGCGTTTCACCAATGTGCCGGCGCTTTGTTTCGCCTCAGGAACGGTGGGCAGATGTGGTGATCGAAGCTCCTATTCGAGCCGGAGTCGTCGATCAATTGACGGTGCGGATCCGACAACTCACGCCCGCTGGCGGACTTGCTCCGGGAAACGACACTAACCCCACCACCGCCCTATGAGTCTGTCGAAAAACCGGGGGTTGGCTCGCCCCTTACAGCCCACGGCGGAGATACGCGGGCTTCGCCGCCTGGGCGGCAGCCAAAATCCCTCAACGCAGGCCTCATCCCAGTTACTTAACCGACTCCTATGACCGACGAGCAGATCAAGGCATTAGTCATCCGGCGCTACTCGCGGGTCCAGAGCCCTTGGGGGCTCTGGCAGCTCAACTATATGTCCACTGGAAACGCATTTCGTGGCGATGCGTGCTTGCTGGGCACCGTTTTGATCAAGCGGCTGTTCGACGCTGCCGCCAGCGGCATCCTCCTGGTTCTGATCAGCCCTTTCCTCTTGCTCCTGGCTTGTCTCGTAAAGCTGGCAGATGGCGGACCGGTGCTTTTCACGCAGACGCGCATCGGCAAATGCGGTCGGTTCTTCCGGATGTACAAGTTCCGCTCCATGTGTCCGAAGGCGGAGGAACGCTTGCGGGAGATTCTGCCGCGCAATCAACACATTGATGGGGTCACCTTCAAAATGCGCGACGATCCTCGGATTACCCGGGTTGGGCGCTGGATGCGGCGTTATTCTCTGGATGAGTTGCCGCAGTTATTCAACGTGCTCCGAGGAGATATGTCGCTGGTGGGTCCTCGGCCGCCTCTTCCGCGGGAAGTCGATCTCTACTCCGTGCAGGATCGGCGACGCCTGGCGGCCACGCCGGGGTTGACCTGCTTTTGGCAGATCGGGGGGCGGAGTGAAATCGACTTCCGCGAACAGGTGCATCTGGATGTGCTGTATATCGAGAGCCAAAGTCTCTGGCTTGATCTGAAGATCCTGTGCAAGACCGTGCCGGCGGTTCTTTCAGGCAGAGGCGCGTGCTGATGCAGACGATCCTCATCTGCCCGGGCGATCGGCCAGCGGTCGGTTACCTGGCCCAGAGCCTGCCTTTGGTCGTGTTGCCGGTTCTGGGCGAGAGTCTAATCGCGCTCTGGATCCGGTCCTTGGCCGAAAATGGAGTAAAAGCGGCCCTCGTTCATGCCACGGACCGCCCCGAGTTGGTGCGCCGCGAACTTGGCGACGGGTCGCGGTGGGGGGTCAGCGTTGAAGTCCGGGCTGAACTCACCGAGTTTTCGGTCGCAGAAGCGCGCCAGCGACAGGCTCAGGCCGGCAGTCCGGACGGCAGGTCCGCGAGCGACGTTTACATGGTCGATCATCTGCCGGGCTTGCCCCAATCGCACCTCTTCCAGAGCTATCGCACCTGGTTCACATCCCTGCTCAGCTGGATGCCGTTGGCTGCACAATCGAAGCCGATCGGTCTGCGCGAGATTCGACCGCAGATCTGGTGTGGCCGCCGAGTCCAGCTCGCGCCGACGGCGCATTTGCAGGCGCCCTGCTGGATTGGCGACCACGTTCAGATTGGCCCGCACGCGCAGATTGGACCGGGGGCGGTGTTGGAGCATGGCGCGGTCGTTGATCAGGCGGCTGAGGTCGAAGCCAGCATCATTGGCCCGGACACGTTTGTGGGCTCGCTGACCCGGGTGGCGCACTCGATTGCGTGCGGCAATACCTTGATCGATTGGGAAACCGGCTCATGCACGCAAGTGCCCGACCCATTTCTCCTTTGTTCACTCGGACCGCGCGCGCTCACGGACGGCCAAGACCGGTCCCAAGAGCACTCTGGGCGTCGTTGGTGGAACTTATGGCGGCGGCCGTGGGAAAGGCTCATAGCGGCGGCGGCCAAGCCAAAGTGATTCCGGCCGGTCCGGTCGAGCGAAGGCCCAAGCGCTCTCACTTTTTCATCGGGGCTGACCCCATGAAGCCGCTGGTAATTTCGTGGCCGGTAGAAACGTCCCCAGCCCTATTGAAGAGATCGAGGAGGCGGCCTTACACTGGCCGTGACTTTGGGACGATCAGACGAGCTGACGGCTTGGTGACAGGGACGGTGCCTGGGGCGGAGTCGGTTCACACAGGCTCGAAGAACCCTTCAAAGGTCATGTGACTCAGAACCTGGCTATGAAAGTTCAAACCCGAGGAGAAACACTCGCGATTACCGGCCTAAAGGAACTAGCTGCCGGCAATTCCCAGTTCTTTCGTGATCAAGTCCGTTCTTCCCTGACCGAAGCACAAAAGAATGTCGAAATCGATTTGACTGAGACGATGTTCGTCGACAGCTGTGGGCTAGGTGCCTTGATTTCCTTGCATAAAGCCGTCTGTCCGCGCGGCGGATTGGTGCGGCTGCTGAATCCGACTCCGCCTGTGCGCCAGATTCTGGAACTGACGCGCATGCACCGAATCTTCGAGATCGTAAGCCCAGCATGACCGAAGCGAAGCTTCAGTTGTCTCGCTCGGCGGGACTCCGGCTTGGCCTGCCTTGTGACCTTGCCCAGGTGCGCGGGGCTGCGGTCAAGGTAAGCCGCTTCTTGAAAGACCAAGGAGTCGGCGCGGCTGCGGTTCAGGCTTGCGAGTTGGCCTTGGTAGAGGCCTGCAACAACGCCGTCCAATATGCGAGCTTCGAGGGCAGGGAGAATCCGATTGCGGTCGAAGTGACTTGTGACGCCAGCTCCATTCAGCTCCAAATTCATGATCACACTCGCGGCTTCGAATGGCCCAGGAGTTTTGAGTTGCCGGACCCGGCACAGGAACGCGGTCGCGGCCTGTTTCTCATCCAGGCGCTCATGGATCAGGCACGATACCTCCGTGGCGGTGGGAGCAACTGCCTCTACCTGGAGAAGCAGCGCCCGCCCGCGTCGGCGGTTGAGGCCAAAACCGACCCGAGCCTTCAGCAAGCCATGCATCAATTGGCCGAAAGCGAACAAGTCATCGGTGACATGGCGGAAGAGCTGAGTTTCTGCTACGAAAGTCTCTCGGCCATCTTCCGTTGCAGCGCAGAATTGGGGCGCAGTCACGATCTGAAAGAATTCTCGATGCGGCTGCTGACCGACCTGGCTCAGATCACGTCGGCGGATTGGTTTGTTCTCCGGGTGGTGGCTCGGGATGGAAGCAAGCTGACCGTCTTCGCCGCATCCGACGGGGCCTTGCGCCTCGAGCCCTTATCCCTCTCTGGCTCATCGTCAACGTCGTTGGAAGTGCGGGCCGTTTTGAGCCGGCAGGATGTTTGGTTCGGCGAGGAAGCGGCCGAGGCCAACGATCCGCTGCAGGCGTTTTGCAGCGCATCGACCGGACTGATCCATCCCTTCTTCCTGGGTGAACAGTTGATCGGGACGATCGCGGTGGGGAAATCGGTCGGGCAACCGCATTTCACCGCCGTTCATGCCAACGTCATTCACACCTTCGCCGACTTTGTCGGAATTCAAATTGCCAATGCCCGCTTCCAGGAAGACCAGGTGCATGCCCGGCTCGTCTCCCGGGAGTTGGAGATTGCCAAAACCATTCAGCGTTCCTTGCTGCCGAAGTCGCTGCCGGCGGTGCCGGGATATGGCCTGGCGGGGTTTTGCGAGAGTGCGGAGCAAGTCGGCGGGGATTTCTACGATGTCCTTCGGGTCGACGATTCGTCGCTGCTTTTGATTGTCGCCGACGTGATGGGGAAGGGGCTGCCAGCTGCGATGTTTGCCGCGATCCTTCGCACATTGCTTCGCGCTGTCCCAGAGTGGACCAATCAGCCAGGACAATTGCTCTCCCGGGTGAATCGGCTGCTCTTTCGAGAGCTTTCGGCGGTGGACATGTTCATCACCGCCCAATTGGTCTTTGTCGATACGGCGGAACGGCGGCTCTTGGCGGCGAGCGCCGGCCATTGCCCTATGCTCCTGGCAACGGAAAGCGATCCGAACGTGCTGACGCTTTCCCCGGAAGGCGTGCCGTTGGGCATTTTGCCGGAGGCGTCCTTCGGTGTGCAAGAGATGACATTGCCCTGCAACTCGCGCCTTCTGCTCTACACCGACGGACTGACTGAGGCCCGCAGCCCGGAGGGAGAGTTCTTCGGGCACGACCGCCTGGTCGATTGGTTTCGACGGCGCGCACCCGATTCGCGCTCGGCTGAGCGTTTGAAATCAGACTTGGCCATAGAATTAAACGGGTTCCAAGGCGCCGCCGCCATTCACGATGATCAAACCTTTCTGATCATGGCTTGAGGAAGCGCCGCAGCATGAAAAGCATTCTCCCCCTCTTCATCATGATTGATGCGTGCGGCTGGGAAGTGATCAAGCAGGAGCCGTTCGGCGCTGCCTTCGCTCCTGAGCGCAAGCGGCTGCAATCTGTTTTTGGATACAGCTCGACCTGCATTCCCACCATTCTTTCGGGACGTTGGCCGACGGAGCACCGGAACTGGTGTTACTTCGTCTACGACCCGGAGCGGTCCCCGTTCCGCTTTCTCCGGCCGCTTCGGTGGTTGCCCAAAGCCTTGACCAGTCGGCGGATCTTCCGTCATTGGCTGTCGAAGCGGGTGAAGGTGCGCCTGAATTTCCGGGGTTACTTCGATCTCTACAACATACCGTTCGAGCACATTTCCCTTTTTGATTTTAGCGAAAAGAAGAGCCCGCTTCAGCCTAAGGGCATGAATTGCGGCAGCAACATCTTCGATTTCCTGGAAACGAAGGAGATCCCGTACTACGTCAGCCACCCGGCCAAGTCCGAAGCGGAGAACAAAGCGGAGCTGTTCCTTCAAATCCGCAAGGAGCGGATCGACTTCGCCTTTCTTTACTGGCCGGACCTGGACGGTCTCCTCCACCGGGAGGGGAACGATTCGCCTCTGATCGGGCCGAAGCTGCGGCAGTATGAAGGTTGGATCGCGGAGCTTTTAGGCTCGGCCGAAAACCATTACCACCAGGTCCACCTCTATATCTTCAGCGACCACGGCATGGCCAATTGCGTGGAAACCCTGGATTTAAGGAAGCGGATTGACGCGCTCGATCTCCAGGTGGGGCGAGATTACGCCGCGGTCTACGATTCCACCATGGCCCGCTTTTGGTTTCTCAAGAGTCGCGCCCGCGAGGCAATTGTCGCCTGCCTGAACACGATTCCTCAAGGTCGGATTCTTCCGGACGAAGAACTCGCGGCATTGCACACCTTGTTTGAAGACCGCCATTTTGGTGAACTGATCTTCCTGGTCCGAGAGGGCGTCTTGATCGTGCCGAGTCACATGGGAGAGCGGCCCATCCGGGGAATGCACGGGTATCATCCTTCGGAAAAACATAGTTATGCGGCGCTATTTACCAATCAGCCGGCCGCTTGCGAGCAGGTCAAAGCTCTGCCAGACCTGTTCCATTTGATGGTGGCCGAGGCGGAGCAGGCCTTGAAAATGAACCGCTCCCAATCAGAGCTGTTTCCATCCATCGCCCGCAACCATCCCACTCCTGCCTGAACATGAGCTGGCGGCACTTTCTCCAGTCCAAGACGTTGGCGGGGCATCTCTGGCGGGAATTCCTCGTCCGCTATCGGTTCAAATACGTTCTGCCCCGGATTACCTCGACCGTCCTCGATGGGGTCAAGCTCGATCTCTCGCTACTGTCGCTGAAGGCGCGGAACCGACTCCTCATGGGGATCTACGAAGCGCACGAGAAGGAGATGTGTCGTGAGTTTCTGACCGCCACGGACCGGGTGCTCGAGATCGGTGGGGCCATCGGCTTCATCGGGCTGTTCTGTCAGACGCGCCTCGGCATCCAACAGTATTTCGTCTTTGAGGCTAATCCCGAAACCTTCCGCATACTGCAGGCCAACTACGCCCTCAATGGGATCAAACCCCGCGCCTGGAACCTCGCCCTGGCCTCTTCCGAAGAAACCCTGGCCTTGGATGTCGCCAGTGATTTTTGGGAGAACTCAATCCTTCCGGGCAACGCCAGCGGCCAAACCAGGCCGGTCCTCGGCGCACCTTTGAAAGGTCTGCTCCAGCGTGTCGCAGAGAAGATTAATGTTCTGATCGTCGATGTCGAAGGCGCGGAACAGTTCATCAACCTGGATGAGATCCCGCCTGAGGTCGACAAGATCATCATCGAGCTGCACCCGCAAGTCCTGGGACCCACGACTACTTACGACCTGATCGCCGGACTAGTGGCGCGGGGCTTCTACGTCGCCAAGGAGGAATCGGCCACGTTTGTGTTTTTAAGGCGGTCGCCCCTTCCCGGGTGGTCCAAGACATCGGTTCGGCCGCTTGAATCACGGAACGCGCCAAGCGCCCTCCAGCCGGCCTGACTTCATGCGAGCCGAATTCCCACTGCCCCGACCGAGCGCCGCGGACCTGATTTCAGTTCATTACGACTTGCAGCGGGGCCTTTTCCTCTCCGAGGTGGAAGCGCAGCAGGACTGGGTGCGCGTCTCCTCGGATGTTTCCGCGCTGCCCATGTGGAATCACCTTGGTTGCTTGCGGCCTGGGGTAGGCGAACCGCCGGCACGGATCGTCGAACGGTGGCAAGAGGCCATGCCTCCCTCGCGACGTCCCGCGGTTTACTTCGTCGAACCACCGCCACCGACAAAGGCAGCGCCCTGGTCGTCCAAGGAATTTGAGCGCTGCGATCAGGAGAGTTGGATGGTCTATGCCCGCGGCGGATTGCCGCAAAACGGGGGCGCCGAGACTCTTCAAGTCCGGCTTGTTGCGTCCGAGCTGGAGAGCTCGGATTTTATCGGCGTGTTTTGTGCCGCGTATCGTGCTGCCCCGGAAGTGTATGGACCAATCCTCCGCCGAAAGGAAGAGATAGGCAGCCGCCGGGATGTCGCCAACTATGTCGCTTATGCTGAGGGCAAACCGGTCTGCGTTGCGACGCTGCTCACCTTGGAATGGTACAGCGGCATTTACAACGTGGGCACTCTCCCTTCGGCCCGTCGCCAGGGCTATGCCGCGCAATTGTTGATCCATCTGATCCGAGAGGCGCGGAGCGCCGGTCGATTCTTGTTCCTTCAAACCGAAAGCGGCAGCGGGGCCGAAAGGCTGTATTGTCGGCTGGGCTTCGAGACGGTCTTTGCGCGAACTGGCTATCGGTTGATTGGATGGCAGCAGCCAGCCCGAGTCCCTAGTCGGAAGGTTCGCTCTCAGGATCGAGAGGGACCGAGCCGAACGGACGCCCTTCTTCCGACTTCTTCGGTCGAAGCCGAGCGGACACTCCCGCTGGCGCAGTCCGAGGGCGTTAACCTGGTGCCCTGGAGTGATGCGTGCATCTCCCGGCTGTTCGAGGAACAGGTCGCGAAGACGCCCACATTTCCCGCCGTGATTCTCGGAGCGGAAACACCAGATCCCAAGCAGACGCTGACTTATGCGGAACTGAATCGCCGGGCGAACTGCATCGCCCATTCCTTGCGCGAACGAAGGATTGGGCCGGAGGCCGTGGTGGGTTTGTGTGTGGAACGTTCCGCTGACCTGATTGTGGCTCTGCTCGGTATCTTCAAGGCCGGGGCGGTTTGTCTGCCGATGGATCCTGTCGATCCGGAAGAACGTTTGCGATTCATTTTGGAGGACGCCCGTCCGGAACTGGTGTTGACGAGCAGGTCCACCCGCGTTCCCATCGAGAGCACGCGGTTGCTTTTGCTGGAGGATCACGCCCGGGAGATGCCCAGCCGGGCCGGGGAGAACTGGGAAGGGAGTGCGACAGCCGCTCAAGCTGCCTATATTATCTATACCTCCGGCTCGAGCGGCAAGCCCAAGGGAGTTGTCATTCAACACGGGGCCTTCGCCAACCACTGCTTGGAGTCTCGAGCCTACTACGCCCTGACCGAGGCGGACCGGGTCCTGCAGTTCAACTCCGTCAGTTTCGACGCGGCTCTGGAACAGATCTGCCCTCCGCTGATCGCCGGTGCGGCCATCGTGCTGCGGGGACCGGAAGTTTGGACGGGAGGGGAACTCAGCCGTCGCATAGAACGCCACGGGCTGACCGTTGTTGATCTGCCGACCGCGTATTGGCACCAGCTTCTGGAGCTGTGGCACCGCGAGCGCGCCACCATCCCGAGCTGCTTGCCCCGTTTGCTGATTGTCGGAGGGGAAGCGATGCGGCTGGAGTCGCTCGAACTGTGGCAGCAATTGGCGTTCGCAAAGGTCCGGCTCATCAATGCCTACGGACCGACCGAGGCAACGATTACGTCCACGGCATTCGAAGCTACTCCCGAATTTCTCGCTGGCCAGCTGCCGCCTCAAGTCCCTATTGGCCAGGTGCGCGGGCGGCGAACCGTCTGTGTTTTGGACCATCAGGGTCGCCCGCTCCGCGTGGGAGCCACCGGCGAACTTTACATCGGCGGACCACTGCTGGCGCGTGGCTATCTGAACCGGCCCGAGCTGACGGCTCAAAAGTTCGTCGCGGACTCGACGGCGCCGGGGCGACGTTTCTACCGCACTGGAGACCTCGTCCGAATGCGAGCTGATGGCCTGCTTGAGTTTCTAGGCCGGACGGACCGGCAAGTGAAAGTCCGCGGATACCGCGTCGAGCTGGAAGAGGTCGAAGCGGTCTTGGGCGCGCACCCGCAGGTGAGCCGCAGCGCGGTCGTGCTTCGGCAGGAGGCGGGTCACGGGATGCTAGTGGCTTTCTACTTGCGCCGAGGAGAGACAACCCCGACCGCGCTTGGCTTGCGGCTGTTTCTCAGGAACCGGTTGGCTGAGCATATGGTTCCAGCGCGCCTTGTGTGCCTTGAGCGACTGCCCTTGCTGCCGAGCGGCAAGGTCGATTACCAGGCCCTGCTGCAATATCCACTTGGGGAAGCCGAGCCTTCGGCAGCGGGCGTTCGCAACCCAACCGAGCTGCAGTTGCAGCTTCTTTTCGAGCGGATTCTGAACCGGCGCGGGGTGGGGGTAGATGACAGCTTTTTTGAACTGGGTGGGGACTCGTTGCAGGCGCTGGAACTGATCATCGAGATGGAGCGCCTGTCGGGTCGAAGTCTGCCCCTGGAGACGCTTTATCAGAAGCCGACAATTGAGTCGTTAGCGCAGGTGGTTTTGAGCCAGGTCAGCGTGGGCCAGGGGCCGTCCCTCGTGCCGTTACAGACACGCGGAATTCGGCCGCCATTGTTTTTGATCCATACAACCCCTGGGGACATTCTTGGTTACGGCAATCTGGTTTACCATTTCGGCCGGGAACAGCCCTGTTACGGCATTCAGTCGGTCGGACTTTCCCAGCCAGAATTAGGTCATCGGCGGATCGAAGATATGGCGGTGGCCTACGTGAAGATGATCCGATCGATTGCGCCGGAAGGCCCTTACTTCCTGGCAGGTTGGTGTTACGGCGGCATTGTCGCGGTCGAAATGGCCCAGCATTTGTTGGCTTTGGGCGAACGGGTCGGCCTGCTTGGATTACTCGAGACAGTCGCGCCGCGTCCGGCTTGGACTTGTTATCGTTACTTCATTCAGCGCACCTTTTGCCTGCTGCGCATGCCGCCGTCGCGCTGGCTCGATTATCTGCGTCATAAGGTCCGCTACCACCAGCGATCCTACTGGGCCAACCGAATGCGCTTTCGTCGCTTGGAAAAGGCTGATGCGGACGGATCCAGCGCGGTCGACGAGCAAAACCGGACCCTAGCTCGACTGGAGCACGTCTACAAAACGAATCTGCACGCCCTGCGCCAATATCGACCCCGCCCTTACCCAGGTCGGGTGACTCTCTTCAATGCGGAGCAAGTGGATCCTGGCGTCATTCCGGATGAGAGCAATGCCTGGGTTGGTCTGGCTCGTGAAATCGAGGTGCATCAGGTCCCCGGGGATCATGACACGATGCTGATCGAGCCGAATGTAGCCGAGTTGGCGAGGATCATTCAGTCGTGCCTTCGGCGGGCTCAAGAGCAAGCAACTGGCAGCGATCGTGCCGCCGCTGGTGAAGACCGGCCGCTGCTTTCGACGGCGGCGTCCGCGAGCTTATGACGGTCAGTGAGGTCAAAGCCAATATCTGGCGGAATGCGGCTTCCAACTATGTCTGCCTGGGCCTGCGCCTGGTCCTGGGGTTGATCATGTTCCGGTTCCTTTATCGCACTTTGAGCGCGGAGGAGTTTGGTTTCTGGGCTTTGCTTTGGAGTGTGTTCGGCTACGGCGTGCTGATGGATTTCGGCTTTGGCTTCACGGCTCAGAAGCGGGTGGCGGAGCTTTCGGCTCGACAGGAGTGGGGAAAGCTGAGCGAGGTGCTGAGCACGATTTTGTTCACCTATGTTTTTGTCGGGTTGGCAATTGCGGTCGCGGGCACGATCGCCTCCGGTTGGATGGTGCGGGCCCTGCACGTCAGTCGCGAGAACCAAGAGGGTTTTCAAGGCATTCTTGTCCTTTTCTTTGCTGGCCTCGGGTTAGCTTATCCTTTGGGTCTTTTTCCCGAGATGCTCCGCGGCCAACAGCGCATCGCCCTGGGCAACCTGATCTTCTCCGGAGGGATGCTGGCCAACTTCAGCCTCTCGGTCACCGCGATTCATTTCGGATGGGGATTGAAAGCGCTGATCTTGATTGCGTTGTTGTGCACCTTCATTCCCGACCTGATTTGCGGTGTTTTTGCCATCAGCCAGCTGCGGGGGGTGGAGATTCGACCGCGACACTTCTCCCGCGGGATGGTGCGCCAGACGATGAGTTTTTCAGTCTTCGCTTATGTGACCACTCTCAGCAATGTCATTCTCGCGAAGACGGATCAATTGGTCCTGAGCGCCGTCCTGGGAGTGGCGGCTGTGGCGCTTTATCAGGCCGGGGCCAAGGTGGCCGAAATGTTTGTTGGCATCAGCCAACAGCTGCCTGACACTTTTTCGCCCGCGGCGGCCCATTTGCATGCGAAGGGGGACCGTTTAGAACTGCGAGCGCTGCTCATCAATGGGACTCGTTTTACGGTCATGCTGGCGACGCCTGTTTATTTGGTCTCGGCCTTCTATATGAAGGAGTGGATTCGGCTTCTGACGGGGGAATGCCCAGCGACCACCTTCTGGGTGGGGCAGGTGCTGTTGTTGTGGAGCTACACGACGGTGGTCACCCGGGGGTGTGCGCCAAGCGCATCTACATGATGTGTGGCCATGAGAAGCGGTTGACGGCCCTGAGCGTTGGCGAAGCGTTGTTGAACCTCGGGCTGAGTGTGGTGCTGGTGTGGGTCTCCCGCAACCTGGTCTACGTGGCGGTGGGTTCCCTGATCGCCTCCTTCATCTTTGGCTGGTTCTTCTTGTGGCCATGGGCCGCGGGCCAAGCAGAATTATCCGGCTGGAAGCTCGTCCGGATGGTCCTTGGCCCGACCTGGCTGGCGTGCCTGCCTTTGTTGGTCCTGATCGCCTTCGAGCGTAGCCTTTCCATCTTCGGCTTTGCGCAACGGCCGGTCTGGATGCTCTGTGGGAGCGGGGTGGCCTGTCTTCTGGCAGCTGTTGGTTTATGGCGTTTGGCCTTGACCCGGTTCGAACGCGAAAAGCTGGCGGCTTTGGCTGCGAAAACCTTGAGCAAACGAAACCACGCATGACCGACCCGCTCGTCTCGATCATCTTGCGGTCCTATAACGAAGGGTGGGCCCTCCGCGACACTTTGCGCGCGATCCGGCACCAGGACTATTCCGATTGGGAGTTGCTTGTGTTCGATTCGGGGTCGACGGACGATTCCGTTGCTCAAATTCGCGCCTTTCAACCGCGCGCGTTCGTCCAACTTCCCGCCGACCAGTACGTCCCGGGCCGTGTCATGAATAACGGCATGCGCTTGGCTAGGTCGAACTACTGCGTCTTCCTCAATGCCGACGCCACCCCGGCAAATGAATCATGGTTGCGCCCGCTCGTCCGCGCGCTGCAGGAGCCCAACGCCGCCGCGGTTTTTGGCCGGCAGATGCCGAGACCCAATTGCCAGGCGGTGTTCGCCTGTGATTATAGCCGCTGCTTCGGGCCGAACCGGGAATCCGCAGGCTGGCAGCATTTTTTTTCAATGGTCAGCAGCGGCGTTTCCCGCGAGATCTGGCACCGACGCGGCTTCTCCGAAACGCTCCAATACGCGGAAGACGACGAGTATACCCGCTGGTGCCGCAAAGAGGGCTATGGCGTCGTTTACTGTCCGGAATCGACCGTGATTCACTCACACAACTACTCTCCCGCCCAAGCGTACCGGCGGAGCTTTGGCGACGCCCAGGCCTTGGCCGCTTGTTGGGAAGGCTCTCCCGCGCAGTTCAACTGGATGAAAACCGTGCTGCTCGGTTGGTTCAGTGACCTGCGGCACGACTTCTTCTACTGCGCGCGGCATGGGAGATTGCGGGAACTGCCGCACGCCCTCCAGATTCGCTGGTCGCAACGACGCGGGCGTCTCGCTGGTTTTCAGAACGGCTGGCAGACCTATCGAGGAGCATAGGGTGAAGATCCTGGTTCTGACCAATCTGTATCCTCCCGCGTATATCGGTGGGTATGAACTGATCTGCCAAACGGTGGTGGAGGGGCTGCGACAGCGGGGACATCAGATCGAGATTCTCACCTCCGATCATCAACGGCGCCGAGCGTGCCCATCTGAGGTGGAACCGCCGGTGGATCGGTCCCTGCGCATTCATGGCCTTTATGGTCATCCGTGGCGGGGCGTGCTGCGTCTGAGTTCGATTGAACGTCACAACAATGCCCGGCTCCGAGACACCTTGATGCAGTCGAAACCTGATCTCGTCTACGTTTGGAACATGGGCGGACTATCCAAGTCCATGCTGTTTACGCTGCAGCAAACAGGCATTCCGACCGTGTTTTACGTCTCCGACCACTGGATCAGTCGAAGTCTCGCGCAAGATGTTTGGCTGCGGTGGTGGCAAGCAACCGACCGGGATCCTGCCAGGAAACTCCTGCGATTAGCCATGCATATTTCAGGGCTGCAGCGCGCATGGCTGCGGCGCGCTCCGGCCCCGCCTGTTTCTTACCTTGCATTCCGCCGGATTTATTTTTGCAGCCGCGCCTTGCGAGCTTTGACGGCAAGCGCCGGTTATGCGGTCGGGCATGGAGCGGTCATTCCTCCTCCCATCCATCCGCGCTATCTGCAATCCGCCCCTGTGCCGCCGCCGGCCCAGCTGGAACGATTGCTCTATGTTGGGCGGCTAACGCAAGATAAGGGCGTGCTGACTGCGTTGCGGGCCGTGGCGCTGGTTGCGCGGCCGAATGCCGGTGCGGCTGAGTATTTACAGTTCGGGCGAGAGCGATTACATGCGGCAGCTCCATCAGTTTGCGCACGAACAGCAACTGGAAGTATCGTTCGCCGCCGCCCCTCTCGAGACCATGCCTGATATCTATCGGCAACACGATTTGCTCCTGTTCCCTTCCGAATGGGAAGAACCGTTTGCCTTGACCCCCCTCGAAGCCATGGCGATCGGTCTGCCGGTCATCGGAACAACGACTGGCGGCAGCGCGGAACTGTTCCGGCACGGCAGCAACGGCCTGACCTACCGGGCGGGCGATTCTGATGCATTGGCCGACTGCATTCTGACCTTCGGTCGGGACGAAGTTCTCCGCCGTCGCTGTGCCACGGTGGGCTGTGCCGAGGCACGGCAGCGCTATGCGGCGCCTGTCATTGTCCAAGCTATCGAAGATTACTTGCAGGAGACGGTATCGCATTGGTCTTCGTTCCTTCCGCCCGAGAGCTGTGCAGCGTCGCCCCAGACGACCCTATGCGCCTGCTAGCGGTTTATCCGTATGTCCCATATCCGCTCGATCGGGGGGCGCACTATCGCGGCTTCTATCTGTTGCGCGAGCTCGCCCGCGTGCACGAGGTCGACCTGGTCGCGCTCGCCGAGCATGGAGTTGGGATGGAATATCAGGACGTCTTCGCTCGGTTTTGTCGGCAGGTGCACATCCTGCCCTTCCAGCATCCGCCGTGGGAACGGCTCTTTCCGCAGCGGCTCTTGGCGCCGTCGCCGGCCACGATTCGGCATTGGCGTTCGGCGCGCTTGGCCGCGGCCCTGGCGGAGAAGGTGGACCCAGCAGACTATCAAGCGCTCCACCTCTTCGATATTGTCCTGGCGCAGTATTTCTTGGATGGGGCGTGGGCGCGTCTCCCGTTGGTCTTGGACCGGACCCGGGTCGACCTGCAATATCAACTGATGGAGGCTCGGCGTTGCCCGCGCCTCAAGGCCGGCCTTTTGGCCGTGGAGAACATGGCCAAGCTGTGGGCTTTCGAACGCCGCGTCGCTGCCCGGGCCCGTTTGCAGATCGTTTGCGGCGACGATGACGAACGCTTTCTCCGCCGATTTATCCGAAAGACGCTGCCCATCGCCGTCATTCCCAACGGTGTCGATATCGAATGCTTTTGCCCGGAGCCGGCGCGAGATGCATCCCGGGCGGCCCGGCCGACCATCCTCTTTTGCGGCGCGATGGATTATGTGCCGAACGTGGATGCCTTGGAGTGGTATTTCGCGACAATGCATCAGCTATTGTCTCGCACAATTCCCGAGTTGGGGGTCTGGATCGTCGGTAAAAATCCAGGGCCGGGAATCAGGGCTTATAGCGAGAGAAGAAACGTGACTGTAACCGGGTCGGTGGATGATGTGCGGCCGTTTTATCGCCAGGCGTGGCTTCAATTTGTGCCGCTGCGTATTGGGGGCGGCACACGGCTGAAGATCGTGGAATGCATGGCCATGGGAACTGCGGTCGTCTCGACGACCATCGGCGCGCAAGGACTCGGCCTACAGCATGACCAGGACCTTCTCCTGGCAGACTCGCCCGTGGCTTTCGTGGCGGAAACAGAGCGAATACTCCGCCAGCCCGATCTTCGTCGCCGTCTCGAGGCGAAAGCGCTCGACACGGTCCGACGCACCTTAGCTTGGCCGGTCCTGGGAAAGCGCTTAGCCGAGACTTATGCCCAAACCTTTGCCCCGGGCAGGGTGGCAGAACTGGCCGCGGCTGACGTGCGGCCAGTTTGAATGTCGCCTCGATTATTCTTCGTCTTTCGGAGATTCGCGCAGGGCACGGATGCGCTCGCGAACCCACTCGTCTGCTAGTCCTTTTTGACGCGCGGTGCGGTAGTCCCGGCGCGCATCGTCCCGCTTGCCGAGTAATTCGTAGGCCAGGCCTCGATCCGCCAAGAGCAGCGGATCCACCGCATTGGGGCCCAGCCGTTTGTTTATTTCTTCCACGGCCGCCGTTAGATCATTTTTGGCTTCGCGGCTGCGGCCGGTTGCGAGCGAGATTTTTGCCCGGCGAATCAGCCAGCTTGCTTGCCATCGGTTTTCCTTGAGTTCCTGGGCGACGGTTTCGGCAGCTCGAACGTGTTGGCCATCTTCGATCAGCGCATCAACCAGTTCGCCCGTCAGCAGTCCGCTGCCGGTTTCTTCAATACCGCGCTCCAAGCCTGTCACTCGTTCGTGTTTCTCTTTCAGCACCCCTTGCAATTGGCTTCGGACTAAGTACCACTCCGCGTTTTGTGGAAACTTGCGAATGGCTTCATTCGCGTCCGCCAACGCTTTGCCGTATTCCCGCCGGGCTTGGAGGATGCCGACCCGGACCATGTGGAGGGAGGCCTGCTCGGGCGTATCGACCGACGGACGCAGGGCCCGCGTGATGGTCGTCAACGCCTCGTTCGTCTTGCCGAGCGAGAAGTAGGTTTGGCTGAGTTCGCGTTGGGCCACAAGGGAGCTTTCATCCAGGTCCAGAGCCCGTTCCAGATCTTTGGCCGCATCGGGAAAGCGCCCGAGGATGTTGTACTCGATGGCGCGTTGGATGAGCAGGTCTGAGGACTCGCCCTGCACCTTCATTTGAGCGGTGAGTTCATCGATTTCGTGTTCGGGACCATCGTGAGCCATCGACCAGAGCCCCGAACTCCACACCCCGATCGCGACCAGCATTGTTAACCAGGAACGAAGCATGGGATCAGTTCTCCAAAAGCAAGACCGGATCGATGCGAAAGTCCAATGCTCCCGCCGGCGCGTGCGCTTCGATCGCGAGGAGATTGGTCCCGTCGCGCAGATGCTGATGCGCATCCTTCAGGACCAGGTAGGTTACACCGCTGTCCGATCGCGCTTTGACGTTCTGCACATTGCGGCCGCTGCTCCGTTCCACGTTGGCCCGGGCCACCTCGACTCCATTCAAGTAAACAATCAGACCATGCGAGTAGTTGACGGAGAGGCCCAGCTCGGTGACGGCGTCTGCCTGGGTGATCTGAAATTCTTTTCGCATGTAAATGGCCGGGGCCTGCTCCCGGCCGGCCGCGAGCCGCGTCGCGAACGGCCCATCCCCAAAGCCAAATCCGGCCGGGCCGACCCGCCAATTCGGCGCATTGAAACCGGGTCGTGTCCAGGCCTGGCCTTGTGGCGCGGCTCCAAATTGGAACGTCCAATCTGCGTTGGTCGCAATCAAGATCTTGGCGTTGACGGCCGGGGCCGCAGGGTCTTTGGGAGGATCGGTTTTGGTGTAGGCAGGAAGTTGCCAGGGCAGGGCGAGGCGTCGGTTTTGCACGGTCCCTTGTTTAACGATGCGGAAGAGATCGCGCACGCTGCCCTGCTGGCTGATCATCTGGGCTTCGAGCGTGTCGCCCTGCACATCAACTACCACGGAGCCGTGCTCAATCATGATTCTCTTCATCACGGGCATGGAACCAGTCCGTCCCAACGATTGCCCCCCGTGGCCGGCCACAATCTGAACAGTCCCCTGGTGAGGATTGAGCCCGGCGCTTTTGCGATAGGCGCCATCCCCATCCGGATCGCCATCCCCGTCGTCCAGGATGACATTCTCGGCGACGGTTGGAGTGGCGTAAGCCCCGTCCATCAGCATAGACCGCTCGTAGCTGTGCGAATGGCCCGTCAGCACCAGGTCAACTCCGCCCGACTCGATGATCGGCATAATGTACTGCCGCATCTCAGTTAGGTCCTTGTCTTTGTCACTGTCATGCGATCCTTTCGTATACGGCGGATGATGCCAGAACGCGATCAGCCACTCGGCTTTGGCTCGGTCCAGATCAGCGCGCAGCCATTTGGCCATGGCGCCGCTTGGCTTACGTTCCAGATCGTGCGAGTCGAGGCAGATAAAATGAATATTCCCGTGGTCAAAGGAGTAGTAGGCCTCCGTGCCGGAGGCGACGCCGCCCGCTTCGCCGCGCTTGGGCACGACGTATGCATCATAGTAGGGCCCAACGCCGGTGGTTCCCTTGGCGGAGTATCCCTCGTGGTTGCCCATCGTCGGCCAACAGACCGTGTTGCGCATGACCGCCGCATAAGGCTCAAACACGCGGGTTTGGAACTCCATATCGCGCCCGGTGCCGTAGGCCATGTCGCCAACGTGAATCCAAAAATCCAACCTCGGGCCGGTCCGAGCCACATGCGCCAACATCGACTGCCACACGTCGACCTGCGGCTGTCGGCCAGTGCCGCTGTCACCCACAACCGCAAAGCGAATGCGCGGCCGCTCTCCCGCCGTGGGCGGTGTCACAAAACAATAGGTTTCGTCTTCCGCCGTTAATCGCCGGCTGCCATCAAACACCGCATAGTAATAACGCGTCGCCGGCTTCAAATTCGATAGCCGAACCTCATATTGAAACGTTCCGACCGGCGCGCTGTGGAGTTTAGGTAGTTTCAGATTCTCTGGCGTCCGCAACGCGCTCCACCGGTTGGATGCCGCCCCTTCAGCTCCGAGTGATGCCCGCGTAACGATCGCATCGGAGGAAGCCGTCTCGCTCAAAGCGGTGCGGGCCGTGCCGTAGCGGACGACAGGCGTGATCGGACCCCAACTGCGCCACACCACGTGCATGAGAGCAGGGGCCGCGAACTGCAGGTAAGGCTTTCTCGCAAAGGCTTCCAAGGAACCCGCCGGCTCGTTCGCTGCCAGCCCGCCAACCCCCCAGTTGACGCGGCACAATAAAACCAGAATCAAGATCCGTGCGCGCATCTGAGCAGAATTCCAAACCCGACGCTGGTCGTCAATCCGGACCGATGGGGAGAGCTGAAAAGTGAAAAGCTGAAAAGCAAGGGCACGCTTCGACGAGGCGCCGAGCTCCACCCGCGTGGAAGTCCATGGCCGGGTTCCGACGGCTGGACTGGACTGGCCTCGTCCAAGTGTTCCAGTGCTCGGCCGAAGTGTCCATATTTTCGACGCAAATGTCTCAAAGCCGGTCAAATTCAGGTTGTTTTGGCCTCTTTTCGGGGTTAGCGATGTCTACAATTGTAGTACTAGTGTAGACACAGACCCTCGGCGACAGCATGAAAGTTTCCTCAGATTGAGCTTGTCGACAACGGTCGGAACCAAGATTTCTTTGGGGGAAGCAAAGTGTCCCATCGAAGCGGCTGGAAGGGTTAAGCGAAGGCGGTCGAGCCGTGAAGTGCGACGCTGAATTGCCGCTGAACTATGCTCGGGACGATTCTGAATGCCGGGGCGATTGTCGCTGGAGGCGTGATTGGGCTGACGACGGCGCAAGACCTATCACCGGTCAATCAGTCACGGCTGAAAGTGTTGCTGGGGGTGTTCACCGTTTTCGCGGGCCTGAGCATGGCGTGGAATGGATTCAGCGGGTCACTCTCCCATCGGGCGGCGCAATTCGGCATCGCCATGCTGGCTTTGACTCTGGGCAAGCTGACGGGCCGGATGCTACGGGTGCAGAAGGGCATGAATAAAGTCGGCCAGCTGGCGCAAAGGAAGTTTGCTCATGCCAAGGTCCAGGAGCGGAGCCGCGCCGGTGAGGGCTTTGTGACCTGCGCGCTGTTGTTTTGTGTCGGACCGATGGCGATTCTGGGGGCATTGCAGGATGGTTTATTGGGGAGCTACCGTACTTTAGCGATCAAGAGTGTGCTTGATGGTCTGGCCACGATGGCTTTCGCCAAGGTCTTCGGCTGGGGGGTAATTCTCGCGGCCATCCCGGTCCTGGCGTACCAAGGCACCATCACATTGGCGGCGGAGCTCCTCGAGCCGTCCCTGGGAGATCCCCGCCTGATTGAATCCCTGAACTTGACCGGGGGATTGCTGGTGTTTTCGATTGCGCTGATCATTCTCGAATTGAAAAAGGTGGCCTTGGGAGATTATTTGCCCAGCTTGGCCCTGGCGCCGCTCTTGACCTGGTGGTGGCTTTAAAACCAGGATTTGCTATCCGGGCGCTGGCCCACCACAATTCCGGCAGGCTAACCACTAAAGGACCAAGACGATGAACTGGGTGCGAATGACTGGCACGACCGTGACCACGGTCTTTTCACTAATCATGACGACGATTTCAACCCGCGGCGATGAAGGGATGTGGCTGTTCAACAATCCGCCCCGGGAATTGGTCAAGCAGAAGTACGGTTTCGACCTGACGGACGGCTGGCTTGAGCATGTCCAGAAATCATCGGTCCGTTTCAACAGCGGTGGCTCCGGCTCCTTTGTTTCCCCGGAGGGCCTGGTCATGTCCAATCACCATGTCGGCGCCGATGCCCTCCAAAAGCTCAGCGACGCGGATCACAATTACCTCCGCGATGGCTTCCAGGCCCGCTCCTTCGATCAGGAAAAGCGTTGCCCCGACCTGGAACTCAACGTCCTCATGAGCATCGAAGACGTCACGGACCGCGTCAATGCCGCCGTCAAACCGGGCATGACCGATGAACAGGCTTTCCTCGCCCGGCGCGGCATTACAGCCGAAATTGAGAAAGAGTCGCTCGACAAGACCGGCCTTCGCAGCGATGTCGTGACGCTTTATCAAGGCGGCCAGTATCACCTCTACCGGTTCAAAAAATACACCGACGTGCGGCTGGTGTTTGCTCCCGAACAGCAAATTGCTTTCTACGGCGGCGACCCGGACAACTTCGAATATCCGCGCTTTTGCCTCGATATTTGCTTCTTCCGGGCCTACGAAAATGGACAACCGGCCCAAATACAGCATTACCTGCAATGGAGCCGGGCTGGCGCGGGTGAGAACGAACTGGTCTTCGTTTCCGGCCACCCTGGCCGCACAAGCCGGCTGTTTACGGTCGCCGAGTTGGAGTACCTTCGCGATTATCGTCTTCCCTATGCGCTCCAGCGCTTGAACAACCTGGAAGTCACGCTCAGCGCTTACAGTGCCCGCAGTGAAGAGAACGCCCGCCGCGCCAAGGACGATTTGTTCGGAGTCCAAAACAGCCGCAAAGCTTATGTGGGCGAGATGGGCGGGATTTTGGACCCCCGCTTCATCCAGCGGAAAAAGGAGGATGAACGCAAGCTGCGCGAGTTGGTCGGATCCAAGGCCGAGTTGGCGGCCGCCAAAGGGGCTTGGGATCGCATCGAGCAGGCCCAGAAAGCGATTGCCCAGAATGCCAAGCTCTACAACCTCCTCGAAGCCGGCCATGGGTTCAGCGGCAATTTGTTCGAGATTGCGCGCACCTTGCTCCGGGCTGCGGAAGAAAAGCCGAAACCCAACAAAGACCGACTCCGGGAGTTTGGACAGGCTGGACTGGAGTCGCTCGAGTTCCAGCTTTTTTCGGAGGAACCGATTTACGACGATCTCGAGCAGTTGAAGCTGGAGAACTCGCTCACTTGGTTAGTCACACAGCTCGGCTACTCGAATGATCTGGTGCAAAAGGTGTTGGCGGGCAAGTCGCCCCGGGAACGCGCGACCGACTTGGTGCTCGGCTCCAAAGTCAAGGATGTGGCTGTGCGAAAGAAGCTCTACCAGGAGGGCAAAGCGGCTGTCGACGGTGCCAAAGACCCAATGATCGAGCTGGCGCGGTTGATCGATGCGGAGGCGAGGGCTGTCCGCAAAGTGGTCGAGACGCATAACGAGGCCAAGCAGCAGGCCCATGCTCAAATCGGCAAAGCCCGTTTTGCCGTCCAAGGGACGAGCACCTACCCTGACGCCACTTTTACGCTTCGGCTCGCCTACGGAGTCGTCAAGGGTTACGAGGAAAGCGGCAAGGGGATCTCGTTCCAAACCGACTTTGGCGGTCTCTATGCCCGGGCAGCGGAACATCATAATCAGCCTCCTTTCGACTTGCCGCCGCGTTGGGTCGAACGCCGGGCGAACGTGCCGATGAGCACGCCGTTTAACTTCATCAATACGGCCGATATCATCGGCGGCAATTCGGGAAGTCCGGTCGTGAACCGGGCCGGCGAGTTGGTTGGCATCATTTTCGACGGCAACATTTATTCCCGGGTGCTGGACCTGCTCTACACCGACAATCTGGCACGCGCCCTGGCGGTTCATTCCCAGGGGATCGTCGAAGCACTCCGCAAAGTTTATGACGCTCAGGATCTGGTCACCGAATTGACTCAGCATACCAAGAAGCGATAAGGCTGCTGTCGGTCTAATCCCTGGCCGCGGATTTCATCTGAAAGTGTTCGACAAAGCCGTGCGGGTACGGCCTTGTGGAGCACCTCAATATGATTCGAGTTCCCGCTGCCGCGCTTCGCCCGACCCTGTTCGATTGCTTGGTGGTTTTGGCCGGAAAGATCAGGCCCTCGCGCCACACCCATTCCTGCCTCGGGCCCAGTCGTTTGCGCCTTGCTGGGACAGGCAGTCTGCTGCTGATCACCCTACTTTTTTGTATTGCAAGCTGGCCCGGCGCGTTTGGCGCGGATGCCGCCCACGTCGTGCTGATCACGATCGATGGCTTTCCCGCCCGAATGTTCACCAAGACGAACTGTCCAGTCCCTCATTTGCAGGCATTGGCGGCCGCCGGGGCAATGGCCGAGGGTTTGAAGGTCTCTAATCCCACCGTTACCTGGCCAAACCACACCACCTTGGTGACAGGTGTGACGCCTGCCAAACACTCGGTGCTTTACAATGGTCGGCTCGTTCATGGCGGGCCGGGGCTGCCAGTTCGCATCGAGCCAAAATGCGACCAGGCTGAATTGGTCGCCGTTCCCACTGTCTACGATGTTTTCCATCGCGCCGGACTCCGGACCGCTGCCATCAATTGGCCTTGCACGCGCAACGCCGGGACAATCGACGACAATTTCCCCGATGTGCCGGAGATGGTGCGCCATACGACTCCCAACTTGCGTCGTGAATTAGTGGCAGCCGGCGCCCTCGTGGACGAGACGGACGCCAGCTTTGCTGCCTTAACCGGTCCCGGGCGGGACGAAGTGTGGATTCAGGCCGCGTGTCATGTCATTCGGGAACGACGTCCCGCGTTCTTGATGCTGCATCTGTTGAATACTGACGGGATTCACCATCGCTACGGGCCGGAATCGCCCGCCAGCTACACGGCCCTGGCATTGGCGGACTCCTACGTAGGCCGCCTCCTCGACTCACTTGATGCTGCTGGCATTCGAAAAGAAACGACCGTCTTCGTGGTATCCGATCATGGCTTTGCCACCGCTACCAATCTCCTCCAACCGAATGTCCTCCTCCGCCAGGCAGGGTTGCTTGAACTGGGGGCCAGTAACCAGGTGGCCAAAGCCCGGGCGCAAGTCGTCCCCGAGGGGGGCATCGGTATGATCTATTTTCCAGACCCCAAAAGTCGTGAACGGGATCGCCAACAGGTCATTGAACTGTTTCGCGCCCGGCCAGAAATTGCAGATGTGATCGGGCGGGAGAGTTTTGGTGCGATGGGATTGCCCCAGCCTGGAGAGCATCCAGGCATGGCTGAGCTTATTTTGGTGCCGCACAAAGGCTTTGGGGTAGGGGGAGCGGCGACGGGAGATCAATTTGTCGTGCCGATTACCGGGACCATCAGCCAGGGTTACCACGGATATGTCGCGACGGAACCGGCGATGGATGGCCTTTTCATCGCCGCTGGCCGTGGCATCAAGCAGACCAAACTGGGGATGGTTGATAATGTCGACGTTGCCCCCACTATTGCCCGTCTGCTGGACCAGACCTTGCCAGGCATCCTCGGCAAGCCCTTGGATTCGATTCTCGTGCGGTGATTGGTTCGGGTGAGAGTGGCAGTTGTCTTGCTGCCGATCTGAACGCCGCCACATGCGCACCATCGGCCGATCGCTCATCATACTGAATCTATGGCTCAATTGCTCCTTGAGCCGTCTGATCCTCCTGGCTTGGCTGATCGTTTCGGGCACACCCGTGCCTCGGCTGGAAGCGATGGATGCGGCCCTCGGTGGGGCCTTGCCCGAGCCCCTGCCGCTGTTTCCCTCGGATCATTGGTGGAACCGAGACATCAGCGCCTGGCCGGTTGACCCCAACTCCGCAAGCTACATCCAATACATCAATAACGGCGGAATCCGCCGCCTCCATCCGGATTTGGGTGGCAAAGCTCCGACCGACGATGATCCCTTCGGCAGCTATGGCATCCCTTACGTGGTGGTCTCAGGCGTAACGGCCACCGATTTAGTGCCAGTGGAGTTTGATTATGCCTCGGAGAGCGACGGCATGGACCATAAACGGGGCGTCAGCTTTCCTTTTTATCCAATTCCACCACAGGCCATTACGGAACCGTTCTGGATCGAAGGCGGTAGCCCCGGCAATGTCAACCTGACTGGTAGCCAGGACCGTCACCTCCTCATCGTCGACGCCAACCGGAACTTTCTCTACGAGCTATACAACGTCTTTTACGATGCGGCCCTCCGCCGATGGCACGCAGGCTCCGGCGCCTTCTTCGACATGAACACGAACGTCCGCCGTCCGGATACCTGGACATCCGCAGATGCTGCCGGTCTGGCCATTCTGCCCGGGTTGCTTCGGCACGATGAGGTCTACGATCCAAACCGTTTGGAGATTGCCCATGCGTTTCGCGTGACGGTCCGTTCCACCGATGGCTACGTCTACCCCGCCTCTCACCGGGCCGGTTCCCGAACCGGAGCGTTGCCCATGGGCGCCCGCCTTCGGCTCAAGGCGAGCGTCGAGGTCGCGAAACGAACGGCTGATCCCCATATGCAACGCGTCTTTCGCGCCATGCAGCGTCATGGCCTGATTGTGGCCGATAACGGCTCGGATATGTACATCACAGGCACCTATGA
This sequence comes from Verrucomicrobiota bacterium, assembly GCA_046346765.1. Classification (GTDB taxonomy): domain Bacteria; phylum Verrucomicrobiota; class Verrucomicrobiia; order Limisphaerales; family SIBE01; genus JAXMHN01. The sequence goes on along the minus strand of JAXMHN010000012.1, from coordinate 15,586 downwards.
TCCCCATTGGGACAGCGATATTCTCAACCCCGCCTTTCGCTCCTTGTCCGCAAGCGACTTTGAAGTCATCCAGCTCGGTTACAATCCGGCAGCTCAGCCGACAGCGCGTCGTTCCCCCGGCAATCTTCGCGCCGTGCTGGCCCACAGCGGCCTGACCCTCTCCTGGGACCAGGAGGCGGGCGCTGCCGGTTATACGGTGGAAGTAACGGACCGGATCGATGATACCACGGCCTGGCGAACGGCGGCCCGAACCGAGTCTGGCTCCTGGTCAACCGCGCTCGAGTCCCTATCTCCCGTTCGCTTCTTCCGAGTTTTGGTCACGGACTAATCGATCCAAACCTCGTCGATTAACCGCCCCCTTTTTCAAAGACGGGCTCGCGCTTGGCCTAATTTAGGCGAGCGGTGCCGAAGCGGTGCTTCCAGCCAATGTCAGCGCACTGTCCCGATTTGAGTATCACCATCACGAAGTGCGCTCCGATTCTTTGTTAGACAAGGAACCCCTTGCAGGCCAAGCTTGGGATCCCATGCAACTGCAAGTGATCGGACCAGCTCCGTTCGCGCGAGATTCACAAGGGCAACCTTTGACGCGAATTGGGACGATCTTTCCCGGCCGATGGTTCCTTTACACTCAGCCACCCGGGGTCCACGCCTGGCAGCGGATGGGGCTGATCGAGCACTTGAATGCAGACCGGGCCGCTTCCGGATTGCCAGGGCTGACGACGGCTGACGAAGAAGCGGTCTGTCGTGAATCCGTCGATTTGTTCTTTGAGCCCGACCATATCCTCATCCGACCCGATCCAGACAATCTTGCCCTCGCTTTCGCCGCTGATGAGGAGCTCCAAACGATCGCTTCGAAAAGCCGCATCCATTATATGTCGGTTGCCGACGTCCGCGTTCGTGAGGCGCTGAAAAAAAGGGGCGAATACTGGCGGTTGAGTTCGCTGCCCAAGAGCCGGGAAGGCAGAAAGAAGGTGATTTTCGGCTCGAAAGTGGCCATCGACGGGCTGCCAATATATTATTACAACCGTCTGACCGGGACACGTTGGCTCACGTATGATGAGTTCGAAAACCTGGGGCGCCTTCCGGAAACCGAGTTGGCCCGCCATTTACGAGAGATTGCCGACTACGCTGTCCGGAAGAATCGGTTGGGACGTCCCGAGTTGGACTTTTTCGCAGCCGACTTGCAGCGCCTCCGGGTGCAGGACCTCGGGACGGGTGATGCTCTTGAGCGCATGTCCGGCAATGCCCTGCGCGCGCTCTACGACCAATGGAAGGCGCAGTTTCGCGCGGCGGTTCACCAAAGTTATCTCCGGGACGACTTTCAGAGCCGGGCTTGGTGCGAACGGATTCTCTCGACCCTATGCCTGGAAGGAAGCGAAGTGGAAACGGAGCAGATCCTGAGCGGCCTTAGTCCGGAGTTCTTCCTTCATCTGGAGTGGCTGCCAGGGGGGAGGTTCGAAGCGGGCGAGTTCCTGGTCGATCCCGTGTTCGAGGAAGCGATGGCGCATCCCGAAGATCCGGATTTGCAGCGTCTTTGCGATCCGCGCGCCAAGGAGATCATCTTGAACTTCACGCGGGATTACGGGGACCTGGATTATATCAATCTTGGGGTTGTGGCAGAGTCCCTGTCGCTGGACCGGCCCCAGAAGGAGGGCCGTCGCGGAGTGTACCTGGCTGAGTTTTACCCCCGCAATGAGGCCGAGCCCATTCGGCGTTTTCTCCGGCTCCAAAAGTGGTCTGTGTGGGAGCACCTCGACGAGGGCAAGGACCTGCTGCGGGCTATCCTCGAGAGCGAGGAATATACCGATTATTCGTTGGATCGACGGCTTGGATGCCGACAGTTGGGTATGCATCTCTGCCGACGCTCGGTCCTTCGCCGTTTGAACGAAATTTACCTGGGCAACAACCAACGCTACCGCGGCCAAACCATCCGCACACCATATTTTGAGCGGGAATATCTCTTCGGCATCGCGACGGACAAACTCCCTTTGGAGCGCTACGAACGGCCTGGTTATGCAGCGCGGTTGGCCAATTTGCTCGGCCGGGCGGCAGCCTCCAGCCTGATCGTGGGACGTTCGCTGGAGGAAACCCGACCTGCATTCGACGACGGGGATGAGGTCGTCCTGGAGGGTAAGGATGGTTTGCCAACCGAGATCCTGGTGGCGGACCATAGCGGCGCTTTTGCCGAATACGAGCAACCACTGCATAACTTTGCCGCGGACTATGCGCGGCCGGTCAACCGCCGCGAAGCGATGCTGCCTGAAGCGGTGGAGTTTGCACGGTTGTATTTGGAATCATTTCGCAAGCAATTCACCCAGGTGCGCGACGATTACCGTATGCGGCGCAATGCCTTTGACCACCTGTTCAAGCACTGCAAGTACGATCCCGCCGGCAGCTTTGCTTTCCGTTGGGAATGTGTCCTCCGCCGGTTGGACCAGACCGACCCGACGGCCATCACCGAGGCGATTCGGAGCCATATTCATATCCTGAAATAGCCCGCGACTGCCGCCGCGCAGATTTTTTCACTTTTTTTGTCAGAAAGCTTCTCGAATTTCGTATAATAGTATTGGGAAGCTGAATCGTTGGAGTTAAGGTTCAGTCCAGTTCCCGCGATCAAAACGGCCTGGAGGCATTCAACGGCGGCTGCCACCGGGCCAGGCAGAGGTTGTGAACATGGCCTTAGGATCAGCATTCTTGTCCGCATCAGACTTGCGCCAGCGCATCAATCAGCTGCGCGAGGAAATCGCGGCCGCAACCATCGCTTATCGTTTGGCCAACGACCAGGGCCGTTCCGACCGAGTCCGGGGTTTGTTGAAAAAGCGGGCCGAGTTGTTCGCCGAGTTGATGGAGACTCAAAAACAGCTCTTCCACACCTTCCGTTCAACTCCGTTGAACGCTGAAACTGAACCGGCGGTGCTTAGCTAGCCGGATGCGTTGGGGGGAGGAGCCCATCTTCGTCCCTCATCGTCTGCAGAGGCCGGCTGGGATGCCTCCGCAGCCTCCTTTTCTGCAAATTCCTCATTGAAGAGCTGGAAGGCGAGCTGGCGACGGTGCGGTCGTTGTGCTATTCGCGGCCCTCTTTCCTTTTTAACGAGGCAGGTGTCCTGGACAGCCCTTGTCCAACCGCCTGCGCTAGGATCGCTCGCATGATGCCGGATTTTCGAAGGATCAGAACGAGGGATCGGAGGCAAGCGGGCCCGTTAGACATCCGGCGAAGGGGGTCACTTCGATGAATGCTCAAGCAGAACTCGCCTTGCCGGGCATCGGCCTGTCAGCGGAAGACTTGGCCAAGGCCACCAAGATCCTCAATCTGCTCGAGACGGTGACGAGCCTCTCGGTCGTGGGTGAGTTTCTGCGGCAACGGAACTTGCCGCACGCCAGCGATAGTTGGGAAGAGCTGCGGGAGAAGCGGATGCTCGGTGCGCTTCGCGCTCGCCGGCTCGCTATCGGGGACTTGAGTCAGCTGTTGGCGGAGTGTGAGGAGTACCGACGGTCGCACGTTTTCCTCTACACCTGTCGCCGCCGTGAGGCGGAGCAGTTTGCTGATCGGGCTCGCATGACCAAGGTCTGCCAGCAACTGGGCTTGGAACAAGTCCTGGCTGAAGGGCTTATCGAAGAGATTCCCAGCGTCCCGACCTTCACGCAGATCCGCGAACAAACAGACCCCAAGGGTCGATGTTGGGTCTTCAAAGTGGTCGAAAGCCGTCGCGAACGGCGTTTCCTCAGCGAGACGGAGGAAGGGAATCGGCTTCGGCGCGAATGGGAGTTCATCCCGGTGCGGGCGGTTAACGTGGCTTGTTTGCATGAAACCGGGCTGCTGGAGCTGCGGGTGCAGGGTCATTGGAGTTCGACGCAGTATCAGGATGACCTCGACCGGTTTTGGGAGATGATCAAAGACTTTCTGCCTCCAGGCCGCTTTGCGCCCTTCTCGTTGGCCAAGGCGAAAGCATATCTGTGGGCAAATCGGGCGTCCCTGAAACATCGGATTCGGTTCAGCGATTCGCGCATGCGCAACAACGCCGGCACGACCCTGACTGCCTCGACGGGCGCTGCCCAAGCGGACTTGTTTGAGGATTCGGGTGCGGCCGCCAGCCTCGACCGGTTCCTGGATCACGGCGCCCATTGCGACTCGTCGAACGTCTGGTGGCGGCCTGTGGAAGGAGTGCTCACGCGGGAAGTTCACACGTTGTTGTCCGGGTTGAGCAACGAGTTTGCCGTCACTGCCAGTTGCACGCGATCTGAGTACGAATACATCCTCAATGAACTTCGCGTCTACTGCCGATAAATATCCAGCGGAGCGTGCCTCCCTGGCGCGGTTGGAGCGAATAGTGGGGGAGGTGGCTGGGGGCGGGGTGGAATACACCTTCAATCGGCTCTGTGACCTCGCCAAACCGCGGAGCCGGGAAGGGTTTGCGCTGGCGCTGGGTGAGTTGGTCCAGCGGGGCTTCCTCCAGCAAATTGTCCGGGTCCTCTCCCCAACAACCCAGGGCGGGATTGCGGAATATCCTTCGCTAAGGGATGTCCCGCCACTCATCCACGACTGGCGCGCTGACCTGGAATTCGAGGTCAGACCGGAGCATTTGCTCGTGATTTACCGCGCCCAGATCCCACCTTCCGGCCATGGGCATCCGTGAACTGAAAGTCGAAGTGTACCGGATTTGCGCCACCCTGGCCCGCGCGCCGCGCTCGAAGCGGCTGTCCCTTTTGCGCCGGGAGATCGAGCAACTCCCGGAAGATTGCCGTGAGATCGCGCTTTCACTTGTGAGCACGGCTTTGGCGACAACCGAAGGAACTGCCTCTATGCAAACATGGGAGAAGATAACGATGATGGCCGCGGGCATCATCTTTGTCGGCGTGCTGCTAGCGCTGGCCTGGTTCGTTCCGGAGCCGACCGCTTTCCAGTTCTTTGTCTTCCGGGTCGTGTTGGCCCTGGCGGGCTCTGCGTTTGTCAGTGCGCTACCGGGGCTGCTGCAGGTGGAAGGTCGTATTAAGTCATGGGTGGTGCGGGCGGGCGGCTCCCTGGGGGTGTTCGTGCTGATCTATTCGCTCAATCCGCCGCGCTTGCTGACGGCGGCGATCTCCTCAGGGTTATGAAGGCGAAGCGGTCCGGCAGCTCGATGGGTGGGTTTCCTGGTTCAGCCTTGCAGCTGGATAGGGCCGGTGGTGCTTGCGGCCAAAGCGATCCCCCCCAGAACTCCAGCGTGATCACCCAAAGCCGCCGGGACGATGAAGGAGTCAATCTCGCGAGTCACTGCCGGAGAATCGATATAATCGTTGAGCAATTGCGCAACCCGCTGCCGGATCAAAGGAAAAATGGCCTTTTGTTGGACCACGCCGCCGCCAAGGATGATCCGTTCCGGGGAAAGCACACAGATATAGCTCACCAGGGCTTGGGCCAGATAGTCCGCTTCCATGCTCCAGCCTTCGTGGCCGACCGGCAGTTCGCTCGCTGGCCGACCCCAGCGCCCTTGCATTGCCGGGCCGGACGCCAAGCCCTCGAGGCAATCACCGTGAAAGGCGCATACGCCATGGAAGGAGTCACGCGGGTGCCGGATGGGCCGGACGTGGCCCATCTCCGGATGGATCAACCCGTGCACCAGTTGCCCATTGACCACTGCGCCGCCTCCGATGCCGGTCCCAACCGTCAGGTAAATGAAATTCCTCAGGCCCTGGGCCGCTCCCCAGCGTCCCTCCGCCAGGGCCGCGCCATTTACGTCTGTGTCGATTGCCGCTGGCACACCCAGCCCAAGGGCAAATGGGGTGACCAGATCAACATGAGACCATCCGGCTTTGGGCGTCTTGGTGATCGAACCATAAGTCGGCGATCCCGGGCGCAAATCCAGGGGCCCGAACGAAGCAATTCCAACTGCCGCTGGCTTTCCCCATTCGGCTAGCTTCGCCGTAAAGAAGGCGAGGCAAGCCTCGATCGTTTCGCGGGGCGAGGTCGTGGGAATGCGCGTGGTCGCGCGAAGATCCCCCGGACCGCGTCCGATGGCGCAGTTGAATTTGGTCCCACCAGCTTCGATGGCGGCAAAAAGTCCTGAGCTCATGCTTGTCCTGAAGGGTTTTCCGCCGGCGCGCTTATGATCGCGTCGCCCATGCGAATATGTCCCGAGCGGATGACCTTGGCCAAAACGCCTTGACGATTTTGCTGCATGCGCATTCGCAGGCCCGGACAGACGGCGTCCATCTTTGCGCAGGGCAAGCGCGCCTCGCAAATGAAGAGGACGGCCTCGCCGACCTGAATATGTTGCCCGATCAGGTCGATCAGATTGAGTCCGCTCGTCTCGATGTTCGCGCGGACGGCACCGGGGGCGATCTGAGCCAAGCCCAAGGCTTGGGCGTGGGCTTCGATCTGCTCGCGTTCCATGAGACTGACCTGGCGGTTGGTCGGTTCGCCGGTGGTCCGGCTGCGTTTGTCGAAGTACCGCTCGTTGCCAGCGATCCCGCGGTCAGCCACTGCCTCGAGGGCAGAGACCGGTTGCATCGGCGCGCCGGGCTTCTCCGGGTGCAAGTGCAACGAAGCCACCACCGCGGAGGCGAGGCGAATAGCCGAAAGGTCCATGACGCGTTTTATGGGCTGGCGACCAGCGAAAAGCAAGAGTCCGTTCACCCGCAGTTGACCCTGTCCTGGCTTTCTCGTAGGGTAGCTGCACACTAAAGGAATTTTCCAAGTCAAACTTATGCCGCCGAAGTCTACTGATAAGCCTGCCATCGAAAAGGCGAGCCCGGACAAGCCAGCCGAAAAAACTGCGGACAAAGCGGCTGCCGAAGCGCGCGCCGCCGAAGCGGCCAAGCTCATTGCCGCGCGCCAGCGCGACCTCGAATCGGCCATCGCGACCATTACGAAAACATATGGCGACGGCAGCATCATGCGTTTGGGCGACGCGCACAAGGTCAAGATTGGCATCATTCCGACCGGTGCGCTGGCGGTTGATCTGGCCCTGGGCATAGGCGGGGTTCCGCGAGGCCGGGTGGTGGAGATCTTTGGCCCCGAATCATCCGGCAAGACGACACTAATGCTGCACGTGATCGCGAATGCGCAACGTGCCGGCGGCCTGGCTGCTTTCATCGATGCCGAGCACGCCCTGGACCCCGCTTACGCCAAGAAGCTCGGCGTCAACCTCGACGATTTGCTTGTCTCCCAGCCTGATAGCGGCGAAGAAGCTCTGACCATTTGCGAAACGCTCGCGCGATCGAATGCGCTCGATGTGATTGTGATCGATTCGGTCGCGGCCCTGGTCCCTAAAGCCGAGTTGGAAGGTGAGATGGGCATGGCGACGATGGGCATGCAAGCCCGCCTCATGAGCCAGGCATTGCGTAAACTCACAGCGATTCTCGCCAAGGCCAAAACGACTTGCGTCTTTACCAACCAAATCCGCGAAAAGGTCGGCGTCATGTTCGGCAACCCGGAAACCACGCCCGGCGGCAAAGCGCTGAAGTTCTACGCCAGCGTCCGGATCGATATTCGCCGGAAAGACACCATCAAAGACGCGGCCGGGGCGGCCATTGGCAATCACGTCAAAATCAAGATCGTCAAAAACAAACTGGCGCCTCCGTTCGCCGAAGCGGAATTCGATATCTACTTCAATCAGGGCATCAACAAAGAGGGGAGCATTCTCGACGTGGGCCTGGAGTCAGGCGTCGTGGAGAAGAAGGGCGCCTGGCTCCAGTTCAGTGGCGAGTTGATCGGCCAAGGCCGGGATGCCGCCCGCGCGGCCCTCGCGGAGAAGCCGGAATTGGCGCGACGCATCGTCGAAGCCATTATGGCCAAGCGCGCCGCGGCCGCTCCTGCGGAGACGTAAGCCGCTGCCGGCGCGTCCGCTCGCGCACGGGCGAAGTCAGAACACTGCTTGGCTGATTTGCGCCGGTCGCTGGCCATCTTCCTTTAGAGAGGCACGGCTCCGCCCGGGCCCTGCGTCCGCGACTCGGCCGTCGATGGAAGGGGTAAAGTCCCCGGCCAGATGTCGCGTGCATTTGCAGGCGGGACGTGAGACAACTGGGCATCGCTATGATGGAACGTATAGGCATTCTCACCGGCGGTGGCGATTGTCCCGGGCTCAATGCAGTGATTCGGGCTGTGGTCAAATCGGCCAGCAAAAGGGGTTGGGAAACGATCGGCTTCCTTGAAGGTTACGAGGGGTTGCTCGATCCGGTGCGATACAAGACGCTTCATTACAAAGAAATGGATGGGCTGCTCCATGTCGGCGGCACCATCCTCGGCACCACCAATCGAGGGCGCTTTGCCGCCAAAACCGGCTTGGGGGAACAACGCGAAATACCGGCGGCGATCCTCAGCGAAGCCAAGCACACCTTTGCGCAATTGGCTCTTCGCGCCCTCGTCTGTGTAGGTGGAGATGGATCACTCACCATCGCGCAACGCCTGTTTGAACACGGTTTGCCTGTGGTTGGCGTTCCGAAAACAATCGATAACGATCTGGAAGCGACGGTTTCAACGTTCGGATTCGATTCCGCGGTGGCCTGCGCGACCGACGCTCTGGACCGGCTTCGGACCACAGCCGAAAGCCACAACCGGGTGATGGTGCTGGAGGTGATGGGGCGATACACCGGTTGGATCGCGGCTCACTCCGGGATCGCGGGCGGCGGCGACGTCGTCCTCATTCCTGAAATTCCATTCCGGTTCGACAGCATCTGCTCGAAAATCAATGAGCGCGAGCGGGAGGGCAAATGCTTCACATTAGTCGTCGTGGCCGAAGGCGCCCGCCAGGTCGGCGGCGATTTTGTGACCGCGGGGCCGGGCGCCTTGGATCGCGAAACCAGGCTGGGCGGGGTCGGAGTGATGGTCGCCGCCGAGATTCAAAAGCGGACTGGAAAAGAGACGAGGCTCTGTGTTCTCGGCCATCTTCAGCGGGGCGGGGGGCCGACAACTTCTGACCGCCTTCTTTGCACGCGCTTCGGGGCCCGCGGTGCAATTGATCGCCGACAACCAATACGGGTATATGGTGTCCTTGCAACCCCCTGACATCGTAGCCGTGAAGCTGACCGCGGCGATCGGCCGGCTGCGCTGTGTCCCCCCAGATGGCGACATCGTCCAAACCGGCCGCGCCCTGGGCATCAGTTTCGGGGACTAAGGGTCGCCCCTTTGGGGCGACGGTCTCGCGCGAGCGCCGTGTCGTCCACCTGTTGTTCGAGAACAGCGACCCCCGGCGCGCTCTCCAAGCGACTTCGGCCCTGGCCAAAGAATCCCGCTCCTCGAGTTCACTTTTAAAGCCGATACGGGACCGCCGGGGCTCGTTTGGCCCGTTCCGCGAGGAGAATGCGCAGTGCGCTTTGACTTTTGCCGGGCCATCTCCTAGCGTCCACAGGCGATGAAGATTATCCGTTACGCGGATCCCAAATTTGACGAGCAGACGGCCGGCCTCTGCGCTGCGTCCAGTCTCTTTGATCCGCAGATCGAACAACGGACGCGCACGATTCTCGAAGGCGTGCAGCAACGCGGCGATGACGCCCTGGTCGAGTTCACGGAACGCTTCGATGGCTGCCGTTACTTTCCCGAACAACTTGGCGTCACCAAATCGGAGTTGGTGGCCGCTTCGCTCCAGGCGGATGGTCCCCTACGTCAGGCGATTAACACATCGCGCAAGAACGTGGAGAACTTCGCGCGCCGCTCACTCCAGAAGGCCTGGCAAGCGCGTAACGGCCAGGGGGCTCGGGTCGGGGAGAAGTTCGATCCGTTCCAGCGCGTTGGCATTTACATTCCCGGCGGGACAGCTCCGTTGGTTTCAACCGCCTTGATGACGATCGTTTTGGCAAAGGCGGCGGGCTGCCCGGAGATTGTGGTATGCACTCCGGCCGGCAAGGAAGGCGCGATCAATCCGGCCTTGCTCTTTGCGGTGAATATAGCGGGAGCGACGCAGGTGTATCGCTTGGGCGGGGCCCAAGCGATCGCCGCGATGGCTTTTGGCACCAAGACGGTGCCGCGTGTCCAGAAAATATTCGGTCCGGGGAACGCTTACGTGGTGACCGCGAAACGATTGCTGTGCGGTTACGTGGCGGTCGATTTGCTACCTGGCCCTAGTGAAGTGTTGGTGCTCGCGGACGACTCGGCGGAGCCGGGCTTTGTGGCGGCGGATTTGCTGGCGCAAGCCGAGCACGGTTCCGGGCACGAACGGGTTTGGCTGGTGACTCCTTCCGCTCGCTTACTCAAGGCAGTCGAGAAGGAAATCGCCCGGCAGTTGCCAAGCTTGCGCCGTCGTGAATATGTCGAACGAGCCCTCGCAAATGGCGGATGTCTCATCCAGGTCAAGACCCTGCAGGATGGCGTGCGGCTGACGAATGCGCTTGCGCCGGAGCACTGCGAGGTGATGACGCGGCAGGCGGCCAGAGTATCCACTGGGATCACGACCGCCGGCGCCATCTTCCTCGGGCCATACTCGCCGACCGTCCTGGGTGACTATGTGGCCGGTCCAAGTCATGTGCTTCCGACCGGCGGGGCAGGGGCCTCTTTTGCCGGACTGACCGTGGATCAGTTCCAGCGCCGCACCAGCCTGGTGGAGTACAGCCGCGAAGCTTTGCGCAAGTCCCTGTCGACGGTACAGAAGTTCGCCGAAGTCGAGGGGTTGGATGCGCATGGCCGATCTGCGGAAATCCGCGTCGCTCCGTCGGCGCTCCAACCCGGCCGCGGGCGCGCGCGGAGAAAGGGTTCAGCTTGATACACAAAGCCAAGCAGGCGGGGCGGCCTGGCGCTTTGATCCGGCCGATGGTGCAGAAACTGCATGCTTATGTCCCCGGCGAGCAGCCCAAGATCCAGGGGCTCATCAAGCTCAACACCAACGAAAATCCTTATGGGCCGTCACCTCAGGTCCTGAGCGCGCTGCGGCGGGCGGTGAATGACAAGCTACGTCTTTATCCCAGCCCGACGGCGGACTCTCTGCGCGAGCGGCTGGCGCAACATCACGGCTGCAGCGCCGAGAACATCATCGTCGGCAACGGCTCCGATGAGTTGCTCGCGTTGGCGACGCGGGCCTTCGTCCAGCCTCTGACATGCTTGACCCAATACGCCCTCCTGAATGCCACCGGCAAATCTCCTCGGCCGGCCAAAGTGCCGTTGGAGTTACGACGGGCCTTGGAGTCAAGCCGCTACACGGTCCAGTTCTTACAGCCGAGCTACTCACTCTATCCGGTGCTGGCGGCGATTCAAGGGGGCTGGCCTAAGCCCGTGGCCCTCACTCGCGATTTCTCTCTTCCTTCGGCCAGGGACTTGCGCAAGCAGGGCTGGGACTTTCAGGCCGGCCTGACGTTCATCACCACTCCCAATGCGCCCAGCGGACGGGCGATTCCTATCGCGGACCTGGACCAGTTGTGCCAGGCGCACTGGGGTGTGATTGTGTTGGATGAGGCCTATGTCGATTTTGCTTCGGAGAACGCGCTCGCATTGGCGCTCAAATACCCGCACGTGCTCGTCGCGCGGACTTTTTCGAAGGCCTATTCTCTGTGCGCCTTGCGAGTCGGATATTTCGTGGGACACCCAGAATTGATTGGGGCGCTGCACAAGATTCGGGATAGCTACAATGTCAACCGGCTCGGGCAGGTTGCAGCCGAGGCGACGTTCGATTCTCTTCCGTACTACCAAAAGAACTTCGCCCGGATCATTCAGAGCCGGGAGCATCTCACGGGCAAATTACTCCAAGCTGGCTTCGAAGTGTGTCCGAGCCAAACGAACTTCGTGTTGGTGCGGCCACCGAAGTTTCCTGCGGAAGCGTGGCTGCATCAGCTGCGGGAACATCGAATCCTGGTCCGGTGGTTCAATGACCCGCAGTTGAGCGACTTTCTCCGCATCAGCATCGGCAGTGAAGCGGAGATAGAAGCCCTCCTGCGCGCGGTTGAAAAGATTCGCGCCTGACCAGGGCGCGGTGGAAGTGCCGCCGTGCCGGAAATCGTCAGACCAGGGTTGGAGCAGAGGTCGCGCCCAAACGGATCGCGATTATATACCCCGGTTGCGCCAGAGGCGAATCTTCCATCAAAGGTCCGAGAGGCGGAAGACCTGGCCCTCGACTGCAGCGGGAGTAAAGCAAGCGCTCGGGCAATTGGGCTACTTCGTCCGGTGCGTGCCGTTTGCCCAGCAGCTGACCAGACTTGCGCAGAGCCTGCGGAACTTCGACGTCGTCTTCAATCTGGCCGAGAGCCCCTTTGGCTGTTACGAGAAGGAGCCGCATGCCGCGGCATTTCTGGAGCTCCTGGGCATCCCCTATACCGGGAATGGGCCGATCTCGCTGTTACTCTGCAAAAACAAAGCGCGCACTAAGCAGCTCCTCCAAGCCCACGGTGTCGCAACGCCGCGATTCTGCGTCTGTCGGACGGTCCCGCGTCAGCGCCTCCCTTTGTCCTTTCCGCTGGTCGTCAAGCCGCTGTGCCAGGACGGCTCGATCGGCATAACGGATGGCAGTGTCGTTCGCACCATGCCTGAACTCCGACGGGCGGTTGGCGCCGTCCGGCGGCGGCAGCAGCAGGATGCCATTGCGGAAGAATTCCTCTCTGGACGCGAGTTCAATGTATCGGTGTTGGGAAACGGAACCAGCGCGGCGCCCTACCGAGTGCTCCCACCGGGCGAATATGTTTACCATAGCCCACGTTGGCGCCTCTGCACCTTTGACGCTAAATGGGACGAACAGCATCCTGCTTACGCCGCCGTCGAAGCCGTCTGTCCGGCCCGAATCGCTGCCCCGCTCCAGCAGCAATTGGCCCGGATGGCCTTGTCCTGCGCCCGCATCTTCGAACTGACCGGTTATGCCCGGTTGGATTTCCGCCTCGATGCCACTGGGCAGCCGCAGGTTTTCGACATCAATCCTAACCCGGATATCACTCCTCGGATGGGCATCGCCCGGTCGGCGGAAGCAGCTGGGTTGGCTTATCACGAGTTTCTCAGCGCGCTGGTGCGGTTCGGAATCTCTAAAGGCGCCCGATGAAGATTCGGCCACTGACCCGCTCAGATCGGGAACCGGTGCTCGCATTGCTGGACAGCACCGAGGCCTTTCAGCCTCACGAAATCGCCGTGGCTTTGGAGCTCATGGACGTTGCCTTGAACAAACCCGGGCAGCAAGATTACTTTCCTTACGTCCTGGAGGATGGGCCAACAGTCATGGCTTACGCCTGCTTTGGCAAGAACCCAATGACCCAATCCACTTACGATCTCTATTGGCTTGCCACCCGGCGTCAGGCCATGCGGAAGGGTTACGGACGCGCTCTCTTCGCTTTTGTTGAAAACGAGATTCGCCAGCGCGGCGGCCGCCTGCTGGTCATCGAGACTTCGTCTAAGGAATCGTATCAAGGCACCCAGAGCTTTTATACTCAAGTTGGCTGCCAATTCGCCGCGGCCTTGCCCGATTTTTACGACGTCGGGGATGATCGCGTGATTTATTTCAAGCGGCTGGTTGAAACCGGATGACACGGCCCGCGCGCTGGCAGCGAGCCTCAGGCAGCGCGGCGCGGTGTAACCAGCGGGGATGTATTCTGGCGCTCGAGAGCCGACTGAATGATCCGGCCGATCAATTCGGGATAGCTCAGGCCGGAGAGTCGCGCCAGGATGCACAAGTCCGAACGGACTGGATGAAGACCAGGCAGAGGATTGATCTCGATCAGATTGACGCGGCCCTTGCGATCGCAGCGGAGATCGATGCGGCCGCCATCACGGCAGCCGAGCCCGCGCCAGGAAGCGAGGGCTACTTCTGCGGCCCGCCGGGCGGTTTTGTCCGTGACAAGGCGATACTCGACGAGCGCTTCGTAGTTGGCCTTGTTGGCATAGGAATAGACGAGGGGCTCGGCCTCTTCCGCCAAAACGATTTCCATGACTCAAGCACCTGCGAGCGCGCCCCGGTCCCTGTAATCCCTACGGTAAACTCGCGGCCAGGGAGGAACTCTTCCACCAGGACAGGCTGATCGTATTTGCGGCAGATCAGCTCGAACGCGGGTGGCAGTTCATGCGGGGCACAGACACGCGACGCGGCGGTGATGCCCTTGCTGGTGCCTTCGGCGACCGGTTTGAGAAAGAGAGGAAAGGTCAGGTCGACCGCGCTCAGTTCCTCCAGTGAATCGACCAGGACGAAGTCAGGCGTGGGCACGCCCATGTCGCGCAGGACCCGTTTGGTGATGGCTTTGTGCAAAGCGACTGAAAGAACAAGCGGATCGGAGAAAGTGTAAGGGATGGCGAAGCTATCGAGCAGGCAGGGAACTTGCGACTCGCGCCCGAAGCCATGCATGCCTTCGGCCACGTTGAAGACGAGGTCCCAGCGATCGCCGTCGAGCACGCGCCGGGCGAGTGCCTTGAAGTGGCCGATCGGATCTGGTTCAAAACCGAGCGACCGAACGGTTGAGATCAGGGCTTGAACTGTCTCCTGACTTTCAAATTCCGCGGTTGCCTCCTCGCTGTAACCTTGTTCCAAATATAATTGCCGCAAGTCGTAAGTCAGGCCAATCTTCATCGCTTTTACGTCGCCTGCCCCTTCGTTCTTGGCGAGGGGCTTCAGGTTGACAGCGTGATATGAGCAAAAGCGACGAACGGCGGCAAGGAATAAGCGGCCGCTTGCAGACAGATCTAAGCCAGCCCCTGATAAGCCAGCCATAGGCCGCGGAAATAGCGCATGACCCGAAGCGGATCCTTGCTTTCCGGAATCTCCGCCAGACAAAAGCCGTGAAAGGCGATGCTTTGTAACCCCTGGAGCAGCTTGCGGAACGGATACTCCTCCAAATACAGATCCCGCATATGCACGGAGAATATCTGCGCCTTGACGGAGTTGAAGTTGGCTTCGAACCCCGCGCCGTCAAGGTCGGTTTGGTTCGAATTCCAGCAGACGCCGACATTGGGATGACCGGCCACATCCATGATTCTCCGGATATGCGGCAGGAGCGATGTTCCCTGGCCGTGAACTTCCAGACGAATTTGTATGCCGTAGTCCTTGCCAAATCCTCCCAACTCTCGCAGCGACCGGCCGATTTGTTCCAGCGTCCGCTCCACCGGAACTTCTTTGGGCAGGCCATTCGGTCTGACTTTCACTCCGGAGGCGCCGACATCATGAGCCAGTAAGATGTAATCCTTGCTCGCCTGGATGTCCTGCCGAAGCTTGGCCTGGTCCGGAGTATGGTAGTCAAACGCGCTGCCCAATCCCATCAGCTCGACTCGTGAATCGGCAAACCGTTTCCGAACTTCGGTCCGTTGGGCGGCGTTAAGGCTGACCTCGACGCCATGAGCGTGGGTGGTGCGCAGCTCCACGCCTTCGAACCTGGCTTCTTCGCAGTTCTTGATGATGGTGTCGATGGTCCAGTCTTTCGCCAGGTTATACGTGACCAGGCCCAGCTTCATGGCGGAGCGGCTGTCCCCGGGCCCTCGCGCCGCTTCGGCGCTGATCAGGGTGGAGGGGGCCAGTCCAGCGGCCGTGGCGGCGCTGAGCGCCGCTTTGACCAGTGTTCGTCGGCTAACATTCATCAGCATGCTTGCGGTTGACTTTTCAAACCCCGCCACGACCGGGCCGCTCTGGCGGGAGGTTAAACTTTGGTCCGGCTTTGGCGGAGCTTGTCCAATCCAACGGCTAGAATAATCACGCAACCAATAATGATCTCCTGCATGTAAGTG
>JAXMHN010000119.1:0-1789 GCA_046346765.1 Verrucomicrobiota bacterium | reverse complement strand
ACCCTACAACACCGAACCGGCGCGCGGGAAGAGCGAGGCCCCTGCCGAAGGCGCGAAACGCGCCAGACCGCGCCACATGGAGTGCATTGGACGGGAATCGCTTAGGAAGGTAAAAATGCTTCGTAAGCACAGCCGTGCTTACGAAGGAACAGCAACCCACCCGGCCTTAAATATGCCAACCAGCGCGGTATTTGTGCTGAATATACAGGTCTGCGTCGGCGCAGTTCGGGGCGCGGAGCTGGATCGGATCCCACTGCAGCTTCTTGCCGGAACGAAAAGCGACATTGCCAAGGAGGGCAGTCTCAGTGAGCGGCCCTGAATAAGCGAAGTTGCAGGTCGTCTTTCCACCGTTTTTACAGGCTTCCGTCCACTCCTTATGGTGGCCGATGGAAGTTTCGAGGAACCGGGCAGGCGGAGTGAAGCCGACAAAATCCTTCTCAGGCAAGAGTTGATGGCGATTGTAATCCGCCAAGACCATGCCTTTATCGCCGACGAAAAGGACGGCGCTCTTCCAGCGGCCGATGTAATCGGGCGAGACGAGCTCAGACAAGAGGGTCGGTTGCTTGCCGCCATGATACCAGGTCAATCGGACGGGCGGTTGCTCACCGCGGGAGGGAAATTCATAACGGACAATAAGCCAGGGCGGGGTCGACTCGGGGTGGGGCGCCGGACCATCGACTACTTCCGCGCTGAGAGGGTACTTGAGGTCGAGAGCCCAAAATGGAAGATCCATGAAGTGACAACCGAAATCGGCCAGTGATCCACCCCCAAAGGCCCACCAGTTGCGCCACTTGAAGGGCACCCATTGCGGATCATAAGGGCGCGGTTCGATGGGCCCAAGCCAGAGATCGTAGTGGATGTGGGGCGGAACGGGCGGACTTTCCTTGGGCAACTCGAGGCCGCCATAGGAGGAGTTAACCCAGACGTGGACCTCCTTGACCGCGCCAATGACGCCGCGTTGAACCAACTCAACCACGCGACGGTAATTGTCGCCGGCGTGGATCTGAGTGCCGAGTTGGGTGACTCGGTTCTCTTTGCGGGCCGTGTCGGTGATGATACGCGTTTCCGAGATGGTCCGGGCGAGCGGCTTTTCGCAGTACAGATGCCGTCCGCTGCGGAGGGCGCCGACGGCGGCGACGGCATGGCAATGGTCCGGGATGGCCACGACGACGGCATCGATGCCCTTCTGGTCGAGAAGGAGGCGGAAATCGTTGTAAGTCTTGGCGGCCGGGAACTTCTCAGCGGCGGCCTTGAGGTAATTGTCATCGATGTCGCACAAGGCGACGATGTTTTCGTGGGCGACGTTGCTGAGGTCGTAATTGCCCTGGTGGGCGACGCCGACGACACCAATATCCAGTTTCTCGTTGGGCGAAGCGCCGCGGGCCATCCAGCCGGAAGCCAGGAAGGGAGCGGCCAGCCCCGCGACGGCGGTGCGCTGCAGAAACTGACGGCGAGTAAGAACGGATTTCATTGGGGGTATTACGAGCGTGAAAGCCGGCGAATGCAAATGCTTTTGAGACGCGCGCGCGGGGCCGATCGGGTTCGGATGGCCAGAGCATGGGCGACTGGAAACGACTGGGTTGCAACTTTACTGGCACGATCCGTGTTCACGGTTCCAGAACGATGCCATCAGTCCGCCGGCGGCAAGAGCAGCGCGAGCCTGCTTTTGTGTGGCCGGATGGGTTGAAGAGTTCCACAATTGGGAAATGGCTGATCCAGATCCAGATCAGATGTGCCTTTGACGCCGATGCCACCATCTCTGGTCATTGAAACTCAGGCGCTGACCAAG
>JAXMHN010000118.1:0-1815 GCA_046346765.1 Verrucomicrobiota bacterium | reverse complement strand
CGGTCGCTGGCGTCACCATAGAGCGCTGGATTCGCCGGAATCAGGACACTCTCGACCATCGATCCATCCATCAGCCGCCAAAGAAACTTCTGAGTGGAATCATCGGCGCCCTGTTTTCTCACCAACTGCAGTGGCATCAAGGTGTAGGTCTCAGCAAGCTGCCGCCGCAGGTCTTTAGGCAAGTTGGTGAATTGATCCCAGGCCCCGGCTGTGCGTCCGTAGAGCCACTCCAGCACCTGGCCGGCTCGATAGGACGGCTGGCCCCACGCCTCACATTGAGCCTGGAGCTCTTCCCGCGTCAACGATCGCATTTCCCGTTTCACGCTCCTCAGCATACCGGGTCTGAGCGACATTTTCGCCTCCGGATACAGAAAATCTGGAGCGGAGCGTCTCCGCCTGCCTCGACTCGGTCGCGAACTGGCGGCGAGATGCTCGCCCGTTCGCGCCCGCCATCCAATCCTTCCTCGAAAAGAGCACCCATTCCAGTTTTTCCAACCGACTCTTCGTTTAGATTTTTGGACTCCTAGTGCGCTGCATCGGCTTGTAGTCGCTCGAAGAGGCCCGAATAGCGCTGGGTTGTCCTGTCGTTGCGAATAGCAGCGGCAAAAGCTGGCCGCTGCCCAGTGACCACGACCAACTGCCGGCCGCGGGTCACACCGGTGTAGATCAGGTTGCGCTGGAGCAGGAGATAATGCTGCATCGCCAAGGGAATGATCACCACCGGAAATTCAGAACCTTGTGCTTTGTGAATGGTGATGGCGTAGGCCAAAGAGACCTCATCCAGCTCGCCGAAGTCGTATTTCAGTTCACGGCCTTCGAACCGAATGATGATCTCGCGTTCGATCAGGTCAATGGCAGCGATCTGACCGGTATCGCCGTTGAACACCTCTTTGTCGTAATTGTTCTGCGTTTGGATGACCTTGTCGCGCAGCCGATATTGCCAGCCAAAGCGGTCCACAACCGGTTCATTTTCGCGGACGGGGTTCAACTCGGCCTGCAAGGAGACGTTCAACTCACGGACGCCGAGCGAACCTCGGTTCATCGGCGTGAGCACCTGAATGTCACGCATGGGATCGAGCTTCAGCTTGCGCGGGATACGGACTTTGATCAGCTCCACCAGCGTCCGAACCAGCTGTCCCGGATCGTCGCGCTCAATGAAGTAGAAATCCGACTCCGGGGCATTGGCTCCGGGCTCAGGAACCACCCCATGGTTGATATGGTGGGCGGCGGTGATGATCTGGCTCTGGGCCGCTTGCCGGAAAATCTCCGTCAACCGCACCACCGGCACGACGCCGCTCGCGATCAGACTGCGCAGGACCAATCCCGGACCGACCGAAGGCAGTTGATCCACGTCGCCTACCAAAATCAGCCCACCGGCGGTCGGCTGCGCCCGAAGCAATGCGTCCATCAAGGGAACGTCAACCATCGACGCCTCGTCGACAATTAAGAGCTCGCATTCGAGCGGCCGATCTTCGGTCCGGGTGAAACCTCCCAAGCCCGGCTGAAACTCCAGCAAACGGTGGATCGTCCTCGCTTCCAAACCGGTCGCCTCGGCCAGGCGTTTGGCCGCGCGACCAGTCGGCGCGCAGAGCAAACATCGAACCTTTTTCGCGCCCAGGATGCGCAAGACCGAGTCGATCAACGTTGTCTTGCCCACGCCCGGGCCGCCAGTGACAATGACGGCCCGGTGCGTGAGAAGTTGGCGAAGAGCTGCTTGTTGGCTCGGGGCCAATTCCTTGCCCGTCTTGCTCTGGCACCAGCTGATCGCTTTGGCAAAGTCGATTGGAGGATAGTTCGCTTTCAGTCCGGCCAAAG
>JAXMHN010000117.1:0-1829 GCA_046346765.1 Verrucomicrobiota bacterium | reverse complement strand
AGGCCACGATCACATCCGAATCGCAATCGCGATCGAAGTCGGCAAAATGCACTGCCGCAATGGGGCCGGGGGCGAACTGGCTGAGGCCTAAACGCTCTGTTTCGTCACGAAAGCCTGCCAGACCGCGATTGCGCCAGAAGCGGAGGCCGGAGCCGACGGTGCACAGATCCAGCCAGCCGTCATTGTCATAGTCCACTGCAATGATTTGATCGACCGAAGCCTGACCGGAGAGAGGAAAGTCCTTTCGCGACCCGCCGTTGAAACAGAGGCTGATTTGACCGCCGCCGACTACGGCCAGGTCGGGACGCAGATCATTGTCGAAGTCGCCGGTGCAAAACACCGTACCGGATGCGCCGTTGGTGAGTTCTTGCGCCACGAGCGGACCGCCCCGTTGCTTCTGCAGGAGCAACGGGGCCGCCCCTGCCCGGCTCACCAACACATCCATCAACCCATCCCGGTTCCAGTCTTCCATCACGACCTTCTGCGCCTGCGGCCAGGAACTTGGGATGCCCGATGTGCTGGTGATGTCGCTGAAACGAAAGGGGCCAAACTGCCGAAAGAGCCGCACTCCAGTCGGGTCGGCCATCACGGCCACCAAATCCAGCTGGCCGGTAAAGTCCAGGTCGAGCAGCGCGCCGTCGACGGCCTTCGCGTCCCCGAGAGAGGTTTCAGCCGTGACCAAACCGTTTGTCTCGAACTTAAAGAGCTGAGACCCTTCGGCCCCGAGCACAATCACATCGGTGATGTGGTCATTCTGCAAGTCTCCAGCCAACGCCTTGGAATAAGTCGCGCCTGGAACCGCGGGATAAAGATCCGGACCGGGCCGAAACAGGCCGTTGGTATTCCAGAGAAGGCGAAAACCTTGTCCTCGCTCCTGCACGAAAAGGCTGTTCCAACCGGACTGGTTGGGATCGATGACCGCCGCCGGCCCGGAGAAACGTTCAGCCGCCGGGCCGAGAGCCGTTGCCGTCGCGTCGACCCATCGCACCTGGATTCCTTCTGGATCCGGCTGTTCCAACTTGAACGGCACACGCGCTTGGGTGAATTTGCTCCGTTCGAAACTGGCCGTGTTCACCGCCCCTCCGCCCAGCTCCAGGTTGGATTGGTGCTTCACCAGTTCCTGCTCCGCCTCCGCCTGCTTCCCAGCGCGCAGAAGCGACTGGCCTAAGAGAAAATGCACCGACGCATGCAAATGGTTCGGATCGACGCTGAGTCCTTCGCGAAAGGCGGTCACCGCCTCGTTCCATTGATTCAGCCCCATGCGTGCCCGGCCCAATTGGAAAGACGTCACCGCCTCTCCGGGTTCGATCTTTTGGACGTTTTCCAGCGCTTTCGCGGCCGGTTCGAACTCGGCGCGCCGCAGGAAAGCGCAGCCCTTGATGAAATACGCAGCCGCGGAATTCGGTTCGAGCCGCAGGGCTTCATCAGCCTGGCGAAGGGCTTCATCCGTCAAGTCGGCCAATAAACAGCTGTTGGCCAGATTCAACCGCAGATCCAGGTCATTCGGAACGATCGCCTCCGCCTGGCGATAGATCGCCAGGGCGTTGGTGCCGTCGCCCTGGTCGAGGTAGTTCTTGCCGGCATTCATCAGGCGGAGGAAGTCCGCCGCCGGTGCCGCGCGCTCGGCGGGCTGATTCGATGGCGCCGGCGGCTGAGGCTTGCACCCGAGCAGGCAAATGGGCAGCAGCAGCAAGCAAGCGAGTTGGACACCACGACCGGGCATGGCCGCAGTATAGAGATGCGCCCGGCTGTTGGCGAGGAAGAGGTCAGTCGACCGGCGTCCCGAAGCGGCTGGCAAAGCACCGACTGGTTTCAACTCCACCTTGGCC
>JAXMHN010000116.1:0-2355 GCA_046346765.1 Verrucomicrobiota bacterium | reverse complement strand
CCGATCCAGACATTCGCTTGCTCACCACCCCGCCCCTGACCAATGCCGTCGAAAATTCGGCGGAGGTGGCCGGCATGACCGTGAGTGGATTTTTGCGCACCAATGGAGTGCAGGCCGCCATCAATGCCAACTTCTTTGATCCGAGCGGATATTACCTGCCGGCCGGCACTCCCATGGACGTTCACGGCCTGTCGGTCAGCCAGGGCGTGGTTGTGTCACCGCAAGATAGCCCTCCCCAACCTGCCGCCGTCCTGCTCTTCGATGCCCAGAATCATCCCACCTTCGTGCCGATTAACTGGCCGTCAGCCGACCTGTCGCAGGTCTATACCGCGGTTTGCGGTGACTATCCCGTGCTCGTCGGAGGCGTTATCTCCCGCGTCGGGGCGCGAGAGGCGGACCCGCGGACGATCTTCGGACTGTCCGCGGACCGGCGCTTTCTGTTCGTGGTTGCGATTGACGGGCGTCAACCTGGCTATAGTCAAGGCGCCAATGATTACGAGAGCGGCGCCTGGCTGCAAGCGATGGGCGCATCCGATGCGATCAATCTCGATGGGGGCGGCTCCACTACCCTGGTCGTTCAGGACAGTCTTGGCGCGGCCGTCCGGTTGAATCAGCCCAGCGCCGTGGCCGATTCGGGCCGGGAGCGGACGGTGGGCAGCCATTTAGGGATCTTTGCCAAGCCATTGCTCGGATTCATCAACGATGTGGCGGCGTCCCCGGATGAAACCTCGACGCAGGTTCGGTGGACCACGGTCGCGCCCGCAACCAGCGAGGTGCAGTATGGGACGACCGCCGACCTGGGCGCCAGTTCCGGGTCGAACTCAGAACTGGTGACCGAGCACCTCGTGAGCTTGAGCGGACTCTCACCCGCAACCGATTATTATTTTCGCGTGCTCTCCAGCGCGGAGGGTGAAGACCATGCCTCCGCCACGTTTCTCTTCCACACAACGAACTACGTCACTGCCACCGAGGTCTTTAATCTCACCAACGCCTGGCGCTGGGCCGCAGGGAGTGCCAGCTCCGATTGGGCCAACGCCAGCTTCGCGGATACGGAATGGCAAGGTCCAAGCCCGGGTTTGCTTTGGATCGACACGCGGCCAACGGGTCCCAATCCGTCGGTTGAGCCGAAGAACACTCTGCTGCCCAGTAATCCCGCCACGGCCGAGTTCCCTTATCTGGCCTATTATTTCCGAACCCATTTCAACCAGCCGGAAGTTGTCGCAGGGACGAAGCTATCTATTTCCGGCTACATCGATGACGGTGCCATTTTCTACCTGAATGGAACGGAAATTTTGCGTTTGCGGATGCCGGACAGCACCGGGCCCGAGGTTTTGGCCACGGGCTATCCCTGCGACGGCGACGCGACTTGTCTGGATGAATTGGTCTTGCCGGAAAGCGCGGTTGCCCAGCTACGGGCGGGCGATAATGTGCTCGCGGTCGAGGTTCACAACTACAGCGCCGGCAGTCGTGATATCACATTTGGCCTCACGCTCAATCGGATTGAGCCGGCGCGGCAGAGTCCGACGCTTGAAGTGACTTATGCGCTCAATCAGCTGACCATCACCTGGTCCGGCAATGGGTATGTTCTGGAAAATGCCGAATCGCTCTTGGGCCCTTGGTCACTCGTCGCCACCGCCAGTCCTTACGCGACCTCGACAGCGGAAGCGCACCGCTATTTTCGGTTGCGCAAGTAAAGGCAGGGAAGCTAGGCCTTCTGATTCGCCTGGCGTGCCTTCAAACGCACAGGGCCCTTCGCCAGCTTCGGCACGAAACGTGCCTTTTGGACGCGTATGAATACGCCGAGTGCTTCTGTGAAGTGCGCCGTTTGCGGCGGCACGATGAGGTTGGTGACGGTAGTGACAAATCGTTCCGGCGCGGCCAGACGCTTCAAATGCACTTGCGGGCACTGCGAGGACGTCAAAGACGACGGGCAAACGCCGCTGCCGAAGCCGGAAGACCCGCTCGTGCTGGACGGGTTTGAACAGACGTTGTGAGCCGGATCGACCAGGAGTTCCGTTTTATCCAACCGTGGTTGGACGGTGGATAGCGCCGTTCTCTTCGCACCGGACGTAACCGGTGCGCCGCTTCTGGCGTCTTTTGGGCGTGAGCAGGGGACAAGACCAACCGACGCGGAATTCGTTCCGGATCGCCCACAGCTGACCTGAGGTGGAATGCTGCCGTAATATTGCTTTTCGAACAGCCGCTCTCGCGGCGCTCAGCTTTCTTCTTATTTTCTATTCCTCCCCGGCGGCGATGGGCGTGACCGGCGGAGAGAATGGCCCGCCGATAACGTCGCCCGTGCCCTTCCGGCTGCCGCTCCAATTGCCCATTCAAGGCTATGGCCTGATCCCCGCT
>JAXMHN010000115.1:0-2547 GCA_046346765.1 Verrucomicrobiota bacterium | reverse complement strand
TTTTGTCTCAAGCGGGGCGGTCAATCCGGCCCTCACCATTATGGCCAACGCCTTGCGGGTCGGCGATCACCTCCTCGATCGCCTGGGGGCCGCGGCGGCGGCAGGACACGGTCAAACCGCCAACAGCAGACAAAGCGCCTGGGCGGCCGCGGCAGCTCCGTCTCCATGATTCGAATGAATACATCCCGCGTTATCCTCATCACCGGCGCCGTCGGTAATCTTGGCCTGGCGACGGCACGAGCGTTCCACCAGGCCGGGGCCAGGACGGTGTTGATTGATCGTTCGGCCGAGCGGTTGCGAAAGACCTTCCCCGAACTCGTCGATTCGCCCGACCATTTTCTGGCGTCGGGAGTTGACCTGGGCGACCCGGCTGCGGTCCACAAAATGGTGACGGATACAGTGGCCCGCTTTGCACGGATTGACGTCCTCGTCAACACCGTCGGAGCCTGGGGCGGGGGCAAGCCGGTCCATGAAGAAGATTCGTCCCTTTTGGACAAGCTGCTGAATGTCAATTTGCGAACGACCGTGCATTGCTGCCGCGCGGTCATTCCTCATATGCTCAAGGAAAAGGGCGGCAAAATCGTCAACGTGGCCAGTCGAGACGGTCTCCTCGGCACAGCCGGCTTCGCCGCTTACAGCATCTCCAAGAGCGCCGTCTTGCGCCTGACCGAAGCTCTGGCGGATGAGTTGAAGGACGCTCATATCAACGTCAATTGCATCCTGCCCGCCACCATTGATACTCCCCAAAATCGCGCCGCCATGCCCGATGCCGATTTTCGCAAATGGGTCGAGCCGGCGGCGCTTGCGGACGTCATCCTCTTCCTGGCCTCGGACGCGGCCCGCGCGATCAACGGTGCTGCCCTTCCGGTCTATGGCAAAGGCTGAGGCCGGTCTCCGCGTCGCGAGCGATTCGCGGGTCGGTTAGAGGAGAAAGAAGGCTGCACCGCGGGTGTCCCCGGCAGCGGCGGC
This sequence comes from Verrucomicrobiota bacterium, assembly GCA_046346765.1. Lineage (GTDB taxonomy): Bacteria > Verrucomicrobiota > Verrucomicrobiia > Limisphaerales > SIBE01 > JAXMHN01. Next base: position 1,578 of record JAXMHN010000115.1, on the reverse strand, counting down.
GCGCCGCGCGGACAGAGGAATGCCGACCTCCCGATCCGCAGATTGACGCGGAGGGAGGGTTGCCCAACCAGATGAAGCTGCGCCGGCGGCGGATACAGTATCCCCTCTTCCTCCGCGGTTGCGGCCGCCAGCCAAGTTGAAGCGCTGGATTGTAGGTTTCGCCATCGCTCCGACAGGTAGGCACGCATGAAGAGATGCGACCTTTTTCCTCCATGCTCGTTCTTTCGTTGTTTCTCAACAGAGCCGCCGGCGTCGCTTCGGCGCCAAACACCGCTGAATCAGGCCTGCAGTTAACAGATGCCTATGTGCGCGATGACGCGCTCATCTTGAGCTGGGCCGGCGGACGTCCGGCTTACCAAGTACAACCAGGACGACCTTGCTGGAGCCCTGGTCGAATGTGAGCGGACCACTACCCGGATACTGCCGTGATGGTTCCCTTGAACGAGCGGCACGCTATCTTTCGGGTGCTCGCCGATTACACGGCCCGCTACGAAGTCATCTTTGACGCAACCTGGAGCCAAACGACTCATCCCCAGGATTGGCCGGCCCCAGGGCATTGGTCAGGGTTAGTCGGTGCCGTGCACAATGATCGCGTGCAGTTCTTCCAAGAAGGCCAAACCGCCAGCGAAGGCATCCGGTTGATGGCCGAGCGCGGTCAACAGGATACGCTCTTGAATGAGGTTGCCCCCGCGTTGCAGTCCGGCGCCGCCCAATTCCAGTTGCGGGGCCAAGGAATCAGCGTTAGCCCAGGCATGGCGCGTCTGACCTTTCCCGAACCAGTTCGCCGCGACTGGCCCCTGGTCACTCTCTGCTCGATGGTCGCTCCCAGTCCGGACTGGTTCGTGGGGGTGGCTGGATTGAGCTTGCTGGAGAACGGCGCTTGGGCGCGAGAGGTGACGGCCGTTCTCTACCCATTCGATGCCGGCACAGACAGCGGCCTGACGTTTCGCTCCCCCGACCAGGTGACCACGCCCCGAGGCGTGATCACCCGCTTGACTGACTTTCCTGTAGGACAGGATGGGACGGTGGCGCCCTTTGGCACCTTCACCTTCCAACGTCTGGACTAAAACGGACCCAACCGAGAGGACCGCTATGCTCCACTATTTTCAGTCGTTCCCAAACAAGCGGCAGGGCCGCGCCATTCAATGGGCCGCCCGCATTCTAGTCGTCCTGCTTCTTCTCGCACCGTTGGCGCGCGCGCGCGCCGCCGTCTCCGAAATCAGATCCATTGGCCTGACGGTTGGCGATCTCGATCGTGAACTTGCCTTTTATACCGGGGTGTTGCGCTTCGAGTTGGTCGGCCGCAGAGCAACCGGGCGTGGCGCCGCGGATGACTTCTTTGGTTTGCCCCGGAGCGAAACACGCAGCGTCGAACTGAGGCTTGGCGAGGAACACGTCACTCTAACCGAACATCTCACCAACAAGGGCTTGCCCATCCCGGCAGATTCGCGGAGCAATGATCACTGGTTTCAGCACATCGCCATCGTCGTCCGCGACATGGACGCAGCATATCGCCATCTGCGCGAGCAGGGCATCCGTCACGTCTCAACCGGCCCGCAGACGCTGCCGGGGTGGAAT
>JAXMHN010000114.1:0-3356 GCA_046346765.1 Verrucomicrobiota bacterium | reverse complement strand
ACATGACATGGTCTTCGTGCGTCAGATCGCCCGAAAGGTAACGGTGTTGCACCAGGGCACAGTGCTTTGCGAAGGGACAGTTGACCAGGTCCAGAATGACGAACGGGTCATCGAGGTCTATCTGGGGCGAAAGAAGAAAGCCAAACAACCGATGGGGGTTTCGTGCTGAGCCTCCAGAACATCACCGTGTCGTATGACGGCTCGCGGATTCTGCGGGACGTCAGCCTGAGCGTGACGCCGGGACAGGTCGCCTGCCTGATGGGACGCAATGGCGTCGGCAAGACGACGACGCTCAAGACCATTGTCGGGCTGGTCCGGGCTGATGGCGGCGAGGTGTCTCTCGACGGCACTTCCCTCAATGGCCTTGGGCCCGATCAGCGCGCGCGGCGCGGTCTAGGCTACGTGCCGCAGGGCCGCGACATCTTTCCAACCTTGACGGTGTGGGAAAACTTGCGGATTGGCGCCGTCGCCCAGGGCCGAAGGCTGAATGGCGAGGTGGATCGCGTCCTGGACTTATTCCCGGTGCTGAAAGAGATGATCACCCGAAAAGGAGGCGTTCTCAGCGGCGGCCAGCAACAACAACTCGCGATTGCGCGCGCCTTGCTGACGAATCCGCAGGTCCTGTTGCTGGACGAGCCGACCGAAGGGATTCAGCCGAACATCATCGATCAGATCGGAGATACGATTAAGAAATTGCGGGCCGAAGGGTTTGGGCACGACTACGCGCGGGAGATCGGGGCGGCGGTCAAGAAGCTGCGGGCCGAAGGCAAGATTGGGATCCTGCTGGTGGAGCAATACCTCGATTTCTGCCTGGACGTCGGGGATGTCTTCTCCATCATGGATCGCGGCGCCATCGTCGCGCAGGGACCGATTCAGGAACTCAATCAAGAGCTGGTGCGGCAGCACCTGACGGTCTGAGGCGACGCCCAGCGTCTATTCACCTGAACCCGTGCTGACGACCGATTCCTGCCAAACCTTACGTCCGGGCCACGCGCGTCTGGAGGTGGAAAGGGTCTGTGGCCAGAGCGCGGTCACGACCGCCTGGGCGGTCAATCCACTGCGCCTGCTCACGCCCGTTCCGCGCGGACCGAGTGTATGGGCCTACACCAGCAGTTTCGGCGGGGGCCACGTGGCCGGCGACCAGACGAGGCTGGAGGTGAAGGTCAGGGCCGGAGCACGCTGTTTCATCAGCACACAAGCGGTCACGAAAGCATACCGCAATCCCGGGTTGCGGCCGTGCGGCCATGCCGGGCTTGCCCAGGTCGACGAGGATGGCGTGCTGGTGTTTGCGCCCGACCCGGTGCAGGCCTTTGCCTCGGCGGCTTTCACGCAGTTCCAGGAATGGCATCTCCACCCTGGAGCAGGTTTGGTCTTGCTCGATTGGTTTTGCTCCGGGCGGGCGGCGCGCGGCGAGCGCTGGGCCTTTGCGCGGTTCCAGACGCGGAACGATGTCTTCGTGGGGGACGAACTGATCTTTCGCGACGCCCTCGCCCTGGAATCCTCGGCCCACTCATCAGTGGCCTGGCATCGAGACGGAAGGTTCGATGTTTTCGCCCTCCTTTTGCTGATCGGAACGCCGCTCCAATCGTTCGCCGGCCCCTTGTTGGCGGAAGTGAACGCGCGCCCGATCGAGAGAGCGGGACCGGTGGTGGTCGGAGCGAGCCGGTTGCGCGACGGCGCCGTCCTGCGCATCGCCGGGGCGACCGTGGAAGCAGTCGCGAAAGAATGGGAGCGGCATTTGCGACCGCTCCGCGCCATCCTGGGGGACGATCCGTGGCGGCGCAAATGGTAAGCCGTCCGGAGCATCGGCGCAACCGGGCTGGAGACCATCTGGGCTGTGCGCGGCCACGCGGGGCGGCCCTGGGCATTCGCGGCGCCAGCTCGCCGGCGATCAACTGAATTACCTGCATGCATCTCACTCCTCGTGAAATGGACAAGCTGGTCCTGCACCAGGCCGGCTTTCTGGCGCAAAAGCGCCTCGCTCGCGGCGTTCGCCTGAATCAGCCCGAAGCCGTCGCGCTGATTGCGACCCAGTTGCTCGAACTGATCCGCGACGGACGGAATGTGGCCGAATTAATGAATCTAGGACGGAAGCTCCTGGGGCGGCGGCAGGTCATGCCAGGCGTCCCCGAGATGGTCGGCGAGGTCCAGGTGGAAGGCACCTTTCGCGACAGGACAAAACTAGTCACGGTGCATCATCCCATCGCGAGCGAGGATGGGGATTTGGCGCTGGCCCTCTATGGCAGTTTCCTGCCCGTGCCGGAGGTGGCGCGCTTCGGGCCGGGGGAGGACGAACCGCTGCCGGGGGCCTATGAAATTGCGCCGGGGGAAATCGAGCTGAATGCCGGCCGCGCGACGGTTTCGCTGAGGGTCAGCAACCTGGGGGACCGCCCGATTCAGGTCGGCAGCCATTATCACTTCATCGAGACGAACGGCGCGCTTCGATTTGATCGAGGGCGGGCGTATGGGATGCGGCTGGATGTCCCCGCGGGGACCGCCGTCCGTTTCGAACCGGGCGAGACCAAGACGGTGCGGTTGGTGGCGATTGCGGGGGGGCGGGTGATCCGCGGGGGCAACAATCTGGCGAGCGGACCCGTTTCGGAGGCGGGGCGGCAGGAGGCATTGAAGCGAGCGCAGGCAGGCGGGTTTGAGCACGTGGAGGAATAGCATGGGACACTCGATGAACCGTCGGCATTACGCCGAGATGTTCGGCCCCACCGTTGGGGACAAGGTCCAATTGGCCGACACTTCGCTCCAACTGGAAATTGAGCGCGACTACACCGTCTACGGCGACGAATGCAAATTCGGCGGCGGCAAAGTCATCCGCGAAGGCATGGGACAGGCCGCGGGCATCGGCGACCGCGACGCCCTCGATACGGTGATCACCAACGCGCTGGTGGTGGATTGGTCGGGCATTTACAAGGCCGATATTGGGATGAAGAATGGGCTCATCGCTGGCATCGGCAAAGCGGGTAACCCGGATGTCATGGCGGGCGTGACTCCGGGCATGGTCATCGGCGTCACCACTGAGGTGATCGCGGCCGAAGGCCTTATTTTGACGGCGGGGGGCCTCGACACCCATATCCATTTCATCTGTCCCCAACAGGCGGATGAAGCGATCGCGGCCGGCTTAACCACGATGATTGGAGGGGGGACAGGACCAGCCGTCGGCACTTGCGCCACGACCTGCACGCCCGGCAGCTTCAACCTGCGCATGATGCTCCAGGCGGTCGACGCCCTCCCTCTCAACTTCGGCTTCACGGGCAAAGGCAATACGGCCCTGCCGCAAGGCCTGGTCGAACAAATCGAGGCGGGGGCTATTGGCTTGAAGCTGCACGAAGATTGGGGCACGACTC
>JAXMHN010000113.1:0-3673 GCA_046346765.1 Verrucomicrobiota bacterium | reverse complement strand
TATCGATCCGGCAACATTTAACCTGGCGCCGGCTGCCTTGGAAGCAGCCATCACGCCGCGCACGCGAGCGGTGATCCCCGTCCATTTTGCCGGTTTGCCGTGCGAGATGGAGGCGATCGGCAACATTGCTCAGCGGCATGGTCTCCATGTCATCGAAGACGCCGCGCACGCACACGGGGCCAAATACAACCACCAGCCGGCCGGATCTCTCGGGGCGCAAGCGTCCTTTTCCTTTCAGTCCAGCAAGAACATGACCTCGGGAGAAGGCGGCATTATCACGACCAACGACGACGCCCTGGCCGAAGCCTGCCGCTCCATCCACAACTGCGGCCGAATTCCAACCGGCGTCTGGTATGAACATCATGTGATCGCCGGCAACTATCGGTTGGGAGAATTTCAGGGGGCCGTTCTCAACGCCCAATTGGATCGATTGGAAGAGCAAACCAACGCGCGGAATCAGAACGGCCAGCACCTCTCCACCTGTCTCGGCCAATTGCCAGGTGTTCTTCCGCAGAAGCGCGGCGCTGAGTGCACCCGCCACAGTTACCACCTTTTCATGTTGCGACTGGACGAAGCCCGCTTTGGGGCGCCGCGGGCCGCGGTCATCCGGGCGTTGCAAGCCGAAGGCATCCCCTGCTCTGCCGGTTACGGGTTTTCCCTGCCGCAGCAGCCCATGTTTCGCCACAAGGCTTTTGGCCCTTACTTGCCGGAACGTCGCGCCGCGGTCGACTATAACCAGGTGCGTTGCCCGAACAGCGACTTGCTCTGCCGTGAAGCAATCTGGTTTGAACACAGGATGCTCCTTGGCTCGCGAGACGACGCCAGCGACATTTACCGCGCATTCAGCAAAGTTTACGATAGTCGCGAAGCTTTGGGAGACTGGGCCAGGCGTCAACCGGGACTGATGCCGTCACATTGACAACTCGCCATGGGACCTGCGGCAGCATTCCTCAACCGACGGCTTGTGCCAGTCCTGACCGCCCTGAGCGAGAACACCTACATGTCCGCCATCCGGGCGGGGATGGTTTCGGTCGTGCCGTTGACCATTATCGGAGGCGTTTTCCTGATCGTGTCTTACCTGCCAGTCGCGGGATGGGATAAGATCGTCGCTCCGCACCTCGCGCTTCTGCAAGTGCCGGTCACCGCCACCTTCGGGCTGCTGGCGGTCTTTGCGTGTTTCGGCATTGGCTACGATTTGGGCAAGAGCCTAAAGCAGGAAGCGATAGTCAGTGCCAGCATTGCGACACTCGTTTTCCTCATGCTCCAGATCCAGCTGAAGGAGCAGACCCTTGCGATGGACGGGCTCGGATCGAAGGGGTTGTTTACGGCCGTCCTGGTCGCCTTGATATCGGTGCGGGTGCAAAAGCTGTTTACGGATAATGGGCTGGTTGTGAAGCTGCCGGAAAGCGTGCCGAGAATTGTTTACGAATCATTTCAGTCGCTCACGCCGTTGTTTTTTCTCGTGCTGGTTTTCTGGCTGGTTCGTTTTGTCTGCGCCGTTGACATCAATGCGGTGGTCCAAGCCGCTTTCAGCCCGCTGGTATTTGCTCTGAACACGCTGCCGGGCATTCTGGTGTATGCCTTTCTTGTGACCTTGCTTTGGTCGGTGGGCATCAATGGAGACAATGCCATGGACGCGATCGTGGCTCCCATCTTCCTTCAGTATCTGGCCGCGAATGTTGAAGCCGTCACTCACGGGCAGCCGCTTCCTTACGTGACGGCCTACGGCTTCTTCACCAGCTTTGTGAATGTGGGCGGGACAGGCGCCACCATCGCTCTGGCGCTGATTATGCTCAACTCCAAAGACCCCGCGTTCCGTAAAGTGAGCCGCATCTCTCTGCCGACGCAGATCTTTCAGATCAACGAACCGATCTTCTTTGGCTTCCCGATCGTGCTCAATCCGATCTTTATGATCCCCTATGTGCTTAACGCTCTAATTCTGACCACCGGCACCTACTTGCTGATGCATTGGAACATCATCCAGAAGCCTTTCGTCAACGTGCCCTGGACAACGCCCCCGATCATCGGCCATTACCTGGTGTCAGGGGGCGATTGGAAGGCCGCCGTTTGGGGCGCACTTTCGATTGCCATTGCGATGGCGGTTTATTTTCCATTCGCCAAGGCAGCCGAGCGCCAGCGGCAGCGCGCCGCAGGTATCAATGGCCACAACTGACCGGCTTTACCTTCCAACCGTCCCTTCCAGATCGCCCTCTTCCGGATGGCGTGGGCGCGGGTTAAGCCAACTGTCTCTTAGATCTGGGAAAAAGGCGCCGGCGCCAGGAAGTGATTGCTGATTTTGGAGACGGTGTCAGCGTATTGTGGATCAGAAGACATTTCTTTCCATTTCGGATGTTTGCCGAAGGTATCGAAATGCTGCTTGTGGGCCTCGCGCGTTTCAGCTGAGAGCATGTAAGTCAGATGAGGTAAGTTAGCGCCGATGAGGGCTTGCCCAAAGAAGATCGGATTGAGTCCGACTTCGCGCATGAGCTGGATCTCGCCGTCATTGAACATGTCGACCTTCTTCTGAGCCTTGGTTTCGCTGTAACTCTCATAAGTGCGCAACTCAAAAATGCGCTCTTTCTTTTCCTTGGAGAAGCTGGGGAGTTCGATCTTGGGAATGCCGGCAAACGCCCGGAGCAACCAGGTGTCGATGCGGAGGTAAGCCGGTTTGGACTTGGGCGTCTGCAGGTAGTCGGCGCCGGCTGACATATAGTCCGCATCGGCTCGCAGCCGCGCGGGAATGGTCGCGATCATTTCGAAAGAAGGATAAGGAACCAGGACATAGACAGCCGGATCGGCTTTCGCGTCGGTCTCATTAAAGACCCCAACCGGCTTAATCCCGATCCGATTTAAGGCCGGGATGGCGGCTTTTTCCAAATACTGATTTAAGAGAGAAGTGTCAGCGTCGGGTTTTAAGCGATAGACGCGGAGCTGGTAGTATTCCTGAGTGGATTTCTGTTCCGCTGCCGGAGCCGAAAGAGCCGCCAGGGTAGAGGCAGCCACAGAACCAGTGAGGAAGTCGCGGCGATTCATAGGACCTTTCTTCGATGTTCAAACCACAGGTAACGCAGGGGTTTCAGTATCGGGGGGCGTCGGGCCATTCCTCGCGCGAGGAGGGGCGATGCCCTCGGTTTGCCTCGATTAGAATTACTTTAGGGGGGGAAGGCGACAAAAATCGGCCTCGACCGACGGTCTTAGGCAAGGCGTCTTCTGGCTGGGGAGCGCGATGCGTGCCGACATTTCAGGCTGGGCGTTCGCCCCCAGCACGCGTAGAATCAATGCCACATGAGCGCCCGCGACTCGGATGCGACGATGGCCGTGTTTCTTGACCTGGAGAATATCGCCTTAGGAGCACGGGAAGCGCACTATCCGCGCTTCGATATCGGCAAAGTGATCGAACGACTGCTCCTGAAGGGTCACATCGTCGTCAAGAAGGCATATTGCGATTTTGACCGTTATAAGGAATTCAAGCGCGACCTGCACGAAGCAGCCTTCGAATTGATCGAGATTCCCCACCTCCGTCTTTCCGGCAAGAACTCGGCTGACATTCGGATGGTGGTGGATGCCCTCGATCTTTGCTACACCAAGGGCCATGTGGACAGTTTCGTGATCATCAGCGGGGACTCGGATTTCTCTCCTCTGGTCAGCAAGCTGCGGGAAAACGCGAAGACGG
>JAXMHN010000112.1:0-4733 GCA_046346765.1 Verrucomicrobiota bacterium | reverse complement strand
GGCTCGAGCAGTCCTTCGCGCTGTTCTTCGCTCACGTTCCGCTCGAATGTGGTCAGCATATAGGCGATTCGGCTGATCACATTGCCCGGCGCGCTGATCATGCGCGCCCAGACGGCGTCGGGCGTGCCGTAAAGCGGCCGCGGATTGTTGTAGAGCCTCTCGGTCAGAAACTGCAGCCCGGCACGCTCCCGGATCGGCCACCCATTTTCCACCCCGATCAACTCCGCCCGCGTTGTGAAATGCGTCGGGTGGCAAGCGACGCATTGGGCGGTCTCGCCCATGCGATTCGACGTGCGCAACACGACGCTGCCTCGGCGCGGAGTGTTGGCATGCCAGCTGTCGCCTTTCCGCAGCAGGTAATCCAGCCCCACCCGAATCGCCTTGGCCGGGTCGGTGTAGGGCGGCGGATCATACACCACCGTTCGCAACCGAAAGAAGGGATGGTTGCCCATCACCCGCACAAAGTAAGTGCCGGGACCGATAACCCGGGCGATGAACTTCTGCAGCCCATGTGACCGCGTCGACTGTTCGGTATTGTACTGCTCCATCCCGTCCGTATCCGGCTGGAGCGCGTCTGGCTGGTCCTTCGATTGGGTGAACAACGCCACATCTACCGGCACATCTCGGTCTAAAACGTCCACGACGAAATGGACGAGTTTCTTTTCCGATCCGGCGTAGTCGAACGTAAACCATTGCGGACCAGCCACCAAGTCGTCCATGACCGCCACGGGCTCAGCCAGGCGAGGTATGTACGGGCGTTCGTCGTTGCTCGAATAAACCGTGGTCCCAAGTTCGAACCGTTGCGCGTGCCGCCAATCCGAATTCGGCAGTGACGCCAGGATCGCGCTCGGACCTGTTGCCCCCTCGATCGGATTGATCGCGTATCGCAAGGCGAAGGTCGCGGTCGACCTGTCCGGTCCATCCGCCGCCAGACGAATCGTGACGGACCCATCCGCCCCGGGTTTGAAAGCAGCGTAGAAGTCCGGGTCGCCCGCGTGCAACTTCTTGCCGATGGACCCGCCGGCACTGTCGGACACAGCCACTGTCAGAATGTCTTTCTCTCCCAGCCCGGCGAGCTTCGGCAGATAGACCAGGATCGCGTAAAGATGGTCCTTCTTTAGGAAAGGCCCGGTAACGACCTCTGTCCGGCCGGCGCCCACCGTCACGGGTTGTTCATTCGGATACGGCGTCCCGGCAAAGGCCGGGCTGAAAAAGCTCCCGACCCAAGCCAAGCAGGTGCCGATCAAGAGAACAGTGGCGCGGACCAGGCCGGGCCAGGACGGGAATGAAGCCGATGGGGGAAAGCGGGTTGGTTGCTCCGTATATCTCACAAGCCTGAACGGGTTTACGAAATGGTGTTCAAGTAGAACAAAGGAAGGCGCCTCAGCTGTCAACCCCAGTTTCTGGCCCACTGAGGTCGCCGGAGATGAGCGCGCATTCCCCACCCCACCCGAAAGTATCCAACCAACATCTTGCCAATCTACCTGTCAAACCCGATGCGCCCCCGGTGATCGCCTGATAGGCACCCGGTCACGATCGGGTTACGGTCAGGGTTGCATCGGGTTCGTCGGGATTTGGTTCGAAGGAGAGGCGGCGAGGCCGGCTGGCGCCGCCATTGGAGAATACTACCTCCAGGAACGTGCCCGGCCCGGTTCCGAGATCAGGCAATGTATGAGCCAAGCCAATCAGCGGTTCACTCTGGATGGAAGCGAAGCGCTCGAGCAAGCAGCTGCAGCAGACATGCGATCCGGCCGCCGCGACTGTCCGCCAGGCAGTCGGTTCATCTTTGCTCGAAGGCTTGCACTTGGCGGCGGGTATGGCCGCGGCGAAGGAGAGGTCCTGCGGACGCCCGCGGCGACAAGGCTACTGAAATGATCTGGAGTTCTATGTCCTGGTTAAAGGCAAGCCTTCTGTTAGCCGAACGCCGCCTGAAACCGACGCTTCATCAGGCGGCGCACTCGCTCGGCCATGCCGGCGTCGAAGTGGTTGAGTATGCAGCCTCCGTCAGCTACGGATGAAGCCGACAACGATGTTCTATTACGATCTGGTCCAGGGCCACCGCTGGGTCATCGGTGACGAGCAACTGCTCCAATCCTGCCAACATCATCGGGACCCGGCCCGCATCCCGCCCTTCGAAGCCGCCCGCCTCCTCTTGAACCGCTGCTCCGGCTTGCTCTTCGGCGCCGAGCGGCTGACCGAGCAACCGTGGAATTCGGAACACGCTGACTTTGTCGGACGCAACCTGGCCAAACTGCAGCTTGGGCTGCGCAGGAGACGCTGTGCTCGCCTTGCATGGGCGCTACCATTGGAGCTGTTTGGAAAGGCATCGCCGCCTCCGATCCCTTCCTTTCCTCCTGACGGTCCCGTGGGGCGCGAATATTGTGCTCGAACAGCATGGGCCCGGTGTCGAGTTTAAGCTCCACCCAGTGCAAACGAACCAGTCAACCCAGGACCTGGCTATTCGGCATCAAGTTGCGCCGGCTGGGGAACAGGTCTGGCTGTGGCTCGAATCGAACCGGTTGCAAACCCAGTTCAGTTCAATTTCCGATTACCCGCTGCCAGGCGTCGTGAAATATCCGGAAACGTCGCCGGCGAAGAACATCCTGATCAACCTTCGCAGTCTCGGATGGCGCGCTTTGAGCGGGGCGTATGCCGTGCGATATCCGAGGCGCCTGTTCAACAACTTGGCGATTGTCCTTTTCCGACCGAGTTGGACGAACAAAGCCTGGCAAAGGTGCGGCAGGCGTTAGGCGCGTCAGTCAACCTTCCCGGAGCTGGTCGCTGCTTATCAAGCACTCTGGCAACAGTTCAATTGAGACCTATTGAGACCCATTGCTTCAAACAGGATTCCCGCAGCCCGCCAAGACAAGGACCGCGCCGGTCCCTCGGGCGTGCCCAGCGTAGCCAACGGCAAGACCGACGTGTCGACAGCCAGCTCGTGGCGGAGGTCGAGCGCAGCGACGACGCCCCCAGCGGATGCTCCTCGCACTCAGCGGCCCTACCCCGACACGGTCCCGCGGCGAGCCGGGACGGCTCGCGCTCCTGTATCGATCATCAACAGCTCCATCAATTGGAGTGCCGCCTTGACCGATCGGACCGCGGACTTCAACTTTGCTCCGCCCCTCTTCAAACCTAACGAAACCGACGCGAGATAAAGCGAGAAGGCGCGAGCCGGATTTGGAGATGATCGCCAAACGATCGAAACGAACGCGTAAAGGATGAAAGTAGGCATCTCGACATGCATGATGCAGGGGAAGTCGGGAGTGGGCCATTATGTCCTTGCCCTTGTGCGAGGCCCTGCTCGAACGGCCGGATTGCCCCGAACTGACGTTGTTCATCCTTGAGCAAGACCAGCCCCTCTTCTCCCTTCGCGCGTGAACGCGCCAAGCAAAGGCTGGTGCGGCGCCGACTGGCGGTCGCCGGTCCCAATGTCATGGCATCAACTATTCCTGCCCCGCCAGGTGCAGCGGGCGGGCATCGAGATCATTCACATTCCCAGCTACCTGCTCCTCCTCTGGTCGAAGCCGTGCGGTTTGGTGGCAACCATCCACGACCTCGCTCCTTTCCTCGAGTGCCCAACAAATACGATCCGCTCCGTATGTTCTACGGCCGGGTGGTCGCGCGCCAGTTGGCCCGTCGCCAGGACCATATCATCGCGGTCAGTCGACAGACCGCTGCCGACATCGAGAAGTTCTTCCGGATCGAGCCCAGGCGCCTGAGCGTCATCCTCAATGGCCTTGATCACACCCGGTTCCATCCTGAACGCGCCGCGGACAGGGGCACGGAGCTCGCGCGCCGTTGGAACCTGGACCGCCCCTTTTTCCTCTACACCTCCCGCCTGGAACATCCCGGGAAGAATCATGTGCGACTGATCGAAGCGTTTGCCCGCTTCAAAGCGGCCACCACCAGCGACTGGCTCCTGGCGCTGGCGGGAACCGATTGGCACGGGGCACCCGCCATCCATCAGGCGGCTGATCGTTCCACGGCCCGCGCGGACATTCGTTTCCTCGGCTTCGTCCCGGATGACGACCTGCCCACGCTCTATCGAACAGCCGACTGCCTGGTTTACCCATCGTTGTTTGAGGGGTTCGGATTCCCGCCGATTGAAGCGATGGCCTGCGGCTGCCCGGTCTTGAGTTCGACGCGTGGCGCCCTCGCCGAAGTGGTCGCTGATGCGGCTGGCATCCTCGATCCGGAAGATGTCCCCCAAATGCAGGATTGCCTGGCGAAAATAGTCCGAGACCTTCCGTGGCGCGAACAGTTGCGCCAAGCCGGTCTAAAAAACGCCCAACGCTTCCACTGGACCCGGAACAGCGACGCGGTGATCGCGTGCTATCGGAACGTGGAGAAATCCAATCATCGAAACGTTTGAGAAGGCGCCAGACGCGTCCAGAGGTGGGTCGCTCACATCGGAAGGCGCGGATTTGTCACGGATTTGTCTACAATCGTGTTTCGTTGGTCAACTGTCGCCTGGACAAATGGCCGGAGGTGAGAGCCTCTGACGAATTCAAGGCGCTTGGCGAGGTTTTGCCCTGTTTTTCGACCGCAACAGAAGGGCCGAGCTGGCTACGCTCGAGCGATGGCCACGTAAGCCGGGTCCTACCGGTCTAAGACTAACCGGCTCCGCGCGCTGAGTTCGACCGTGCTGATCCGCGAGCAAACCTGAACTCACGCGCAACCGCCGGCTTTTTTTCACGTTGAAGGAGGCGAACAGGCTCGACGAAGAGCGAATG
>JAXMHN010000111.1:0-4826 GCA_046346765.1 Verrucomicrobiota bacterium | reverse complement strand
GACGGTAAAATGCTGGCGGAGACCCTCCGGGCGGTGGTCGATACCGAGCCGGCCGAGCCGAGGGCCCTGCGCCCGGACATCCCGCCTGACCTGGAGACGATTTGCCTGAAATGCCTGCGCAAGCTGCCCGCCGAACGGTACGGCAGTGCGCTCGAGTTGGCCGAAGACCTCGAGCGATTTCTCCGTTGGGAACCGGTCCGCGCCCGGCGTATCGGACTGGCCGGGCGAACCATCCGTTGGGTCTACCGTAACCCAGCGCTGACCGGGCTCCTCGCCATTTCCATTCTCGCGCTGATTGCGGTGAGCTGGCAATGGCGGCGATCGGTGGCCGGTGAATATGCCGCGCGCCGGAATGCCTACGCGGCTCAAATGCTTCTCGCCCAGCAACGCTATGAAACGTTTAATCCGGGCGGTGCACTCGCGCTCTTAAATGAGGTGATACCGAAGGCCGGTGAACTCGACTTGCGCGGCTTCGAGTGGGCCTACCTCTACCGACTCTGTCACCAGGAGGAGCGAATTATTCCGGTCGACGAAAAGGATGTCAATTTCATCGCCTTCGCACCTTCCGGGAAGTATTTCCTGGCTTCGGTCGCTCACTCCCTCGGCTCGCAGCTGCAACTCTTCGATGCGACGAACGGGCACAAGCTGAGAACCTTTTGTCCGGAGGCGATGCATTTCGCTTTTTCACCGGATGGTGCCTTGGTGGCCTCCGTGCACGGCACCAATTCCATCGTAATCCACCAGTTTCCGAACGGGGACGAAGTCAGGACTATCAAAGGCCACTCCGGATGGGTTAAGTGCCTTGCCTTCAGCCCGGACGGCCGGATGCTAGCCTCGGGAGGGACTGATCAGAGGGTCCGGCTCTGGAACGTGGCCGACGGAAAACTAGTACACGACCTAACGGCGAACACCAACCGTGGCGTCTTTTGCGTCGCTTGGGACCGAGCGGGCTCCAGAATCTTTGCCGGGGGGGATGATGGGTTGATTTACAGCTTCGACGCTGTCACAGGGCGGCAATTAAGTATCCTGCATGGTCACGAACAATACGTTTACCAACTGGCGCTGTCGCCGGACGGACGGGTCTTGGCCAGTTCGAGTGGGGATGGTCGTATCTTGCTTTGGGAGGCGGCCAGCGGCCAGCAGCGGACCGAGCTCCGCGGGCACAGCTCGACGGTTTACGGCATCGCCTTCTCACCGGACGGACGCCAACTCGCTTCAGCCAGTTGGGATAATACCGCCCGCATCTGGAATCTGGATCGACGTGGGGCAGCACGCATCCTCAGGGGATCTCGGTCATTTGCTTATTCCGTCGCTTATTCGCCCGACGGGAAGATTCTTGCCTCCGGCGGACACGACGGAACCATTCGGATGTGGAGACCGCAGAGTGATCCGACCCAAATCGTCCTGGGGGGAGCCGATCAGGAAGTGCTTGGAATCAGCTGGGGGGCGAGCGGCCGCTGGCTGTCAACGTTGGAAGCAGTCAACGCCACCGAGACGATGCAAAGGGTCTGGGATGTGTCGACCGCTCAACAAATTGGCGCTTGTCGAATGAGAAGCGCTCGATTGTTCCTCGACGGCGATCGAATCCTCTTCCAGAACCCCGACGACACCATGGCCTTTTTCGAGCCAGAAACGCTCGCCAGAACGGCGCTACCAACCCGCTTCAAGGCGCTGCTCAGCTTCCAAGTCTCTCCGGATGGCAAACGGTTCGGAACGGCCGAAGCCGATGGTGAAGCCAGATTATGGGCGACTTTGGATCAGCCGCCTCTCCGGTCCATTTCCATTCCACGCCCGGGAACGAACAACGGCGACGGTGGGATTCAATTCAGTCCAGACAGCCGATGGTTTATTGCCAATGGGCCAGATTCGAATATCCACGTTTGGGATGCACGGAACGGTCGCGAGCAGGTTTCCTATCCTCGTCCCTACTTTCCGCAAGGCGTGCTGCAGGTCTCGCCAAACTCTGAGCTGATCGCGGCGCTGGATGGCGCGCACCATTGCGTTTGGGAGTTGGGAACCGGGAAGCAGCGCTTGATCACGTCCTACCACGAAAACCAATTCGCCCCGGGTCCGTTCTCGCGGGACAGTCGAACCATCCTTGCCGGACACGGCGCGGTTTTCGACCTGTGGGATACCGAAACGGGGCGGCTCCGCCTGAGTCTGAACGGCCACTATGGTCGAGTGCTCTGCGCCACTTATTCGCCCGATGGTCGACGGATCGCGACGGCGGGCGATGACCACACCATCAAAATCTGGGACTCGGAGGACGGCCGCGAACTGCTCTCGATTACAGGCCATGAGTCGGAAACGTATTGCCTCGCCTTCTCGCCCGACGGTCGCCGCCTTGCCTCCAGTGGACGCGACCAAACCGTCCGAATCTGGACGGCGGCGACGGTCGACCAGATTGCAGAATGGGAACGGCAAGATCGCCATCTCACCGCCAACGGCCCGCAACGATATTGATGCGACAGTGACGGCCCAAAACACCCCAGGTCGAAAGTTTTCGAGGTTGGGGATCGGCCGACCTTCTCCTCAATGAATTTTCCCATGTCCGCGAGATGCCTATTGATTCCGCCGTGCCCGGTAGATCCGGTGAGGTTGGCCCGTATCGATTTCACGCCGGAATGATCCACGCACGGCTTCGACCGGTTTCCACGTTCGTCCACCGTCGTCACTCGCATCGAGGATGAATATGTCCTGTTGATTGGAATAACCGATCAACGCTGGCTCCCAGGTCAGCTCGAGCTTCACGAACGGGTCCGAATCGCTCACCTGCACTCGGATGTCGTCACCGAAGATTGCCACATCTTCCGACAAAGGTTCGACTCCGACGTCCGCCCACTCGTCTCCTTCGACGTTCCCGTCTGCCAGCGGCGTGATCTTCAACACCACTGTGTTCTGCAGCGGCGCAAAACGAAGCACTTGCGACAAGTTCGCGAAATCTTCCGGCCCGGCAGTTCCCGCCTTGATCTTCAGCCGAAACTCAAGCGGTTGGCTGCTCTCGCCGGCGCGGGAAAGTGTCATCTGACCGCTCGTCCCCTCGGTATAGAAAGCCGGCCCCGGCGCCTGCAAAATGATCCCGCGCCGCGGCGTTTGCCCTGGATGCAATCGAATGACTTCGACGCCTGGCTGACTCCACCCGACAATACCGCCGTCGCTTTGCACACCGAGATATTGAAACAAGTAAGCGTCCGTGCCACCGGGTGTGAAGTTTTCGTCCAGCGTTCCATCCGGCTTTACACAATACCCGAACGCGACGTCGCCGTAGGGATAGATATTCTCCAGGAAGGTTCCGCCGCCCGGCAGCGCATGGGGAAACCAGCGGGCCCTGATATCGGGTGGCGCGAAAAAGCCGGAGGACACGACTTGGTCGAGCGTCACCGCGGTCCCGTCTTGAATGCGGACAAGCCGGTTGTAGGAACAGCCCCAGCGCCAATCGCAAGTGGACAACGCGGCCAAAATTGCGCCGTCGGGTTGTATCCCGAACCGGGCGACCCCTTCTTCGTAGTTATTCGGCTCAGACTGGATCGGCGGAAACGCTGGATCCGGTGCGCCGTCCTCGAGCAATCGCACGATCTCCCACCGATTTTCCAAGAATGGCCGCTTCAACAGCACGGTTCTGCCAGCCCCCCCATCGGCTAGGCCCAGCACCGTGCTCTGGTCCACCGCACCGGCGAAGCTCGGATCGAACTCACCGTCAGGAAGAAGGCGGAAGACGCTCGGCTGGCCAAGCGCGTCCCCAGCGGTGCCAACCAGCAATCGGCCGTCCGGCAGGACCAGGCCAGTCTTAAACGTGCCCGGCAAAGCGGGAAGCGGCCGCCTGGCGGTGAAGTGTCCGGTCCGATCATATTCCCAAATCGCCCGGGACGCTTCGCACAGGATAATGCGATCATCGCCTGTGACACCACCGAAGGTGTTGACTTCATAATTCTCCCCCTCATATCGAATCGGTAAAAACGTTTCATCGCGCGCGCCACCGCGTTCGTCATCGACAATCACGATGTCGATGGAATTGGTCAACCGGTCCGACGCCCGCACTGCGGTGACCTTGAAGATTTTCACCGGTTCCACTCGCGCATCGTTCGGTACGAGCGCCACGCGCAGCGTGCCATCCGCTCGTAAAGTAGTATGCACGGCGGTGTAATCGACACCGGCCCGCGCGGTCCCGTCGCTGGTGAGAACGTCGAAGGTGGCGTCTTTGTTTTCATCGACGATTTTCACTTCCACAAACTCCGCTTCTTCGCCGACCTCGTTTGGACCGTCGATCTTGAACCCCGTCCACGGCACTTGGCCGGCCAAACGCCCAACGAGGGACCCCGACACCACCACATTCGGCGGCACATCGAGGTCGAGGTAGAACTCGCGATCTTCCGGCGGACTTGCGCCTAACCGCCGGACTACCACCGAGGCGATCGCTGCCCAGCCGGACGTCGCCTCACCGAGTGTGACAACACCCGAGGCGGCCTCATAGTCACGCCCCGCGATGGCGGTTCCGTCGCGCGTCGCGTAGCGAACTTGGAGTGGCCCGGAAAAAGGGCCGTAGCGGGGCAAATCAAACACAATTCGCTCGTCCTCGGTTCTGGAGGAAGCGGCGATGATCTGAGTTTGAGCATTGGCGCCGGCCGGCAGCACGCGCGCATTCATCGGTTCGGCCAGTTCCACCAGCGGATTGGCTGATAGCTGTAAGCTGAGGCGGATTTCGCCGTTAATTTGTGCCAATGGCAAGCGCGAGACCACACTCGTTCTCCCAGCCGGGATGGTCACGTCAAACATTTTGGCGAACGTTTCATTGGCCGCGACGACCACTTGAAATGCAAATGGGATGT
>JAXMHN010000110.1:0-5864 GCA_046346765.1 Verrucomicrobiota bacterium | reverse complement strand
CTCCAGCCAATGACGACCCGCAGGGTTAAGGGCGGGCCAGGGAGGCAGTTCCAGGCCCTGGAGGAAGTTCACTTTAACGAACTTCACGCCATTCTCCACGCGCCCCTTTTCGTTGCCCTTTTTCACCCCACAGGCGCTGACTTTAAATCCATGGTGGTTGGCGAAGTCCAGATAGCGAGGGTTGAACTGGGCGGGTTGGCCGAGCGGGTGGCTCAACACCGCGGTTTTACAGTTGTCGACCATGACGCTGTCTGGGACCCCCTGAAAGTAGTTCAGCGCGCTCTGGTGGCATTGCAGGAAATGCTCCTGGCTTTGCCCAAGAGTAAACTCCAGATACATCATGCGGCTGAGCGCCAGCGCTGCTTACAGGACGAAACGTTCGTTTCATCATGTAAAATTGCTGTTGACCTGCGAGTGTCGACATACCCCGGCGCGACGCACGGAACGAACAGCATGTCATGAGCGCGTGCCCATTCCGCCAACTCCGGCCAATGACCCGTTGTCGAACCGTAGGTAAACCCGTCGGCGGCGAAGTAGGTATAAAAACCGTCGAAGCCGCTTTTCAGGAGCTTGGGGCCGTCGTCTTTCTTAACCCACAAACCAATCACCACCGCATCCTTGGAGCCGCCGCGGATGGTGTTCGTCCCGCCTTTTTCCAGCACGGTAGCCCACTCAGCTGGCGGAATCAGATAAGAATCGTAGATGAAAAAGATCGGCTTGTTTCCCAGTCTTGTCAGGCGATGGCAAGCCGGGGACTGGCCGTATCTCTCTGTGAGATACTCGATAGCGTCGCGCGTGGTTGCGGCGTTGCGCCCCGGGAAGGGTTCAATGTGGAAGTTGACTTTCACCCAATCCTCTTCAGCGGCTTTGAAGACGGCCGGCAAGGCTCGATCCGTGAAGGTATTGCGCCCCCACCAACTCACGCAGATCGCGCCCACTGCTGCCTGACGCAATTGGCGCATATGCTCTCGGAGCACGTTTGGATCATTCACGCTGTAACAGCCCAGGCTGGGGTAGAAGTTGGAACCAATGTCATCACCACCCGGAAAGGAACGGGGCGGTTCGCCCCTGACTGCCACGGGACGATTCCAGTTACCGCGCAGATCGTAGAGGTTGTGGCGTCGGCAGGGTCACCCTTGAATTAGTATTTAGCATTCCGCAACTTCCCGTCCGGCTCAACCACTGGTCCCGCCAGGATTGTTCCTAACCGATCACCCCTGCCAATTGGCGATCGGGTGGCGGCTGCCTGAATACTAATTCAAGGGCTGCCGAAGCGACATGGCCAGTTCCTGTTTGAATCTCCTTTCGTGGCTTACTAGCCTTTTCCAGTTGAATGCGCTTCCTCCAGTCTCGGCCGTCAAAGTCTGGCCCCCAAGCCTTCCCGAGCTGGAACTCCTTCAACGCATTGGGTCCGGCAGCTATGGCGAAGTGTGGCTGGCGCGCAATCCGCTCGGGACCTTGCGTGCGGTCAAGATCGTCCGGCGCAGCGAGTTCGGTGATGACCGCCCGTACGACCGCGAATTCGCTGGCCTCCGAAAGTTCGAACCCATCTCGCGTTCTCACGAGGGTTTCGTGGATCTTCTCCAGATTGGACGGAACGATGAGGAGGGATATTTTTATTACGTGATGGAGCTGGCGGACGCAGCTCATCCCGAAACCGCCCAACCTTATCAAGCGCGCACGCTCGCGGCCGAAGTGAAAGCGCGCGGCGCGCTGCCGCTCGATGAGTGTATTCGAATTGCGCACACCCTCACCGGCGCGCTCGCCGAGCTGCACCGTCATGGCTTGGTCCATCGCGATATCAAACCATCCAACATCGTCTTCGTGAATGGCGTTCCAAAGCTCGCGGACATCGGGCTGGTGGCGAACGCGAATGAAGCCCGATCCTTTGTGGGCACCGAGGGTTTCATTCCGCCCGAAGGTCCCGGCACGCCGCGGGCCGATATCTTTAGCCTCGGCATCGTCCTCTACGTGATGAGCACCGGCAAAACCCATCACGATTTCCCGGAGCCGCCCGCTGACCTCGCGTCGCGTCTTGACCATGGGCGCTGGCTGGAGCTGCAAGCCATCGTTCACCGCGCCTGCCAAGCCGATCCCCGGGAGCGTTACGCGAGTGCCGAGGCGACCCTCCGCGAAGTCGAGCTCTTTCAACGTGGACGATCGGTCAGACGCTCGCACGCGCGAGAGAAGATCTGGAAGTTCGCGAGAAGGACCCTCTTCATTTTGGCGGCGTTCTCGACTATATGCGCCGCGGCGATTTTCGCGTTCCGCGAACTGAATCGTGACCAGCCGCTCTCCTCCATCCCGGACGCTCAAAGGCTCTATGACCAGGCCGTCCTCATTTCCAAAGACCAAACGCGGGATCGCCAGTTCCAGGCATTCACGAATTTGATCGGAGCCGTGAAACTGGACCCTCAGTTTGCGGATGCCTATTTCCGGATCTCGACTTTATATTTTGGACCGGGAGGCGAGCAACTCCCTCCGCGTTCCAATTTCGTGCAGAACATCCGCTGGGTGGCCGAGAGGCTTCGGGACTTGAATCCCGATTCCGCCCAGTACCATGCGATCCACTCCTATGTTGAATTCCTCGACTGGCATTTTGCGGAAGCCGTGACGGAGAGCGAACGGGCCAGCCGGTTGAAATGGAAAGCGCGGCCCGCATCGGCGCACGGGTTTCACGCTTGGATCATTCTGCGTGCGCGAGGCGATGCCGCCACCGCGTTGCGCGAGTTCAAAGCCGCCGAGCGCATCGACTACTCGGACGTCGGTATTCAGACGCAGCTAGGCACGCCCTATTATGCCCAGCGTGATTTTTCCCAAGCGATTGAACATTACTGGAAAGCCCTGCGGTTGGAACCGGGCCTGCGTCTGCCGCACTCGCTCCTCGCACGCGCGTACGAGGCGGACAAGCAGTACCGCAAGGCGCTCGATGAATATGAGATCGAGGAGAAAATGTGGGACCCGGCCAACGCGGCGCCGATCGAAGCCCAGTACCAAAAGTGGCGAGCGATCCTGGCCGAGCAGGATGGCACTAATAAACTGTGGCAAGCCATGCTGAACCGACCATTAAGTCCGTACAAACGAGCGAGGCTCAAAGCCCGGCTCGGTTTGACGACTGAGGTGTTTGCGTTGCTCAATCAAGCGTGTGAGGAACATGAAGACGACGGCGAGGCCGATTTCTTGATTGATGACTGCTGGGACCCGTTCCGTGACGATCCGCGGTTCAAACAACTGTTGAGAAAAGCAGGCTTGTCGCGAGTCGGAGGAGGGATCAGATGACCCGGCTTTGCTGGCGTCTGCGAAAATCAGAGCGACCGCCGGACTATCTTAGGGGTTTGAACCAATCCCAGTTCCTGCCGGGTTCGAGTCCGCGTAGAGGGTTCTTCTTGATTACCGACGAAAAATCGCATTGCTCGCTGTGGCCATCCACGAAAAGAAGCGCGGGCAATCGCATCGCCGCCAGAATCGCGATGATGCCAATCACCACGAGCAATTCGATAAGCGTAAAGCCGGAAGTGAGACGGCCATCTTGTTTGTTCGTCGAGAGTTCATAGCGTTAACGTGCATTTCAGCGCTCGAGTTTTGAGCACGTTCCCCTGGCCCGCAGTCGACGGACGAGCTCGGTAAAACGCGTGCCCACCCTCGGCCGGGAACCGGAGAGATCCATCGCCGCTTCGAGGTATGGCGACATTAGTGAAGGAACGCCACGAAAGAAGATCCGCGGAGGTTTCAATCGTGACCATTGCGGACGTTGCCCTCGGAGCGCTTAGTTCAACGATTGATGGGTTCGGATCCAGATTAATCGTTAGCGGAACCCATAAATCGCCGGATCGCATCGCGTATCCTTGCGAGTCAAATGTCAAGAAATAGCCGTCTGCGAAGACCACACGACGGAGCTCATCATCAATCGGAGCCGTTCGTTTCACCCAGACGCTGCCATCAGTACTGGTCATGATCGCGCCTAAGTAGCGTGAATTGCTTCCAATACCCACAGCCACGAAGTATCCGCCACCAAACGCGATCGAGTTGAGACTCTGCGGAGGGTTCTGGGTCCACCCGTTGAGCGTCCATTGGACTCCATCCTGCGAAACCGCGGTTTTTCCGGACCGGTCCACCGCTACGAAACGATCATTTCCAAAAGATATGCCGGTAAAGGTATAGGGGAGACTGGTCGGAGGAGAACTTCCCGGGATCCAGCGCACGCCGTCGGTCGAAGTCAGGACGGTGGTGTTCTCACCCACGGCGGCGTAGCGTCCCTTTCCATATGCCACCGCTGTGATTGCGTTCGTCGTCCCGCTCGGGTGGCTTACCCAATTCCTTCCATCCGCGGACGTGGAAAGATTCGCCGCCATGAATTGACCATTGGCAAAAATGATTGCAGAAGTGCCGACGATCCAACCTTGGTCCCAGCTCACTCCATATCCCTCGAAACTCCCCCGCCAGTTTCGACGATAACCGGCGACCGTGAAGCGCCTGTTGCCAAACGCCACACTGATCCCTCCCATTTCTGCCCCTTCGATCAGAGGAAACCAATTAAGGCCGTCGTCCGAGCTCAGGATGGCGCCCGTCTCCGATATTCCCTCACCCTTTACGGCAATAAAAATACCTTCCCCATAAGCCACGTCCTGCACAACGGACGGACCGGGAATCGGTGGAAATAACTCCGCCCAGTAATCGCCGTCATTTGAGGTGCAGATCGCGCCGTAGTCTCCAACCGCCACGAAGATGCCGTTCCCATATACGACATCTTCGAGATTCGAGCCTTGCTCAAAACCCCAAAGGCCCCTGTGCTCCGAGTCGGGAAGGCCAGCCCGTTGGGTCCAGGTGACGCCGTCGGGAGAGCTGAGGATCATTCCGCCGTCGCCGACGGCCACGAATCGATCATAGCCGTAGGTAATCGCCCGCAGAACCCGCGCAAGATCGGTTCCGTTCGCGGCCCATTTCTGTGCCCATTGGATTGCATCCGGCGACGTATAGATTTTTCCATCCCACGACAAGGCGACGAACCGGCCATTGCCATAGGCTATGCCCACCAGGTTCGACATGGTGCCGGAGTTTTCCGCAACCCATGATATTCCGTTCGTTGAGGTAATGATGCGTCCCTGGTCGCCATAGAAGACAAACTGACCTCCCCCGTAGGCGCCGACAGAGAACCCCGTGTCGGGGGTGAACACAGTCGAAGGCAAGCTGCTTTTCCAATGGATTCCGTCTGGCGAGTGAGCAACTCCATTGGGCAAACCCGCGACGTATTGCCCATTGCCGTAGGCCAGCGAGAGGAAGGGCAATGGCAAGGCTATTTCGACTGGTGCCCACGTCACTCCATCCTTTGAGGCAATTAAATTGCGGCAGGGAACGTCCAGACTGCCACAGAACTCTGAGGGGAGTCCGACGGCGACGAACTGGTCGTTCCCGTAAACGACTTCCCGCAGGTCCATCTCAGTGTTGCTGCCCGAATCAGTCCAATGAACGCCGTCGGTGGAGGTCCTCATCGTCCCTTCCGGCCCGACCGCTACGAATCGTCCATTGCCAAAGGCGACGTGTGTGAGGTGCTTCCGATTCGGTGTCCAGGTATCCAGCGGATCCGCGCGGTTAACCCGTATGCCAGCAACCAGGAGGCAGAAGACAGCCGCTCTCCAGCAATCACGCGGCATGGACTTTGGGAGATTGAACAAGTTCATGGGAGAATTGGTTCTCTGCAGGCGCCATCCTCATTGGCCATCCGCTAACTGAGCGCGAAGGAACCATGGGCCGGGAAAGGGGGGCATGGTGTTCGTGTCGCAGAGTGGACACCAGCGCACGGGAGCGATTCCATTTGCATTTGTAATGGTCAACGATTCGGCTTGGCCCTTGCCGACGTCGAGGGT